>JBEIEP010000005.1:0-101284 GCA_040382935.1 Burkholderiaceae bacterium
ATGCGCGGCATCAAATGTGAGAGGCACCAGGGCCGGGCGGGGGGCCACCACACGCAGCCCATACTGCTGGGCCAATCGGTAGCCTATGTCGGTCGCACCTATTTTGGGGATGGACAAGCCCCCGGTGGCCACCACCACGGCATGGCAGCGCACAGTGCCACGGTCGGTTTGTAGCCGATAACCCTTGCGAACCATGTCGTCCCCCTCGCTGGGTGCGACGGCATCGGCTTGGACGGATTGAATTTTGCAGGGCCGCCAATGGGTCACCCCCCCTTTATCGCATTCGGCCAGCAGCATCTCAATCAAGTCTTGGGCAGAACGGTCAAAAAACAACTGCCCTTTGTGCTTTTCATGAAAGGGCAGGCCGTAGCGCTGCACCAACTCCAAAAAATGGGCAGGCGTATAACGGGCCAGCGCAGACCGGCAAAAATGCGGATTTTGGCTAATGAAGTTTTGGGGCAGTACCTCGCGGTTGGTAAAGTTGGCCCGGCCTCCGCCGGATATGCGTACTTTCTCGGCCACCTTGTCCCAGTGGTCTATCACCAGTACCTTGCAGCCCCTCTGGCCCGCCGCCCCGGCGCAAAACAGACCGGCCGCGCCGCCACCCATCACCACCACGTCAAACTGATGGGAGTCGTCTGGGTTGAGGGGGTTAGCGGACGCCATATCCAATCTCTATCAGCCTTGGCCCATGGCGCAAATCAAATCCATCTGGCGCTGCAAGGGCCCAGGCAGGGGGATGCGTCCATCCAGCACGGCCGCAATCCAATATGCCGTTTCAGCCGGGTCGGTGCCAGTGGGAAGGTGCTCAAGTGGATGGGGTGTGTCGGCAGACCCCTTGCTGGTGCTGGCCTGTGCCTCTTGCAGGGTTTGCCCTTGGCCATCTACAAATACATCCATACGCGGCATTTTGCGCGGGTCTGCGGCTGACTCGCCCTCGGTGCCTCGGGACAAAAACGCCATTTGCCCAGTCAAGGCAAAGGTATCGGTCATGCTGTCCAAGTATTCGGGGTGGGTGTAACTGCTCACCACAATCGCGGGGCCTGCCACCGGGTTCATCAGTTTGACCAAACTGTGGGCACTGTTGCGCAGGCCAATCTCAAAGCGGGCCATCAGCAGGCGGTGCAGCCCGCCGTGCAGCACATCCAAAGGCAGGTAACGCACCTGCCCCGCCGCAATGGGTGACAGATCATTGGAAGGCCTTATCCCCAAACGCTGGCCCACTTGCAAAGTACTCACCCGTGTGCGTTCGGATTGAGCACCGTGGATAAGTACCGAAAAACCTTTTTGCGCCAACAAAAGCGCCAACAACGGGGTAAGCAAGGGCAGTTTGCGTGCGCCGTTGTAACTGGGGATCACCACGGTGGGTTTTTGGCCCGTGGTCGCAACGCGGGCCAATCGGGGGTGTATGGCATCCAGAAATCCGGCCATCTCGATGGGCGTTTCACCCTTAACACGCATGGCAATGCAAAATGCGCCCATCGCTAAATCGCCCACCCTTCCGTCTAGCAACTCACCCATCACGGCAGCGGCGTCGGCCCGGCTCAAATCTCTGGCTCCCTGTTTGCCGCGGCCAATCGCTTTGATGTAACTTGAAATGGTCATGAATAGATTATCGGTGGTGTGGGGATAGGGCAGGACGGCGAAGGGATGTGGCCAGTTCGATACACTCGCGTCATGATTGTTTTAGGCATTGAATCGAGTTGTGATGAAACCGGCGTGGCACTGGTGAGCGTGCCCGCTGTGGGCTGGCCGGTGTTGCTGGCTGATGCGCTGTACTCGCAGATTTCTATGCATCAAGCCTACGGAGGTGTGGTGCCTGAGCTGGCCAGCCGGGACCACATCAGGCGCGTTTTGCCGCTGTGTGACGAGGTGTTCGCCAAAGCCCGGATGCCGCTGTCGGCGGTAGACGTGATTGCTTTTACCAAAGGGCCAGGTTTGGCCGGTGCCTTGTTGGTGGGGTCTGGCGTGGCCTGCGCTATGGCCGCCGCCTTGGATAAGCCGGTGATAGGGGTTCACCACTTGGAGGGCCATCTGCTATCGCCTTTTTTGAGCGTACAGGCCCCGCAGTTTCCGTTTATTGCGCTCTTGGTATCGGGTGGGCATACCCAGCTCATGCAGGTCACCGGCGTAGGCCAATACACCCTACTGGGCGAGTCGATCGACGACGCGGCCGGTGAGGCCTTTGACAAGTCAGCCAAACTCATAGGCTTGGACTATCCAGGCGGTGCCGCCTTGTCGCGTTTGGCAGAAACAGGCAACGCCCAAGCGTTCAAGTTTCCACGGCCTTTGATGCACAGTGGCGATCTGGATTTTTCGTTTGCGGGGCTAAAAACTGCAGTCATGACGCAGGTTAAAAAATTGGGCGACCAGTGGCCCCACGCTGCCGCCGACATCGCCGCGTCCACGCAGGCGGCGATTGTAGAAGTGCTGGTCAAAAAAACCTTGCAGGCCCTAAAGCAAACCGGCTTGAATAGCTTGGTTGTAGCCGGTGGCGTGGGTGCCAACCGCGCTTTGCGCCAGCAATTGAACGCGGCCTGCAACGAGCGGGGTATGGCCGTGTTTTATCCCGAGTTGTCACTGTGTACCGACAACGGCGCGATGATTGCGATGGCTGCCGCGATGCGCTTGCAAGCGGGGGTTGAGGTGGCCACCAAGAACTATGCTTTTGAGGTTGAGCCGCGCTGGTCGCTTCATGACCCGGGTATCGCCCTTGGCAATCGCCCCATCAATTCAAACGCGCCAAGTTAAACCGCACCCAATGCCGCCGCGTGCGCCTGCTGGTCGGCATGGTAGCTAGAGCGCACCATGGCACCCACGGCGGCGTGCTTAAACCCCATCTCGTAGGCTTTGGCTTCAAACATCTTAAAGGTGTCGGGGTGCACGTAGCGTTTTACCGTTAGATGCGAGGCAGTAGGGGCCAGGTACTGGCCAATGGTGAGCATGTCGATGTCGTGCGCGCGCATATCGGCCATCACCTGCAACACCTCCTCGTCGGTTTCACCCAAACCCACCATGATGCCGCTCTTGGTGGGCACACTGGGGTGGCGGGCTTTGAATTTTTTTAAGAGGTTCAAAGAGAACTGGTAATCCGAGCCGGGGCGGGCTTCTTTGTACAGGCGCGGCGCGGTCTCTAGGTTGTGGTTCATCACATCGGGCGGCGCGGCCGTCAAAATCTCTAAGGCCCGGTCGTCACGCCCTCTAAAGTCGGGCACCAACACCTCAATTTGGGTTTGTGGTGAACGCTGGCGGATTTCTTGAATACACGCCACGAAATGGCCAGCACCCCCATCGCGCAGGTCGTCTCGGTCTACGCTGGTAATCACCACATAGCGCAGTTTTAAGGCGGCTATGGTATTGGCCAGGTTAATGGGCTCGTTGGGGTCTAGGGGGTCGGGCCTGCCGTGGCCTACGTCACAAAATGGGCAACGGCGTGTGCATTTATCGCCCATGATCATGAAGGTGGCGGTGCCCTTGCCAAAGCACTCACCAATGTTGGGGCAAGAGGCTTCTTCGCACACCGTCACCAGCTTGTTGCTTCGTAAAATGTCTTTGATCTCGTAAAAGCGGGTACTGGGCGATCCGGCTTTGACGCGAATCCAATCGGGCTTTTTAAGTACTTCGCCTTGCACCACCTTAACGGGGATACGCGATATTTTTGCGGCCGCTTTTTGCTTGGCGCTAGGGTCGTAATCTTGGCGTGACTGGATTTCTTTGACCAGGGCAGAGGGAGGAAGGGTTGAGCTCATGGTAGGCATTTTATTCGCAGTGCAAAGCTTCAGCAGGGATAATCGGTGTTGAGGTCATTTTCATCTTGATTATCGATACCTGTTCTGTATAACGAATCCCGTGCGGCTCAAACACTTCTTTTTTCCGGTTGTTTTTTGCATTTATGTGATGCTGCTTTGGGTGCTTAACCCAAGGCTGGTATTGGCATTGGCGCAGCGGGGTGAGAGTGCTGTTGCGGTTGGCATATTTGCCGCAATGCCGTTTATCACCATTTTGCTGGTGACTCCCTTTTTACAAGGACTGACCCGTCGCTTTGGCTTAAAGCGATTTTTTATCATTTGCCTGCTGTTTGAAACGGTCTTGTTAGGGGGCTACGCCTTAAGTGACGCCTTCTGGGTGTGGTGTGCGCTAAGCCTGTGTGCAGGCGCGGCCGGTGCAGCCGTGTGGACCCTGTCTGAGACCCTGATTGCGCTAGACGCGCCCACCGGGTACGAGGGGCGGTTTATGGCGATTTACCAAACCATTATGGGCTTGGCGATGGCGTCTGGGCCTTTGTTGGCCTCTGCCTTGCCCTGGTCTTTGCAGGGTGTGTTGTTCATGATTGTGCTGGCTTATCTGGTGTTGATAGCGGCCCTTTTGACGTTTTACCATTGGCCAAGTCCTAGCAAACAAGTTCCCGATGGCGAGGGCGGTATCACCCATCTACCCGCCTCTGGTTTGATGCGGGCGGTGCGTCTGGCACCCGTATTGTTGGTGGGTGCTTGGGTGGGCGGTGCTTTTGAAGGGGGGCTGGACAACCTGGGCATTGTGGTGGCGTTACCGTATTACGCCGCGCACCAAGCCTTGTGGGTGCCCGCGGCTATTGCAACGGGCAGCCTGTTGGCGCAATACCCCATTGGTTTGTTGGCAGATCGTTGGGGTGGGGACCGCATGATTCGGGTGCTGGCAGGTGGGTTGGTGGTTTGCAGTTTGGTGTTCTCTTTGGTGTATGCCCGCTACCCTGCGTCTATTTGGGTGCTGGCACCGCTGTGGGGTGCCATGGGAGGGGGCATGTATACCGTGGCCATGACCATGATTAGCAAGTCGGCCAGGGACCAAACCATGGTGTCGGTTACCAGTGTGTTGGTGATGGGCTATTCAGTCGGAAAAATAATGGGGCCTGTGGCAGGGGGCTTCGCGTATGACCACGGCGGCAGTTGGGCCATGGGGTTGGTGTTTGCAGCGATTGCCTTGATAGGCGTGTGGCAGGCCAGAACCCGATCCAGCGGCTCAGGCCAGCTGTAAACGCAAATAGTAGGCCAGTGCGTCTGCTGCCTCGTCCCAGGTCACCTTGTAGCCCAACTGTGCCAGGTCTACCGTGGCAAGGCCGGGGTAGCCGCAGGGATTGATGCGTTCAAAGGGTTGCAGATCCATGGCCACGTTCAGCGCCAGTCCGTGGTAGCTACAGTGCCTACTCACCTTAATGCCCAAAGCACCGATTTTTCCTAAGCCTGTAAAGTCCGGTGCGGCGGTATTGCCATCTTTGCGTGGGCGCTGCGCCAACAGGCCATGTCCACCCGGGTCACTCAGCCTGACGTAAATACCCGGCGCACCGGCAACGCGGTGCCCGGTCACCCCAAAGTGACCCAAGGTGCGTATCAAGGCCTCTTCGATGCGATACACAAATTCTTTAACAAAGTACCCGGCCCTTTTTAAATCAATTAAAGGGTAGGCCACCACCTGCCCTGGGCCATGGTAGGTGACTTGCCCACCGCGATTGGTTTGCACCACCGGGATGTGGCCTGCATCCAACAGGTGGCTGGACTGCCCCGCCAAACCTTGGGTGAACACGGGCGGGTGCTCGCACAACCAAATTTGATCGGGCGTGTTGGCGGCGCGCGTGTCTGTAAAGGCCTGCATCTGCGCGGCCAGGGCAACATAATCAGCGGGGCGAAAAAGCAGGGTGTCCATGGCGCTAGATTATCTATTCAATGTGCTGCGGCATTGTCGGATACGGTAATGGGCGGTTATGCTTAGTGCCAGTGGACGGTCTGTGGCAGAGCACTGCGTGGCGGCTTGAACGCCCAATAAAAAGCGAGGTTTGTATGCTGAACTGGAAAAGTATTTTGGATCTGGCCGCAAGTGGCAACTTGCCGCCGGTTCAACGCGTGGAGAAGTCCCCTGCGCAATGGCGCGGATTGCTCACGCCCGAGCAGTTCCATGTGACGCGCGAACATGGCACCGAGCGTGCGTTTAGCAGTGAGATGTGCAGCCTTTTTGTACCCGGCATTTACGCCTGCGTGTGCTGCAAAACCCCCTTGTTTGACAGCCAAGAAAAGTTTGAATCCGGCACAGGCTGGCCCTCTTTTACCCAGCCCCTTGCACCCGAGGCGGTTGCCTACAAGGCCGATCATTCGTATGGCATGACGCGCATTGAGGCCCTGTGCAACACCTGCGATGCCCATTTGGGCCATGTGTTTCCGGATGGGCCAGCGCCCAGCGGTTTGCGGTACTGCATGAATGCTGTAGCGCTAGAGAAGCAAGAATAACAGGCCGCGGGTAGGTTCAAAACCACCCCCGGCATGGCTTACATGAACAGGTGCTCGCCCGCGTTATCGCCACCCAGTAGCACGTAGTTCACTTTGCGGATGTCCAGCAATTTTTTGCCGCCCGAGTAGCTGATAGAACTCTGCACATCCTGTTCCATCTCTACCAAGGTGTTTGCCAGTTGGCCTTTAATGGGCTCCAAAATGCGCTTGCCCTCTACGTGCTTGTACTCGCCCTTGTTAAAGTCACTGGCCGAGCCGTAATACTCTTTAAACAGCTTGCCATCCACCTCAACGGTTTGGCCGGGGCTTTCTTCGTGGCCTGCCAGCATGGAGCCAATCATCACCATGGTGGCAC
Organism: Burkholderiaceae bacterium; assembly: GCA_040382935.1. Classification (GTDB taxonomy): domain Bacteria; phylum Pseudomonadota; class Gammaproteobacteria; order Burkholderiales; family Burkholderiaceae_C; genus JALQUL01. The sequence continues at coordinate 6,613 of JBEIEP010000005.1, forward strand.
CAAAGCGTATGGACTTGGCGATGTCACCGTGCTCACGAATGCCCCCGTCGGCAATAATGGGTTTGGTGGCCACGCGGGCACACCACTTTAGGGCGCTCAACTGCCAGCCCCCCGTACCAAAGCCGGTTTTGAGGCGAGTAATGCACACCTTGCCTGGGCCAATGCCCACTTTGGTGGCGTCTGCGCCCCAGTTTTCCAGGTCAATAATGCCTTCTGGTGTGCCCACATTGCCTGCAATCACGAATGACGCCGGTAGCTTTTGCTTGAGGTAGGCAATCATGTTTTTCACGCTGTCGGCATGGCCGTGGGCAATGTCGATGGTGATGTAGTCGGGCGCCAGCCCAGCAGCCACCAAACGGTCTACGGTGTCGTAGTCGGCCTGCTTGACGCCCAACGAAATCGAGGCAAACACCCCGGCGCTTTTCATGTCTCGCACAAACTGCACGTTGTCTAGGTCAAAACGGTGCATGACGTAAAAGTAGCCGTTTTCGGCCAGCCAGCGGCAGATTTTTTCGTTGACCACCGTTTTCATATTGGCCGGTACCACCGGGATGCGAAACTGCCTGCCACCCAGCTCTATGCTGGCGTCACACTCAGAGCGGCTTTCAACCCGGCATTTGCGGGGCAGCAGCAAAACGTTGTCGTAGTCAAAAATTTCCATGTCCAAGCTCCCTAAAGGAATTGATGTGTTGTGATCAATGAGCGCTTGGATTGAGCCCGGTGCCTTGGCCTAAAGTGCAGGCCAAAAAAAACCGGGCTAGCAATGCTTGGGCCCGGTGATTGATTTTACCTACTTTAATGCAAATTGCTTGCCTATGTGATTCAGTAATTCGGACACCAGAGATGATTTCACCGGAAAAGGGGGCAAAAACGGGCCTACAAGGGCTTAAGCCCCTCGCCCCTCATCCCTACCAAGACTGCACGTAGCTTGTCTCGCACGCCCATTTCGTAGAAGGCGAGTCGCATAGGCTTTGATGGAAACTGAATGGATCGAACCAAAATTCTGAGTGTTGCCTACGAAAGAATGAAGGGGCCTCAGATCGTGTATGGGATTTGCTGAATTTCCCTACGTCTTTACGCGCAGTTTGGATTCCAACAACCGGGTCTGGATATCTGCAACCGACATGTCACGAAAACGCTTGGGCAACATACTTCTACGTGAAGTTTCTGACACGGCCAGCAGCTCCATGAAATCAATCATGTCACGCTCCTGGGGGGGCATAAAATCTTTGGCAGCGGCGGCAAGTACATCGGCATCTAGCGTGGCACCCTGCCCACGCGCCAGTTCGATTGCCAGTAGCACCAAGGCTTCTAGGTCAGCGTTCGAATAACCGCTTAAATTGTCGCAAATTGCGAGAAACTCCTCGCGCGGGGCTACACAGGTCTCGCCGTAACGCGACAGTACCGCCAACATCACCTGCATGCGATCGTCTGAAGATTCACAGTAAAAAAAAGGAATTTTCCGATCCAGTCGACCCGGGCGTTTGATGTCGGTATCGAGTTTGTCGGGTCTATTTGTCATCATGACGAACAACACCTGACCGCGGTTCTCGGTTTCTGCCATGAACTCCTTAAGCCGTGCAATTACGCGGGAACTGGTGCCATCGTCCCCGCCTTCATTGCCACCGTTTCCGAAACTTCTATCGCCTTCGTCAATGATGACCGCAATAGGACCCATCGCCTTGACTGTTGCCAAGACCCGCTCAAGGTTGGTCTCGGTGGAGCCCACCCATTTCGAACGAAAATTCTTTAGCGCTACCGCCGAAAGGCCGGCCTCTTTGAGAAAGGCCTTAATGACAAAGGTTTTCCCTGAACCCATAGGTCCGACCGCCAACAGACCCATTGGGGTCAAAGTGGTGTTTCCATCTTTCAAGTTTTTTGCTATGGACAGCAGCTCGGTTTTTATGTTTTCGTGACCACCAACACTGGAAAGTCCATGCTTGGGTTCTATGAACTCAATCAATCCTGCACATTCTTTTTCAATCATTTCACGCTTGCGAGATTGAATAATGCGAAGGACCTCCGTGTTCGGGTCGTCCATCGGCAGAGCCGCACCAGGCTCTATCAGTTTACGAATCTCAGAAGGTGTCATGCCTGCCGTAATTGCAGCCAGGGTCGTTGCCCGCGCGTCGGCGTCAGGAGTACCTTTAAGAAGTTGCAAGATCAGGTCGCGACGCGCCGTTTCACTTATTCCTTGCCCATTTGAACTTGCCAGTATGCTGGCAAGTTGCACCGTCCGTAGGCCCCCGGTGCGCTCAGCAAACAAATTAACCTGTAGTTCAGTGAGTTTTGGGGCGAAAAATGCCAATACGCTTTTGCGTTGCGGTAGATCGGGCATGGGTACCTCAATCGCCGCAACCTTTGGATTCGACAGAAGCCCTGGATTGATCGCACCTAAAGACTCACTCATCAGAATAGTGATGTTGTCCCCTTGGGTTAACTCAGCGTCCAGTGACCAACGATGAAAGGCGAGATAGGTTTGGCGATCAGACGGCGACATAAACCCCAGTTCCACAGCCGGAAAGAGGGCGTCGGCGTAGGGAGCGATGACCGCAGTACTGCGCTCTGCACGCATTAGCGCCTCTATTCGATGAAGATCAGACAAAAACTCGGTCTCGCCTAGATTAAGTTCGGTCTTTTGGGCTGTCTTACCATTCAGAAAGCGTACACCTCGTTCTACGCTAACTTCAACGATGTTTTTCTTGGTCTCATGAAACAACACATTCACCAAGAACGACTGCAAGTTGTACAACTGCCCATCGATCAGGAAGTTATCAAACACATTGCGGTACAGCACAAAGGTAGACGCCTCTGCCGCAAGGTATTTTTGTCGTAAAGTTTCAGCCCACTTGGGAAGGTCTACCCGTCGTGCAATGGAGTCGCTCATAAATGTGGGGTTCGCGGTTACTCAAAGCGTTTTTGTGGGTTGGGCTTGGGTTGCTGCGGCGCGCGCTTGCTTAAGCGCATCGAGCTGGGCTTTCGCAGTGACACTTCCGCTACTCTGACGAAGTTTATTCAGGCGAACATCTAAGTCAGATTCCCTAAGCTCTGCGCCCAAACTGGCCTGGGCTACCTGGCTCTTTATGTGCCCGCGCACTGCATCAAGCGCTTGCACTTCAGCATCAACCGACAGTCCGTCGAGCTGGCCTTGTATTTTTAGACGCGCTTGTGCGCTGTGCATTTGCGCGAGCATGCGATCTTTTTCGGCTTTTAGCTTTTCAATTTCGGTTTTGACATTTGTTAGGGAGTCTTTGGCGTTATCAGCATCCGCAACAGCCTGCTCGGCGTCCGCACGCAGCTCGGAGATCGTTGCGTCAAGACCATTTTTTTTCTGGATAAGTACGACGGCAAGATCGTCTTGATTGGTGGCCAGCGCTGCCTCGAGGTCGGCCGCTATGGCGGCCAACTCACGTTCGGCATTTTCTAATCGGGCAGTGATATCTTGCCGCCGTGCAATGATGGCACCGGTTGCGGCCTTCAATTGGGTGTACTTTTCAATCATGGACGCTATAGCATTTTGGTATGCAATCTCGGGGTGGGCTTTTTCTACATCAGAAACCCATAGACTGACAAAGCCACTCCATAGATTGGCAAGGCGGATGAGGATTGAATTACCGGCCATAAAGTTCTCCTAAGTGGACAAAAAGCAATAAATTAAACATTTTTGACGCCAACCATCCTAGGCTTGGCTCTGTCAATCGGTACGTCTTCCCGGTACGCTCGTTTGGGAGTGTTCACATCAAACAGATCCGACGAATCAAACTCAACTGCAACTTCTTCGGCGATTTGTAGACGCGATAGCGAGTCTTCTAATTGACTGCCAAGCTCATTGGAATACGGTGCGGTCATCACCAACTGATAGATCTCTTCCAATTTATCAGGCATAGAAATCAACAACGCATCCAGTGCACTACGGCGCGCAATGAGTCTTCTGGAGCGCTGCAATACATCTGTGTATTCGTTCAGCGCGCTTCTAAGGTGCCGTAATTCACCTTCGGGGAGTGAAGGAGTCTTTAGCTGCGCTTCGATGGACGCAATACGAGCGGCGACGATTTGGTCTTTAGCCGTGTCTTTACGCTGCTTGAGGGTCAGGCTTACTGCACAAAGGTTGAGGTAATCCACCGTAAGATCTTCAAGCTTTTCAATGTCAACCGCCCCCAGAGATGCTCTGGGTTCCGTTGCCGTCTTGTAGAGGACTTGTACCAAAGAATTCATGTGTTGATAGGTTTCTATCGCGCGTGAATCACCTAGCCTATTGAGTTCGGATAGCAGAGACTGTCGACGCAAAGTTCTAGCGCGTTCTCTGTTGCCCTGATCGATGGCCCGTTTAAAGGCCGGAAGGCTGGGTATGGTCAAAGCAGCCAAAGCCTCAGCGCCTAAAGCCAAAGCACCAACCAGCAGTAAGCCATTCCATCCCATAGGAATTGATGCAAAAACACCCATCATGCCTGCGGCCAACATGATCATTTTGTTGGTGGGGTGCCCAAGAAAAGCACCGAGGTAAGACGTTTTGTTTTCCACAGGATGGCTTTAGCAACGACAGATTTACTTTGCAAACCTTTGCCAAATCCGAGAAATTTCTTGCTGATCTTGCTCGGACAGAATAGGAATAGGTGTTGACCTGTTCAACGCGGAAGCGCTTGGTACCACCGCTGGATTCGATTTCACGGCATCCGTCATGTATTCACCCGCCTTCAGATTGGCGTTGGCATAACCAACAGCGTTTGAAATTTTGGCAATTACCTGGGGGCGCATGAGATAGTCGATAAAAAGATGTGCCTCGCGTTTGCTCTTGGATCTGGCTGAAATGGCCATTGTGTCTATGGCAAGTAGCCCACCATCCGAAGGTACCCGGTATTCTATTTGACCACGCGCTCTTGACTGCGCCTGCACCGCATCACCCGAGAACCCCACGCCTAAACAAATTTTGCCAGTCGCTAAAGCGTCAATGAACTGGTCGGTTGAAACAACCTTGACGATGCCCGAGATGCCATCTAGCACTTTTGCTGCTGTAGCGATTGATTTTTTGCCGTCCCATTTTCCAGCGCCGCCGGCCATTGCAGCTAATGGAACAATCTCGTTCGCAGAGTCGACGACACCCACTCCACAGGCTTGGAGTTGTCGCGCAATTTCGGGATTAAACACAGTTGAAAGGGAGTCTACGTTGTGTCCGGGTAGAAATTTACCGACCAATTTGGGATTCCAAGCGATGCCAACGGTGTACCACATATAAGGCAGGCTGTAGCTACCATCCCGGTCCCACGAGCGTAGGGTTGCCTCAACACGCGGATCAATATTGGCCAAATTTTTCAGGCTGGCTTTGTCCAGCTTGCTGAGAAGTCCCTTGGTGGCTAATGCGGGTACGGCATTTGCGGTAGGAAAAACAACATCGTAGGAAACCCTTTCTGAGCCCATTTTGGCTTGTAGATCAGCGGTATCGGAAAAAGTGTCATAGATGACGCGGATACCTGTTTGTTTCTCAAAATCTAATAACACGCTTGGCTCGATATAGTCGGGCCAGTTCAAAATCCTGACCGTGTTTTGGGCTTTGCTTCCTACTCCGTTTACCGCGCGCCGCAAATTCATTAACACCGTCGAAGTGAGTAGGCCATCCACCGTAACCCCTTGAGACTCCTGAAAGGCTTCGGTTGCAACCTGGGTTTGTGGGCCGAAAGTACCATCGAACGGACCAGGGTTAAAACCTAGCCGGGTGAGCAAAATCTGCGATTCGCGTAAGCCTGTGGCGTCGACTAATTTTTCGCGCCCTTTGTAATTTCCAGTCGACCAATTTTGTGTTGTCCAAATAACGCGTCGTATCGAATTTATCAGGCCATCGGTGACTTGGTTGCTTGGGACCAGCCCGTTCTTGCTAGTAAATGCTCGGATCGCCTCTTGAGTGGCGGGTGTCATCAGGCCACTTGGAGTCTCCTTTAGCAGCCCGATTCTGGCCAATAGGCGCTGCGCAGTCTCCACCTTCGAGCTCTTAACACCAGATATGGGGGCTGCATCAGCCTTTGGTGGTGTCGCCTCAGTCCCAAAAACAAAACCTTGTGCTTGGCTGGCAGCAATCTGACCAATGTACAGGACAGCAAGTACACCTATCGTTCGGAGCTTCATGATGATTACCTTATTGGGGCTGGGGTGTTGAAAAAACCTAAGGGCTGTGGCGCGAGGCGTTCATTTGTTGGTTGAAAAACAGATGTTCCCACGCGACTGCGCAAGTTGAAACAGTTGTGCTGACGCATCAAGACTTGCGGGTATACCACCCTGGCCCCTGAGCGTCATCTCACCGAGGAGGCAGGCGGCAGCCCCGCTCCCCTCACGCGTGGCGATTTCTAGGTGTTTGCGCGCTTCGTCTAAGTTACCACTTGCCATGAGCCGTCGTCCGGTTTCGTAGGCACCGCTAACTCTATCCGGCGTCGGTTCTTTGACAGGTGCTGCATCCGCCGCAGGAGCGGGTGCATTGGCATTTTGAGGAGGCCTAGCCGAAGGCTCTGACGCTGTTGAACCGGGTAGAAATTGCTTCTTCCACGTTGCTACGTCAATGCCACTTACACGCTCCTTTAACACGAGGTGCCAAACCACAGAGGCCATGGCACCCACCACGGCTAAACCAATGATGCCTTTTGAAAGTGGAGTCAAATTTGCCATACGCTTACTCTGATCATGGGTTTGGTCGGGAATTAAACTGAATGGTCAAACGTTGAAATTGCGCGATGAACCGGTTGATTTTTGCCACGTCGCTCGTCATGGTCTGACGCGCAATGCTTAAACGTGCCTCATGGCCTTCGCGCTCTTTCTGTGTGCGCTGCAGTTCTCGTTCAATTAAATTTTGTAGCTCGGCAATTTGCTGCTGTATGTCGCTCACCACTTTGTCTTGGTGGCTACTCAATGCGTTCAAATTCGTTTGAACCTCTCGCTCGAATTCCTGGTGCATTTCCTCTAAATTGGTGCGATGCAGAGTAAGGGCATCAATTTTTTTGCTGGCGTCGGCAAGAACATCACCGATAGACCAAGAATCATCTGCGACATCCATGGCCCCTATAGCAATTTGGCGATTGGCCTCGTCCATCGTACTTAAACCATCGATGAGTCGCAGCAATCTTTCGGCGGGAAAAGCTGCGGACGTGAGGCCATACTGCGCATACACCTGTTGAAGGTCCAACCCCTGTGCATCGCTATCGGCAACTTCGTATGCAACGGCTGACGGATTGGCAAAATCAGCGGAATGATAAGCAGTTGTCGACACCGCACTGGCCGAAACGTCGCTGGACGGCTCGGTTGTGACAAGTCCGGCTCGCTCTAAAAATTTCAATAAACCCTTCATCGCAAACCCTTTGGATAATTATTGCACAGTTGGGATTACCGCCTATGGTACATGGGGGTAGTCGAAACTTTGATTCGACCTGCGTGAGTTATGAGAAAAAAATAGAATGTTTGAAGGTTTTGCCATACCTTGGCAATTCCGCCGTATGGGGCATCTTTTCTCATGGCTCAAACTTAAGCAGCAGCAGAGATTTTCTACCCCCTTGTTCCTACAATACGCCATGTTCCCACAAGCCCCCACTGCCGCTCCTGCATCGCTGTTTGACCAGCAAAGCCACGCCTCCCCTCTTTTAAACCACCTCAACCCCGAGCAGTACGCCGCAGTGACCCTGCAAAGCGGCCATGCCTTGGTGTTGGCGGGTGCGGGGTCCGGCAAGACACGGGTTTTGACCACGCGCATTGCCTGGCTGTTGCAAACGGGCGAATGTTCGCCGTTTGGGATTTTGGCGGTCACCTTTACCAACAAAGCCGCCAAAGAAATGCTGACCCGCTTGGGGGCTTTGATACCGGTCAATTTGCGTGGTATGTGGATTGGCACCTTTCATGGGCTGTGCCATCGCTTTTTACGCACCCACCACGTGGCGGCCAACCTGCCGCAGAGTTTTCAGATTTTGGACACCCAAGACCAGTTAAGCGCCGTTAAACGCCTGTGCAAGCAAATGGGCGTTGACGATGACCGCTTTCCGGCCAAACAGGTGGCTTGGTTTATTTCGGCCTGCAAAGAAGAAGGGCACCGCCCCGACGATGTGGCGGCGCACGACCCGGACACCCGCAAAAAGGTGGAGATTTACCGTGCCTACGAGGAGCAATGCCAGCGCGAGGGGGTGGTGGATTTTGGTGAACTGATGCTGCGCAGCGTTGAGTTGCTGCGCCGTGACCATGCTCTGCGCGAGCATTACCAACGGCGTTTTAGGCACTTGTTGATTGACGAGTTTCAAGACACCAATCGCTTGCAATACGCTTGGATTAAGTTGCTGTCTGGACGCTCAGAGTTGGACCAATACCGCGCCTCGAATGGCGAGGGACCCAAGCACCCCGCCAGTGCCGTGATGGCGGTGGGTGATGACGACCAAAGTATTTACGCGTTTCGTGGCGCACGTGTGGGCAATATGGCTGACTTTATTCGGGAGTTCAGCCCCGTTTCGCAAATCAAACTTGAAGAAAACTACCGCAGCTACAGCCATATTTTGGACTCGGCCAATGCGCTGATTAGCCACAACAAAACCCGCTTGGGCAAAAACCTGCGTACCCGCCAAGGCCCCGGTGAGCCAGTGCGGGTGTTAGAGATGCCCAGTGATTTTTTAGAGGCACAGTGGCTGGTTGACGAGATCACCACGTTGACCCGGGGCAGTGCCGAGCAACCGGCCATCCCCAAAATCGAGACGGCCATTTTGTACCGCTCCAATGCCCAAAGCCGGGTGATAGAAACCGCCCTGTTTAACAACGGCATTGCCTACCGGGTGTATGGTGGTTTGCGTTTTTTTGAACGCGCGGAAATCAAACACGCCCTGGCCTATCTGCGCCTGTTAGAAAACCCCCGAGACGACACCAGCTTTTTGCGTGTGGTTAATTTTCCGCCACGCGGCATTGGTGCGCGGTCGTTAGAGCAATTGCAAGACAGCGCACGTGGGCTGGGCTGCGCATTGGTGGATGCGGTGAGTGCGATGGGCGGCAAGGCCGGTGGCAATCTAATGGCCTTTGTGGGCAAGCTGGATGTGCTGCGCGAGCAATCGGCTGGCCTGACCCTGCGCGAAATCGTGGCCCTGGTGTTGCAGCACAGTGGCTTGCTAGAGCACTACAAACTCGAAAAAGAGGGTGCGGACCGCCTAGAAAACCTTGGGGAGTTGTTGAACGCAGCCGAGAGTTTTGTGTCTTTGGAGGGGTTTGGACGCCACGCGGAGGGCTTGCCAAGCGCCGTAGCGACCCCCGGCAACGCGGCCGTCCCATTGCCACTGGGTAACAACGCCGTGGATGACGCGGCCGCTACCGATGAACCCACAGGCGAAACCATGTCGCCATTGGCCGCTTTTTTAAGCCACGCCTCCCTAGAGGCCGGTGACAACCAGGCCCAGGCCGGGCAGGATGCGGTGCAATTGATGACGGTGCACGCCGCCAAAGGGCTGGAGTTTGATGCCGTATTTATTAGCGGCTTGGAAGAGGGCCTGTTCCCGCATGAAAACTCCATCACCGATTTGGGCGGGCTGGAAGAAGAACGCCGTTTGATGTACGTGGCCATTACCCGCGCGCGCAAGCGCTTGTACATGAGTTTTTGCCAGACCCGTATGCTGCACGGGCAAACCCGCTACAACTTGCGTAGCCGCTTTTTAGACGAGTTGCCCGAGGGGGCGTTGAAATGGATTACCCCCAAATTTCCGGGATTTAGTAGCCCCTCCACGGGCGCGGGGCAGGGGGGTTATGGCGAGAGGCGCTACGGTGGTGCTTATACCGGCGGTGCCAACCCCACCCAAGCGCCCTGGTACGCCAACAAGAGCGGCCCAGCGGTGCGTGATGTGCCCAAAGATGCCTTGGCCCGCCAGGTGAGTGCCACCACCAGCAACGATACGGCCTTTGCACTGACTGCGGGTATGCAGGTGTTTCACAACAAGTTTGGCGAGGGCAAGGTGCTAACCCTGGAAGGCGCAGGTGCCGACGGCCGTGCCCAGATCAACTTTAAACGCCACGGCATTAAATGGTTGGCGCTTAGCGTTGCCAAGCTAACACCGCTGTAAACCATGCTGGCACGGTGGGCCGGTTGGGGTTAGTGTGGGCTATACAAGCGCCCAACATTTGGCACACTATGGCCCTTAGGTTATTACAACCATCATCGTTACAGCGTACTTGGGAGCGATCAGCATGAAACATTTAAGCGGCGTCGATTCGGCATTCTTGCACCTCGAATCTCCCGAAATGCCTATGCATATCGGTTCATTGAATGTGCTGGATTTGCCCGAGGGCTACGCTGGCGACTTCTTTGAAGAAACCAAGCAATACATACAGGCCCGCCTCCATCTGGCCGATGTCTTTACCCGCAAGTTGGCGCTGATGCCTTTGGACCTTTCCAACCCGATTTGGGTGGAAGAAGAAGACATCGACCTGGACTACCACATACGCCATGTCAACCTGCCCAAGCCTGGCACCAACCGGCAGTTGCAGCAGTACGTTGCCAGGTTGCATTCCAGCCTGCTGGACCGCAGCCGCCCCTTGTGGGAGTTTTTTGTGATTGATGGCCTTAAAAGTGGGCAAATTGCTCTGTACAGCAAAGTCCATCACGCGGGTATTGACGGGCAGGCGGGTGTTGCGGTTGCCAAGGCCATGTTTGATTTAACTGCCAGCGGCCGGGTCATCAAACCGCCCAGAGCACGGGCGCGTCGCAATGCTTACCAATTGGGCGTGGCTGAGTTGTTGGGCGCGGCCTTGAGTAACACGGTGGCGCAGTCGGTGGGGCTGGTTAAATCCATTCCGCTCATCGTCCAGTCCGCACGCAATGCGCTGGTTCCAATGCCCAATGAGAACGGAAAACGCGATTGGTCCTTGCCCAAGTTGGGCAGTATGCTGGCACCGCGCACCTCGCTTAACGTTGCCATTACCAATCAGCGCACCTTTGCGGGCCGTACAGTACCCTTGGCCGAGGTCAAGCAAATTGCCAAACTGCTGGGGGTATCGCTCAACGATGTGGTAATGGCCACCACCGCGGGCGGCCTTAGAACCTACCTCAAAGAGAACAACGAACTGCCCGCCAAATCCTTGATTGCGGCCGTGCCTGTGAGTTTGCGCGCCGAAGGCGACACCACTGCCAATAACCAAGTCAGCATGGTGACCATGAGCTTGGCAACCGATATCAAAGACCCCTTACAACGGATACGAACCATCAACCAGGCCTCGGCCAGCACCAAGGCCACCATGGGTCGATTTAAGGCCGCCATTCCTACCGACTTCCCCTTACCGGCCGCGCCCTGGTTAATGTCGGCCCTGGCCTCGTTGTTCAGCCGTTCCCGTCTGGCCAACGTGATGCCGCCCATTGCCAACTTGGTGATCTCTAACGTGGCGGGCATCCCGGTTCAGTTGTATTTTGCGGGTGCCAAAGTGGTGAGTTACTACCCCGTCTCTATTCCCGCGCACAGCATGGCTTTGAACGTGACGGTACAAAGCTACAACGGGCGTTTGGATTACGGTTTGATTGCGTGCAGAAGGGCGCTACCCGACGTGAACGATTTGGCCGACGCTTTGTTGGCCGAACACAAAGCCCTGTTGGAGTTGGCGTTGGCTCAGCCCCCGGTAGCCGCAGCAGTGCCCGAAGTGCCGGCCGCGGCCCCAGCCGCAGCGCCTAAGGCGCGTGCAAAGGCAAAAGCGAAGCCTGTGAGAGTGGCCAAGGCTTCGCAGCCTGAGGGCGCTGGTAAACGAGTGGCCGCTAAAAAGACTGCGGGCATCCGGCGATCAAAAAATAGTGCTAACTAATGTTCTCCAGCTACACGACTAGGGCTTCAAGGCACTAATTGGCGACCATTGATGACGGCCAAGCATAAAAAACATAGAATGGTGTTACCTATTACCTAAATGGTGACACCATGCCCGAAGCCATCGCAAAAACCCGTGTTTCCTCTGTCACGCTCAAAATAGACAAATCCTATCGGGAACGGCTGAAGTCCTTAGCGGTTCAAAAAAACCGCTCGGCGCATTACCTGATGAAAGAGGCCATCGATCGATATTTGAAGGCCGAAGAGGCGCAGCAAGCTGTATTGACCAGTGTTGACGAGGCTATCGCCCATTACGAGGTCACTGGATTACACCTCTCCCACGCCGAAGTAAAAGCCTGGGCACAAGAACTGAAAACAAATCCACAGGCCACGCTTCCCGAATGTCACGCATAAAGTTTTCGCAGACAGCGCGTGGCGACTTGGTGCGGTTGCACCAATTTCTGGCCCAATTTGACGAAAACGTGGCGCATCGGGCAATCGATGAGATTTTGGCGGCTGTCGATTTTATTGAAGCCCATCCTAATAGCGGCCATCCCTTACCGGACCGCCCTTTTGTCCGGCGTTCAGTGGTCGACTTTGGCGCGACCGGGTATCTTGTTTTTCACAAGCGGTTCGAAAAACAAGACGTCAGTTTCATTGCCAGAATCATTCACCAAAAAGAGTGGTACGACGAGGCAAGCGTTGGATTGGCAGAAGAACTGGTTGAGGATAGGCGAGGGCGGTAAGGTGTATTTACACCGTTCCTTATTGCTCGTCTACCTAAAATCCCCCGCCAAACTAGCCAGTGCCTCCATCCCAATTACCACGTGATAGGGATAGTGGGTATGGTCACAACCCAGCTTAACGGCGGCACCGGCTTTGATGGCACTGACCATGGCCGGTTCAAACTCAAAGCGCACAAAGTGCACGGCAGAGGTCTTTTCGTCGTTGGAGCGGTCCAAATCCTCGTCGGCAATGGCGAACACCCGCTTCATGCCTTCCACCTCAACAAACAGCCGGTCTTCAACGCCAATCAGGCGGGCCAGTTCGCGTTTGCGTTCGTTGACGTCGGGATACTCGATCAGCATGGTGGCCTTCCAATTGGAGCCATTGGGTAGCAGCGCCGCGTAGGTTTCGATCTCGTGGGCGATGGCGTCTTCTTCGAAGATTTTTTCAATGCGCAGCATTTCTTGAATCTGGTAGCGTATGGTCATCTCGGACTCAAACTGCAGCGTCATGTGCTCGCCCAGCGCCACCGAGCGCAACTTGCGATGGGCAATGATTTCTGGCTTGTGGGTCTTGCGGTACTTGCTGTAGGCCTCAAGGCTCATCAGGCTTTCTGGGGTGATAGAACCGGTTATTTGCATGGTGTTTATTTGAGGCCGTAGGCCTCACGAATTAAAGTTAAGGGATGCTTTTGTGCCACTTGGCCGGGGGCACCGTGCTGGTTGACCTCAAAGCCTTGGGCAATGTGGTGGCCACCCAGTGGGCAGTCCGAACTGATCACATCGGGCAGGCCACCGTCTTTGTGGTTGGCCATGGCCTTGAACAGGGGCTTGCCAATTTTCATGGCCTGTTGGTGCGTGGCTTTTTTAACGCCAAACGTACCCGCGTGGCCCGAGCAGCGTTCAAAGGTCTGGACACTGGTGCCAGGCACCATCTTGAGCATTTCTTCGGTCTTTTTGCCAATGTTTTGCACCCGGCCATGGCAGGGGATCTGGTAGCTCACTTTGCCCAGCGCGTGGGGGAATTCCTGCTTGAGCAAGCCATCGCGTTTGCGTGCCATCAGGTACTCAAACGGGTCCCACATATGCTCTTTGACGAGCTGGGTGTCGGCGTCATTGGGGAACATCAGCGGAATCTCTTGTTTGAACATCAGCGTGCAACTGGGCACGGCGCTCAAGATGGCGAAACCGTCTTTGGCGTACTTGGCCAGCACCGGCACGTTGGTGGCCTGGCTCTTGGCCACGCCGTCCATGTCGCCCAGTTCCAGCTTGGGCATGCCGCAGCACGATTCCTTTTCTACCAGTACGTAGGGGATCTGGTTGTGGTCCAAAATTTTGAGCAGGTCCAGCCCAATGCCAGGCTCGTTGTAGTTCACATAGCAGGTCGAATAAATCGCCACTTTGCCGGGGGTGAGCGTGCCGTCCACCACTGGCACATCGGCCGACTGGGGTGCAGCCGAGCGAAACCGCTTGGTGGCTAAGTCGGGTAGCCATGCGTCCTTATCAATACCCGCCACTTTTTCCATCAGGCCGCGTGCCATTTTTGTATGGTTGATGGCGTTGACTGCCTGCACCACGATAGGGATGCCCGCAAACTGGCCGTGGGTATCGGTGGAGGCTAAAAACTTTTCAGCCGCACCCACTTCGCCTTTTTTGTACTTGATGGCCTTGGCCCGCAGCATGGTGTGCGGAAAGTCCAGATTCCATTCGTGCGGTGGGGTGTAGGGGCACTTGGTCATGTAGCACAAGTCGCACATATAGCATTGGTCGACCACCTTCCAGTAGTCTTTTTTGTCAACGCCATCCACCTCCATGGTGGTGCTTTCGTCCACCAGATCAAACAGGGTAGGAAACGAGCCGCACAAACTCACGCAGCGTCTGCATCCATGACAAATGTCAAAAATGCGCTCCATTTCGTGTGTGAGTTGGGCCTCATCGTAGTAATCCGGGTTTTGCCAATCAATTGCGTGGCGTGTGGGGGCTTCTAAATTACCTTCGCGTGCCATAAATTGTTCTCAAAAGATAAAAAAACCAAGCAAGATAAGTTCAGTGGATTTGCCTAATCGTTAGAGGGGGTGCAGAGGCCATGGGTTGCACCCTATGAGCCCTGTGCGCCCTATGCGATTAGGCAACCCCACTGCAACCGATGGGCAAGCCACCAGTCGCACCGGGGAGGCGATTAATCGGCCAGCTCAGCCAAAGCCTTGGCGTAACGGTTGGCGTGTGAACGCTCCGCTTTGGCCAGGGTTTCGAACCAGTCGGCGATCTCGTCGTGGCCTTCGTCACGCGCGGTTTTGGCCATGCCAGGGTACATATCGGTGTACTCGTGGGTTTCGCCAGCCACTGCGGCTTTCAGGTTGTCGCGGGTTGCGCCAATGGGCAGGCCGGTGGCAGGGTCGCCACATTGCTCTAGCCACTCCAGGTGCCCGTGCGCGTGGCCGGTTTCACCTTCAGCGGTGGAGCGGAACAGTGCTGCCACGTCGTTTTGGCCTTCAATATCAGCCTTGTTCGCGAAATACAAATACCGACGATTGGCCTGGGACTCGCCTGCAAAGGCGGCCTTCAGGTTTTCTTCAGTCTTGGAGCCTTTAAGTGCTGCCATGGTGATTCTCCTGTTAGTTCAACAAATCAAACAAATGCCCTCAATTCAACCCGTGCTAGGCCTATGCCGGTAGCCCCAAATTTTCATGAGTCAGTCAAGCTTAGCGGTAGAAGCGCCAAATATCCAATAAATCAATCTTATCTTTTGGATAGATTTTTTAAATAGCGTTTGGCGATGGGGGAAGTGGATGGGATTACGTCCGTCAAAGCACCAGGGTGTCGATTTCCATCCAGGTTATTCCCGCCTGCTTCTCGACGACGATGCGCTGGCCGTCAAGGCGATAGGTCAGTTGGCTGTGATTTCTGGGGTTGGACAAAACCTCGGGATTCAAGATGGCGTAGTTGTGCCCCGTGGTATGGCGAGCGGATGCGGTTACCAGGCCGGGGTGCCCTTCGCGGTGCAGCCTTGCACCGATGGACTGGGTGGTGCTGTAGTCGGTCTTGTGTATCAGTGCTGGATGTGGTGTGGTCAATGGACGCAAATCCACCAGTGCCGCGTCACAGGCAACCGCATAAAGCTTGCGCTCGCCTACCACCTTTTCGGTGTCAAACCCCGCGTCGACCAACAGGCCATTGAACCAGTGGTAGGCGGTTTCGTAAACCGAGGTCTCTGCGGTATCGCAACCGTACCAAACCCCAAACGAACCATCAGAAAACCGACTGGCTTGCCAATTCTTATTCCAACTCCAAATCATCCGTGTCGTTGTTGCATCGCCTTGCCGTGCGTCAGCACTGTCTGCGGCTCTGCGCCTAGACACAAATGATTTGGAATTGGAATTACCGGGCCACCCAATCGCGTTGAACCATTTTGCATCCTCAAACGGCCTGTGAATGACCGGGGTTCTGGACTGGTAGGTTGAAGGCTTCACAGTGTCTTCGACCTGTTGTGCAAGGCCCCAGTCGGCGGGGTCGGTCGACAAGTCATCAAATAAATCTTGCGATACGCCTAGGGAGACGATGTTGCGTATCACATCACAATGAACATCGCTAAGCGTCAGGTGAGAGAACAGCGGCTCCATTACACGCCACGTGCCCTGTCCAGATAGGCGCGCACCATCAATAGGCCCGCAAACCCCTGTTCTTTGACGATTTCTACGGGGCTTAGGTTGTCAAATGCCTTGTTGCGGGTGGACATCCAGCGGTAGGCCAGGTCCCGGTTTTGTGGGAACAGCAGGCGCAGGCTTTTGTGAATCCCCAGCAAATGGCCGACGCGCTCGTACTGGTCGCGGCTGGTGCCAATGGCATCGCCCTTGCGGTAGCGTGTTAAAGCGGCGCGGTTACTGGTGGCAATGCCCAGCAGTGCGGTTTGATCTTCAGTGGACAACTTCCAGTGATCGAGCAAGGTCATGACCATTTTGGCCAATGCGCTTCGGTCTTGTGATACGGGGGATGGCTGCTCGAGTACGGCGTTCATGTTGGTACAAGCTTGTGGATGGGTTGGGGTTGATTGTAGTAGTTTGTTTTTATTAAAACAATATTTGTATTAATAAGTTCAACGAAGAGTCTAGGGTTTATCCTGTATATACAGGGTTCGAAGCCGGACACAATGCGTGCAACCAGTGAACCATCAATCGGCTTACTGGGTGGGGTTTAACTCTTTATTCGAACGGAGAACATGATGGTCACAAAAAGTTTTACAAAATCAGCCATGTTGCTGGCGGCCGGCACCTGCTTGGCGATCCTGAGTGCGCCTGTGGCGGCTCAGGAAACCAAGGTGGTCATTGGCATGTCGGGCTGGACCGGATTCGCGCCTTTGACCTTGGCCGAAAAATCTGGTTTGTTCAAAAAGCACGGTTTGGATGTGGAAATCAAGATGATTCCGCAGAAGGATCGTCACCTGGCCTTGGCTGCAAAGGCCATTCAGTGCGCCGCCACTACGGTTGAAACCCATGTAGCATGGAACACCAATGGGGTGCCGATTGTGCAAATTTTCCAGCTTGACAAGTCGTTTGGCGCTGATGGCATCGCAGTGCGCGGTGACATTAAGAGCTTCGCCGATCTCAAAGGTAAAACCATCAGCGTTGACGCGCCCGGTACCGCGCCTTACTTTGGACTGTCTTGGATGCTGAGTAAAAATGGCATGAGCATCAAGGATGTCAAGACCACGACCTTGTCGCCGCAGGCCGCTGCCCAGGCTTTTGTAGCCGGTCAGAATGATGCGGCCATGACCTATGAGCCTTATCTATCGACGGTACGCGACAACCCGCAGGCAGGCAAGATTTTGGCCACCACCTTGGATTACCCCATGGTGATGGACACCGTGGGTTGTGCGCCCGATTGGCTCAAAGCCAACCCCAAGGCGGCACAGGGCCTGGCCAACGCCTATTTTGATGCGCTGGCCTTGCTAAAAGCCGAACCGGCCAAGTCCAATGAAATCATGGGTGCAGCAGTGAAGCAGTCGGGCGAAGCTTTTGCCAAATCGGCTGCTTACCTGCGTTGGCAAGACAAGGCGGCCAACCAGAAGTTCTTTGCAGGCGAACTACAGGCGTTCATGAAAGACGCTGCCAACATTTTGTTGGAGTCAGGTGTCATCCGCAAGTTGCCAGACAACTATTCTGTAATGTTTGACGCCAGCTTTATCAAGTAAGCCTATGCCCTCCGCAGACAAGCCCTTGACGGCGACCCACCCCCAGCGATTACCACGGCGTTCACTGGCTCCGCTGGAGCCTGTGAGTCCGCGCACACAATGGTTGCTGGGCTTGGGGTTCTTTATCCTCTTCTTTGCGGTTTGGGCGTTTTTTACCCTGGGCGGTTATGTATCGCCCACCTTTTTGGCAAGCCCCATCACAATGGCCCAAGAGGGTTGGCTGTTGTTTACCCAATTCAACTTCATCCATGACATTGGCATGACGGTGTGGCGGGTGTTGGGTGGTTTTGTGCTGGCAGCCATTGTGGCGGTTCCCTTAGGCGTTGCGATGGGGGCGCACAAGGGCATAGAGGCGTTTTTAGAGCCCTTTGTGTCCTTTTGTCGTTACCTGCCTGCATCGGCCTTTATTCCCTTGCTTATTTTGTGGGCCGGCATTGGCGAGATGCAAAAAATACTGGTGATTTTTATAGGCTCAGTGTTCCAGGTTTTGCTGATGGTGGCGGTGGCCGTGGGCTCGGCCCGAAAGGATTTGGTAGAAGCGGCCTACACGCTGGGTGCCCAGCCGTCGGGCATTGTCAAACGGGTGTTGATTCCCGGTGCCGCGCCTGAAATTGCAGAGATTTTGCGACTGGTACTGGGTTGGGCATGGACCTATGTAATTGTTGCCGAGTTGATTGGTTCTTCGTCTGGCATAGGCCATATGATTACCGACAGCCAAGCCCTGCTCAACACCGGGCAAATCATTTTTGGAATTATCGTGATTGGGCTGATCGGTTTGATTTCTGATTTTGCCTTCAAGGCCTTGAATCGTCGCCTGTTTGCTTGGAGCTCCCTGTGATGAGTCAATTGTCTATTCAAGGCGTCTCGCGCGTGTTTACCGGTGCAAAAGGACAAACCACTCAGGCCTTGATGCCGGTTGACTTTGAGGTGCGTGAGAACGACTTTGTGACCATTTTGGGTCCATCGGGTTGCGGCAAATCCACCTTACTTCGCATTGTGGCGGGCCTGGACCAACCCACCACCGGCACCGTGCTGCTCGATGGGCAACCGGTTCAAGGACCGGGCGCGGACCGTGGGATGGTGTTTCAAAGCTATACCCTTTTTCCGTGGTTGACGGTGGCACAAAACATTTGTTTTGGCCTGCGTGAGCGGGGTCTGCCTGAGGCGGTACAAAAAGAGCGATCGGACTATTTCATAGCCAAAGTGGGTTTGCGCGGCTTTAAGAACCATTTTCCCAAGCAGCTTTCAGGGGGAATGCAACAACGTACAGCGATTGCCAGAGCGCTGGCCAACGACCCAAAAATACTCTTGCTAGACGAGCCCTTTGGTGCGCTAGACAACCAGACCCGGGTCATCATGCAAGAGCTGTTGTTGGGGATATGGGAGTCGGCGCAAAAGACCGTTCTGTTTGTGACGCACGATATCGACGAAGCCATTTTTATGGCCAACCGCGTGGCGGTATTCAGTGCCCGGCCAGGACGCATCAAGACGGAATTGGCGGTGCATTTGCCGCACCCTCGTCATTACACCATCAAGACCTCTCCAGAGTTCATGGCGCTCAAAGCCCAATTGACAGAAGAAATCCGAGCTGAGGCCATGGCGACGGACTTGCACTGACAGTTTGAACTTACCTTGACGAGTACCGTTAACCTTGCGATACCCCACCGCAACAACGGTGTTTGTTTTTCAAGCACAGATCGATGACTACCAATACCGCAGACAAAGCGCTCTACCACCAGATCAAAGACTTTGTGCTGGCCTGCATTTTGGAGGCACGCTGGAAGCCGGGTGACCGCATCCCCTCCGAGAATGACTTGGTGGTGCAGTTTGGGGTTTCGCGTATGACGGTCAACCGTGCCTTGCGCGAGTTATTGGCCGAGGGCCATATCCGAAGGGTGGCCGGTGTAGGCAGCTTTGTAGCCGACGAAAAGCCACAATCCGCGCTCTTGCATATCGCCAGTTTGGTACAGGACATCCGCTCACGGGGCCACGAATACGCCTGCCAAGTCATTGTGGTTGAGCGTGTGGCGGCAACGCCTGAAGTGGCCATCGCGCTTGGCTTGCATACGGATGATTCAGTGTTTCATAGCCTGTGCGTGCACAAAGAAAATGGTGTGCCCATGCAGTTGGAAGACCGCTACGTTAACCCGGCGATGGCGCCCACCTTTATCGAGCAGGATTTTTTGGCCGAGCAACCCTCAGACTTTTTGGTGCGCACCGTGCGCTTAGACCAATTGGAGCACGTGGTGGATGCCGTTTTACCCACGCCCGAGCAGGCGCACTTTCTGCAAATGCCTGTCAACCAACCCTGTCTTTTGCTCACCCGTAGAACCTGGCAGCGCGAGGTGCCCATCACCGTCGTTCGGTGCTTGCACCCGGGTGCACGGTACCGCCTAGGCAGCCGTGTGCAGACCCCCAGCTAATCCACTGCCTAACGAATCGCATGGCCCCACCATAGCGCCACCGTAGCCCCGTCCACACCGTTTTAATAAAGAAAATCGATCATGGCCTTCTCATCCTTTGTGCTTCAACCTGGCAACGTCAGCCTTTCACAATGGCGCGATATTTATCAAGGTGCCGTACCTACTTTAGACCCCGCTTGCGCGTCGGCGGTGGCGGCCAGTGCAGACACCGTGGCACGCATCGTAGCCAAGGGGGACCCGGTGTATGGCATCAACACCGGTTTTGGCAAATTGGCCAGCGTACGCATTGCGGCCCATGACCTAGAAAAGCTGCAACGCAACATTGTGTTGTCGCACTGCGCAGGCGTGGGTGAGGCATCGCCCGTGCCCATTACGCGGCTGATGATGGCACTCAAATTAGCCAGCCTAGCGCAGGGGGCGTCGGGCATACGCCCGTCCACCATCGCACTCTTAGAGGCCATGTTGGTGCGCGGGGTGATTCCTGTGGTGCCTGCCCAAGGATCGGTTGGGGCATCGGGCGACCTGGCACCCTTGGCGCACATGACGGCCGTGATGATTGGGGTGGGTGAGGCCGACACACCGGATGGCCGCATGGATGCAACGGACGCGCTGACCCGCGCGGGCCTTGCCCCAGCCGTGCTGGGTCCCAAAGAAGGCTTGGCCTTACTGAACGGCACCCAGTTCTCAACGGCCAATGCATTGGCGGGCTTGTTCGCCGCAGAACGTTTGTTTCAGTCGGCCCTGCTCACGGGGGCCCTGTCTACCGATGCGGCCCGTGGCACAGACGCGCCTTTTGATGCGCGCATTCACACATTACGCAAACACAAAGGTCAAATTGCAGCCGCAGCGGCCCTTAGGCAACTGATGGAGGGCAGCGGCATTCGTGCTTCGCACCTAGAGGGCGACGAGCGGGTGCAAGACCCCTATTGCTTGCGATGCCAACCACAGGTCATGGGTGCTTGTTTAGATGTGCTTACCCACGCCGCCGATATGCTGCATACCGAGGCCAACGGGGTTTCTGACAATCCCTTGATTTTTCCGGGTGTGAATGGTGCGGATGACGTGTCTCTGTCGGGTGGTAATTTTCATGCGGAACCGGTTGCGTTTGCGGCCGACATGATTGCGCTGGCCATTTGTGAAATTGGTTCTTTGTCCGAACGCCGCATCGCCATGTTGGTCGACCCTGCGCTGTCGGGTCTGCCTGCCTTTTTAACGCCTAACCCTGGTTTGAACTCGGGCTTTATGATTCCGCAGGTGACGGCCGCGGCCCTGGTGTCTGAGAACAAACAACGGGCCTATCCCGCCAGTGTGGACTCCATCCCCACATCGGCCAACCAAGAGGACCATGTTTCTATGGCCGCGCACGGTGCACGCCGGTTGGCGCCCATGGCCGACAACGCCATGGCCGTGGTTGCCATTGAATGGCTGTGCGCCGCCCAGGGCTGTGACTTTCATGCGCCGCTTCAAACCAGTACCACTTTGCAACGCGCCATTAACCTGCTCAGAAGCCAGGTGCCCACCTTGCTAGACGACCGCCATTTACAGCCCGATATGCAGGCGGCTGTAGAGATGGTGAGAAGCGGTGCCTTGGTCGACACGGCCACAGGGCTTGCATTGCCCAGCGTGGCCTAAGGACCCTCTGCGAACCCGTGCCACGCGGTGTGGGTCGCAATGCCAGCCCAGGTGCATGCTGCTGGTCTAGCCTTGGTTGGTTTAGGCCGCAAGGTTGGTCATGGGACAAGGCTAAAATCAAGCAGCGTGTTTCAGCCGTGTTCAACCCGAACGTCAACCCGAACGTCCCTGCGAAAACCTAGCCCTTAAATCCCATTTCCAAATGACCGAACCGACCCAACAACCTGGCCTACAAAGCCTCTCTAAAGCCTTTGAAAGTTCTGCCATTGAAGCCTACTGGGGGCCAGAGTGGGAGCGTTTGGGTGTGGGTAGGGCCGGCCACAGGGGTACGGGCCAAGCGGTGGAGGGGGCCGACGCCTTTGCCATTCAGTTGCCGCCACCCAACGTAACGGGTACCTTGCATATGGGCCATGCGTTTAACCAAACGATTATGGATTCACTCACGCGCTACCACCGCATGAAGGGGGCCAACACCGCATGGGTGCCCGGCACCGACCACGCGGGCATTGCCACGCAGATCGTGGTAGAGCGCCAGTTGCAAGACCAAGGCATTTCGCGCCACGCCATGGGCGATACCCCAGAGCTGGCACGCAAGAATTTTGTGGCCAAGGTGTGGGAGTGGAAAGAAAAGTCGGGCAACACCATTACCACGCAAATGCGCCGCATGGGCGACAGTGTGGATTGGTCGCGTGAGTACTTTACGATGGACGACAAACTGTCTAAAGTGGTGACCGACACCTTTGTGCGTTTGTATGAGCAGGGTTTGATTTACCGGGGCAAACGCCTGGTGAACTGGGATCCGGTACTGCAAAGCGCCGTGAGTGATTTGGAGGTAGAAGCCACCGAAACCGTGGGCAAGATGCACTACATCTGCTACCCCTTTGCCGATGGCCCACAGTGGATTGACGGCAAGCTAGAAAAAGGCATGACGATTGCCACCACCCGCCCCGAAACCATGATGGCCGACGGTGCGCTGGCGGTACACCCCGATGACCCGCGCTATACCCACTTGCTGGGCAAAATGGTAGACCTGCCTTTGTGCGATCGCCAAATTCCCATCATTGCAGACGATTTTGTAGACCGGGCCTTTGGGTCGGGTTGCGTCAAGATCACCGGGGCCCACGACTTTAACGATTACGCCTGTGCACAGCGCCACGGACTGCCGCTGATTACCATTTTTACCTTAGACGCCAAGGTTAACGCCAACGGCCCCAAGGCCTACCAAGGCATGGACCGTTTTGACGCGCGCAAGGCAGTGCTGGTGGACTTGCAGGCAAAGGGCTTGTTGTTAGAGGTCAAACCCCACACCATGATGCTGCCCATTTGCGCCCGCACCGGGCAGGTGGTAGAGCCCATGCTGACCGACCAATGGTTTGTGGCCATGACCCAAGTGAGTCCCCAAGACCCCACTGGCAAAAGTATTGCGCAAAAGGCCATAGACGCGGTGCAAAGCGGGGCCGTTACCTTTGTGCCCGAGAACTGGGTAAACACCTACAACCAATGGATGAACAACATCCAAGACTGGTGCATTAGCCGCCAATTGTGGTGGGGTCACCAAATCCCAGCCTGGTACGACCCAGAGGGCAATGTGATTGTGGCGCGTAACGAGGCAGAGGCCCAGGCCCAGGCACCGGGCAAAGTGCTGCGGCGCGACCCGGATGTGCTGGACACCTGGTATTCGTCGGCTTTGGTGCCGTTTTCGACATTGTTGCCCGACGGGGCAGCATTGGAGGAGGGGGCCAAGGCGGGGCCACTGTCTGACTACAACTTGTATTTGCCTTCTAGCGTATTGGTCACCGGCTACGACATCATTTTCTTTTGGGTGGCCCGAATGATCATGATGACCACCCACTTTACTGGGCGGGTGCCGTTCAAGCACGTCTACATCCACGGCTTGGTGCGCGACGCGCAGGGCAAAAAGATGAGCAAGTCCGAGGGCAATGTGCTGGACCCGGTGGACTTGATTGACGGGATTGATTTGGCTAGTCTGCTGGACAAGCGCGTGGTGGGCCTGCGCCGCCCCGAAACCGCCCCCGAGGTGCGCAAAAACACCGAAAAAGAATTCCCCGAAGGCATCCCGGCTTTTGGTGCAGACGCCTTGCGCTTTACCTTTGCATCCTTGGCCTCACTCGGGCGCAATATCAACTTTGACAGCAAGCGCTGCGAGGGTTATCGCAACTTTTGCAACAAGCTGTGGAACGCATCACGCTTTGTGCTGATGAATTGCGAAGGGCAAGACTGTGGCCTGCAAGACCACGATGCCAGCGCCTGTACCCCTGAAGGTGGGTATTTGGAATTCTCTCAAGCCGACCGTTGGATTGTCTCGGTGTTGCAGCAGGCGGAAGGGGATGTCGCCACCGCGTTTGCCGAGTACCGGTTGGACAATGTAGCCAACCGGATTTACCAGTTTGTATGGGACGAGTTTTGCGACTGGTACTTAGAGATTGCCAAGGTGCAAATCCAAACTGGCACGCCCGCCCAGCAGCGGGCCACGCGGCGCACCTTGATTCGCACTTTAGAGACGGTATTGCGCTTGGCGCACCCCGTGATTCCCTACATTACCGAGGCACTTTGGCAAGTCGTGGCACCGGTGGCAGGGCGTGCGGGCACCACCATTAGTGTGGCGCCTTATCCGGTGGCCCAACCTGAGCGTATCGACCCACAGGCCATTGACTACGCCACGCGACTCAAGCGCGTGGTGGATTCGTGCCGCACCCTTCGCAGTGAGATGAACGTGGCCCCCGCCACCAAGTTGCCACTGCTGGTTTGGGGTGAGACTGCGTTTTTTAACGAGGCAGCACCTGTTCTGAAAGCCTTGGCCCGCTTAAGCGACGTCAAGGTCTTTGATTCAGAAGCCGCCTGGCAGCAGGCATCGGGGGCCTCGCCGTTTACTGCTTTTGGCCAGGCCAAGGTGAGTCTGTTTTTAGAGATTGACAAGGCCGCCGAGCGAGCCCGTCTGGCCAAAGAGGTGGCGCGGCTGGAATCCGAAATCGCCAAAACCCAAGCCAAACTGGCCAATGCCGGTTTTGTGGCCAAGGCACCGCCTGCGGTGTTGGCGCTGGAACATTCCCGCTTGACGGACAACGGTGCGGCGCTCACAAAAATTGCCGATCAATTAATCCGGTTGGGCGAATAAATCCTTATGCAGATCAAAAAGGCGGTTTTCCCCATGGGGGGCCTGGGCACGCGGTTTTTGCCTGCGACCAAAGCCTCACCTAAAGAGATGCTACCGGTCGTTGACAAGCCCTTGATTCAGTACGCTGTGGAAGAAGCCTACGCGGCCGGCATCCGTCACATGGTATTTGTGACGGGGCGCAACAAGCGTGCGATTGAAGACCACTTTGATACCGCTTACGAGTTAGAGAACGAATTGGCGTTAAGTGGTAAGACAGACCTTTTGCGCCTAGTGCAAACTATCCAACCGCCGGACATGGTGTGCTCCTATGTACGGCAAGCCCGTTCATTGGGTTTGGGCCACGCGGTGCTGTGTGCCGAGCCCTTGGTGGGCAGTGAACCCTTTGCCGTGATGCTGGCGGACGACTTGATGGTGGGCGAGGCCGACGGCCCCAACGTGTTGACCCAGATGGTAGAGGTGTTTGGGCAAAGCGGCGCTTGTGTAGTGGCCACCCAAGAGGTTCCACTAGACCTTGTGCACCGCTACGGCGTAGTGTCCGGTACCCAAGTGGGTACGCGCTTGATAGCCGTTTCAGCGATGGTTGAGAAACCTGCGGCACATGTGGCCCCTTCCCGTATGGCCATTGCCGGTCGGTACATTTTAACGTCCGCGATTTTTGATAAGTTACGCAGCCAAACAGGGGGTGTGGGGGGTGAGATTCAACTGACCGACGCTATAGCGCGTTTGTTGGGCGAACACCCTGTACTGGCTTACCAATACCTAGGTAAGCGTTACGACTGCGGCAGTAAAACAGGATTTTTGGAAGCAACGGTGGAACTGGCCCTGCAGCACCCAGAGGTGGCGGTGCATTTTCGCAACTACCTAAAAAACCTGCACCTTACTTAAGTAGACAAAGCCGCAAACGCCCTTGCAGTGATTTCGTCTACCGTACCCGTTCCGCTAATCCTGCGGTATTGGGGTGCCGCTTGGGGATCGGACTTGGCCCAGCTGCCGTAATAGTCGACCAAAGGGCGGGTTTGAGCGGCATAAACGTCTAAGCGTGTACGCACAGTTTCTTCTTTGTCGTCCGGGCGTTGCACCAACGGTTCGCCGGTCACATCGTCTTTATCGGCCTCGTTGGGTGGGTTGAACTTGACGTGGTAAGTTCTACCCGATGCGGGGTGTGAGCGGCGGCCGCTCATGCGTTCAATAATGGCGTCAAACGGGACATCGATTTCAAGCACGTAGTCTAGCCGAACACCGGCTGCCTTCATGGCGTCTGCCTGTGGCAGGGTGCGTGGGAATCCATCGAACAAAAAGCCTTGGGCGCAATCGTGCTGAGCGATACGGTCTTTGACCAGGTTGATGATGAGATCGTCACTGACCAAACCCCCTGCATCCATGACTTTTTTTGCCTCTAGCCCTAGGGCCGTTCCCGCTTTGACAGCCGCTCTGAGCATATCGCCGGTTGAAATTTGGGGTATGCCGTACTTTTGGCAGATAAACGTGGCCTGAGTACCCTTACCCGCACCCGGCGCGCCAAGCAAAATTAACTTCATGGTGAAGACAACCCTTAATCAAATAAATCGGCGCGAATGATACAAGCTCCATTGCATCAGACCGTGCGCTTCAGATAGCCGAGAATAGCACGGCAGCCCTGTCGTTTGTCTGACGGGCGCTGCGGCCTTATTCAAGCGGGCGTTGCGCAAAATGAGCGCGCACCCGGACCAGATCTTCGGGGGTGTCTACACCGGCCTCGGGCGCATCGTCGCAAACATGCACCTGTATCGTGTAGCCGTGCCAAAGGGCGCGCAACTGTTCTAAGGCCTCCAGTTGTTCCAAGGGGGCCGCCTGCAAACGCGGGAATTGCGATAAAAAGTGAACCCGGTAACCGTAAATACCAATGTGCCGGTAGCTGGTGCCTGGTGCCAAAGTGGGCCATTCGTTGGGCAATGACCCCCTCTCCAGCGCAGGGAATAGGTCACGCTGCCAGGGAATGGGCGCGCGGGAAAAGTACAAGGCCTGCCCGGCCGCACCCAGCACCACTTTGACTACATTGGGGTTGAGCAGTTCACTGGCGAGCGCAATCGGGTGGGCCGCCGTGCTCATGGCTGCACGCGGATGGGCTTGCAAGCACTGCGCCACTACACCCACCAGCGCTGGGTTTATCAAGGGCTCGTCTCCCTGTACATTGACCACAATGTCGTCGGCCGATAGGCCCAAAATTTCGCAGGCCTCAGCCAATCGGTCACTGCCACTGGCGTGGTCGGTACGGGTTAAAACCGCTTTTACCCCGTGTGCTTGGCAGGCGCGAACAATGGACTCGTCATCGGCCGCGACCACAATTTTTGGGGCCATGCCTGTTGCAAAACCGCTGGCCACCCGGTGCGCCACCTGCACCACCATGGGCTTGCCGTTGATGAGCAGTAAGGGCTTGTTGGGTAGGCGGGTGGATGCCAGCCGTGCGGGGATCAGTACGGTATAGGTCATGGCGCGGCACAGCCCAGATCTAGTTGCGCTCTATTTCTTCGTCGGTCAGGAGGCGGGCTTCGTTCTCCAGCAATACAGGTATGCCATCGCGTATGGGATAGGCCAGGCGCGCACTTTTGGAGATCAACTCTTGTGCCTCGCGGTGATAGGCCAACGGGCCTTTGGTAACAGGGCAAACCAACAATTCGAGCAAAACGGTGTCCATGATGTGGGGGTCCTCTATCAAGAGTGTGAATTATCGATCATGCATCACGCGCAGAAATCTGCGACGATGATGCCTTGGTGGCCCACGCGGCCAGATGGGTATCTAGCGCTTCGAAAAAGCTTGGCTCGGGTTTCAATTCAAGCCCCACGGCCCACACCTGTGGAAAACGATCCCACAGTTTGACGGCGTCCTTTTCGGTGCACAGGTAGGCGTCTACTGCGGCGCCGTCGTTTGCACCGGGCAGTTGCCAATGAGAAAAATCAAAGTGGTCAGCCAGCGCAATTGTTTTGACACAGCCAATGCCCGAGTCGGTCAGCATAGAAAAAAAAGCCTGTGGTTTGGCAATGCCCGCAAAGGCCACTACACGGCCGCCCGCTAAGTCTTGTAGGCTTTTGCGTTCACCTTTTCCGTTGACAGCCCATGGGACTAGCGTGCGTTGTGCGTTCCATGTGCAAGGTGCGGGTGCAGGCGTAGCAGTAGGCGCGGTTTGCAACACCATACTGGCACCACAGGTCCATCGACGAGGCCAGGGTTCACGCAACCAACCGGCAGGAAGTAGCCGCTTATTGCCCAGGCCGCGTTCGTCAAATACCACCAGTTCCAGGTCGCGACCCAAGGCCATGTGTTGCAGGCCATCGTCCGCAACAATGATTTGTATCTGGGGGTGCGATTGAAGCAGGGCTTTGGCCGCTTCTACTCGGCGGTTGGCAACCACAACAGGAACCTGGCAGCGCTTGGCGATCAACAGGGGTTCGTCGCCCACGTCTATCGCCAAAGAGTCGGGGTGTACCGCAATACAAGCTTTGCTGCGCCTGCCATACCCCTTGGAAATTACCCCCACCGTCCACCCACTGGACTGCAAATGCTTAATCATGGCCATCAGCGTGGGCGTTTTACCTGCGCCGCCCGCCAGTACATTGCCCACCACAATGACAGGTACCGACACCCGGTATTGCCGAAGAATCCCTGTACGAAACAAGCCTTGATTGAGGCTTACCGTGGCACCATAGACCATTGAGAGCACACGCAACATCCAGTTCGCTGGCCCGCCGTGCACCCAAAGGCGTTGCAAATGTTTGATCGCGTCTGGGCGGATCATGTGAAGGACTAGGGTGCGCTGGGGGTAACGGTCTCAGATTTGCTGGCAAAGGTGATTTTTGCTAGCCCACTTTGGCGCGCAGCATCCAGCACCGAGATGACGGACTGATGGGTACTGAGGGCGTCCGCACTCAGGATCACAACGGTCTGCGCATTGCCGCCAGCGGCTTCCTTAAGGGCCAGCGCCACAGCGGCCACCCTCGGGTTGGACAGAATTTTTCCGTTGATTGCCACATCGCCGTTGCGTCCAATGCCCACGTTTACTTCGTTCGCATACGTTTTTTGCGACTCTGCGTTGGCCACGGGCAACGAAATACGAAGTTGCGTGACCTTGCTGTAAGTGGTCGAGAGTACAAGAAAAATCAGTACAACCAACAACACATCAATGAACGCAATTAGGTTGATTTCAGGTTCATCGTCCGTGCGACGCCGAAAATTGATGGCCATGTGCAACGACTGCTTACAACTGAAACTGCGAGCGCAGATGACGAGCGAGTCTATCGGCCGCTAGCTCCATCTCCAAAAGGTAATTGTTGGCGCGCGACTTGAAATAGCGCCAAAAAACCAGCGATGGGATAGCCACGATCAGGCCAAAAGCTGTGTTGTAGAGAGCAATAGAGATGCCGTGTGCCAACTGCTCGGGGTTTGCAGTGCCCCCCGAGGATTGGCTACCAAAAATTTCAATCATTCCTACCACGGTACCCAGTAAGCCCAACAGGGGGGCGCTGGACGCAATTGTGCCAAGGGCGGTTAAGTGCATATTGAGACTATGCTCAGCGCGGCGACCGGCGCTTTCAAGATTGTTGTTTAAATCGTCAAATGACGGCTTTGTGGATTGGAACAGCGTTTGCAAACCTTCGGCCAGAACACTGCCCAATAGCGACTGTTGGCTGATTTCGCGTATTTTTTCAGGAGTCGGTGGGGTAGATCGGGTGATCTTCAGCAAATCTTCCAGTAGCGACAACGGAATAATTTTCTCGGCGCGGTACGCGACAAACCGCTCAACCACCAAGGCCACGGCGACAATAGAACAAAGGATGAGCGGCCAAATGGGCCAGCCGGCCGCTACGATGATTGCAAACAAGGGAAAATCTCCGGTAGCCCGGTGAGGGCGTGGGGTCTAAGAATGGGCTAAAGTCTAGTTGATTTTTCAGCAAATTTCTCAAGCTTTCGTGGGCTAACCCGCAATTATGAATTCAAACTTTAGCGATGCGTTTGGCCAGAACAGATCTGCCGTGCAGGTATGGTCGGTGTCGGGGCTTTGCTTGGCCGTAACGCAAACGCTTCAGGCGCGGTTTGGCACCGTGGTGGTGGAGGGGGAAATCAGCGGTTTTGTTCGGGCAGGCAGCGGGCATTGTTATTTCAACTTGAAAGACGACGCAGGCCAACTGCGTTGTGCGATGTTCAAGCGCCACGCCGGGACGCTTGAGTTTTTACCGCAAGATGGTAACTGGGTAAAAGTTCGCGCCCGGATTGACCTGTATGCTCCAAGGGGCGATCTGCAATTGATCGTGGAGGGTTTGGAAAAAGCTGGGATGGGCCCGCTTTTGGAGCGCTTTTTCCAGCTTAAAACACGTCTGCAAGCCGAGGGCTTGTTCGATCTGTCTCGAAAACGCGAACTCCCAGAGGCGCCACGAGCTATAGGATTGGTGACCTCACTAGGTGCTGCTGCACTAAGGGATGTGGC
This sequence comes from Burkholderiaceae bacterium, assembly GCA_040382935.1. Taxonomy (GTDB): domain Bacteria; phylum Pseudomonadota; class Gammaproteobacteria; order Burkholderiales; family Burkholderiaceae_C; genus JALQUL01. The sequence continues at coordinate 36,956 of JBEIEP010000005.1, forward strand.
CAGCGCGTTGGCCAGGCGTGTGCCGCATATCCCCGTCATCTTGGTAAACGCCAAAGTGCAAGGCCCAGAGGCACCCAGAGAGCTTATGCAAGCTTTAGAGCGGCTTCGTGTACGAACACAGGCCCATTCAGCGCATCCAGTGCATGCCCCAGATCCGTGGGTAGACGTGGTGCTAATGGTACGCGGGGGTGGCTCGATTGAGGATTTATGGGCCTTTAACGACGAGGCCCTGGTACGCGCTATTGCAGCGTTTCCTGTGCCGGTGGTGGCGGGTATAGGTCACGAAACCGACTTCACCCTGGTGGATTTCGTAGCGGATGTGCGGGCACCCACCCCGACCGCAGCCGCTGAGCTGGTCAGTGCGTCGCGGGCGGATCGCCTGTTTGCGCTTGATTCACTCATGCAAGACTTGGGTCTGTCTGTTCAGCGTCAACTCGACCTTAAAGAACAGTGGCTTGACGCTGCCAGTTCACGTCTGGGGCGGCCATCGGACGTTTTGCACAGACAGTCGCAACAACTGGCTCACATGGCCAACAGTCTTTCCAGGCAGGCTAATGCCGGTTGGGTGCGTGCCCAGCAGCCCTTGACCATGCTTGCTTCACAGCTTCCTAATACGGTACGCCGTTACACCATGGCCTGTGAGCAGCGCCTAGAGCGAGCGCAACAGGCCATGCACCACCTGGACCCAAAAAATGTCCTGACCCGCGGCTATGCCTTGTTGACCAACACAGACGGTCAGGCCTTGACGGCGGCGGCGCAAACCCATGCCGGCCAGCAGGTTTACGCTCAAATGAAGGACGGAACGCTTGATTTGGTGGTAAACGGCCTATCGATCGATTAAGCGCAAACCCCTGCACGGTAGCAGGCCATGTGTCGCAGGGCTCACCATGGCTGGCTGGCTGACCCTACAATTGCAGGGTTTGCTGGGCTGTGTGGCCCGCACAATGGCGTATTTGAAATCAACCGGAGTTTTAATTTATGGAACATACCCTGCCTGCCTTGCCCTACGGACTGGATGACTTGGCCCCCCATTATTCGCGTGAGTCCTTAGAGTTTCACCATGGCAAGCACCACAACGCTTACGTGGTCAACCTCAACAACCTTCAAAAAGGTACAGAATTTGAGGCCCTGACGCTTGAAGAGATCGTTAAAAAGGCCGCTGGTCCGGTTTACAACAACGCTGCCCAGATCTGGAACCACACCTTTTTCTGGAGCTGTATGAAACCCCAAGGGGGGGGCCAGCCGTCTGGCGATTTGGCGGCAGCCATCAACGCCAAATGGGGCAGCTATGACGCATTCAAGGAAGCGTTTGTAAAATCGGCTGTAGGTAACTTTGGCTCGGGCTGGACATGGCTGGTAAAAAAGGCCGATGGTTCGGTGGACATCGTTAACACGGGCGCCGCAGGCACGCCGCTAACAGGTGCAGACAAAGCGTTGTTAACCGTGGACGTATGGGAGCACGCCTACTACATTGACTACCGTAACATGCGCCCCAAATTTGTCGAAACTTTTTTGAATAGTTTGGTCAATTGGGAGTTTGCGCAAAGCAACTTTGCGTAAGTCGTAGTCCCAAACCCGTCCTAGGGTTTAAATGGAGGGCCGGTTAGCTTGCTACCGGCCTTCATGCCTTTTGCTGCAAACCAGCCTTGGTTCATCTCCAGTACAAACCGAACCGGCTTTTTTGAGCAGTGGGAATCGTCGGACATGGGTTTCATATCCGCTAGGTTCACGATGGTCCCATCGTCTGCAACAAACGCCGCTGTTAGGGCCATACGCGTGTTCCTCATCCAAAAACACTGAACCGAGGCTTGTTCAAATACGAACAGCATGCCCTCGTTGGTCGGCATTTTTTCTCGGTACATCAAACCGATCTCCCGCTGGCGAGGGGTTTGCGCCACTTGCGCATCAATGCGGTGAAGTGAGGCCTGCAAAACAACCCGCGCAAGCGAGGTTTGGGCCACTTCTGAGGCGTTTTGCGCAAAGCAGGTAACGGTAAGGAGTGCTGAAACCAGCAGTGAGGCAAGGCTTAGGGTGGGGTGCATGCCAGCAATTGTATGCAAACATTAAAAAAGCCCGCTCAGGCGGGCTTTGGTGACAAGCAATAAGGGTTGTGCTTAGCGGGTGGCGATGGATTCGCTGCCACTGGGCCGCAACCCTTGCCTATGATTACTTGGCGGCCGAAGCAGCAGCAGCAGGGGCCTTGGCTTTTGCGTCAGCTTTCTTTTCTGCTTTAACTTCAGCCTTTTTCTCGGCTTTTGCGTCGGCTTTCTTTTCAGCTTTGGCTTCGGCTTTCATTTCGGCTTTAGCAGGAGCGGATGCAGCCTTGGCAGGAGCGGCGGTTTGAGCGAATGCGCCAGCGGCGAAAAGACCAGCAACCAATGCAGCGAGGAGTTTGTTCATTTTGAAATCCTAAATTGATAAAGTATCTAACAACGAAACGGAAAGGGCCAAAGAGTTGAGTCCAAGATCGGTCGAAACAGGTCACTGAACTTTTTCCTGGTGCTTCCTTAACGACCAGGCCACCGGGCAGGTTGACAACATTTTTCGATTTTTTTGTTGAGATGGTAGAAAAAGACCCACGGTGATTGTTGGGATGGCTTCAGGATCGTTTCCCACAAGCAATTCAACCCCAGTAAAATGCGCTAGGCGAGCAAATGGCGGGAAAACCGACCTTTCAGGCTTAGGATGCGTGTTTGACAGCTAGATGCAAGTCTTTCGGGTCACAATCGCTCTTAGCGCTTGCTTGAATCACGTACCACTAACCGGAGACTTCTTTCCATGTACCAGCACATCAAAGTTCCCGCGCAAGGCGAAAAAATAACGGTCAACGCCGATATGTCGCTAAACGTGCCCGATCAACCCATTATTCCGTACATTGAGGGCGATGGCACCGGATTTGATATCACGCCCGTTATGCTCAAAGTGGTGGATGCGGCGGTGGCCAAATGTTATGGCGGGCAGCGCAAAATTCATTGGATGGAGGTCTATGCCGGTGAAAAATCGACCAAGATCTACGGCCCCGACGTGTGGCTGCCAGAAGAAACCTTGCACGCGGTGCGGGACTATGTGGTATCGATCAAAGGCCCGTTGACGACCCCTGTGGGCGGTGGTATTCGTTCCTTGAACGTGGCTTTGCGGCAGGAACTGGACCTCTATGTTTGTTTGCGCCCCATCCAATACTTTGACGGTGTGCCATCGCCTGTTAAGGAGCCGCACAAAACCGACATGGTGATCTTCCGTGAGAACTCTGAAGATATCTACGCGGGTATCGAATTTGAAGCCCAGTCAGAAAAAGCCCAAAAACTGATCAAGTTTTTGCAAGAGGAAATGGGCGTTAAAAAAATTCGTTTCCCAGCCACTTCGGGTATCGGCATCAAACCGGTTTCGATTGAAGGAACCCAGCGCTTGGTACGTAAGGCGATTCAGTACGCCATCGACAACGACAAGCCCAACGTGACCCTGGTTCACAAGGGCAACATTATGAAGTTCACCGAAGGTGGGTTCAGAGACTGGGGTTACGACTTGGCGGCCAAAGAGTTTGGTGCCGAACTGATTGACGGTGGCCCGTGGATGCGTTTTAACAACCCAAAAACAGGCAAAGAGATCATCATCAAAGACGTGATTGCCGATGCGTTTTTGCAGCAAATTTTGCTGCGTCCAGCTGAATACAGTGTGATTGCCACGCTTAATTTGAACGGCGATTACGTGTCTGACGCGCTGGCCGCACAAGTGGGCGGCATCGGCATTGCACCTGGTGCCAATCTATCGGATACGGTGGCCATGTTTGAGGCCACCCACGGCACGGCGCCAAAATATGCAGGCAAAGACTACGTTAACCCTGGCTCCGAAATTTTGTCGGCCGAGATGATGCTGCGCCATATGGGTTGGAAAGAAGCCGCTGATTTAATCATTGCAGCCACCAAGCGCGCCATTTTGAGCAAGAAAGTGACCTATGATTTTGCAAGGCTCATGGAAGGCGCAACGCAAGTCAGCTGCTCGGGCTTTGGGCAGGTCATGATTGACCACATGTAAAACCAGACACTGCCCCCTCGCTTAGCGAGAGGCAGTGTCAAAAAATCCGGTCACCGCAGGGCGGTACTGGACTCACTCAAAAGTGCCGCTCATGATCTGGGCGGCATTTTTGCTTGAAAAGTGATAAATTGCCCGTACATGCTACCGATGATTGAAACCTTAACCAATATGGCTACGCGCGCTCCAAATAAAGTTGTTCCCTTGCGCCCCGATGACGGTGGCGGTGCCGTGGTGCTGGAGCGCCAACGTCAGGCCGTTGCGCCACCGCGTATGCACCAGGTGGTCATGCTCAATGACGACTACACCCCTATGGAGTTCGTGGTGGACGTCATCCAGGATGTTTTTCGTAAGGACCAGGCAACGGCAACCCAAATCATGTTAAAAATTCACTTGGAGGGCAGGGCCGTGTGCGGTGTCTATACCCCGGATATTGCAGCGTCTAAGGTCGATCAGGTCATGGGTGCGGCCAAGCAGTATGGTCATCCCTTGCAATGTATTCAGGAACCTATTGAATAACGTACAGTCGACACCAGATGTTAGCAATCCCTCGCGGGGCAAAAAGGAATTGAAATGATTGCGCAAGAACTAGAAGTCAGTTTGCACATGGCCTTTGTAGAGGCGCGGCAGAAGCGTCACGAGTTCATTACCGTTGAGCATCTGTTGTTGGCCTTGCTGGATAACCCCAGTGCCCAGGAAGTGTTGCTGGCGTGCGCCGCCAACTTGGATGATTTGCGAAAATCGCTGTCGGTGTTTATTGCCGACAACACGCCCCAGGTGGCCGGGGCCGATGACGTAGATACCCAGCCGACACTGGGGTTTCAGCGCGTGATTCAACGGGCCATCATGCACGTTCAATCCACCGCCAGCGGGAAAAAGGAAGTGATAGGCGCCAATGTGTTAGTGGCCATTTTTGGCGAAAAAGACTCTCACGCGGTGTATTACCTGCATCAACAGGGCGTAACACGTCTGGATGTGGTTAACTTTATCGCCCATGGCATACGCAAGGGCGATGTACCCGAGGCCGAAAAGCCTGCTGCGAATGCGCCAGAGGGTGAGGCTGAATCGGCTGAAAAGAACGAAAAAGCGTCCCCCTTAGACCAGTTTGCCCAAAACCTTAACCAGTTGGCCAAGGACGGAAAAATTGATCCCCTAATAGGCCGTGAATTTGAGGTTGAGCGCACCATACAAATCCTTTGCCGTCGCCGTAAAAACAATCCTTTATTGGTGGGCGAGGCCGGCGTCGGAAAAACCGCGATTGCCGAGGGCCTGGCCTGGCGAGTCACGCAGGGCAATGTGCCTGAGATACTTAAAGAAGCCATCGTGTACTCCCTTGACATGGGCGCCTTGCTGGCTGGCACCAAATACAGGGGTGATTTTGAACAACGGCTAAAAGGGGTGCTCAAGTCCTTAAAAGAAAAACCAAATGCGGTTTTGTTCATTGACGAGATTCACACCATTATTGGTGCGGGCGCTGCCTCTGGCGGCACTATGGACGCGTCCAATTTGTTAAAGCCCGCCTTGAGTTCGGGGCAACTTAAATGCATAGGTGCTACGACGTTTACCGAGTACCGCAGCATTTTTGAAAAAGATGCCGCACTGGCACGTCGCTTTCAAAAGGTGGACGTCGTGGAGCCCACCATCCCTGAAACCGTTGAGATTCTCAAAGGACTCAAATCACGTTTTGAAGAGCACCACAGCGTGAAGTACGCCCTGTCTGCCTTGCAGGCGGCGGCTGAATTGAGCGCCCGCTATATCAACGACAGGCAGTTGCCCGACAAGGCCATTGACGTGATCGACGAGGCAGGCGCAGCCCAGCGTATTGCCACGGCATCCAAACGCAAAAAATTGATTTCCAAAACTGAAATTGAGGAAATTGTCGCCAAAATTGCGCGCATTCCACCGGCCAACGTATCCAACGACGACCGCAGCAAATTGCAATCCTTAGAGCGCGACTTGAAGAGCGTGGTGTTCGGGCAGGACCTTGCACTAGAGGTGTTGGCCAGCTCGGTCAAAATGGCGCGCTCCGGCCTGGGTAAAGTAGACAAACCCATTGGCAGCTTTTTGTTCAGTGGCCCGACTGGCGTTGGCAAAACAGAAGCCGCCAAGCAGTTGGCCTATATCATGGGCATCGAGTTGATTCGGTTTGATATGTCAGAGTACATGGAGCGCCATGCGGTGAGCCGCCTGATAGGGGCACCTCCGGGATACGTGGGTTTTGGCCAGGGGGGCTTGCTCACCGAGGCCGTCAGCAAGAAGCCTCATTGCGTTTTGCTGTTGGATGAAATTGAAAAAGCCCATCCCGACATCTTCAATGTACTGCTGCAAGTCATGGACCACGGCAGCCTGACCGACAACAACGGGCGCAAGGCCGATTTTCGCAATGTCATCGTCATCATGACGACCAATGCGGGTGCCGAGACCATGAACAAGGCCACCATAGGCTTTACCAATCCGCGCCAGGCAGGTGACGAGATGGGTGACATTAAGCGTCTGTTTACCCCCGAGTTCCGTAACCGCTTAGACGCCATGGTGAGCTTTAAATCCTTGGATGAAACGGTCATCTTGCGCGTGGTCGATAAATTCCTGTTGCAACTTGAAATTCAACTGGGCGAGAAGAAGGTGGAGGCCACCTTTACCGACGCCTTGAGAAGCCATTTGGCCAAAAAAGGATTTGATCCACTCATGGGGGCTCGACCCATGCAGCGTTTGATCCAGGACACCATACGCAAGGCCCTGGCCGATGAGCTTCTGTTCGGGCGCTTGGTTGATGGTGGGCGCTTGGTGGTGGATGCGGTGGCCAAGGTAGACGACAAAGGCAACACGGGTACCGAGGTGACCCTTGACATTACGCCGTTGCCCCGCAAAGACAGCAAGGCCAAGGCGGATGCAGTCGCCGCATAAGAGCGAACCCAGCTTTTTGTGGCACGACTATGAAACCTTTGGCCTGTCGCCAAAACGGGACAGGCCTGCCCAGTTCGCTGCGGTACGTACCAACGCCGAGTTGCAGGAAATTGGCGAACCCATCAACCTGCACTGCCAACCCGGCCCCGACTACCTGCCCGATCCGGTGTCGTGCGCATTGACGGGCATAACCCCCCAGCATTGCTATTCCCAAGGACTGCCAGAGTACCAATTTGCTGCCCGTATAGAGCAGGAACTGGCGCAACCCGGCACGATTGGTGTGGGCTACAACACGATTCGGTTTGACGATGAGTTCACGCGGTATTTGCTCTGGCGAAACTTGATGGACCCCTATGCCAGAGAGTGGCAAAACCAATGCGGGCGTTGGGACATTTTGGACATGGTTCGCACGGTGTATGCCCTGCGCCCCGACGCGCTGCAGTGGCCCCAAAAAGAAGATGGGTCGGTGAGTTTTAAGTTGGAGCACCTGAGCCAGGCCAACGGTTTGGCGCACGAGGCGGCACATGACGCGCTCTCGGATGTACGCGCCACCCTGGCCTTGGCGCGGCTGATTCGGCAGCGCCAACCCCGTTTGTTTGAGTTTTGCTTGGGTTTGCACAAAAAAGACAGGGTGCTGGCAGAAATCAAATGGCCGCAGCAGCACCCGTTTTTGCACGTATCAGGGCGTTTTCCTGTTCAACGGGGTTGTCTGGCGATTATTTGGCCTTTGGCGCAACACCCCACCAACCGCAATGAACTTCTCTGCTGGGACTTGGCCCAACACCCTAGAGTGTTGCAGAATCTGGCCCCCGACGAAATCAAACACTTGGTGTTTACCCCGGAAGCGCAGTTGCCTGCTGGTCAGCATCGTTTACCTATCAAGTCGGTACACATCAACAAAAGCCCGGTGGTGGTCAGCCAAATGTCGGTACTGACCGATGAATTGGCGCAGCGCTGGGGTGTGGACAAGACCCTCGCGCTGGGAGAGCATGCGAACGCAGCGCAAGGCCTGCGTTGGTCAGAAGGATTCTGGCACCAAATTTTTGAACCCTACCAAAGCACCGACGACGCGCCGCCCGATGTGGAAGAGGACTTGTACGGCGGTTTTACCAGCGCCAACGACAGAAGGCGCCTGAACCAATTGCGCCAGCAAGACCCAGCGCATTGGGGCACTCGTGCGCAAGCCTTTGAAGACGAGCGTTTGATCGAACTGGCGTTTCGTTACCGGGCACGCCACTTTGTGCAAACGCTCACTGCTGACGAGTTGCAACGCTGGCAAAACCATTGTGACCAATCTTTGAATCAGCCAGCCCAGGGGCACAGAGGGTGGGTGGCCTACCGTGAGGCGCTGCAAAAATTCTCACACAATGAAGGCGCTGAATCACCTCAACGTGCCCAGGTCTTGGCGGCTCTGCACAGTTATCAACCCAGGTAAACGAAGGGATCCAAAGACCTTGTTTACCCCTTGGTCTTAATCGCCAGTGCCGCCTGTTTCACCAAGTCGGGCCCTTTGTAAATCAACCCGGTGTAGATTTGCACCAGGTTGGCCCCGGCGTCGATTTTGGAGACGGCATCGGCCGCTGACATGACGCCACCCACGCCAATGATGGGAAAAGCCGGACCAAGCAAAGCGCGCAAGCGAGCGATCACACGATTGCTGGCCTCTAGCACCGGTTGGCCGCTCAAGCCACCGGCTTCCTCACTGTGGGGCAGGCCTTTGACGGCATCCCGACTCAATGTGGTGTTGGTGGCAATCACCCCCCAAGCGTTGTTGACCCGCCCTCTCGCATCCAGGCCGTAGTGCTTCAAGGTATTGGCAATCACCTCAATCTGTTCATCGTCTAAATCTGGGGCAATTTTCAGAAAAATCGGGCGCTTTTTGCCGTGGGTTTGTGCCAGCGCCAAGCGCCGCTCTGACAAAGCCCCCAACAAAGCGTCCAAGGCTTTGTCTGATTGCAAAGAACGTAGGTTTTTGGTGTTGGGGCTGGAGATATTAACGGTGATGTAGTCGGCGTGGGGGTAGACCCCATCCAGGCAAATCAGGTAGTCATCAATGGCGTTTTCTATGGGTGTGGCGGCGTTTTTGCCAATGTTTAAACCCAGCACCATGGGGGGCTTTTCTGGGCGGCTGGCGTAACGGGCTTTTTGCACGTTGCGAATAAACGCGTCTAGGCCGTGGTTGTTAAAGCCCATACGGTTAATCAGTGCCTGGGCCTTGGGCAGGCGGAACATGCGTGGTTTGGGGTTGCCGCTTTGGGCCAACGGGGTAACCGTGCCCACCTCCACAAAACCAAAACCCATAGCGGCCAGCGCGTCTATGCACTCGGCGTTTTTGTCCAAACCAGCGGCCAGTCCTACTCGATTGGGAAAGCTTAAGCCTGCCAGCGTGACGGGGTCTTCGACTCGGCTCGTACAATAGGCCCACTGCAGGGGTGTGTTACCCGTTAGGCCCAAACCTTTTATGGTGAGTTCGTGTGCGGTTTCGGCGTCTAGGCCGAATAAAAAAGGACGGGTCAGGGCGTAAGGGATCAAGGACATAAGGGTCTTGTGCAGTGGGGTGTAAGGTATTTTCTCAGACAATTGAGGCCTGTGATCGTCAGACGGGTAGCTAACCCTTGGCAGTCAGGCACTATTGAAAGTCCATCTAACATGACGCAAGACGAACTCAAAACCCTGGTCGGCCAAGCCGCTCTGCAATTTGTGCCCAGCGGCGAAATCATTGGCGTGGGCACCGGCTCTACCGTGAACAAATTTATTGATGCCTTGGCCACCGTTAAACACACGATACGCGGGGCGGTATCCAGTTCAGTGGCCAGCACCGAGCGCCTAGTGGCCGCGGGCATACCCGTTTTTGACTTGGCTGATGTGCCCGAAATGGCGGTTTACATTGACGGGGCCGACGAGATCACGCACAGTGGGTATATGGTGAAGGGTGGGGGCGCGGCGCTCACCCGAGAAAAGATTGTGGCGGCGCAAGCGCGGCAGTTTGTTTGCATTGTGGACGACAGCAAGTGGGTGGCCCAGTTAGGGCGCTTCCCACTGCCGGTTGAGGTGATCCCCATGGCGGCCCCGCACATGGTTCGGCAGTTTGCCAACATGGGTGGTCAGGCCAAGGTGCGTATCGATGCACGCACAGGGCAGGTTCTGGTAACGGACAACGGCCAGCACATTGTGGATGTCACCGGTTTGCAGATTGCCGACCCACTGGCCTTTGAGATGAGCGTAAACCAGTGGCCCGGTGTGGTCACGGTGGGGGTGTTTGCCGTGCAACGTGCCCATGTTTGCCTGATGGGTGGTGCGGGTGGCGTTAAGGTGATGCGTTTTTGAGCTTGTTAAATTACTAAGGAATTGCTATGCCCGGTTTGTTATCACAGGTCGATCCTGACGGTTTGTTGGAGTTCTCGGTGGTGTACACCGACCGGGCACTCAACCATATGTCCAAGCGCTTCCAAGGGGTGGCGGCCGATATTTCGGCCATGCTCAAAGAGGTTTACAACGGGCATTCCAGCATTTTGGTGCCCGGCAGCGGCACCTTTGGCATGGAGGCCGTAGCACGGCAATTTGCCACTGGCAAAAAAGCCTTGGTGATTCGCAATGGCTGGTTTAGCTACCGTTGGACCCAAATTTTTGACATGGGCGGCATCCCTTCGCAGACCACGGTGTGTAAGGCTAGGCGAGTGGGTGATGGGCCAGACGCACCCTTTGCCCCGGCCCCGATTGCAGAGGTAGTGGCCGCTATTGCTGCCGAAAAACCTGCCGTGGTCTTTGCCCCCCACGTAGAGACGGCAGCGGGCATGATCTTGCCCGACGATTACCTCAAAGGGGTGGCCGATGCGGTGCATGCGGTGGGTGGATTGTTTGTGCTCGATTGCATCGCCTCTGGCACGATCTGGGTGGACATGAAGGCCACTGGCGTAGACGTGCTGATTTCTGCCCCGCAAAAAGGCTGGAGCGGTTCGCCCTGCTGCGCCATGGTGGTGCTGAGCGAACGCGCCCGCCAAGCCATTGATCACACCACCAGCACCAGCTTTGCCTGCGACCTGCGCAAGTGGCTGCAAATCATGGAAGCTTTTGAAGCGGGCAACCACGCCTATCACACCACCATGCCCACCGATGCGCTCACACGCCTGCGCGAGGTCATGCTGGAGACCAAAGCGCGAGGCTTTGACACGGTTAAAGCCCAGCAATGGGAGTTGGGCCAGAAGGTACGAGCCTTGTTTGAAAGCCGTGGCATTGCCAGTGTGGCCGCACCCGGTTTTCAGGCCCCTGGCGTGGTGGTGAGCTACACCCAGGACCCAGACATCAAATCGGGCAAAAAGTTTTTGGCCCAAGGCCTTCAAACGGCCGCGGGTGTGCCGCTGCAATGCGATGAAGGCGATGCCTTTAGCACCTTTAGGGTGGGGTTGTTTGGCCTAGAAAAACTGGCCAATGTTGATCGCACCGTGGGGCATTTGGAAGCAGCACTGGATGCTATAGCGTTGCACTAGCTGCAACTCTACCCCGTTCCTTTTTGAAAAATGGGGTATTCATGAAAATGGTTACCCCCCCAGCCAAAGTCTGCAAGTAGGGTGGTCCAGCAGTCACACACTAAGTTCTTAAACAAAGTGCGAGTGACCGACTTTGCCAGAATCCCCACACTTGGCTGAATTCCAAAACTCTAAGCGTTGAGGGCGATCATCACGCCTCAGCCTGTCGTCCTCGCTTGTCTTGAATCATGCATTAGTCCAGCTGCCGCTGCACTTACTCGCACACCCAATCCAATCCTCCGTGTAAAGCAGATTTCCGCTGAACCTGCCACGGCCTTACTGCGCCGCAGGACAACACAAATTGATGGGCAGTGGGTATCAAATAGATAACCAATACAAGTATTTTGAGGGGTAAAACAGAAGAAAATTAGGGTAAAACCTATAATTAATTATAGGTTTTTTGAGCTAACATGATCACGTTTCAGTCTAAACAAGGTGACGGAATGCCATGGTCGAACGAATCACGCCACACTGGCCGCAACAAGTTTGCGCCAAACATCAGTGGCACCGCAGCAATCAGATGTGGTTGGTATGCAAGGCTGCGTACCAACACAGATACAGAGCCGGCTGGCAACAGAGACTTTATCGCAAACCGGCTGAGCCCGGCAAATCAAGAGCTGCATAAGCTTGGGCAGAGGACTGTTCAGCTGCGGCTCAAGGAAGACGGCAACAAGTGCCGAACCGATCGCACCCAGACCAAATGCAGCCAGCTTACAGGGCAAATTGCCGCTAACTCAACGCGATGTGCATCGCCTACACATTCCACAAACCGAGTGCAAACAACATTGCTCGCCACCGCGTCAAGAAGTGGAGCCGCTAGGGAACCTATTCAAAGCTCCCCTTGCAGAACGGGCCACGTGAATGGAGACATCACAAGAGGATTTTTGCACAGGGTTATTAAGCAAAAATGCAGTTCAAATTAGCATGAAATATAGTAAATAGTAAATAGTAAATAGTAAATAGAAAGATCTATCATGTCAAACGAAAATACAAGTTTCAATCCCACGCATACAGCTACCGCCGCTGTAGCGCTAGAGTTTGCATCACAAACAGCTGCAAATTATGCAAAAGATGAAGCCAACAAAAAAGCACTATTGCGATCAAATTTAGATGATTCATATGTTGGTGCTCCTGCCCCATCATCCGGTAAGAATGATTTCCCAAATACAAGTGAAACTATTTCAACAGAAGTCGAAACAATCCTAGAGAAATATGGCCTGAATGACTTAGATTTGTATATTTATTGGCCGCAGGCATACAATATAAATTTTGCTAATTACACAGCAATGGATCGTTATTACAACGTATTTGTACGCTATTTAACGTGGAAAGTGGATAAAAGTGATGATGCGATTACAAATAGAGTAAATATTATTTCATCAATAGTAGCTAAAGAATATGGTATTTCAAAGGTTGATATAAACCGCAAGGCGGGTACTCATGACTATATTTTAAGTGATTCAATCAGCCCACAAAATAGCAATTTAAATCGCCCTGCACTGACTAGTGATTCAAGTGACATTGACGCTACCGCAACTACCACACCGATTCGAACTGGACTGAGTTCAAATTCAGGAGACGATGGTAGTCATATAACTAGATCGAATCCAAGAGCCACAGCAAATCCATTGCATATGGGGCGAGAGGCGCGTTCTTCCGTCGGGTATTCTGTTAGCGAATATAATGAGACAAGTTTTAACTCAGCCGCAGCACCCGGGCAATCACACGACGCAGAAGATGATTATATTTTGGCCCGATCAATCACTGACGAAGAACTTGGTTACATTTCGATCGGACCACGAAATCAAGTAAGTGACGGAAATGCTGATTTTACATCGGCCAGCACAGTCCCACGACCAGCCACAGTTAGCAACCCGGAAAACGCAAGCACAGCTGCCCCAATTACAAGCGGAGGTAGCGCAGCGACACGCACTGCCACTGTAATAACTCAAGCAGAACTTAACAATATAAATGCAGCTAGACAAACGCTTCAGGTAAGGTCCTTAAAAGCAGAAGCACAACAAGCTCTGATGGTGCAAGGGTTTTGGATGCATACAGCATTCATCGGATTTGGGCAGTCACTGAGTTCAAGTCAATTTAACAGCCAGTCAGAATTATCCACTGCATTGTCTGTAATAAATGTGTTAAGGCAGGCGGCAAATATATTTATCGAAACGAATCTACAACACTCGAATAGAGTGAGATATAGCAAAAGTGCGATGAAATATATAAACACAATAGATCCGAGTACTGCTGAAACAGCAAAATACCAAACTAAAGAATATAATCGCGCAAAATCAGGCTATAAAACGTTTTTAATGATATCTTTGAATGTTGCGATACTTGTTGTCACGACGACAATAAGTATTGTAAAAGGAATAGTTGAAAACCAAACAAAATACCAGCATGCAGCAAATGCAATGAATTTTGCTTCAGCAATTGCAAGTCTTGCAACAAATTTGTATAAAGCACAAGCGCAAGTATATACGGTAATGACCACTGTGGGAAATCCTAAAAAGCTTACGGATGCTGTGGAAATAACGGCAGCGCAAAAAAATGCAAGAAGATTCAACAAATTAGGAACAATATTTGGAGTAATAAATTCATTATTCTCAGTAGCAGCTTTGGCTCCAATAGTTGCAGATTCATCAAAAAGTGATCGGGTAAGAATCGCTGCAGGTGTCGAAATGGGATTAAATATTATTGGAGGAGTAATACAAATAATAGCGCAATTTCAGTTACTTAAACTAGTAGCAGCCGGCGTAACAACTGGAGTACGATTTGTAGCAGCCGCAGCTGGCGCAGTAGTCTCTGGATTAATGATGGCTATAAGTCCAGTACAGTTTGCCGCATTAGAAGATCAGGCTGATATGGTGAGTGATCTAGATGATGCAGCAACAGCATCAGGTGTAGTAGGTGATCGACAGTTAGTATCATTATATCAAACCAAGCTAAAATTAGATAAGGCATCATTGTACTCAAATGTAGCAGTATCAGCCCTTGCCGCGGTTGTTGGCGTTATGATGCTAGTGGGCGGTGCATCAGCCGGTGCTACATTTGGCTTCGGACTAATTATTGCCGGAATCGGCCTTGCTATAATGGTAATTGTTTCGTTTATGCAACGAGCAGAGGTTGATAAGCACAGACAAGATATTCTTGCCCATATAGGAGGAGTAATAGGTTTTGCTAATGATGGAATAATAGGTTCATTAGATACAACTCTTGCTGGCGATGATGTTAAGTCAGGTTTAACGTCTATGGCTAAATTGAAAGGGACGGGAAAAACATATTTAATAACGACGACTACCTTGCCGCAAACAACGCTAACGTCTTTAATGGAGACCCAATTGGGTCAATATGCTCCGACAGTCGCTGTGCATATACACACAGTAGATAAGGCTAGTGCGACCGCAGAGGGTGTGGCAGGGAATCGTATGAGTATAAATAATACGACAGGTGTTATATATATGCCTGAACGAACTATTGAAGGCTCAGATGATAGTGGAGATTATATTACATTCTTGAGTGCATTACCTTCGCCAGGTAAAGAAGACAAATGGCTATACGAATCTGCAGCTGATACATTTGGAAGTGGAATTACATATGGAATGCATAGCAAAACCACGACTTATTTAGAGCTTCGCAGGACTGAAATTCTAAATTCCGACAAAACACAAATTATTGGCTATAACGATAGTTGGAACATTCATGCTGCAAAAGTAAACACCACGCTTGATATGGGTAATCTTGCGGTAATAGCCTTAAAACACCAAAGAGACTCAGTTACATCTAGTGATTATGATGATGTAGAGGTAGTTATAGGATATTCATTTCATGGAAATACCGGGGACGATATATTATACGCGGATAATGCCCAATTCTCTTTTAATGGAGGACTTGGAAATGATGTAGTTTCGTATACAAATAATACTATGAACTTTGATATTAGGTTAAGCGATGATGAAAACATCGCAACAACCGTGGTTAGAACCTTTGCCGAAGACCACAAGGCAGTGGTTGAAAGAATCAAAAAAGCCGAAAATGCAAACCATGGATTGTATTACCGAACATTTGAGGAACTTACGATAGGTGGGTGGCAAGTAACTGATAGTTTTATTAATGTAGAAAAAGTTGTAGGGTCCGCTGGTGCGAACACTATTACCGGCAATTCAAAATCAAATTTATTGAGTGGTGACAAAGGGGCTGATTTTGTGTACGGTATGGACGGCGATGATGTCTTGTACTCTGTTGATGTAGGCTGGGGTGCGAATCCGCACTATGCAGTTTTAGATGGCGGAAATGGTATCGATACCTTGGCATTTGAGCACGATTGGGGTGGACCGGATAAAGCGGGTGTTCATGTTGATATGCATACCGGTATGTATGGATTTCCACTAAAATACGTAGATGGTGTTTTTGCTGGGTACTATTACGATCCCGTTAGAGTAACAGAAGACTTGGGTTATCAGCCAGAAAAAATAAGTACCTATACGAATTGGAACTTAAGACAAATTAATAATATCGAAGACGTTGTAGGAACCAACTACGATGATATTATTTATGGCGACGATAATAATAATAGTTTAACAGGTGGCGATGGTAATGATTCATTACACGGGCGCGGAGGCGATGATACACTAGATCCGGGATTCAATAATGAATATGCTAATGGCGGCGCTGGTGATGACAAATTTATTGTCAGAACAATAGCAAATACATGGTGGGATGGCGGCACTGGACGTGATCATATCGATTTATCGAAAATCGATGACGTAAGTGTCAGTGTTGAGGTCGGGGTGAACAAGACAAAAAAGAATTTGTTAGTCAATACGCTTGAATATGTTAAGGCAATTGCTCCACTTCAAAGTGATCAGTTTAGCTATAGAACAGAGCAAGATCAGAAGCAATTTGGCGTTAAAGTTGATCTTAATAAAGACGAATATCAAATACACTTCAATCATGGATCTGATAGAAATTTATACCAAAAAAAGCTTGTTGATCTGTTCGGTGCGTTAACCCTATGGAACATTGAATCGGTACGTGGAACAAAATGGGATGATTTGTTCATTGGCACACCAAACGAAGATAGATCGTTTGGTTTTGATGGCAATGATACTATGTACGGAGGTGAAGGTGATGATGTTCTTTCCGGAGAGTCTGGAAATGATGTATTGTTCGGAAATGAAGGAACTGACACCATATTAGGTGGAGAGGGTAATGACATAATATACAGTGGCGAAGGTGCCGATATTATTCAACAAGACGCCAATTGGGATTATGATTTGATATATGGAGATAGTGGTGATATTGTTAGCTATAGTCAAGCTTTTGATTTTGAAGTGTATGACGACGAAAAACGCAATCATTCAATAACTGGCTATCAACCTAATGGTTCAGGGTCTGGCTCGATATTGACGCTTGGTATACTTGGAGTTATCGCAAATCTTGAAGAACAAAAAGTTAATAAATTTTATGACTTTGAAGAATTTGCCGTAGGCGGTGCAAATGAGCAAAAGCCGTATTCGCTGGGGATGGATTATTTATTTGGGATTGATAACTTACAGGGAAGTACACTTAGCGATGTATTGATTGGGAATTCCAATAGTAATATTCTTTATGGTGAGGGGGGCGACGATAAAATTGAGGGAGAGGCCGGGAATGATGGTATTTACGGCGGTGCTGGTTCTGACAGTCTGTACGGTGGTCTTGGCAATGATACGTTCTTTCGAAGTCTTGATGGAGATTTTGATTTTATTGTAGGTGGAGATGGAGAAGATATAGTTAACTATTCCGTTCTTACTTCTAAAATAGATTCTGAAAGTATTTATGTGAAGGATTTACCGCTTAATGTGAGTGATTTTAAAGGCATTGCACTTAATTTATTGGATTCTGATTTTATAGAATCTTACTCATATGCAGATTTAGATACGTTGAGGGTGAATGGTATTTTTTCAAAATTGGATGAAAAAACTATTTATAATCTTATTCAAGCGACAGACATAATTTCTGCCGGATATACTTCCTTGGGGGGGACTTTAACAGATGATTATGGGCGGATTCATTTATTAAATGTCAGTTATGACACTATCCATCAAGTGGAAAATGTGATGGGCACAGGCTTGAATGATTTTATAGAGGGTGATGCCTATAATAATAAATTTCTCGGAGAGGCCGGTTCTGACGTGCTCATTGGTAATGCGGGAAAAGACATTCTAGACGGCGGGGGAGGAGATGATTTTTTATTGGGTGGTGTTGGTGATGACGGACTTTGGGGAGGTCTCGGAGATGACATATTGAGTGGCGGTGACGGGGATGATGTGTTGTCTGGTGATGAGGGCACCAACCGACTGTACGGTGGTGACGGCAACGATTACATGTACGCCACACTAAGGAAAATAGGTGATGTAGATTCAGGATTGATGAATGAGTTTTTTGACGGAGGGAGTGGGAGTGATATTGTTGAGTTTTTGATGGAAACGGATAGTAGTGTTAATGTTGATTTGAGGTTGGGAAAGCAATCTATTTCTGTCAGGCATGCGCTTGAACTTATTTCAGTTGAAGGAATTGTTGGTACAGATTTTTCTGATACGCTTACTGGTAATGATTTTGATAATACGCTTAAGGGTGAAGCAGGAGATGACATTCTTATAGGTAATGCAGGCAATGATGCCTTAACTGATGGATTGGGCGTAGATATTATAAATGCTGGTGAAGGTAATGATGATGTTTTCATCACCACAGAACTAACACCCTTACACAACTCATTGGCTGATCAAGCCGATGGCGGTGACGGATTCGATACCTTACATTTTACTGATGATCAGCCACAGTTGAAAGGTAAATTTGTCTTAATCCAATTGAATAATTATAAAGGGGATTATGATACACCAGAATTTGATGTTTCAGTATTTGCAGTTGATGGTACGCTTATTAAAGACTTTACCATCGCCGTATTGCATCAAAAACTTCAAGTCAATTTGCTAAATGTTATCGATATTGGTAGAATTGAAGTGAAATTCGCTACCATCTTGGATGCGGCTTTCTCAGTGCGAATAGGCACTGAGGATATGATGATGTTGGATGCACATGATGTTGATCTGGTTAGTGTAGGTGGTATGCAGCTATCTGGCAGGAAAGAATATATTATTCAAAAAGGCGTGCACGCTAACATTGGCTCCAATTTTGTTAGGACATATAGTGGATTGGGTCGTGAGATAATTATTGACTCCTTTGAGAATGTTGTTGGAACTGAGTTTAATGACCATTTGATAGGTGGCTCTGATGATAATTTACTCAGAGGGGAAGAAGGAAATGATTATCTTGAAGGTCTGCAAGGAGACGATACACTTGATGGATCTAATGGAGATGACATTTTAATTGGTGGCGACGGAAACGATTATTTGTTTGGACTTGATGGTGCCGATACCTTGGTAGGTGGAGATGGTAATGACAATTTAGTCGAAAGCCTATCAGAAGATGAGGTGAACTCTCTTGACGGGGGAGACGGGATTGATACGCTTGATTATGGTGCTAAACGTGCCGCGCAGTCTAGTGCCTCTCTTGTGTCCACTGTTGGCCTGTCAGAGTTTTTATCTGCAGCCAGTTCGGATACCCGCGTTGTCTCGCCGTCGCTTTCTGAATACTCCGAAAAGTCTTTGATTGAAGCTGGAATTTTTCATCTTTCTGAAAACTTTACGTATCAGATTGAGATAAAAGTTAAAATAAATAGTACTGATAAAGAATCTATTGGGTTTTTTATTGGTGATGTATTTATTAAGCTAAATGATTCAGATTTGACACTGATTGAAGATAATGCATATCTAGTTTCACTTCAGTACCATCACCTAACAGAAGGATTGTTTTTACTGGGTTTTAGTCAGGCTAATGATTTGAATCTGGCGATTCTTGAAAGTAAGGTAACAGCATTGGGCATCAATGTAGATTTGTCTGGCGGTGAAGTAATTAAATATGGTTCAGGCAACGGTTCGGTAGACAAAATTAAAGGTATTGAAAATATAATTGGAACAATTCTCGCAGATTCTTTGATTGGCGATAATAATAATAACTATTTTGACGGTGCAGATGGTGATGATCTGCTGAGTGGTGGTGATGGAAACGATGTTCTAGTTGGTGGGAGAGGAAATAATACTTTGCTTGGAGACAAAGGAGATGATGAATTTCTTCAGTCCCTCCGATCCGATGGGGTTAATGTAATAGATGGTGGTGAAGATTCTGATACGATTGATTATTCTGATGCTGCCATTCATGGGAACTACATTCTTGCCCGTATCGCATTGATTGATTCTCTAAGCAATGATTCATCGAGTGATGAATTTGGTACGCTAGAAGCTACTGATGAAGTTTTACTCACTGCAAAGTTGCTGGTAAATGGCGTAGAGGTCTCTGCCACCAGTGTTCTGGTAGATGACAACAGAGGTCGTTTCCTGCAGATTAGTTATAAGCTAAGTGACAATCAAGTTATCCGCTCTTTGGAAATTACCTCTGACTTTCCAGCGGTCGATTCCTATATTGCTATTAGCAATAGATCAGCTGAATCTTTTAACAGGACTTTGATTGATTTTGATAGAGATATTTTTGTTATAGATCAACTGGCCGGTTCCGAGAATTTATTTTGGACCCAAAAAGGTATAAGTGCTAATCTAACTTCCGGGAATGTTGTTAAAAACTTTGCTTCTTCTACAGAAGCTGGGCTTCCGTTGCAAAATTTTAAAGAACCTGAGAATATCAAATCTAGTGACTACGCAGTTCGATTTTTACAAGCCAAACGCAAATTAATTGATGTAAAAATTAACGTAAAAGAACGCCTGAGTTCGGTTGAAAGCGGGTCACAAAATTTTTTGCGTATGACTGCTAATGCGCCGATACCCACTGATATTATTTTAAATAATTCAATCGAAAATGTAGTGGGTACCATAGTTGATGACGAAATCATAGGTGATCTTAATAACAATGTCCTTAAGGGTATGGATGGTGATGATGTTTTAGATGGTGGTGCTGGAGATGATCTATTGGAAGGTGGTCAAGGGGATGACATATCATTTGGTGGAGCCGGAAGTGATTTGATTGTTGATGGTTTTGGTAATAATTTGTTGTATGGAGGTGATGGTGACGATATTTTTGTTGCGACCCGTAGTGTAGGTGGTATTAACTATATTGAAGGTGGCGCTGGCTATGACACGGTCGATTATAGTGAAATTGTTGGTGCTGTTCGATTCCTTACATTTTTTAAGAAATCAAGTTCTATTGAAGAGTTAGCATCCACGACTTTCTCTTTGTCCTCTCCTGATATTCTTAATCCCATTGTCAAGCAAGTTGCTTTAACTGACGCTGATGAAGAACTACTGTCGATTGATTTGGGCAAACTTACTCGTATTGATGGTATTACATTGTTAGCTGGCTTCGCACCTAGTGAAGTTTTTCTTAGCAACGAAAGTCTTCGTTCGCTCACAGTGCAGCAGATCAAACTGCGCGAGGATGTCGTGACAGTCAAGTCTACGACGGCGCCAGGCTCAGAAGTGGTGTACCGTGTTCTGGGTGGTGTCCATGTTGACTTAGGTGTTGGGCGCAGCAAGCGATTGGTGGCTGACGAACAGACCTCTGATTTGGCTTTAGATGGACGGTTCACTGAGGCCTTGTCAGAAGTTGAACGCGTGGCTGGTACTTATTACTCGGATCGGTTGATCGGTGATCTCAGCGATAACGAACTTATTGGAAACGACGGTGACGATGTTCTGTACGGCATGGATGGTGCTGACAAATTGCGTGGCGGGAACGGTGACGACGTGCTTGTGGGCGGTGCTGGTGATGACACGTTTTATGGTGGGACCGGGATCGATACGATGAGCGGTGGTGCCGGTAAATCGATGTTTGTTCAGGGCCTAGAGAATAACGTTGGTGACACTATCCAAGGAGGTGATGGATTGCTCGACCGCAGTACCGTTGATTACAGCTCTGCGTTTATTCGAGGTCGGTATTTAAAGTTGGTTTTTTCCGAGAATGTTGATTTAGAGACCATAAAATACGCTGTGATCAGTAATGGAAAATCTGTTCCGATACATAAATTAGCAGGTTTTAGAGATGGTAGCGCACTGCAGTTGGATCTTGGTGCCAGCTTTACCTATGATGCTATCGCTATTGAGTTTTCCGTAGCACCAAATCAGTTCTCTATTTTTGCTAGTGATACGGACATGATGAGAATGTCCGAAGAACAGATCAGTTCGATACACGGTGTTTACACCGATAGACACACAGGTTCTGGTAAAGTAGTTCGCTTTAATTCTGGTGGTATTGTTGCTGATCTTAATACTCAAAAGGTAGATAAATCCTACCGTTCTTTTCATAGTGACGGCCAGAAGGCTGCGTCTATGGTTGATATTCTTTCAAATGTTCAAGCAATTGTCGGAACCAACTATGTGGATGAATTGAAAGGGGATTCTTCCGATAACACATTCTTTGGTTTGGATGGGGATGATGTTCTGACCGGTGCTGCTGGTGATGATTTCTTGGTAGGCGGCTTTGGCAACGACAGACTCAATGGTGGTGACGGCGATGATGTGTTTACGCAATCATTTGAGACGGTTTCTACTGATTCTATAGACGGTGGGTCTGGATCTGATACGGTCTCTTATGGTGCTGTTCAATTAAGTGGTCGCTACATTATGGTGCGTAGCAATTTGGTTGATTCAAACGACTTGTTTAAGTCTGTTTCGGCTACCATTAAAATTGGCTCTGATGTTATTCAATCGACGATTACCTATGGCGATGATTACTCTTGGATGCAGGTGGACTTGGGTGAGTCTATAGTTTTTGATAGTTTTGCACTCAATTTTACTCCAATCTCAAAAAATCCTGACTTTAATATCTTCTTTAGTAATGATGATTTGACATCATTTTCCACTTCTATCAATGAGGAATTGTCTCATTTGATTTTGAAGAATCAAGTAGCTACATCCCAGAAGTTTTCTTTGAGTGCATCCGGTGTTTCGGTTCTATTGAGTGAAAAATTTGTAGCTAGAATTAATCCCTTAATAAAATCGACTGTATACGATTCGATTGTTGATATAGAAAATGCTGAAGGTACAGCTTATAATGATAACTTATTTGGTACTATTGCTGCGAATAGGCTAAATGGTGGTGGTGGTGCGGATTACATTTTTGGGGATGCTGGTGACGATCATTTAGTTGGTGGATTTGGTGCTGATATAATTTTTGGTGGTGAGGGTGATGATGTTATTTTACAGCACATTGATATTGATAGTGATACGGTCGATGGCGAGACTGGGATTGATACTGTTAGCTACCATCATCCTTCACAGGAGCTTTCAGAGGAATATGGAGTTGCAGTTAATCTTAGTAAAAATGTCGCGGTGAAAATTAGTCCTTTAGGATCTGTGAAAGATTTTATTTACAATTTTGAAAATGTAGTTGGAAGTAATCATCTTGATGTAATAATTGGTAATGATTTGATCAATATTATATATGGCATGGATGGCGATGATGAACTTTCAGGCTTGAGTGGCGATGATACAATTTTCGGTGGCCGAGGAGGTGATGATATTTATGGTGATGCCGGCGACGATATTTTGTATGGCGACGAGGGTGATGACTATTTATATGGCGGCGCTGGCAATGATAAACTAGATGCTGGAATGGGTGCTGACTATTTGGATGGTGGTTCTGGGGATGATATTATTATTTATTCTGGCGATGTATTTTTTGATGATATTTATTTCGGAGGAAGTGGAATTGATTTAATTGATTATAGTGCTTTTTCTGGATTCCAATATTTTCTGGAAGAGCTTGAGATTGAACGCATTGCTTCAGAAAATATATTTGATGGTGTTTTTATTAATCTTCAAAGCAATATTGTTTCTTCCCTGTATTGGAGCGGTGTTGGCTACGATGAGGTGTACGAGGTTGAAAACATTGTCGGTTCAAAGTTAAGTGACAAGTTGCTTGGTGACGAGCAAGATAACAAGTTTTTAGGCGGTGAAGGAGATGACTATTTAGATGGTGGTGAAGGTGATGACGTATTGGATGGTCAATCAGGCTCTAACCACCTTTTCGGCGGCAGCGGGGACGATACTTTCCTTACCGGCCAAGGTAAGGACCTTATTGATGGTGGCGCGGGTGATGACCTTGTGAATTTGAAGTCATTTGACTCATTGGCGCTTAACGTCGTTGGTGGGCTTGGGTACGATTCGATTGACTACAGTGTGCCAGCGAGCAGTGCTGGCATTGCTGTGAAGGGCGTGGTTGTCGACATGGCCAGCAACAGCTGGACGCGTCGCTTTAACGATACCACTGTGGTGGACAAGGTGCGGGAGGTTGAAGATGTGATCGGTACTGCTTTTGCAGACCTTATCACCGGTGACGATAGGGACAATCAATTGGTAGGCGGTGCTGGAGACGATGTATTGGTGGGCGGTGGCGCAGATGACACTTTGGACGGTGGCGTTGGCGCTGATCGACTGGAGGGTGGTCTGGGTAATGATGTTCTTGTTGGTGGGCAAGGGGCTGACACCATGCTTGGGGGCGCCGGAGACGACCTGTTTGTTCAAGGCACTGCGGGTGATAACGTTGCGGACGATATTGATGGGGGAGAGGGGCTTGATGTTGTTGACTACAGCCGGGCCAGCGACGCGGGTGGGACGATTTACGTACGGGCACGCGAGGATTCTGGCAAGTACGTGGTTCAAATTTTGGATGTCAACAATCAGTTGATTCGTCAGGACAATCTCTCTGGTATTGAGGGGGTGGTTGGTGCCGGGGCTGCTGATTCCTTGGTGGGTAGCTCGGTTGCCAATTATTTAGAAGGTATGGGTGGAGACGACGAGATTTTTGGTTTGGGCGGCAACGACGTTTTGATAGGCGGCATGGGTACTGACCGCGTTGATGGCGGCGACGGCGACGACGAAATCGTGCAGCATGTGCAAGCGGGCGTTACCGATACCATAGACGGCGGGGCGGGTGTCGACACGGTCGATTACAGTGCTTTGGTTTTACCCAAAACCGGTGTGGAATTGCTCCGCAATGGTGATCTTTCTGAGGTGTTGATCAACGGGCGAGATTCAGATTACGCCTTGGATGCCAGCTTGTTTACAGGCAACGGGTATGCCGAGCAGTTGATGGGCGGTGGTTCGGACTCTGAGTCTGGCTCTGAAATGATGATGGTGAGCGGGGCAAGGCAGGCCAATTTGGCGTTCTGGAAGCAAGATGTTGATCTGCACGCAGGCTTTACCTATCGTTTTTCTTACACCGTCAAAGCTTTGGCGGGTGGCAATCCTGCCAGTATCCAGTTAATGGTGGACGCAGAGGCTGCGGGGGCGTCTGTTTCGGTTAATTCTGCGGGTTGGCAAGACATCGGTATAGAGTTTGTTGCCAAAACCTCAGGCCCGATACGGCTCGCATTGCAAAACAACAATCTGACCGCTGGCGGTAACGAGTTCTATCTAAAGAGTCTTGGCCTAGAGTTGGGTTTGGCCAGCGGTATTGAGGCAGACCTTAGCACGGGGACTGTGCATAAGTTTGGTTCCACTTCTGCAATGGGCGTTGACAGGCTGGTGAGTATTGAGAATGTTGCGGGTACGCAGCTCAACGATACGCTGATGGGGGACGCAAATGACAACACGCTATGGGGCCTTGGTGGTGACGATCACCTGATAGGGGGCGCAGGCAATGACGTCTTGCATGGCAATGCGGGCACCAACAAGCTAGAAGGCGGTGCTGGGGACGACGTGATTTTCCAAGGTGTTGAGTCAAAAACCCAAGACGCTATTGACGGTGGCGATGGCATTGATTGGGTCAAGTACTACGATGCCTCCGATGCGGGTGTAAGTAAGGTCGGTGTCGCGCTGGTGATGTCTGGTAGTTCACTGAGCGCAGACCTTGGCAAGTACCGTGCTGGCCCGACCTTGGTGAACATTGAGAATATCCAGGCAAGCAACCGAGACGATGCGCTGCATGGCGATGGGCTTGACAACACCCTGTTGGGTATGGGGGGTGACGATGAACTTTACGGCGATGCCGGAGATGACTCGCTCATTGGTGGCGCTGGCAACGATGTGCTGGCGGGTAACGATGGCGCCGACACCTTGAACGGAGGCCTTGGCAACGATGTATTGCTAGGCGGCGTTGGCAATGACGTATTGTTTGCGGGTGCTGGTGCCGACCAACTCGATGGTGGCGCAGACGACGACCGATTGGTGTATGTCAACGATGTTGGCTTTGACGATGTTTTTGTCGGTGGTGATGGCCAGGATACGTTGGACTACTCTGGCTACACTGGATTTACAGACCTAAGTGGAGACTACTTTAGCAGCCGCGCAATTGCCAACACCGCCTCTAAAGGGGTGTTTGTCGATCTTTTGGCTGGCAAGGCTGGCAGCCTGGGCTGGCAAGGCCTAGGCGAGGACTTGGTATCCGAAGTCGAGAACGTCGTAGGTTCCAGCCGTGATGATTGGCTGGTAGGGGACACACAGGGCAATAGATTGTCTGGTGGCCAAGGTGATGACCTGCTAGACGGTGGTGAAGGTGACGATATTTTGAAGGGTGACGCTGGCGACAACGTGCTGGTTGGCGCAGCTGGCAATGACACCTTGTATGCCGGCTCTGGAGATGATGTTCTGGACGGTGGGTCTGGCAACGATGTGATCTTGGTTGAATCGTTTGACACCGCGTTGCTACGTGTTGATGGCGGCACTGGCGATGACACCATTGATTTTAGCCAAGCCCAGATGGGTTCCGTGGGTGTAAAAGGGCTGACGATTGATCTTGCTGCCTCATCATTTGTTCGACATGTGGGTAGCCTTGAGATCGCTGACCAAGTGATGGGTGTTGAGCGCATTACAGGCACCGGCCGCATAGATGTTATCGCTGGGGATGGTGGCGTGAACATTTTGTTGGGAATGGCCGCAGACGATACCCTCTCGGGTGCTGGGGGCGATGATGTCTTGGATGGTGGTGCTGGCGTTGACCAACTGGATGGCGGCCAGGGCGACGATGTGCTCATAGGCGGAGCAGGGTCGGATACGGTTTTTGGTGGGGCAGGCAATGACACCTTGCGCCAAGACGACGAGTGGGTCGGTGGCGATCGTCTTGATGGGGGCGCGGGCGTCGATAGCGTGGACTACAGCGCGATTGGCTCACAAGAGGTGCCCGTTCAACTGAAGGCCAACTTGTCGGGAGTCCAACAAGTTCAATGGCTGAGCGTCTCTGGCGAGTCCTTGGGAGTTGACCAGTTGTTTGGTATTGAAAACCTAACAGGCGGCCAACACCATGACGTGTTGATCGGCAATGACCAGTCCAACCGGCTGGATGGTTCTGATGGCAATGACGTCATTGTGGGTGGGCGCGGTAATGACACCCTGATAGGTGGTGGCGGTGCGGACACGATTGAAGGCGGAGATGGCGACGACATCATCTTGCAAAATCTTGAAGTGGGCGTGCAAGACCAAATCGATGGTGGCGCAGGGTTTGACGTGCTCGATTACAGCGCAGACGAGGCCCAGAGCGCCGGTAAACAGGACGCCTCGGCGCTTGGTGTTGAGGTGAATCTGGCTTTGGGTACGGCAAATACGTATGGCAACTCTGACCCCAAGGACACAGACCGTTTACGCAACATTGAGCACGTTGTAGGCAGTCAATTTGACGACAGGTTGACTGGCGACGCATCGTTCAACGAGCTGTCCGGCTCGGGCGGCGATGATCTGGTTGACGGTGGTGCAGGAGACGATGTACTCGGTGGTGGAGATGGCAATGACCGCTTGCTAGGTGGCCAGGGCAACGATGTGCTGCGCGGTGGAACTGGTCAAGATGACCTTGACGGCGGAGACGGTGACGATTTACTGGTGCATTCGGGCGACTTTCAGTTTGACGACGTTTATGTGGGTGGCTCGGGCCTAGACACGATTAGTTATCGGGACAGCGGCTTGGCGGGCGTCAACGTGGATTTGTCTATCGGCACCGCCACTGGTATGGCGTCGGCCCAGGTGGGTCACGACCGTTTGTCTGGCATTGAAAACATCCTTGGCTCGGACTTTGCGGACCTGTTAACGGGCGATGCCAAGGACAACGTTATTTTTGGTGGGCAAGGTGATGACACGCTGACCGGGGGCGATGGGAACGACGTTCTGTCTGGTGAGTTGGGCAATAACACCTTACTAGGCGGTGAAGGAAACGACACGCTCCACGGTGGTTTAGGCCTTGATCAGTTGCAAGGGGGTAGTGGCGACGATTTGATGGTCGCCGGGTTGTTCAGCGGGGCTGTTTTGACTGTCTACGGTGGCACCGGTAGTGACACGATCGATTACAGCCAAGCGATCATCGGGGGCGACACCAATGGAAGGAGCTTGTACGTGAACCTGGCGCTATCGCAGTTTGTTCGCACTATCGGCCCGTTGACAGTGGTTGACGATGTTGTTGGCGTTGAAAACGTCGTCGGATCGGCACTGAACGATACGATTATTGGGGATGACAAGGCCAACCGGCTGGCGGGTAGTGTGGGCAATGACATTTTGCGCGGCGATGCCGGAGATGACACCCTCGATGGTGGTTCTGGCAATGATCATTTAGAGGGCGGACAAGGCAATGATGTTTTGATTGGCGGTCACGGCCTGGACAGCATGGAAGGAGGGGACGGTGATGACATCTTCCGTCAGGATATGGCCGTATCCGGTGGGGACACGATTGTTGGTGGCAGTGGGTCTGATTGGGTCGATTACAGTGGTGTTGGCGCCGACGGCGTAGCCGTCAGGTTTTGGGCAAGCCTGTTGCCACACTCAGCGGCCAACTCGCCGGCGGTGGCGCAATGGATGACCCTTAGCGGTGATCGCACGATGGGCTTGGACTACTTCACGGGGATCGAAAATCTTAGAGGTGGCCAGTGGGATGACTTTTTGGGCGGTGATGCATCAAGCAATCAGTTGGACGGGCAATCTGGCAACGATGTGATTGAGGGCTTGGCCGGCAACGATGTCTTGCTTGGCGGGCTTGGTGCCGACCAGCTTGACGGCGGCCAAGGCGATGATGTGCTTAGCGATGAGTTAGAAGTTGGTGTCGTTAATGTGTTTGACGGTGGTAGTGGTGTAGATACCCTTGATTACAGCCGTGCCAACATTGACGGTATCTCCTTAGCGCTTGGCACCGCATACGCGCTGCAGATCGATCTCGGTCAAGGCACTGTGATGAAGCAAGGTGACCATCGGGCCATAAGCGTTGACTTGGTATCTGCCGTAGAAAACCTGGTCGGTAGCCAATTGGCAGACAAATTGATAGGTGACAGCCAGGCCAACTTGATATGGGGCGCTGGGGGCGACGATGCACTAATGGGCGGTGCCGGCAATGATCAACTCGAAGGTGGTCTTGGTAACGACACGTTGGATGGAGGCGATGGTAGCGATATCTTGTATGGCAATGAAGGAGATGACCAGCTTGACGGCGGCGATGGCAATGATGTGTTGTATGGTGGCCAAGGCAATGATCAAATGTTTGGCGGTGCGGGCAACGATGTGTTGCAAGGTGGCACGGGATGGGACACTCTTGATGGTGGGTCTGGCAACGACATTTTTGTTTACCAGAATGACACGGGGTTTAACGATATCTACATCGGTGGGGCAGGTACAGATACCTTGGATTATTCGAGTTACATCGGTTTTTACGATGAAACTGGAGACCACTTTAGCAGCCGAGTTGTTTCAAACAGCCAGTACGATGGAATACTGGTGGACCTCCATCAAGAGCTTGCCACAGCGTTGAGCTGGCACAGTGTAGGTCATGACCTTGTCCGTGGTGTTGAAACCCTGATTGGCACGAATTTCTCCGATAAGTTAATCGGGGATCGCCAGGGCAACATCTTTTTTGGTGGCGCTGGTGACGATTACTTAGACGGTGGCGATGGGGACGATGTGCTAGACGGCGGCTCCGGAAACAATATTGTTTCTGGCGGTGCTGGCAACGATACGGTGTACGTTGGCTCTGGCTCTGATTCGATTAGCGGTGGGGCCGGCAACGACACCATCAAGGTCACCTCGTTTGAAACCAGCATGATAAGAGTCGATGGTGGCACTGGCAATGACACTCTTGATCTCAGTAGTGTCAACATGAGCTCTGCTTCAGTGATGGGCGTTTCTATCGATCTTGCAATGTCAAGATTCATGCGTCATAGTGGTTCATCGGTCATTTTCGACGATATTGTGGGTGTTGAAAATGTTACCGGGACGATACTCAATGACGCTGTGACAGGGAACCATGAGGCCAATGTGCTCAACGGTTTTGATGGCAACGATTTGTTGAGCGGTGACGCTGGTGATGACACGCTAATAGGGGGTGCTGGTCATGACCGCTTAGATGGTGGTTTGGGTAACGACCTGTTTTATTGGCGGCACTGGCGGGGATCAGATGTTTGGTGGTGAAGGCAACGACACTTTTGTTCAAGACGCAGACCCTAGCAAAGGCGAGGCGATGTTTGCTCGCATCGTGGTGGATGCCCCCGACATCATCGATGGCAGAAGTGGTGTAGACACGGTCGATTACAGCGCCGTGACCTCGTATGGACTGGTCGTGAACCTGATGACAACGGGCGCTTTCAACGGTAGCCAATTGGCCAGCTGGGTAGATGCGAACGGCACTACAGTGGGCATTGACCACCTGTCCGATGTAGAGAACGTTATTGGTGGTCAAAGCAAGGACGTTTTGGGTGGTGGCCGAGCGGCCAACGATCTTGCGGGTAACGACGGCGATGACCTTATCGATGGGCACGACGGCAACGACGTACTGGCAGGCGGGCGCGGTGCTGACCGTGTTGACGGTGGTGACGGCGATGACCGCATTTTGCAAGATCTGCAACTTGGCGTTATTGATGTCCTGAACGGTGGAAATGGCGTCGATGTATTGGATTACAGCCGCAACGATCTGGGTGCCGCGGGTGTTGAAGTGAACCTGCTGGTGGGTACAGCCATGACTTTAGGATCGAGCCAAGACTTTGGTATCGATCGCGTGTCAAATATCGAGAATCTTGTAGGCAGCCAGATGGCCGACAAGTTAATCGGCGACCACATGTCCAACGAACTGTCTGGTATGGGTGGTGACGATGAACTCGACGGTGGTGCCGGAGATGACACATTGAACGGCGGGCTTGGCAACGATACCTTATTGGGTGGCGACGGCAAGGATACGCTGTCTGGCGGAAAAGGGCACAACACTATTTCCGGCCAAGCAGGCGACGATGTGATTTTGGGTGACCTTGAGGCGGGGGTAGTCGATACCATCGATGGCGGACTTGGCTTTGATGTGGTCGATTACAGTCGAACCCCTCTGGGTGCGGCCGGCTCAAACTTGATCCGCAATGGCGACTTGAGTGCGTCGGTGTTCGCAGGCGTAGATACCGATTACCCAATTGATCCTGCTTTTTTTGCAGGCAACGGTTTTGTCGAGCATTTTGTTCAAGGCGCTCCCGGATCTGGTAGGTACCATAGCCAGATGAAGGTGGCCGGCACCAGGGCCACTAACCTGGCGTTTTGGAAGCAGCAAGTTGAGGTGCTTGCCCATACCGCGTACCAGTTTCAATACTCGGTGCAAGCCATCGGCGACGTGAATCCAGCCAGCATACAATTGCTGGTGGATGGCAAGCCAATGGGTGCGACGGTAACACTGGGGCGCTCGGATGCTGGTTGGCAACAGGTACAGATCGATTTCGTACCGCAATCTGGAGGCTCCGTGCAGGTGGAGCTTCAGACGACCAACCGTTCTATGAGTGAGTTCTATCTTGACAACCTGAGCCTCAAGATGGCCTCGTCTGCAGGAATTGAAGCCAATTTGGCCCTAGGAACCGTGGCTAAGTTGGGTGTAAGCGATGCCGCTTCTTTCGATAAACTGGCCAATGTAGAGGGCCTCATCGGCACCGGGTTGAACGACAAGTTGACCGGCGATGGCAATGCCAATCACTTGGAGGGCTTGGGCGGTGACGACGTTTTGGTTGGCGGTGCTGGCGACGACATACTAATGGGCGGGGCAGGCAACGACCGGTTGGTTGGCGGCACTGGTAACGACACCTATCACTTTGGCAGGGGCGATGGTCAAGATATCGTGATCGACGCCGACAACACCGCTGGCAACACTGACCAGTTGCTCATCGGGCAGGGCGTGCGAAGCGACCAATTGTGGTTTAACCGGGTAGACAATGGTCTTAACATTCGCATCTTGGGCACCGCTGACACCCTAACCATACTTGACTGGTTTGTGCCTGAAAGCCGCCACGTTGAGAAACTCGTCACCACTGATGGGTCGACCTTGCTGAGTACAGATGTGGACCAATTGGTGCAAGCAATGGCCCGGTTTGAACCTCCGCCAGCTGGTAACATAGATTTGTTGCCTCACTACCAGTTGGAGTTGGCACCAGTGTTAGCAACGAGCTGGAAGTAAGCGATCGGTGGGTGCCTGTTTTTGCTGAGCGCCCACCGGTTCGTCAAGATGGCTTGGATAGTTTTTATTATTGTTTTGGCGGGTAACTGTCGACAGCGTGTAAGCTGACTCGGAGTGTTCCCATTCACATCAGGAAGCTGTCATGAGCGTTGATCATTTTTTTTTGACAAATAGACTGCCTAGTTTAGCCTTGGGTGTTAGCCTGTTTGTTAGCGCCTGTGGCGGCGCTAGCCCACAACAGGAGATAACTCCTTCACCGGTGGTTGAAACGCCGTCGCTCTCGGTGGTGGCAGGCGCGCCACGAGGCGGCTCTTTTTCACTAACGGTTGGTTCTGGGCCGAGTAGCGCCGTGACTGGCTATTGCATCAAAAGCTCAGCGATTAAACCTGCGTCAAACGACGCTTGCTTTCAGATCGCCAACACAAAAACAGTGGCCTTGACCTTACCCAATACCAGCTATTACGTTTGGACAAAAAATGCCGCTGGTGTTGTCACCGCCCAAGGCAGTAGCCGAGGGCCCTGCAGTGCGTCGGGCTATTTGGCATCAGACACCGCATTTGAGAAGAGTGGTTTGCCAACGGTTTGCGTCTCTACCAGTGCGGGTGAGTTTGTGCTTGAGTTGGAATCACAAAAAGCCCCTATTACCACTGCGAATTTTTTGAAATATGTCAACGACGGGTTTTACACCGATATGATTTTTCACCGTGTGGTGCCAAACTTCACGGTTAACAGTGGCAAATGGACCAAGTCATTGACCGAGAAGACTCCGACCTACGACCCGATTGCCCTTGAGCCTTTTTCTCAAACCAACATCAGCCATCTCAAGGGCACTATAGCAATGCTGCGTCCCACTGGCGGCACGAGCACGGCTACGGCAACAACCCAATTTTTTGTTAATCTTGCTTACAATGCCACGTGGCATACGGCGTTTGGTGGCATGGCGGCGTTTGGTAATGTGATTGCTGGCATGGACTCCACATTGACACCAATTGGAATTTTGCCGACAACGGCAAGTGCTATCGACCCCTTAGCACCCACAGACCCGCCAGTGATTCAGTGGGCCTATCAGTTGCGGTAAGCGCCGACTCTTGAGCCGCGATGTAGTCCGGGCAGGCTAAAACCGCTCAATCCCCGGAAACAAGCGGTTTGCTTGAGAGTCTCCCCCACGCACCAGCTCGCGGCCGTACTCGGCGCAGCGGTGCAAGGTGGGGATGACTTTGCCGGGGTTGAGCAAACCGGCGGGGTCAAAACCGGCTTTGACGGCCCGCATAAAGTTGTTCTCTGAGGGGCTAAATTGCACACACATGGAGTTGAGTTTTTCAACACCAACGCCATGCTCTCCGGTGACAGTGCCACCCATGGCCACACTGGTTTCTAGGATCTCTGCGCCGAACAGTTCGCAGCGGTGCAGCTGATCGGGATCGTTGGCATCGAACAGGATGAGGGGGTGCAGGTTGCCGTCACCCGCGTGGAACACATTGGCGCAGCGCAATTGGTATTTTTTCTCCATTTGCGCAATGGCCACCAGGATGTCGGCCAGGCGTTTGCGCGGAATGGTGGAGTCCATGCACATGTAGTCGGGGCTGATGCGCCCGCTGGCGGGGAAGGCGTTTTTGCGTCCGCTCCAAAATTTCAGGCGTTCGGCTTCGTCGCTACTCACCGCCAAAGCGGTGGCCCCAGAGCCTTCGAGTACCTGTTGCATCAGGGCAATTTCTTCGGCCACCTCCTCGGCGGTGCCGTCGCTTTCGCACAGCAAAATTGCTTCGGCATTCAGGTCGTAGCCCGCATGTACAAAGTCTTCAACGGCAGCGGTCATGGGCTTGTCCATCATCTCTAAGCCCGCCGGAATAATGCCTTTGGCGATGATGTCTGCAACGGCCGCGCCCGCCTTGCGAACGTCGTCAAAACTGGCCATGATGCAGCGGGCCAATTCGGGTTTGGGCACCAGCTTGACCACCACCTCAGTGGTGACGGCCAACATGCCCTCAGAGCCCACCACTATGGCCAACAAATCCAGGCCGCTGGCATCCAGAGCGGTACTGCCAAAGGTGACCGGGTCGCCCTCGACGGTAAAGCCTTTGACTTGCAACACGTTGTGCAGGGTAAGGCCGTATTTAAGGCAGTGCACCCCACCCGAGTTTTCGGCCACGTTGCCGCCTATGGTGCAGGCGATTTGACTGGAGGGGTCAGGGGCGTAGTACAAGCCGTAGGCGGCGG
Organism: Burkholderiaceae bacterium; assembly: GCA_040382935.1. Lineage (GTDB taxonomy): Bacteria > Pseudomonadota > Gammaproteobacteria > Burkholderiales > Burkholderiaceae_C > JALQUL01. The sequence goes on from JBEIEP010000005.1 coordinate 71,071, forward strand.
CCGCTTGTGAAATGGCCAGGTTGCGCACCCCCGTTTGCACGGTGGCCGTGCGGCTGGCCACATCGACACGCACAATTTTGTTGAACTTGGCCAGGCTCAGCGTAAGGCCTTGCGCATGGGGCATGGCACCACCCGACAAGCCAGTTCCTGCACCACGGGCCACCACCGGAACGTTTAGGGTATGGCAGATCTTGAGGATGGCTTGCACTTGATGCTCGGTTTCGGGCAGTGCCACGGCCATGGGGCGCTGGCGGTAAGCGGTGAGTCCGTCACACTCGTAGGCCGTGGTGTCTTGCGGTGTCCAAAGTACGCAATGGGCGGGCAGGGCTTTGAGTAGGGCGGCGACCAAGTCCGATTGCGAAGTGTGCGTGGGCGTGGGCGTGGGTGCGGGGCTGTTCATGGCGTTAGGGTAACCGGACTTGGCAGGCCTTGGTTTGATAAATTTTGCGCTACGACGTGAGCAAAAGTGCAGGGCGGGCCGTGCGTTTAGGCCACCACCTGCTTGAGCCATTCGGCAAAGGCATTGCACTCCCAACGGTCCATACTGCCGGTACGCCAGCACAAATAATGGGCATGGGGGCTGGGCACCGCGTGATCAAACACCTTCACCAAGGTGCCGCTTTCTAACCACGGTGCGCCCAGGCGCAGCCGAATCAGCCCAATGCCCATGCCTGCGGCTGCACCGTCACACATCAGACCAATGTCATTGAACTGTGAACCCTCGACCGGTTCGGGCCAATCCAATGCGTGTGCGGCAAACCAGGTGCGCCAAGGCTCAAGGGGGCTTCTGAGCAGGCCGCTTTTTTCGAGATCAGCAGGCGCATTGAAGGGGCCAAACTCGCGCAGATAAGCCGGACTGGCCATCGGTGTGACCTCATCCTTCATTAGGCAAAAGTGCTCCATATCGGCGTAGCGGCCGGTGCCAAAACGCACCGTTAAATCCGCGTCCTCGGCCACCACATCCAGCAGCGGGATGCTCACTTGCAGCGTTAAATCGATCTCTGGGTATGCGGCCGTAAACGTGTGCAGCTTGGGCATCAAAATCGAGCGGGCAAAGGTGGGGGTGACCGCCAGCCGTAACTTGCGTTTGCCGGGTAGCCCCAGGTTGCTGGGGAACATTTGCAGTTGGGAGAGGCCATCGCGCACATGGGCCAGGTACTCAATACCCTCAGTCGTCAACGAAAAGTCGGAGCGCCCAAACAGTTTGACACCCAGTATCTGCTCCAATTGCTTAACGCGATGGCTAACGGCGCTGGGGGTCACGCACAACTCCTCGGCCGATTGCGTGACACTGCGCAGGCGGGCCAGGGCTTCAAAGGTGAGCAGACACTGGATGGGGGGAATTCTGGCAAGGCTCATGGTCGGACGGGGCGGGTGGGCTAGGTGGCTAAGAGGTGAAGGGCATACCTTGCAGGCGCTCCAACAAGGCCTGTGCCTGGGGGTCTGCCAGAGATGGTGAATCCTGGGACAACTTGGCCCGTAGCAAACGTGCCAGCGTTTCGGCTTGGGGCGTTAGGGTTCCAAAAAACGTGGCTTTGCCGTTCACCGCCAAAAGCAGCGTGGGGAAATCCTCTAGGTCCAGCGGCTCTACCCATTGGGCTTTTTCTTCCACATCCACCCACAGCCAGGTGGCCTGTGGGAACAAGGCTTGGGCTTCAGTGAACCGCGCTTGGTACTCGCGGCAAGTGCCACACCACTGCGCACACAGGCAGGCCGCGAATAGCGTGGCCGACGAGGGTGGCAATGTGGCGGTAAAAGCATTGGCGGCGAGGGACGACATGGGGCTCAGAGGTAACAATCAATTACACGCACTTTAACCCAGGTTTTCCATTAGGCGCACCTGCGGTGCTGCGTGAGCGTCAGCGGCGTATTTCGGGTCATTTTTGCCCCTCTTCGGCACCGATAGCCCAAGCTATCGGCGTCTCAGTCGGGTCAAAACTGTCTCCGAACTACACTCGCTGCCATCTCAGGCCCTAATGGAAAATCTGGGTTTAACCCAGTTGCTCTTTGAATGAGTGGTGGCACTACGTACAATGTTCCTCGAATTCGGCTCGCGCACCCAACTGCTCTAAGCGGACTCTCTTACCTTTATTTTTAACATTCAAGGCTACAACGTGTTTCAAAAGTTGATCTGGATGCCGACCCGGCAAGTTTTCGGTCTGATGGGCTTGGCCTGCTTGGCCATGTTGGCCTTTGGCATGTATTTGCAGCATGTGGTGGGCTTAGAGCCCTGCCCCATGTGCATCGTGCAGCGCTATTGCTTGATCTTGTTGATGGTCGCCTTTTTTGCAGGCGCTGCCAAAGGTGGCAGTTCAGGGCGCGCCTGGTTGGGATTTTGGGGGGGATTGGGTTTTGCGGCGGCTGCAGGTGGGGCCTTTGTGGCGGCACGCCAGAGTTTTTTACAGTGGTACCCGCCTGATGTGGTGACCTGTGGCCGCGACTTTTACGGCATGGTCGAGGCCTTTCCGTTACAACGCGCCATCCCCATGATTTTTAAGGGCGGTGGCGACTGCGCTGAGATTGATTGGACTTTTTTGGGTGGCTCTATTGCCAACTGGTCGTTTGTTTGCTTTGTGGGGTTTGCGGTGCTGCTGGTGGGGCTGGCGGTGCGTTCGTCAATGTTCCAAAAGAAGGAAACTGATTCTTGAAGCCATTCCCGCAAGCCCTTGCCTAACGGAAGCGTCCTTTAGCTCAAGCGCTTGACCAACACCTGGCTACGCCGGTCCCAGTTGTACTTGCGCTTTCTGGCCTCGGGCAGCCAGTCGGCGTCCATTACCACAAAGCCGCGTTTGATAAACCAGTGCATGGTGCGGGTGGTAAGCACAAAAATGCTCTCTAACCCTTGGGCTTTGGCGCGTTGTTCTACGCGTTTAAGTACGCGTTCGCCATCGCCTTGGCCTTGGGCGCTGGGCGATACGGTAAGGGCCGCCATCTCGCCGGTTTTGGCCTCGGGGTAGGGGTAGAGGGCGGCGCAGGCAAACAGCACGCCATCGTGCTCGATGATGGTGTAGTTGGCGCAATCGCGTTCAATCTCGGTTCTGTCGCGCTTGACCAAGGTGCCGTCTTTTTCAAAGGGCTCAATCAATTGCACAATGCCGCTCACGTCGTCGCTGGTGGCTTCGCGCAGGCTTTCGAGTTTTTCGTCGATCACCATGGTGCCGATGCCGTCGTGCACGTACACCTCTAGCAGCAGGGCACCATCCACCATGTACGGCAGTATGTGGCTGCGTTCCACGCCCGCTTTGCAGGCCGTAACGCAATGCTGTAAATAAAACCCGGTGTCGTGGGGTTGGTAGGGGCTGGCCAAGGATTGCAACAAACGCTCGGCTTCGGCCAATGGCAGTTCGGTATCCACAGGGTTGTCTTCGCCAACGGGGCGGTAGGGGTCTATGCCTATGCCTGGGGTTTCGGTCAAAAACACCAGTTTGTCAGCTTGCAAAGCAATGGCAACGGAGGTGGCCACCTCTTCCATGCTCAGGTTAAAGGCCTCACCCGTAGGCGAAAACCCAAAGGGCGACAGCAACACCATGGCACCCAAATCAAGGGTACGCACAATGCCCACCGTGTCCACTTTGCGCACCAGTCCGGAGTGCATAAAGTCCACGCCGTCCACAATGCCCACCGGCCTTGCGGTCAAAAAATTACCCGACATCACCCGAATGGTGGAACCGGCCATAGGCGTGTTGGGCAGGCCCTGACTAAAGGCCGCTTCAATCTCAAAACGGATTTGCCCGGCGGCTTCTTGGGCACTGTCTAGCGCCACTGCATCGGTCACACGAATGCCATGCGAATACTTGGCCACATGCCCTTTGGCCTGCAACTGTTCGTTCACTTGGGGCCTAAACCCGTGCACCAGCACCACGCGCACCCCCATGGCTTGGATCAAAGCCAAGTCGTGGGCCAGGTTTTGCAATTTGCCCGCTGCAATGGCCTCACCGGCCACACCCACCACAAAGGTCTTGCCCCGGTGGCGATGGATGTGCGGCGCCACAGAGCGGAACCAAGGAACAAAGGTGAAATTAAAAACGTTGGGCACGGGCTTATCCAATGGGGCGAATAACGTAGGGAATGATAGCGCCTTGTTGCGGTCTTGGTCCCTCCATGTGCGCCGACATTGGTCCCCACCCAAAGCATTCCACACCCATGAATTGGCATTTCATCGCAATTGGATTGCCCTGCAAACGCCGCAATGAGACAGTTCATCCCACCCAAGTCAACCAGGCGTGGTGCACGAGACCGGATGAACCGTGGGAATTTTTAAGGACCTTATATGAAAAAACAATGGACTCTTCTCCTTCTGGGCGTAACCTTGGCGGGCAGCGTTTGGTCACAAGTGGGTATGCGCTCTGTCAATTTAGATGGGCAGCCTATGACTTTGGTTTACCCCACCGATCAGGCGTCGGTACCCAGCGCCATGGGGCCTTTTACCCTTGACGTAGCCCTCAACGCCAAGCCACGCCCTGGCAACCAGCGCTTGGTGGTGATGTCCCATGGCACGGGCGGCAGTGCCATCACCGATCACCAGTTGGCGGCTACCCTGGCCAAAGCGGGCTTTATCGTGGCCCAGCCCCTGCACGCGGGGGACAACTTCAAAGACACCAGCAAAGCAGGCCCCGAGAGTTGGAAAACCCGGCCGCTAGAGATGAGCAAGGCCATTGATTTACTCGCCAAAGACCCGGTATGGGGGCCATTGTTTGACGCCACCAAGGTGGGGGTTCATGGCATGTCGGCCGGTGGTGGTACGGCCATAGCGGTGGCTGGCGGACAGTGGAATATGTTGACCATGATTCGGCACTGCGGTAGCAACCTGGAAGCCGATATTGGATTCTGCTTTAACGGTCTTGCCAAAAATCCCGCGATGCTAGAAAAACGCCGTGCCCAGTTCCGTTCGGGTGCGAAAGCGCCCGAGATGTTCTTGCCTGCGGAATTGAAGCAGTTGCATGGTGGCGCAGATTCGCGTGTGAAGGCTGTCACTCTGTCTGTACCCGTTGTGGCCCCTTTTACACCTAGCAGCTTGGCGGCAATCAAGATACCGGTGGGCGTGGTGAGTGCATCTGAAGACGGGGTACTGGCACCGGCATTTCACTCTAGCTACCTGCTCGCCCACTGCAAAACCTGCACCACGCTGGTGGACCTGAAGAGCGCCGGGCATTTTGATTTGCTCGCGCCATGGCCCGAGTCAGTGGCCCAAGAGGTGGCTGCGACACAGATGCGTGGTGGCCTGCCCAATCCCAAGTTCAATCCCGAGCACCGTGCTGCGGCCTTCACCAAAATCGCAGAATTTTTTCAGGAAAACCTTCGTTAACCTCTAGCAAGAACCAGCGCCATGAACAACATCGCTTTCGGTCAAATCATTTCCCGAACGCCTTCGTGGGTGTTTGCACTGCTGTTGGTGCTGGTGGCGCTGGGCCTGTCGCAAATGCGAGACCGCGTGATACCACTTAGGCGGGTTTACATTTTGCCGGTGGTGTTTTGTGCGTTGTCACTGGCGGGGGTGTTGGCGGCGTTTGCGGGTTCCGCGGCGTCGTTGGTGGCGTGGGCGATGGGGTACCTAGTGGTGATTGCGTTGGTGGGGCGTATGCCAGCCCCCAAAGGTGCGCACTACATCAGCGCCACTCGGCAATTTGCAATACCTGGCTCGGCGGTGCCTTTGCTGCTGATGATGGGCATCTTTTTTATCAAATACTTTGTGGGTGCAAGTACGGGCATGGGGGCAGCGTTCACCAAGGCGGATCACTTTCCGTGGTTGGTGAGCGCCTTGTACGGTGGCCTGAGCGGGGTGTTTGCGGGGCAGGCTTGGCAGCTATTGCGAGGAATGATGCGTTGGAAATCATGAAAACTGATTTTTTCATTTTCAAATACAAGCTATTGGGGAATTTGTCGTAAAATTCGAATGACGATTTTGAGTTGACCTTAGCTATTTAAATTAAATTTAACTTCGAAGAAGCGCGGTAACCTATATTGTTTTTAGAGGTGAAAAATATGAGCATAGAAAGTATTCGGAATAAAATAAATTCAAAAAGAAAAACTGGTGCCTGCATTTATATAACTAAGGTAGATGAGAATGGTAATCCTTCTAATTTAAAATTTGATAAATTAAATCATACAATTTCCTCAGGTGATTGGCCAAATCATTTAAAAGATTTTAATCTTAATTGGATGCTGATTTATCAAAAAACTAGTAAAAATTCCGGGCAAGTATGGTACGGTAATTTTAAGTATCGAACTGAAAAAAATGAAAGATATGTTTTTCATCTCACGGAAGTCAAAGGCCCAGAAACAGTCAATGAATCGTTCCGTACTTTGGTTGGTCAGACATGGCCACAGAAAAGTCCGGGACGATTGAAAATAAATGTAACGGAGGTAAAGTCGAGACCAAAAAATGCGTTCGATGATTCAACTGTTAACGATATTCTGAAGATTGTCGGGACTACTGATAGTGATGAGGGAATCACCGAAACGAAGCGGGAAGTTGAGGCTCGGCTTGGTCAAGGTTATTTTCGTTCAGAGGTTTTGAAACTTTGGAATAATAAATGTGCTGTTACCGAATGCGAGCAATTAGAAGTCTTGCGAGCATCTCACATTGTCCCTTGGCGTGATCCTGATTCGAGTTTAAGACTGAATCCAAATAACGGAATACCGTTGATTGCAACTCTAGATGCACTCTTTGATCGTGGATTAATTACATTTTTAAATAACGGTAACATGAAAGTGTCCAAAAAAATCCAAAAATCGCAGCATGAGATATTGGGTATTCCAGTCAAGTTGAAGCAATCTCTCAATCAAGAGCAAAAGAAATTTCTTAAAAGACATCGAAATGAATTTTTTGAGTAATAATTTGTCCAAGAAATTTGTACACCTTTGAGTCGGTGTATCGATCGCGGTATCTCCGATAATGGCGCCTTCTATGCGCTATACCCTCCAATTCCCTGAGTCACTGCCGGTTTGCGAACGCCGTGCCGACATTGAAGCGGCTTTTTTGGCCCATCAAGTCATCATTGTGTGTGGCGAGACGGGCTCGGGCAAAACCACGCAATTGCCCAAGATCGCACTGGGATTGGGGCGTGGCGTGGCCCGGCTGGGCGAACAGCGGCCGCGCATGATTGGCCATACCCAACCACGGCGGATTGCCGCCAGCTCGATGGCCAAGCGCATTGCCGAAGAACTTAAAACACCCCTGGGCGAGGTGGTGGGATTTAAGGTGCGGTTTCAAGACCGCTTGGCCCCAGGGGCCAGCATCAAACTGATGACGGACGGCATTTTGTTGGCCGAAACCCAATCCGATCCACTGCTGTCGGCTTATGACACCCTCATCATTGACGAGGCGCACGAGCGCTCGCTCAACATTGATTTTTTACTGGGCTACCTTCGCCAGATTTTGCCGCGGCGGCCCGACCTCAAAGTGGTGGTCACCTCGGCCACCATTGATGCCGACCGGTTTGCCAAGCACTTTGCTTCTAAGTCCGGCCCAGCGCCGGTGCTCACCGTTAGCGGGCGATTGTTTCCGGTGGAGCAACGTTACCAGCCGTTTGAAGAACAGCGTGACTACGATTTGAACTGCGCCATTGCCGATGCGGTGGACCAGTTGTGGGCCAACCCCCAAACCGGCGGCGACATCTTGGTTTTTTTGCCCGGTGAGCGAGAGATTAGAGAGGCGGCAGACCATCTGAGCGGGCATTTGTCGCACCACCCCGGCACGCGCAATACGGTGATCTTGCCTTTGTTTGCGCGTTTGGGCCAGGCCGAACAAGACCGGGTGTTTGAAACTTCGCACCAACGCCGTATTGTGTTGGCCACCAACGTGGCCGAAACCTCTTTGACGGTGCCGGGTATTCGCTTTGTGATTGATTGCGGCACGGCCCGCGTCAAGCGTTACAGCTACCGCAGCAAGGTTGAGCAACTGCTGGTGGAACCCATTAGCCAAGCCGCAGCACGGCAAAGGGCAGGGCGTTGTGGGCGTGTGGCCAACGGCATTTGCATACGCCTGTATGACGAGACCGACTTTAACGGTCGCCCAGCTTTTACCGATCCCGAAATCTTAAGAAGTTCGCTGGCAGGCGTGATCCTGCGTATGAAAAGCCTGCGCCTGGGCGTGGTCGAAGACTTTCCGTTTATCGATCCTCCTTCAGGCCGTGCGATTGCCGACGGTTACCAGCTTTTGCACGAGCTGGGTGCGGTAGATGAGCGCAACGACATGACGCCCATGGGCCACGAGTTGGCCCGACTGCCGCTAGACCCGCGCCTGGGCCGCATGATTATTCAAGCCCGAGACAACCAGGCCCTATCAGAGGTATTGGTGGTGGCCAGTGCACTGAGTGTGCAAGATGTGCGCGACCGCCCGTTGGCCGCGCAGCAGCAGGCCGACCAGGCCCACGCCAAGTTTGACGATGAAAAAAGTGAGTTTGCCGGATACGTACGCCTCTGGAACTGGATCGCCAATCTACGCGGTGGTCCGGCACCCAACGCCACACCCACAGCCAGTCCCACCATGGCTCCGGCTGCGGCACAGCACAAATTGTCGAATCGGCAGTACGAACAACAACTGCGCGCCAACTTTATCAACGTCAGGCGGCTGCGTGAGTGGCGCGACATTCATTCCCAGTTGTTGACCGTGGTCGCAGAACACCGCTGGCGGCTCAACACCCTACCGGCCAATTACGAGCAATTGCACCAGTCGTTGATGGCGGGCTTGCTAGGCAACATCGGCTTTAAAAGCGAGGCCGAAGCCGAGCGCTTTGAGTACCTGGGTGCGCGGGGCATCAAGTTCTTTCCGCACCCCGGTGCCCATCTTTCCAAAAAGCCGGGCCGCTGGGTGATGTGCGCCGAGTTGGTCGAAACCACCCGCGTGTACGCCAGAGGGTTGGCATCGATAGACCCGCTGTGGATAGAAAAACTGGCCGGCCACCTGTTAAAAAAACAGGTGCTAGACCCCCACTGGGAGAAAAAAACCGGGCAAGTGGTGGCCTTGGAGCGTGCCACGCTGTACGGCCTGGTGGTGTACAGCGGCAGAAAAGTGCAGTACGCCAAAGTAGACCCGGCTGAGGCACGGCGTATGTTTATTCGCAGTGCACTGGTAGAGGGCGATTTTGAAACCCCATTGGCTTTTTTTGCGGCCAATCGCAAGCTGATAGCCCAGGTGCAAGAGCTGGAGCACAAGGCACGCCGGCAAGACGTGTTGGTGGACGACGAGTTGATATTTGCCTTTTACGACCGATTTTTGCCGCAGGATGTGTGTGGCACCCACAGCTTGGAAAAGTGGTTCAAGGCAGAGGTGCAAAAGCAACCCGATTTACTGCGTTTGCAACGCGACGAATTGATGCGCCACGAAGCTGCGGGCATTACGACACAGGCGTTTCCAAAAGTGATTCGTTTGGGCGGGGCCGATTGCGCCGTGAGCTATTTGCATGAACCGGGTGATCCCAAAGATGGCGTGACCGCGACCGTACCTCTTTTCATCTTGAACCAAATCAACGAGGACCAGGTGCAGTGGCTGGTGCCAGGGATGTTGAAGGACAAGATCATCGCTCTTTTGAAAACCCTGCCCCAACGGCCCCGCTCGCGCTTGGTGCCTGTGCCTGAGTCGGCGCAAAAAATGGTGACTGCATTGACCGTACCCGGGCAGTTTGCCAAGGGTGGTTTGGTAGAAGCATTGATCCGGCAGGTACGAGAACTGACCGGCCTGGAGGTGCCAAGAACCGACTTTAAGCCCGACCAACTGGCAGCCCATTTGTTTATGAACTTTAAGGTGGTGGATGAGCACGGCAGGCAGTTGGGCACAGGGCGGCAACTGGGTGCGCTTAAAGCCCAACTGGGGTCGGACGCGCGTGGGGCCTTCGCCGCTTTGGCGCAGTTGCGCTTGGCCGCTGACCGAACGCATGCGCCCGGCGATTCAGCCAAGCCCGTCGCACCGGCCAAGCCATCCGAGTTGTCCCAAGGACGGGGCAGGCAAGATGCTGTCAATATCGCCTCTATCGGTGCAAAGCAGCAGGCTGCGCAGCCGGTGATCGCTTCTGAGCGTTACACCGCTTGGACGTTTGGCCCCTTGCCCGAGTTGTTAGAGGTACGCCGTGGCGGCCAATCCTTGATAGGGTTTCCGGCACTGATCGACCGGGGCGATGGCGTAGAAATCGAGGTATTTGACGAGCCTGAGTCGGCCCTGACCACGCACCAGGCGGGTCTTAGGCGTCTGTTCGCCTTGCAAATCAAAGACGCCATGAAGTACCTGGAAAAAAATCTGCCAGAGCAGCAGAAAATGGGTTCTTTGTTTATGCCCCTGGGAACTTTGGACGAGCTGAGGGCCATGGTGATTGAAGTGGCCTTGAACCGCGCATTTTTGATAGACCCACTGCCCACCGATGCAGACGGGTTTGCCAAGCGCTTGAACGAGGGGCGAGCACGGCTCACACTGATCGCCAACGAGGTGGCCCGCCTGGCATTGGCTGTGCTGTTGGACTACCACGCCCTGCGCCAAAAAATCAAAGACAGCAAGGGTGCAACCGATGCGGTTGCCGATGTTCAAACCCAGTTGGGGCGGCTGATGGGCAAGCGATTTTTGCTTGACACCGCCTATTCGCAATTGGCGCATTACCCCCGCTACCTGAAAGCCATGACGCTGCGTTTGGACAAGTTACGCGCCGATCCCCAACGCGACGCCACCAAGCTGGCCGAGTTGCGCCCCTTGGACCAGCGCTTTTGGCGACGCGTGCAAGAGCGCAAAGGGCAGTGGGACAGCGGTATGACCGATATGCGCTGGCTGCTAGAAGAATTACGGGTGAGCTTTTTTGCCCAAGAGCTCAAAACACCTTACCCCGTTAGCGTTAAGCGCCTTGAAAAGGCCTGGACTCAGTTGGAACATTGATGCCCTAGCGCTTATTCAGTTACCACCAAGGTGGCGGACCTTCCAAGATGGGTTGTTCCATCGGAGGTCTTGATGGCCGGTGTGGGTGCAAAAACTTGAATCGTGCCGGTGTACTTGGCCTGCACCATCACACTGACGGTACAGCCGCTAGTGTTGACTTGAAGGCCATTCGCCACCACCAAGGTTTGGTTGATCGGTTCAAAGCGCACCGTGCCCAGACAGGTACCACCCAGGGTTAAGGGTTCGACCACCGTTAGGCGCAGATCAATCGGCAGGCGCGTATCCTGGGTCAACTCAAATTTCTTGCCATCTGCCCCGCTGAGGGTGAATACCAGTTCGGTCGATTGAGAAATTTTGACTTGTGGCGGGTCAAAACTTGGGGTGATCAGTACCGTTTCATTGGGTGGCGCTAAATTGATTTGTAGCGGCGCTTCTTTCGCCACTGGAGGTAGGTCAACGAGCGGGGCGGGCGTGACCGCCACTGGTGCAGGTGCAGGTGGTTCAACGGTTTGAACGGATGCGACGGTTGGCTCGGTGGGGAGTTCAGCCAGGACTACCCGCCTGATCTCGTGCACATTTTTTCCCGCCTTGGTCGAGGCCGTAAGTCCCAGCCGCAACTGCTTGGGTGCAGGGTAAGGAAAATCCAAGTCTTTGAACACCAGGACCATGCGCTGCGTGCCCAAATGGGTCAAGGTCAGGTCTATCCAAAATCCTACCCCTGATGATTTAGGCCTAAGTGTCATTTGCACTTTGTGCGGCACTGGGCGTTGCATTGTCAAATGTTGGCCCAACGCCTGTTCTACCACGGTGCTCCCTACCATTGGATTGCCATCGCTGACCGGCCCACGAATCACCACCGACTGCGGCCGGGGCGCAGTCCCACCACCGCAGGCCTGGCTCGTTGCGCTAAACATACCCAGTGAATCCAAGCCTAGCGCCAGCCAACCGCCCGCGCCTTTGCAATAGCCCAGGCCAGGGCCCATTTGAGCGCCAGTCATGTCATGGTTAGCGTCGAACAAAAAGGCCGTCATCCCGTCACCGCCTTTGGAACCACCGCCCCAAATGGCAAACTCGAACGCGAGCGTCAATCCTTTGTCGGCACTAAATGCGATGCTGTTTAACGCGGTGCTATTGCCTTTTTCTACAGCGTCGTTAAGCCACAGCCAGCCCGCCAAGTCGGGGTCATAGCGGTTGCCTGTCAAATAACCGGCTTGTTCTAAGGCCCAACCCGACTCCGGTTTGTCACTGGTGAACTCTCCTTTGACCGGTAGCTGGGCCAAGGCTGAGCCCATCAGCGTTAGCCAAAGTCCGGACAAAAGGGTAAATCGTAAAAAAAGCGAGTGCATGGGCAGGCGGGATGTGAATTCAGGTTAAGAATAACGCAAAATGAGGCGCTCATAGGTGCACGGCCTGAAGCAAAGAGCGCCCGGGCGTGCGGGTTACTAGGTTAGCTAATGGTTTATTAACAGGAGGCATGATGCAAGTAGATCAATTCGAGGACATTCATTCGTTGGCAGAGACTGCGCCTGGCAAAGCAGGACTGACTCGGCGTGACGTGGTCAAAGCAGGGTTGGGCGTTGGATATGCCGCTACGGCTGTTACAGCGGCGGCTCAAACGGCTGTGAAAACATCGTCAGAGGGCTTGCTGGCCGGTGAAGTGACGATTGACGTAGACGGCTACAAGGTGCCCGCTTACCGTGCCGCCCCTGCTGGAAAAAGCAATCTCCCGGTGGTTTTGGTGATCCAAGAAATTTTTGGGGTGCATGAGTACATTGCCGATACTTGCCGCCGCTTTGCCAAAGAAGGCTACATGGCAATCGCGCCCGAGTTGTTTGCCCGCCAGGGTGACCCCAGCCAATACGGCGAAATGGCCAAACTGATGGCCGAGGTGGTCAGCAAGGTGCCCGATGCACAGGTGATGAAAGACTTGGACGCCACTTTGGCATGGGCCAAAACCCAAGGCGGTGACGTATCGCGCGCTGCAATCACAGGCTTTTGTTGGGGTGGGCGCATCACCTGGTTGTACAGCGCATACGGCCCGGTAAAAACCGGTGTGGCTTGGTACGGCCGCTTGGTGGGTAACGCCACCGCCTTGACGCCTAAACACCCTATTGAGGTGGTGGGGCAAATCAAAGCCCCTGTGCTGGGTTTGTATGGCGGAGCTGATGCCGGTATACCGCTTGACTCGGTTGAAAAGATGAAAGTGGCCTTACAAACAGGATCAGCGGCGGCCAAGCAGTCGGAGTTCGTGGTGTACCCCGATACGCCCCATGCCTTCCATGCGGACTACCGCCCCAGCTACCGTGAAGCGGCGGCCAAAGACGGTTGGAAGCGATGCTTGGAATGGTTTAAGAAAAACGGCGTCGCCTAAGGACGCTCTGCAAAACTCGCTGTGCGTCTGCCCCCGAGAGTGGCGGGCACGCACACTGGACCTTTTTTTGTGAATTGAGAATATGGCGTGAATTTGACCTTATTAGCCATTGTGGCGGGAACCTTGGTGTGTGGCGTAGGAAGCGTGTGGTGTGCGGCGGCCCTGTCTTTTGGTCCGCTGGCCCGCTTTACCAACCATATGCTGAGTTTGGCCGCTGGCGCCTTGCTGGCCACGGCCTTGCTGCACCTGATGCCCGAAGTGTTGGAGTCCAACATTGGCGCCCACACCGCGTTTGCGGTGTTGTTGGCGGGCCTCATCTTCTTTTTCTTGCTGGACAAAGCGCAGCTTTGGCACCACGGGCACGAGCACGGCCATGACCACACCCACCAACATAACCAACATAACAAACATAACCAACATAACCACCATAACCAACCTAACCAACATACCCACCATAACCACCATACCCCCGGGGGGGATGCCACCAAGCCCTTCGGTACCTGGTCGATATTGGTGGGCGATTCGGTGCATTGTTTTGGCGATGGCGTCTTAATTGCCGCGGCCTTTATGGCCGATATGCGGCTCGGCGTGCTGGCCTCATTGGCGGTACTTGCCCATGAAATACCGCACCACGTGGGTGACTTATTGGTGCTGCGGTCGGCCGGAGCCACCGTGGCAAACGGTGATGCAGAGCCAATGCCAGCCAAAGGGAATGGCAGAAACGCAGCCATTGTCAAGGTTTCAATGGCTGGCGCTGTTACCACCGTAGGTGGCATTGCAGGCTACTTTTTGCTCGAACTCCTGCACGACAGCGTGCCCTACTTTTTGATGTTGGCCAGCAGCAGCTTTGTGTATGTGGCCTTGGCCGATTTAATTCCTCAGTTGCAAAAACAACTCACCCTCAAGCAAACCATGGCACAGGTGTTCTGGTTATTTATGGGTATCGCGGCGGTGATGTTGGTCAGTTCTGGGGCGCACAACCACTAGCGAGGGTATGGGCTAGGCCGCAAGGCGGTCTAGCTCTGCGCACACGTCAGCCATACGGCCTGAAATCACCATGCGAGACGAATGTTGCTGCCGGGACCCCCGCTCGTCTTGCACCACCACCACACGCAGTTGAGGGTAAGGCGTTGCCCTGCGGCTACATGCTTGACCACCTTGTGCGGCTTGTGGAGCGCGCGCCGCAGCCGGTGCCTCTGGCGATGCGTCAGACCTGTGTGACGATTGCCCATCAGCGCTGGAAGCGTCGCCCGCGGGATGCGTAGTAGAAGAAGGGGAAGTGGGACCAGCGGGTAATTGCTCCACCAGTTCGTACCGGGTAAACACTTCGGTTTTGATCCATCCGACCAAACGGTTGACAGCCGCCAGAGGTTGTCTGGCCTTTGTTCCTACAACAGGGCTTGCATTGGTGACGCGTTCAAGGCGAAAAATAGGGCGTGTCATGAGGGTTTTCTCCTGAAAATCAAGTTTCGGTACAACGGCAAATGCGATAGGTCAACAAAAAAACAAACAGAAAACAAACAGGTAGGCGAGCAAATAAGCCAACGGACAAGTCGAGCTGCCAAGCCCCTACATCAAAAAGCTATTTCGAATCAGTCCAACGGCCAGACCTTCAATCTCAAACGGGTCGCCGGGCATCACCATAATGGGGTTGAAGTCGGGGTTTTCGGGCAACAACTCGATGTGGTCGGACATGCGCTTGTAGCGCTTGACTGTGACTTCATCGCCCAACCGGGCCACCACAATTTGGCCGTTTTTGGCGTCGCGGGTGGACTGCACTGCCAGCAGGTCGCCATCCATAATGCCCACGTCACGCATGCTCATGCCGCGCACCTTGAGCAGGTAGTCAGGCTGGCGCGAAAACATACTACTCTCTACCGCAAAACTTTGCTCGACGTGTTCGCTGGCCAAAATGGGCGAACCGGCCGCAACCCGCCCAACCAGCGGCAACACCAATTGGGCCAGTTGTTGAAGAGGTCGACCAAAGTCAAAGGCATTGGTAATGCGCGATGTGCTGGCTGCGTTCATGCCGCGCAGCACCCCACTGTTCAGACGAATACCGCGGGAGGTACCACTGACCAACTCAATCACCCCTTTGCGGGCCAGTGCCTGCAAATGCTCTTCAGCGGCGTTGGCCGACTTAAAACCCAATTGCTTGGCAATTTCGGCACGTGTGGGGGGTGCACCGTCTTGCGCAATACTTTGCTGGATCAGATCCAGGATTTGTTGTTGTCTGGCGGTAAGCTTGACGTTTGCGTCGAATAGAGTCATGGCGGTTTACCTTTGTGGGCTGTGGGGTTAGGTGGGTAAAACAATAAACATCTGTTGTTTTATCCAGTGACTGTATTTTTAACCAGTTTTTTACTTAATGCAAGCGTTTGGCAACATGGGATCAAAAAAAATTGTGGTACTAGGCACCGGCGGCACGATTGCTGGGCGCTCTGCGGTTGTGGGAGATAACGTGGGCTACACCGCCGGTCAGGTGGCGGTGAGTGATTTGCTGGTGTCGCTGCCCGACGTAGTGGGCGCAACGGTACTTGCCGAACAGATAGCCCAGGTAGATAGCAAAGATATGGGTTTTGCCATCTGGCAAGCTCTTTTGACCCGTGTTCACCATTGGGTAAACGTAGAGAAGGTGGATGGCGTGGTCATCACCCACGGCACCGATACCCTAGAAGAAACCGCCTACTTTTTGCACAGTGCCCTGGATACCGCCGTGCCAGTGGTTTTGACCTGCGCCATGCGCCCGGCCTCGTCGCAAAACCCGGATGGCCCGCAAAACATGCGCGACGCCCTGGTCTTGGCCCAACACGCAGTGGCCACTGGCGTGGTGGTGGTGTGTGCCGGTGTGATTCACAGTGCTGCGGATGTACAAAAGCTCTATCCCTATCGCCTCGATGCGTTTGTGAGTGGCGATGCCGGTGTGCTGGGCTACGTCGAAGAAGGGCAGATTAGGCAGTGCCGCCCCTGGCAAGCCCCTTTGGGGGCCTGTGCCTCTGCCTCGCTTCAGACGCTTACGCCCCAGGCTTGGCCCTATGTAGAAGTGATCTTCAGCTATGCAGGATGCACAGGCGCAGTGGTCGATGCGTTGCTGGCATTGCCGCCACAGGCCAGACCCCAGGGCTTGGTGGTCGCGGCCACTGGCAATGGCACCTTGCACACGTCTTTGCTAGAGGCCTTGAACCGGGCCCAGGCCCAGGGCCTGCGCGTAATTCTTACCACCCGTTGCACCCTAGGCCCTATGGTGCCGGGAGCCGCCTGGCCGTTTGAGGCACTGCCCGGTTCTTCGCCCGTAAAGGCGCGTATCGCCTTGATGCTGCGGTTAATGGGCTAAGCGGTTCAGCGCTAGCGGCGGCTGAGCCAGTGGGTCAGCTCGGTGCCGTTGCGAACTTGCTGCAACAAGGTGTTGCCGGTTTGCCGGGCAAAGTCCTGAAAATCCCGCTCTGAGTTGGGGTCGGTTGCAATCACCTTGACCACCTGGCCCGAGGTAAGCGTGGCCAGTCCTTTTTTGGCTTTCAGGATGGGCAAGGGGCAATTCAAGCCCCTAGCGTCGATTTCCAAGTCAAAGGGCAATGGTGCGTTGGGGGAGGGTGCCGGTTGCATGGTAAAAAAATTGGCAATCAAAAAGGGGATGATAAATCCGAGGCAAAAAAAAGAGGCAATCCGGAAAGGGCATTTCTAATCTTTGCGTTCCCAAACCGCCGCAAAAAAGCCATCGCTAGCGTGTTGATGGGGCCAAAGTCGCAAATAAAGGCCGTCACTGGAACACAGAGATGCCGCCCCTTCTATTTTTTGGCGCGTCAAAATGGTCTGTGCTGAGACAGGCATAAAACCAGTATGGTCTTTGGAAAAGGCCTGTGCGATGGCTTCGTTCTCTTCTTGCAGCAGGCTACAGGTGGCGTAAACCAATCGGCCTTTGGAGGCCACCAAGACTGCCGCTGCGGCAAGAATGCGATGCTGTAGCTGCACCAACTCAGCCACCCGCGCCGGGGTCAATCGCCACTTAAGCGCCGGGTTGCGGCGCAAAGTGCCGGTGCCAGAGCAGGGCGCGTCCACCAACACGCGGTTCACCTTGGCCTGCATACGCGCCAAGCGGGAATCGGCCTCGTCTGCAATCACCAGCGTGTGCACCTGGGTTAAGCCGCTTTTTACCAGCCGGGGCTGCAAACCCTCTAGCCGCTTGTTAGAGGTGTCGTAGGCATACAAGCGCCCGGTGTTGCGCATCATGGCCCCCAGCGCCAGGGTTTTGCCGCCACCACCGGCACAAAAATCCACCACGGTTTCGTTGCGCTTGGCCTCTGTGAGCAGAGCAATCAACTGCGAGCCCTCGTCTTGAATCTCCACCAAGCCTTGTTGATACTCGGGCAACTGGGCCAATTTAACCCGCTCTTGTAGGCGCAATCCCCAGGGGCTGTAAGCGGTAGGCTCAGCCATCACACCCGCAGCCCTTAATTGGTCAAGCACGGCACTTCGTTTGGCTTTTTCAAGGTTCACCCGCAGGTCCACTGGGGCGGTGGTCTCTAGCGCTTGGCACAGGGCAGGCAGCGCTGGCCCTAGCAGGGGCTGTACCCGTTGCACCAGCCAGTCGGGCCAGTTAAGTTGGGCCGCTGGCGGCAACTGGGTGGGGTCTTGCGCCACCGCCTGGGCCAACCAAGTGGCCTCCTCGGGCGTTAGGGCGGGTGCAAGGTAGTCCGTCCACCAGGTGGGGCGGGCGGCGTCGGGGCTGGGTTGGTCCAGGGCACCCCCACCGTGCGAGAGTGCAAAGCCCAACAAGGCCAAGCGGCGCATTTCTGGCCCTGGCCCTGTTTGGGCCAGGTGTTCACATCGGTAGCGCTGGCGCATCACCGTGTAAATCACACTGGCCATGCTGTCGCGTTCGCGCGCACCGGCACGGCGTGAGCGGCTTAAAAAATCGCCGATCAAGCTGTCTAGCGGCTGTTCAAATTTCATGGCCAGCGCCAGCAGTTCCGTGCAGTCGTGAAGGTAGTCTTTGGGGTGCATGGGGGGCTGACTTAAAGCGAGGTGGAATGCATGGGGGGCAATGGTGGTAATGGTGACATCTGTGCGCCTGTTGGGTTGGACCGGGCATTTTGCAGCAGGCTGGCAATCACCTGTGGGTACAAAAGGTGCTCTTGCACCAACACCCTTGCAGCCAACTGGTCGGCGGTATCACCGGGCAAAATGGGCACACTGGTTTGGCCCATTACCGCCCCGTCGTCCAGTTCGGCAGTGACCCAATGCACCGATGCGCCCGCCTCTGTACAACCTGCGTCAATGGCCCGCTGGTGCGTGTGCAGTCCCTTGAATGCAGGCAGTAGAGAGGGGTGAATGTTGATCAATCGCCCTTGGTAATGGTGCACAAAATCGGCACCCAACACCCGCATAAAGCCAGCCAACACCACCAAAGCAGGTTGGTAGGTGTCAATACGCGCCCGCAGGTCCGCTTCAAACGCCTCGCGGGTGGCAAAGTTGCTATGGACTAACACCTCGGTGGCTATGCCTGCTGCCTGCGCCTTTTGCAAGCCGCTTGCGTCGGCCCGGTTGCTGATAACGGCGGCCACCCGTGCCTGGTAACGGCTACCCCATTGCTGCTCTTGTGCCGTGCGAACAATGGCCGCCATGTTGGAGCCCGAGCCAGAGATCAGTATCACGATGTTTTTCATTGTTCTATAGCGGTTTGCGCAACCGCCAATTGTTGCACGGCATTTCTGGTGTGATTCACCCAACGGCCGTTCATTTGCCAAGTCTTGGAATCCCCCTCTATGCTTCATCGCCAATCTGGGAACGCCTGAACCGCCTATGGTGTAATTGATCAAACAACGGCCCACCGCAGGACTTTTCATGAAAATTTTGGTTTGTAACGACGACGGCTACCAAGCCCCCGGCATTGTGGCCCTGGCCACGGCTTTGGCCCCTTTGGGCGACTTAGAAGTCATTGCCCCAGAGCTAAACAACAGTGCCAAGTCCAATGCTTTGACCTTGGCTACGCCGCTTTCGGTGCGTACCGCTGCCAACGGTTATCGCTACGTCAACGGAACGCCGGCCGACTGTGTGCACATCGCCCTGACCGGCCTCTTGGGTTATCGCCCCGACCTAGTGGTGTCTGGCATTAACAATGGCGCGAATATGGGCGACGACACCATTTACTCGGGCACCGTAGGCGCGGCCATGGAGGGCTATTTGATGGGCATTCCGTCGATAGCTTTTTCTCAGGTAGAAAAAGGATGGGCGCACCTTGACAGCGCCGCGCTGGTGGTGGCTCAATTGGTGGCCGATTTGCAGCGGGCTGGGCAAATCGGCAAAACCCCCTGGCTGCTCAATGTGAACATACCTAACCGGCCCAAAGAAGCGCTTAAATCCACCAAAATTTCCCGCCTGGGTCGACGTCACAGCGCCGAACCCGTGATCAGCCAAGTTAACCCCATGGGGGAGACTATGTACTTGATTGGTAGCGCAGGCGCGGTGCTAGACGACGCACCGGGCACGGATTTTCATGCCACCTTCGAAGGCCATGTATCCGTCACCCCCTTGCAAATCGACCTGACCGACTACAAAAAGATGGACCAATGGCTGGCCTTGGGTGTGAAATTGGGTGGCGATTGATGGGCCTTTAGCCCCTCACTTGTCACCCTTTGGACAGGGCGATAACGCGAAATGTGATAAAAAAGTTGCAACAGGAGAACACCGCATGGATTTAGCATTTACCCCTGAAGAACAGACTTTTCGTGAAGAAATTCGGGCATGGGTAAAAACCCATCTGCCCGCTGACCTTTCTCACAAGGTGCACAACGCCTTGCGTCTGACCCGTGACGATATGCAAAATTGGGCCAAAATTTTGGGCCGCAAAGGCTGGCTGGGCTATGGTTGGCCACAAGAATTCGGCGGCCCTGGCTGGAACGCCGTACAGCGCCACCTGTTTGAAGAAGAATGCGCGCTGGCTGGCGCCCCCCGCGTCGTGCCCTTTGGCCCTGTGATGGTGGCCCCCGTGATCATGGCTTTTGGCAACCCCGAGCAACAGCAGCGCTTTTTGCCCGGTATCGCCAGTGGTGAGGTGTGGTGGAGCCAAGGCTATAGCGAGCCTGGCGCTGGTTCTGATCTGGCCTCTGTCAAAACCCGTGCCGAACGGGTGGGAAACCACTACATCGTCAACGGCCAAAAAACCTGGACCACCCTGGGCCAGTTTGGCGAATGGATTTTTTGCCTGGTACGCACCAGCAACGAGGGCAAGCCCCAAACCGGCATCAGCTTTTTGCTGATCGACATGAAGTCCAAAGGTGTGACCGTGCGCCCCATCGTGTTGATGGACGGCGAGCCCGAGGTCAACGAGGTGTTTTTTGACAACGTAGAGGTGCCCGTTGAAAACCTCATCGGTGAAGAAAACAAGGGCTGGACCTATGCCAAGCATTTGCTCAGTCACGAGCGCACCAACATCGCCGACGTGAACCGCGCCAAGCGTGAGTTAGAACGCCTAAAGCGTATCGCCAAGGCCGAGGGTGTGTATGACGACGCACGTTTTAGAGACGAGATTGCCAAACTCGAGGTCGATGTGGTGGCCCTTGAGATGATGGTGCTGCGCGTACTGGCGGCGGCCAAGTCTGGCAAAAATTCGCTGGATGTGGCGGGCCTGCTCAAAATCAGGGGCAGTGAGATCCAACAACGCTACAGTGAATTGATGATGCTGGCCGCAGGCCCCTCTGCACTGCCTTACGTGGCAGAGGCCATGGACGCCGGTTGGCAGGGCGACCAGGTGGGCGCATTGGGCCTGCCCAACGGAAACCGCCAAAATGCGCCCTTGGCAGGCACGTATTTCAATATGCGTAAAACCACGATTTACGGTGGCTCCAACGAAGTGCAACGCAATATCGTTGCGCAAACCGTGCTGGGTTAATCCGGGCCATACGAGCACATCAAGGACAAACAAATGGACTTCGATTTTTCTGACGACCAAGAACAATTGCGTGACGCTGTGCGTCGCTGGGTGGACAAAGCCTACACCTTTGACAAACGCCGCGCCATTACCAAATCGGGCGGTTTTTCACCCGCTATCTACAACGAGCTGGCCGAGTTGGGCTTGTGCGGACTGCTGATCTCTGAAGAGCAGGGCGGCATGGGCATGGGGCCGGTCGAAGCCATGGTGGTGATGGAAGAGCTAGGCCGTGGGCTGGTGATGGAGCCACTGGCCCAAACCTTAATGGCCAGTCACGCCCTGCGTTATGCGCCAGCTCCATTGCAATCGCAGTGGCTGCCCGATGTGGCCAGCGGCGAGGCCTTGGTCGCCTTGGCGGTGCAAGAGCGCTCGGCGCGCTACCAGTTGAACTGGGCCGATACCACCGCGGTGCAATCGGGCAGTGCTTGGGTTGTTTCGGGTAAAAAGATATTGGTCGCTGCGGGCGCACACGCCAAGGCTTTTGTTGTGTCGGCAATGGTCAATGGGCAACTGGGTTTGTTTTTGGTCGAGTCTGGGCAAGACGCGGTTGCCGTTAACGCCTTTTTGACGCAAGACGGAGCCGCTAGCGCCGATGTGCAGTTTTCAGGTGCGGTTGCGCAGGTCATCTCGCTTGATGGACTGGCCGCTTTAGAAGAAGCCACAGACCTGGGTATCGCCGCCCTGTGCGCCGAAGGGGTGGGGGCCATGGACAAGGTCATGGAGATCACTGTGGACTACCTCAACACCCGCAAACAGTTTGGCGTAGCCATAGGCTCGTTTCAGGCCTTGCGCCATCGCACGGCCGATTTAAAAATGCAACTAGAGTTGGCACGCTCCATGAGCTACTACGCCACGCTCAAACTGGGCGCACCCGCCGACGAACGCCGCGCCGCCATGGCCAGGGCCAAATACCAATTGGGCTGCTCTATGCGTTTAATTGGCCAGCAGTCGGTGCAAATGCACGGCGGCATTGCCATGACCGATGAGTACGTGATCAGCCATTACTTCAAGCGCTTAACCCAAATGGAGATGACCCTAGGCGACAGCATGCACCATCTGGGTGAGGTGTCAGCGCGTATGCAGGATACCGCCGGGGTGTTTGCCTAGGATTCCTAAGGCTTGGCCTGCAAGGCGTTGGATTCCATAATCTGAACACCGGCCTGGGCGCTGTTGGCAACGGCGCTCACCAAGGCGTTTGCCACCTTATAAGCCGATATGGGTCTTAAGCGTGCGGGCAACAGGCCACCTATGACGCGCCCTAAGGCTGCACCGATTTTTTCACCCGGTCTGGCAATCTGTCCCAAAGCCTCTCGGTCGCCTAGCAACAGCGAGGGGCGGGCAATCACCAAGGTGGGCCAGCCCATTTGCTCTAGGGCTTGTTCCGCCTCGCCCTTCACGCGGTTGTAAAACACGCCAGATTGTGGATTGGCCCCTAGGGCACTCACCACACCTAAGCGGGTGGCACCGGCTTTTAAAGCAGCTTGGGCGCTGGCCACCACCGCATCAAAATCAACCCGCCGGAACGCCGCTTGGCTACCCGCCTGTTTGATGGTGGTGCCCAACGCAATCCAGGCGTGATCGATACGCGGCAACGCCGGCAAATTGTCAAACGAAACGACGTGCTGCAACAGTTTGGGATGCGTTTGGGCCAACGGCCGACGCACCAACACGTGTACTTGGTTGTACCGGCTATCGTTCAAAAGCTCGGCCAGGACCTGCTGGCCCACGAGGCCGCTTGCCCCCGCCACCAAAGCGCTTAGGACCGGCTGGGAAGCCGGTTGGCCCATTGGGGCCTGCTCCGCCGCCCATGGGGTTTCTTGGGCCTTTGGGTGGGCCACTGCGTTTGTTTCTGTCTGCATAGGAGTCCACACTGGTTCTTAAAGGATTGGGTTGTCCATCAATCTCTTTCTGGGCAGGCACCACGCGGGCGCGGCGGTCCAGACCTACACCCAGTCCTGGGCTGTGGTTGACATGGCGGGGTTGGAAGTCGTCATCCGCAAAATCACCATCGGGCGCGCCGTCAGGGCGGGCATCGGCGGGCGGACGGCGGGGGCGATCAAAGCGGTTTTGTCCGTTAGGGCCTTGGCCATTTTGCACATTGCCGTAGGGCGGTTGATTGGGGTTGAGGCCGCCCGGGCGTGGGCCTCTTTGGTTACGAGGCCCGGGGCCGTTGCGGTCATCGCGCGGGCCGCGTGGGCCTCTGCCATCGCGAGATTGCAAGGCGTTGGGGTCAAAAGGCCGGTCATCTTGGCCTTGGCCCACAGGGCGTGGCCCACGGTTACCAAAGCCGGCGCGTTGGCCGTTGCCACCGCCACCTGGGCGTCCGTCGCGGTTGCCACCGCCCGCGCCACCTGCGCCAGCAGCACCCGGGCCTTTGCGCTCACGCACACGTTGCAGCATTTCAGTACGGGCGGCACGCGCCGCAGCAGCCATTACGTCACGGCTTGGGGGGCGGCCCAGGCCGCCCCACAGGGTTTGACGGCCCATGGCAATCGGTTCGGCACGTTCACCTTCGTCGGGGCCAAAGCCTTCTACGGGGTTGCGTGGCAAGGACTGTTTGGTAAACAGTTCGATCTCGGCCATAAAGCCTTCTTCGTCCAGACACATCAGGTTTACCGCTTCGCCTGATGCACCCGCGCGTCCGGTGCGACCAATGCGGTGTACGTAGTCTTCAACTACGTTGGGGATTTCGTAGTTCACCACGTGGGGCAATTCGTCAATGTCAATGCCGCGTGCCGCAATGTCGGTGGCCACCAGCACTTTAACTTCGCCTTTTTTGAAGCCTTCAAGGGCTTGGGTGCGGGCCGATTGGCTTTTGTTGCCGTGCAGTGCCATGGCCGAGATACCGGATTTTTCAAGGGCTTCGGCCACGTGGTTGGCACCAAACTTGGTGCGCGTAAACACCAGCACTTGGCTCCAGTTGTTCTCATTGATGAGATGGGCCAGCAACAGCTTTTTCTTGGCACGGCCCACGGGGATCACCACCTGCGCAATGCGCTCGACGGTGGTGTTGCGTGGGGTGACTTGGATGTGCAGCGGGTCTTTGAGCAGGTTGTTGGCCAGGTCGCGAATTTCGTCGCTAAATGTGGCCGAAAACAACAGGCTTTGTTTGGCAGAAGGCAGCAGAGCCAGAATCTTTTTAACGTCGTAGATAAAGCCCATGTCTAGCATGCGGTCGGCTTCGTCTAGCACCAAAATTTGGACCTGTGACAGGTCCACCGCGCCTTGCTGATGCAAGTCAAGCAAACGGCCGGGCGTGGCCACCAGGATATCGACACCTGATTTGAGCAATTTCATTTGCGGGTGAATACCCACGCCACCAAACACCACCGTGGAGCTCAGTTGCAGGTATTTGCCATAGGTGCGGGCCGACTCTTGCACCTGTGCGGCCAGTTCGCGGGTGGGGGTGAGCACCAGTGCCCTAATGCCCACACCGCCACTGGCGTTGGTGGCGCTGCGCGACATACTGAGTTTGTGCAGTATGGGCAGGGTAAAGGCGGCCGTTTTACCGGTGCCCGTTTGGGCACCGCCTAGTACGTCGCGCCCCTCTAACACCATGGGAATGGCTTGGGCTTGAATAGGGGTGGGGGTCTCGTACCCGTGCTCACGCACGGCCTTGAGAATGGCAGGAGCCAGGTTCAGTTCGTCAAATGTCATGTTGGAATGTGCGCCCAGTCTCTGGCGCGTGGGGCCAACCCTACGTGGTTGCCTGTGTTGGGCAACCAAGCCAGTCAAAGGTCGGCGGGGCTAAAAGTGTTGCAGGTAAATCACCTGCATCTTCAAGTGGCGGTGCACTGGTGCCCGTCACGTCGCTATTGTCGCACATTTCGCGTGCGCCGGTTAAATCAACTAACGAGTCAGCGCTTGGTCGACCGACAGGCGGTGCCAGTGGCCCCCTTCAAAGCGCAACACTTGTGCACGTGGCGGATGGACTTGGCAGTCCCAGTCACTCAGTACCTCTCTGAACAACTTGCCCGGCAATTGGCTTCGCCCCGGTTGGTGCGTGTGCCCATGTACCAAGCAAACTGCCTTGAGGCGGCCCAGCAGATTGGCGGCTTCTTGCAAGTTGATATCTGTAATGAGTGGCTCGCCAGAGGTCGGTTTTTCTTCACGCAGGTGTTTGGCAAACGCGCGACGTACCTCTAGCGGTTGGGCTTGAATCTCGTTTTGCCACTGGGGTTGCCTGACCATGGCACGCCACCGCATATAGGGTAGATCGTCGGTACAAAGGGCGTCGCCGTGGCTAATGGCAAAACGTTTGCCATTAGCGGTAAGCACACAGGGGTCGGCCAAGGGGTAGACACCCGTATTCAGAAAAAAGTCCGGTCCCAACAAGAAATCACGGTTGCCCAGCAACAAGTAAGTCGGCCTGAGCTCCGAGCAATCGCGCAGCACTTGGGCGCATTCTTGCTCAAAATTGATGGGCCGCCCTTGCTCGAACAATCCCGGTTGCCCATCGGTTAGGACATCGTCTCCCACCCAGGCTTCAAACAAATCGCCCAGAATCAAAACCACGTCGGCCGTGGTTTTTCGCATGTAATGGGCCCAATGGGCAAAGGTGGCGGTATCGGCCTCGCGCAAATGCACATCCGAAATAAAGTCTATGCGTTTCCAGTTGCCCGGCAACTCCATATGTTCGGGTGGTTGGTACATGGCCGAGACGCGTGGGCGTTGTGCTTAAACCTCGACGGCTTTTTCGATCACAACGTCCTCAACCGGCACGTCATCATGAAAGCCTTTGCGTGAGGTTTTGGTTTTTGCAATGCTAGCCACCACGTCGGCACCCGCCGTTACCTTACCAAAAACCGCATAGCCCCATCCCTGTTGCGACGGCGCGGTGTGGTTCAAAAAGGTATTGTCCGCCACGTTGATAAAAAACTGCGCTGTGGCCGAATGCGGGTCACCGGTACGCGCCATCGCAATGGTGTAGAGGGCATTTTTCAGGCCATTGTTGGCCTCATTTTGAATAGGTGCCTCGCAGGATTTTTGCTTCATACCGGGTTCAAAGCCGCCGCCTTGCACCATAAAGCCTGGAATGACGCGGTGAAACACGGTGTTGTCGTAATGGCCCGCCTTCACATAGTTCAAAAAATTCTGTGTCGACAGGGGCGCTTTTTCAGAGTCTAGCGCAAGGGTGATCACACCAAAATTTTTGATGTGCAGTTCAACATTTTTAATGTGCCGTTCAACAAGGGTTTGGCTCATGGGCTTCTTTCAAGGGTTTGGGTTTAGGGTCTGGCGGGGTTGGTGCGGTTCGTTAACGAGACCGACCGTTCAAGGGGCGAGGATGCGCGCGGTCTTTATCATAACGGTAGCCTTGGGAACGTCGGTGGGAAAGGGGCCACCCGCACCTGTGGGGGTGGTTTTGATTTTCTGCACGGTGTCCATGCCTGAGATCACCTTGCCGAACACGGTGTAGCCATACAGGCGAGCCGAATTGACCAGTTGTTCGCGTGGCACGTTGGTATACACCTGCCCTTGGTACTCAAACTTAGGCACTGGATCTCCTGGAGGGATAACAACGGGGTCGAGAAAGGCATTGTCCTTAACGTTGATAAAAAACTGAGAAGACGCAGAATGGGGTGCATTGGTGCGTGCCATCGCCAGTGTGCCTGTTACGTTTTTAGAGCCCCCGTTGGCCAGCGCCGCCTGGCCCTCGTGCTCAATGGGGGCACGGGCTTTACGCTCTTGGTACTGTGCGTCGTAACCACCGCCTTGCACCATGAAGTTATCAATTACCCGATGAAAGATCAGACCGTCGTAATGCTTGTCTTTCACGTACTGCAAAAAATTTGCTACCGTTTTTGGCGCTTTGTCGGGATACACCTCGACGGTAAAGTCCCCTGCGGTGGTTTGAAAGCGGACTTTGGGCGCTGCTTCGGTGGCCCATGCAATGGGTGCCAAGGCCAGCAGGCAGCAAGCGGCAGCGACGCCCAAGGTGCGCCTGGGAAGTAAAGGTGTAACTTGCATAGCGGTGGATAAATAGTGAAGTTAACAAAAAAAAGGGGTAAAACCCAATGGCACGTGGGCCTAGCTAAGGCACCGGCTGCAGTGCCGCGTCGGTCTTAAGAGCTTTGGCTTTAAGGCTTGCATTATTGGGGCTAAGGGCCAAGGCCCGCGCAAAGGCAAGTTTGGCCAGTTGCAGGTACACATTGCCCAGGTTTTCGTGGGCGACCGCATACGACGGACTGTTTCGCAAGGCCATTTCGAGCGCCGCTTTGGCCTCTTCAAGCTTGCCTTGACCGCTGTAAATGACTGCCAAGTTGTTATAGGGTTCCGCTAGCTCAGGAAACTCGCGGGTGAGTTCGGTATACAGCGCAATGGCTTCGTTCAACTGCCCTTTTTGGCCGAGCAACACGCCTTTTAAGAATCGATACCGCAAGTCCCTGGGTTGGCTTTCAAGCTGGGCGTTGACCGTCACCCAGGCTTCCGCCGTTTTGCCTTCATCGAATAACTTTTGGGCCTTATCGAAGGGGTCTACGGCGGTCTGGGCAAAGCCACTGGTACACAAAGCCAGTGACATCAACAAAGCGCGCACCAAGGAAGTAAAAAAAGTCATGCAAACAAAAAGGCCAATGAGAAAGTGGGGGTTGCAGGTGTGACGGTCGCGCAAGTTTTTGGAGCCGCTTTTGAAAGGCGGCGTAAGGGGCAAATTCTAGGGCACTTTCCAGAAAGATTGTCTGTCGCGATGCGTGGCGATTGCTTAAAAATGCAACAATAGACGCTTGGCATGAAGCAAATGGTAGGTCATGCCGATACATAAACTGCGACGCATGGGGTTACCCCTAGCGTCTTTTTTGCATTTTCTTTGATGACGATTCGACTCTTTAATTCACTGTCCCGCAGCGTTGAGCCCTTCGTGCCACAGGTACCGGGGCAGGTCGGGATGTACCTGTGCGGTATGACCGTGTATGACTACTGCCACATTGGCCACGCCCGCATGATGATGGCCTTTGACGTGGTGCAGCGTTGGTTCAAGGTCAGTGGCCTAAACGTACGCTATGTGCGCAACATCACCGACATTGACGACAAAATCATCAAACGTGCGGTGGAGCGCGGCATCACCATTCGGCAACTGACGGACGAGATGGTTGCGGCCATGCACGTCGATGTTGATGCGTTGGGCATAGAACGCCCCACCGCCGAGCCCCGGGCCACCGAATACGTGCCCCAAATGCTCCACCTGATTACAGCTTTGCAGCAAAAGGGCTTGGCCTACCAGGCCAGCACCGGCGACATGAATTACTCCGTGCGCAAATTTGCCGGTTACGGCAAGTTGTCGGGTAAATCGTTGGACGAACTGCGTGCGGGTGAACGGGTCGCGGTGCAAGACGAAAAAGACGACCCACTGGATTTTGTGTTGTGGAAATCGGCAAAACCCGATGAGCCCGCTGACGCCAAGTGGGACAGCGCATTTGGCTTGGGGCGCCCAGGCTGGCACATTGAGTGTTCTGCCATGTGTTGCGCCACCTTGGGTGAGACCATTGATATACACGGTGGGGGTGCCGACCTGCAATTCCCGCATCACGAAAACGAGATCGCGCAAAGTGAGGGCGCCAACGGGCGGCCACTGGCCCACTATTGGATGCACAACGGTTTTGTGCGGGTGAACAACGAAAAAATGTCCAAAAGCCTGGGCAACTTTTTTACCATTCGAGAAGTGCTGACCCAATACGACGCCGAAACCGTGAGGTTTTTTTTGGTCAGGGTGCACTACCGCACCGCGCTGAACTACAGTGATGCCAACATTGACGACGCCCGCAACGGCCTCAAGCGTTTGTACACCGCCTTGTCCCTGTGCCCGCCCGCACCGGTTGTGGTGGATTGGAGCCATCCTTACGCGGCCCGTTTTAAAGCCGCAATGGACGAAGACTTTGGCACCCCCGAAGCGGTGGCCGTGTTGTTTGACTTGGCCGCAGCGGTTAACAAGTCCAAAGACCCCCGAGAAGCCGGTCTGCTCAAGGCCTTGGGCGCAGTGCTGGGCTTGTTGCAGGGCTCGCCCGATGCGTTTTTAAAGGCTGGTGCAGTGCTAGACGATGCTGCCATCGAGGCAGCGATTGCACTGCGGGCACAGGCCAAGCGCGACAAAGATTTCAAGCGTGCGGACCAGATCCGTTTAGACCTGTTGGCCCAGGGTGTGGTACTTAAAGACGCCCCCCAAGGCACGACTTGGGAAGCGGCGCATTAAGCGCGCTGCACCGCCTTGCCACGACCAGGCCATTTGACCCCCAATCACCGCCATGGCAACCCGACCCACCCCCGTAACGCCTGACTATTGGGCACAGGCCTGCGCGCACCTGGCCAAAAAAGACCGGGTCATGCGCCGCCTGATTCCGTTGTACGGAGACGCCTGCCTTCAATCACATGGTGACGCCTTTATCACCTTGGCACGCAGTATCGTGGGGCAACAAATATCGGTAAAGGCAGCACAAACGATTTGGGACCGCTTCGAAGCGCTGCCTAAAAAAATGCTGCCCGCCAGCGTACTCAAGCTCAAAGTTGACGATATGCGGGCCTGTGGCTTGAGCGCACGCAAGGTCGAGTACCTGGTCGATCTGGCCCTGCATTTTCAAAGTGGTGCCCTGCATACCCAGCAATGGGCCGCTATGGACGATGAAAGCATCATCGCCGAGCTGGTCGCCATTCGGGGCATAGGCCGTTGGACCGCCGAGATGTTTTTGATTTTTCACCTCATGCGCCCCAACGTGCTGCCACTGGACGACATAGGCTTGATCAACGGCATCCGGCAAAACTATTTTTCTGGCGAGGCGGTCAGCCGCAGTGAAGCACGCGAGGTGGCCGCCGCCTGGCAACCCTATTGCACTGTTGCCACTTGGTACCTGTGGCGTTCCATAGACCCTGAGCCCGTGGCTTACTAAGGATCCTCTGAATAAGTCAACCCAACACCACCCTCAAACGTTAAATGTGAATTAAACAAACAACATTAGCATCTAACTGATTTGAAATTGTAACAAAAAGCACACTAAATAGTGAGTTTCTTTAAGAAATTAACCTTGTGTTTACTTTGAATTAGTTACTGGCCTTGATTGATACGTTC
>JBEIEP010000006.1:0-100534 GCA_040382935.1 Burkholderiaceae bacterium
CTAAGCCATTTATTGCTCCGGGAACCGGACCAACAAACCGTTACGGCTTAACGCCCCTACAGTAAGTGTAGTGGCGACCCTACGGGGATTCGAACCCCGGTACTCACCGTGAAAGGGTGATGTCCTAGGCCTCTAGACGATAGGGTCAAAACCTAGATTTTACTAACCAATTGCTAACTGGTGGAGGTAAGCGGAGTCGAACCGCTGACCTCTTGCATGCCATGCAAGCGCTCTACCAACTGAGCTATACCCCCTAGCAAGTCCACGATTATAGCCTGAAAAATCAGTAATTTGTTAGCCGCTGCACAACAGTATCTCTATCCATTAAAGCCATCATGGCATCTAGCGATGGGGCCTGGGCTTGTCCTATCACCAGCGTTCGCGCGGGCATGGCCAGTTGCGGCATTTTTAATGAAAAATCAGCCAAACAAGACTTGACCGCAGCACTTATATCGGCGGCGGTCCACGCCACGGTTTGTAGCCGCTCGGCCAGCGCAGCAATGGCGGGCTTGACCGAATCAGTAAGGTGTTTGGCTTTGTCCTCAAGGTTAACCTCTAGCGGCAAAAAGCATTTGGCTACCCAGTCGGCCAGCGCTACGGTGGTGTCGCAGCGGTCTTTGAACAAACCACACAAAGGCGCAACTTGGGCACTGGGCGGTACACCTTTTACGCTTAGCAGGGGTGCTATGTGCCGTGCCAAGTCGTCGTTGCTACTGGCTTTGATGTGCTGGGCGTTCACCCATTTGAGTTTGGCTTCGTCAAATTGGGCGGCGCTTTTACCCAGATGGTCCAGGTCAAACCATTGTAAAAATTGGGCGGTAGAAAAGATTTCGTCGTCGCCATGGCTCCAGCCCAATCGGGCCAGGTAGTTGATCATGGCCTCGGGCAGGTAGCCCTCTGTGGCGTAGGTGGTGACGGCTTTTGCACCGTTGCGCTTGCTCATTTTTTCACCCTGCTCGTTGAGCACGGTGGGCAAGTGGGCATACACCGGGGGCGTGGCGCCTAGCGCGTTGAAGATATTGATCTGGCGCGGAGTGTTGTTGACGTGGTCGTCGCCCCGAATCACATGGGTGATGGCCATGTCGATGTCGTCAACCACCACACAAAAATTATAGGTGGGGGTGCCATCGGGCCGGGCGATGACCAGGTCGTCTAGCTCGCTGTTGGCTACTTCTATGGTGCCTTTGACTTTGTCATCCCACACCACGCTGCCGGTCAATGGGTTTTTAAAGCGCAGCACGGGCTGCACACCGCTGGGTACGGGGGGCAATACCTTACCGGGCTCAGGCCGCCAGGTGCCGTCGTACCGGGGCTTTTGTTTGGCTTCCATTTGCGCATTACGCAGTTGGTCCAGCGCCTCTATAGACATATAGCAGGGGTAGACCAGTCCGCGCGCCACCATTTGGGCCAGTACCTCGCGGTAGCGGTCCATGCGCTGCATTTGGTAGAAGGGGCCTTCGTCGTAGTCCAGCCCCAACCAGCGCATGCCCTCAATAATCACATCCACCGAGGCTTGGGTGGAGCGCTCAACGTCGGTGTCTTCAACACGGAGAATGAATGCGCCATTTTGCGAGCGGGCAAAGGCCCAGGGGTACAGGGCCGAGCGTATGTTGCCTAAATGGATAAACCCGGTGGGGGACGGGGCAAAACGGGTTCGAATGGGCGTTGCGGACATGGGTAGAAAACTAAGCGTAGGGATGATTAGGGGTATCGGTAATGTCGCCGGTGATGTAGACACCGTCAAAGCAAGAGGCTTCAAAGCCTTGAACGTGAGGGGCCAGTTTGCCCACTGCCGCTTTCATGGCCTCGGTGTCTTGGTAAATGAGTGCGTCGCAACCTATCTCTTGGCGGATTTGTTCAATGTCTCGGTCGTGGGCGACCAGTTCAGTGGCGGTGGGCATATCAATGCCGTACACATTGGGGTAACGAACGGGGGGCGCGGCGCTGGCCAAGAATACCTTTTTTGCCCCAGCCTCTCTGGCCATTTGAACAATCTCTCGGCTGGTGGTGCCACGCACGATGGAGTCGTCAACCAACAAAACGTTGCGCCCTTTGAACTCGCTGGCGATAACGTTGAGCTTTTGACGCACCGATTGTTTTCTTACCTCTTGGCCGGGCATGATAAACGTGCGCCCGACGTAGCGGTTTTTAACAAAGCCTTCTCGGTACGGCAGGCCCAACAAATGCGCCAACTGGGCGGCACTGGGGCGGCTGGACTCGGGGATGGGGATGACCACATCCACCTCACTGGGCGGCATGGTAGAGATAAGGCGTTTGGCCAGGGTTTCGCCCAAATTGAGGCGTGCCTGGTACACCGAGATGCCATCTATCACCGAGTCGGGACGCGCGAAGTAAACGAACTCAAATATGCAAGGCATGAGCACCGCGCTGGGCGCGCAAAGCTGGGCACTGACGGT
The DNA here is from genome assembly GCA_040382935.1 of Burkholderiaceae bacterium. Taxonomy (GTDB): domain Bacteria; phylum Pseudomonadota; class Gammaproteobacteria; order Burkholderiales; family Burkholderiaceae_C; genus JALQUL01. The sequence goes on from JBEIEP010000006.1 coordinate 2,418, forward strand.
GCCCGCTTGGTCAACAAAGACCGCCTCGCCGGGTTGAATGTCGCGCACAAACTGATGGCCTGTGCCCTCAATGGCCACCGACTCACTGGCAAAAATGACGGCGCTGCCCTGCCCTGCCCGCTCGCGGCCCATGCACAGCGGCCGAATGCCAAAGGGGTCACGAAACGCCAGCACCCCGTGGCCAGCAATCATGGCAACCACCGCGTAGGACCCTTTTACCCGCTGGTGCAAACGGGACACGGCCTGGAACACCGCCGCTGGCGTAAGCTCGCCCTGCCGAGTGGCCAGTTCTATCTCGTTGGCCAACACGTTGAGTAACACCTCAGAGTCGCTTTGGGTGTTGATATGGCGCCGGTCGGTTAGGAACAATTCCTTTTTGAGCGTCTTGGCATTGGTCAGGTTGCCGTTGTGCACCAGTGTGATGCCAAAGGGTGCGTTGACGTAAAAGGGTTGCGCCTCTTCTACCGAATCGGCGTCGCCCGCGGTGGGGTAGCGCACTTGGCCCAGCCCAATGTTGCCGGGCAATGAGCGCATATTGCGCGTGCGAAACACATCGCGCACCATGCCTTTGGCTTTTTGAATGTAGAACTTTTGCTCTAGCTGCGTGGCGATACCCGCGGCGTCTTGGCCCCTGTGCTGCAGCAGCAGCAAGGCGTCATAGATGAGCTGATTGACAGGGCCACTGCTTGCGATACCAACGACACCACACATGCTTAGGAACCCAGGTTAGCGTTAAAAGAATCAGAAAAGAAAGGCTGCAGTCGGTGCATTAAGCCCACCGTTTGAACCGCTACCACCGACTGCAACCAGGCCTCGTGCCGGGCCAAGGGCGTTAACTGCACCAGCACGGCCACAATCACCAAAACCAAGGTGCCCCGTACCGCACCAAAAACCGCGCCCATGGCCCTGTCGACGGTGCGCAGTCCGCTGGCGTCGGTCATTTTTTTGAGTTGCGATACCAAAAACCCACCCAAAAAAGCGCTTACAACAAACACCATCACGTAGGCCACGGCGTAGTACAGGCCACTGCCTTTGGCGGGTTGGTTGAGTACATGCTCAAGTACCCAAGGGGCCAACCACTGCGCCACAATAAAGGCCAGTAACCAAACCATTAACGAGAGCACTTCGTACAGCAAGCCGCGCCACGCGCCCAATGCGATGGAGCCCAACAACACGGTTAACAAACCCCAATCCAGGCTGGTTAGCTCAAGCATGACGCAATGGAGCCGTCAAAGGGTGAGCAAAGCGGCCGGTAAGTCGAGTGACTTGATTTTTGCGGCGGCCTTGTCGGCTTCGGCTTTGGTGGCAAATGGCCCTGCGCGCACCCGTGTGCGCTGGCCTTCGGTCGTTTGCACCACCTGCGCATAGGTTTTAAAGCCCGCCCGCTCCAACTTGGCGCGCACGTCGCGTATTTTTTGTGGGTCGGTGAATGCGCCCACCTGCACCACATATCGGGCTACAACGGCATCAGCCGATGGCTTTTTGGCGTCCGACGCTGCTGATGACGCGGCAGTTGCGGCTAACTCAATGGCCTTGGCGGGTGCTGCTGGCGGCTTGGCGCTTGAGGCCGTCGTGGATGCCGCATTGGCGGGAGCGACCAGCTTAGGGGCCGAAGCTGGTGATGCAGGCTGTGCGGTTGAAGCCGCCTTGGCGCTGGGTGCCGGGTTGCTGGTGACTGCTGCTGGAATTGGGTTGGCGGCTGGTGCCGCGACCGCTGGCGCAACGGCCACCGCCGGTGCAGAACTGGTAAGTGATAACGGCGCCAGGCTGTCACGCGCTGGAATTAGGATAGAAACTTCGTTGGTATTGGGCCGTGGTGGCGAGTCAAGTAAAAGGGCGAATAAAACGACGCCAAACGCCACAAGCACAGCAGAACCCAGCAGCTGAAACTTGGCTTTGCGGCGCAACTGATCCGCACTCAGGGCTGATGAAGAGGCAGAAGTAGACTCTTTGGACTTGGTCGCCTTGGCGCGTGTAGACATTAAAGGCATAGGACAAAAAAGAAAGTAAAACCCGTCAAACCACCTTGTATCGAGCAGCTAAACACCCCATGGGGCGTCAAGATTTAGGCTTTATTCGAGGGGTGCCGTTGGCCAAGACACCACCCACTGTGTAGAAGGAACCAAACACCACAATTCTATCAGGCAGGTCCGCCGCCTGGCCTGCCGCGAGCAGCGCGGCCTCAGGCGAGGTATGGCAAAAAAGACGTGCCGGGTGATTGGGGAAATGCTCACGCCACAGTTGCGCCAACTGCTCGGCCTTGGCCGCTCTTGGCGTGGGCAAATCGCAGAAGTACCAAACGTCTACCAAGGGCGCCATTTTTTGCAGCATGGGCAGGAGGTCTTTGTCGGCCATGGCACCCAAAACGGCGTGGGTGCAGGGAAAAAACCCCATCGCATCGAGGTTAGCCGCAAGCGCTGCCGTGGATTGCGGGTTGTGCGCCACGTCTAACACCAAGGCGGGTTGCCCTGGAACGATTTGGAACCGCCCGGGCAGCTCGACCTGCGCCAAGCCCAAGCGTATGGCCTGGGCGCTAACGGCCAGTTGCCCACGCATGATTTCAACCGCAGCCAATACCCCCGAGGCATTGAGCATTTGGTTGGCCCCGCGTAGCGCGGGATAAGCCAACCCGGCATAACGCCTGCCACGCCCTGCCCAGGCCCATTGTTGTTTGTCACCCGAAAAATTGAAGTCCACGCCCAGCGCCCAGAGATCGGCGCCTAAAGCCTTGGCGTGGGCCAGCACGCTTTGGGGGGGCATGGGGTCACTGACCACGACTGGCCGCCCCGATCGCATAATGCCGGCCTTTTCAAAGCCAATGGTTTCTCTGTCCTTGCCCAAAAATTCCATGTGGTCCAGGTCTATGCTGGTGATGATGGCGCAGTCGGGATCAATGATGTTGACCGCGTCTAAGCGCCCTCCCATCCCGACCTCCAAAATGACCACGTCCAGTGCCGAGTGGGCCATAACGTACAAAATGGCCAGGGTAGAAAACTCAAAGTACGTGAGTGAAACGGGGTGCCCATCGTCGCCCCTGCACTGTTGGCGCGCTGCCTCTACCTGCTCGAAACCCTCAACCAAACTATGGGCCTGCACCGAGACATTGTCGAATTTGAGGCGCTCTTCAAAATGCACCAGGTGGGGCGACGAGTACACCGCCGTACGAAAGCCCGCGTTGCGCCAGATGGCCGACAACAGGGCGCAGGTGGAGCCTTTTCCGTTGGTACCCGCTACGGTGACCACGGGGCAGTTGAATGCCAACTTCATGGCATTGGCCACCTGGCTCACGCGGTCCAGGCCCAGGGCGATGGCTTGCGGGTGTTGGGCCTCACAGTAGGCCAACCATTGATCTAAAGTACGAGGTGTGGGTGTCATGGGGCATGATTGTCGCTGATGTGCGAAAGTGCTTTTGTTTTGGCGCCCCTACCACCACAAACCACCCATGGATTTACACATGAAAGACAACCATCTATCACCCGTGGTCTACGGCATTACCGCCTGCGATACCGTAAAAAAGGCCAGGGCTTGGCTCTCGGACAAAGGCCTTGCCTACGATTTTGTAGACTTCAAAAAGACCCCGCCCACACCGGTTTTGTTGCACGATTGGCTTGGCCAAGTGCCATGGAATCAACTGATCAATCGCAAAGGCACAACCTGGCGCAAGCTGCCGTTGGCGACCCAAGAAGCCCTTTGCGATGACGCCAGTGCGCTCAAACTGGCAATGGAGTTCCCCTCGGTCATTAAGCGCCCCATCGTTAAATGGCCAGACGGGGCGGTTACGGTGGGTTTTGAACCGGTCGTTTGGGAAGCACGGTGCAGTCCGCCCAAGTAACGCTTTGTTACCCCTACAGCTTGTTACCACGCACCCTCCAAAATGCAGGTGGATTGTTGAACGCTTGTCCTAAACTTCGCTTCAACATCAACACCGAAAAAGGTGCATTCCATGAAAAAAGTCATCACATTAGCGGCCTTGCTGGGTTTGACCAGTTGGGCGATGGCCCAAGAGACCGCGCGAGTCATTTCTAGCACTCCTATCATTGCTCAAGTGGCCGTACCACAAAAGGTGTGCACGCAGCAACAGGTGGAAGTCAAAGAGAAGCACGGTAGCGCGGCCGGTTTGGCCGGTTTGCTCATAGGAGGCGCTATTGGCAACCGTTTCGGCAGTGGTGATGGCCGTGCGCTCGCCACCATGGCTGGCGCAGTGGGTGGCGCGATGATTGGGGATCAAATGGACAACAAAGGGCAAAGCACCCGCCTAGAGACCGTTCAGTCCTGCCAAGTTCAAAATTTTATTGAGAATCGCACCACAGGCTACAACGTGGTGTACGAGTTTGCCGGGCGTCAATACACCACACAAATGGCCACTGACCCTGGACCTACCCTGAAAATTCAGGTCACCCCAATTGCTACCGCGCCGGTGACCATCGTTCCGGTGACTCAAACGCCAGTCGTTTACTACCAACGTCCTGCGGTGCCGGTCGAAGTGGTGTATGTGCAGACAAGGCCTGTTCACCCACACGTACACCGTGGGTGGCACCGTGAATACTATTAAGGACGCCAAAGGCCACCCCCTCCATCACTACCTCTTTTTTCGTTTGATCTGATTTTTTTCTCCGCAAGCTCCTCTTATGCCTGGTGCGCCGCAAGGTTATCCAGGCATTTTTTTGCCTGCCACGCTGGTGAGCGCTTGATGACACGACCCACGGCCATGGGATAATGTTTGTTCATTTTCTATGGACCTGTCCTATGCCCACTTTGCAACTGAGCGACCTGACGGTTCGCACCCAAGCCAACGTTTACTTTGACGGCAAATGCATCAGCCACAGTCTGATCGCACAAAATGGCGAAAAATTATCGGTAGGGGTGGTGTTGGCCAGCGAGTTGACGTTCTCGACCGGTGCGGCCGAAACCATGGAGTGCGTGGCCGGTGCTTGTGAATACCGCCTTCCGGGCAGCACCGATTGGCAACGCTCTGAACCTGGCCATGTATTTGCCATCGGGGCCAACGCGTCGTTTGATATCCGCGTTACAGAGGTTTACCACTACATCTGCAGGTACGCCTAAGGCGATTAGGAAAATATCCTAAATCACTACCGGCTCGGGTTCGAGCAATATACCGAATCGTTCGTACACACTGGTCTGAATGGCCTTGGCCAAGGTCATGACCTCACCACCCGTTGCACCCGCTTTGCCGTCCCTCATGCCTTGATTGACCAGCACCAGTGCCTGTTTTTCATATACGGCCGCCGCGCCCATGGTTTTGCCGCGCCAGCCGCAGGCGTCTATCAACCACGCAGCGGCCAACTTGACGGTTCCGTCGTGTAGTTTGTAATGGGCGATGGTCGGTTCACGGGCAATGATGTCTTGGCATTGCTCGCTGCTCACCACGGGATTTTTAAAGAAGCTCCCAGCGTTACCCAGCACCTTGGGGTCGGGTAGTTTGGATTGCCGTATGGCAACGACGGCGTCAAAAATCTGCTGAGCATTGGGGGTGGCAAGCCCTCGCGCCTGTAGATATTTTTCAATGTCGGCGTAGCCAGTAATTGCCCGCCACTTTTTAGGCAAAGAAAAACGCACCTGCGTAATCACCGCGCGCCCTGCCAAACCTACATCACCGGGGCGGGCCGGGGCGTGCTTGAATACCGAATCACGGTAGCCAAAAGCGCATTGCTGGGCGTTAAGGGTAAAAGTTTTTCCGGTGGATAGGTCAACCGCGTCCAGCGAGTCAAAGCAGTCTTGCAGTTCAACCCCATACGCCCCTATGTTTTGCACGGGCGATGCCCCCACCGAACCGGGTATCAGGGCTAGATTTTCTAGGCCGTAATAGCCGTTTTGCAGCGTCCATTGCACCAATTCGTGCCAGCCCACACCGGCACCCGCTTGCACAGTCCAAGACTTTGGTGTTTCATCCACCAGCGCCATACCTGCTATTTCCATTTTTAAGACCGGCGATTTGACGTCTCCGGTCAGAACAATATTGCTACCTCCACCCAGCACCAGCGGGGTTTGGCCTGCGCTTTGACCGCTTTCTATCCAATCGCACAGATCTTGGGCGGAGCGGATGCGGTACAACACCTGCGCCTTGGCCACAATGCCAAAGGTGTTGAGGTCGCGCAGGGGTACATTTTTCTCGGCAAACATGGGACAATGGAACTCTTGATTTTGTTGGAACTTTTGATCATGCCATCATTTGATACCGTTTGCGAAGCCGACATGGTGGAGGTAAAAAATGCCGTCGAGAACGCCTCGAAAGAGATAGGCACCCGCTTTGACTTCAAGGGCACCTCGGCCGCGCTGGAGTTGAAAGACAAGGCGATTACCCTGTTTGGGGACTCGGATTTTCAGCTTAACCAGGTGCAGGAAGTGCTCAACGCCAAGCTGGCCAAGCGCAATGTGGACCTGCGCTACATGGAGGTGGGTGATCTTCAAAAAATCGGTGGCGATAAAGTTAAACGGGTCACCACGGTACGCAACGGCATAGAGTCAGAGGCCGCCAAAAAAATTACCAAATTGCTCAAAGAAAGCAAATTAAAGGTGCAAGGGGCGATTCAAGGTGAATCCGTGCGGGTGACTGGGGCCAAGCGGGACGACCTGCAAGCGGCGATGGCATTGATCAAATCAGGCATGAAAGACCTGCCCCTCAATTTCAATAATTTTAGGGACTAGACAAGGTCCATATCACGGCCCAGTGCATAGAACCCTTTTGTTGAATGTCTGATCCACGCGTTATCCCTATTATGCTTGGCCAGCCTTCGCGCTCGGTGATTTCCGAGCTACCCATAGCCGGTAGATTGCGCGCTGACGGCGCAGATGGGCTGCATGACTTAAGAGGCCGGGCCCTGCACGACCTTCGCATCAGTGTGACCGACCGGTGCAACTTTCGGTGCAGCTACTGCATGCCCAAAGAGGTGTTCGACAAAGACTACGTTTATCTCCCTCACAAAGCCCTGCTCAGTTTTGAAGAGATCCTGCGGCTGGCCAAGGCCTTTGTTGGGCTGGGGGTACAAAAAATTCGCCTTACCGGAGGGGAGCCGTTGCTGCGCAAGGATATCGAGGTGCTGATTGGCATGTTATCCAGGCTGAAAACACCGCAGGGGCAGCCGCTTGATCTCACGCTAACCACCAACGGTTCGCTTCTGGCCAAAAAGGCCGCAGCCCTCAAGGCCGCAGGGCTTAATCGCGTCACCATTAGCCTGGATGCCTTGGACGATGCGGTGTTCAAGAAAATGAACGATGTGGACTTCTCCGTGCACGAGGTGCTCGCAGGCATTGAGGCGGCGCGCCAAGTGGGGTTGGCGCAAAAGCCTGGCACGCTCAAAGTCAATATGGTGGTCAAAAAAGGCGTGAACGACGACCAGATTGTTCCTATGGCCAAGTTTTTTAGGGGCCAAGGGGTGTCCTTGCGTTTTATTGAATACATGGACGTGGGCAGCACCAACGGCTGGCGTATGGACGAGGTACTGCCCTCCGCAACGATTTTGGCACGGCTGCGCGAACATTTCTTGTTGGTGCCCGCCGCAGGCTCGCCCATCGGAGAAACGGCCGAACGGTGGATGCACACCGACAGCCACGGCCGGGCCGACCCCAATGCCGGCGAAATTGGTTTGATCAGCAGCGTCACCAAGGCGTTTTGTAAGGATTGCAACCGGGCACGCCTGTCTACCGAGGGACGCCTGTTCCTGTGCCTGTTTGCGGGCCAAGGCTACGACCTCAAGCCATTTGTGCGGGGTGCTGGGGCATTGCCTGAAACCGACCCAGAGGCAGAGCAAACGCTGGCGCAGGCGATTGCGGGTATCTGGCAACAACGGGACGACCATTATTCAGAAGTGCGTAGCCAACAGCCGCAACGTGGGCAAAGCACCCCAAAGGTTGAGATGAGTTACATAGGCGGGTAGGTGCAATGACGGCACCGGTAGACATCACAGCCTTGGTTCTGGCAGGGGGTCAAGGCAGCCGTATGGGTGGGGTGGACAAGGGCTTACAGCCTTTTAGAGGCCAGCCTTTAGTGGCCTGGGCCATTCAAAACGTACGGCCCCAGGTGCGTTCGGTACTGGTGAACGCCAACCGTAACTTGGCCGACTACGCGGCACTAGGCGATGGCGTGGTGACCGATGCGAACAAGGATTTTTTTGGCCCACTCGCGGGGATGGCGGCCGGCCTTGGCGCCTGCACTACCGAATGGATGGTTATCCTGCCCTGCGACTCTCCCTATTTGCCGCCCGACTGGGTGCAGCGCCTTTGGGCTGCCGCCACGAAGGCACAGACACCCGCGGCGATGGTGTGCGCGCCGGAGCGACTGGCTACCTCTGGCGACGCGCCCCTTAACGAACCGCTGCCCTTGCGCAGACAACCTGTTTTTTGCCTGCTGCATCGCTCGTTGGCGGCTCCGCTGAACCAAGCCTTGGCCGATGGCGAGCGCAAAATTGATCGCTGGACGGCCCAACACCGTTGCATAGACGTGCCCTTTGCTTACAGCGCCGCCCACCCCTTGCATTTTGTCAATATCAACACATTGGACGAGTTGGGTGCCCTAGAGCACCCCGTCACCCCATGAACCCTGTTTCAACAACCCAGCAACAAGACAGGTCGGTCGCCAGCGCCTTAGATGCCGTACTCCAGCAGGCCAAGGCAATTCAGATGCGTGCTGACCACGAAACGGTTTCGGTGTTTGAAGCCCTGGGCCGTGTGTTGGCGGATGATGTGGTCTCCCCCATTGACGTACCGCCACACGACAACTCGGCCATGGACGGCTATGCCTTTGATGGGTCCCAACTGTCAGCCGATAAGGCTTTGACGCTGGCGGTGTGCGGCCGGGTTTTGGCGGGCGCACCACTGACTTTAAGGGTAGAAAAGGGACAGTGCGTACAAATCACCACAGGCGCGGTTATGCCAGAGGGGTTGGATACCGTGATCCCCAAAGAACTGGTTGTGCTGGATGACAAAGGCCAGGTGGTGATCGCACCCGGCACGCTGCGCCAGGGCGACAACCGGCGCTTTCGCGGAGAAGATCTGGCACAAGGCAAGGCCGCTTTAAGCGCTGGCACCCACCTTGGGCCTGCTGCCCTGGGCCTAATTGCAAGCCTGGGCTTGGCCCAAGTACAGGTGCAACGGCGGCTACGCGTTGCGGTGTTTTCAACGGGCGATGAGATTTTGTCACTGGGCCAGGCGCCACGCCCCGGCGCGGTGTACGACAGCAACCGCTACACCCTGCATGGGATGCTGACGCAACTGGGATGCAGCGTGGTTGATATGGGTGCGGTGCCAGACCAACCCGAGGCCTTAGAGGCCGCGTTTCGTAGCGCAGTACACCAATCCGACGTGGTGGTGACCAGCGGCGGTGTCAGTGTGGGCGAAGCCGACCACACCAAAGCGGTGATGGCACGCCTGGGTGCTGACCCCATGCACCCTGAACAGGGCATAGGATTTTGGCGCATCGCCATGCGGCCGGGTCGGCCCATGGCGTTTGGTAGCCTGCCACGCCCAGGTGCAGTCACCGAAAGCGACCGTGTACTGGTGTTTGGATTGCCCGGCAACCCGGTGGCGGTGATGGTGACCTTTATGGTGTTTGTGCGCCCTGCCCTGTTGCAACTACAAGGGCGCAACCAGGATGAAGCGATGATCACAGAGGCCCAATGCGAACACGCCATCTCGAAAAAGAAGGGGCGAACTGAATACCTCAGAGGCCGTCTGGCCAGGTCGCCAAGTGGGCGCGTGACGGTTGCAGTGGTGGGCAACCAAGGCTCAGGGGTGCTGCGCTCGATGTCAGAGGCGCACTGCCTAATTCAATTGCCGCCCGATTGCGCGGGCGTTGAGGCTGGGCAATCCGTACACGTCATGCCGTTTTCTGGATTTTTGTAGGCGCACGCACCGCAGGGCCACAGGACAGCAGAGCCGTCACCCACAATCGGCCGCGCTAGGAAGGCAGCTTTAGCTTGCCCGTTTTGTAGCTGCGCGATGCCGATTGGTAATAGGCGATGGCCTCGGTCACCAACACCTCGTCCAGCACAGTAACCGGCGCGGCGTCTTTGGTGACGGGGTCAATCGCGTACATCGCGACTTTGCGCTTGGGCGATAGCACCACCAACTGGTTGTTTTTGTAATAACCCAGTTCTTGGTAGTTGCTGATAAAGGCCCGCCCCGGCGCGGTAACCGACGCACTATTGGCAAACGACTGGCCGTAAAACAAGCCACTGCCGTTGATGCCCAAAACGTCTAGCAGCGTGGGCGGGATATCGATTTGGCTGAGTAAACGCCCCTCGATGCCGGCCTTGAGCAATTGGGGCCCATAGAACAGGCCTGCAATACGGTAACTGGCCACAGGCAATTTGGACTTGCCCGCGACCGACGCGCAATGGTCGGCAACCACAACAAACAAGGTGTCGTTAAACCAGGGTTTGGATTTGGCCTGCTCGATAAAGCGCCCAATGGCATAATCGGTGTACTTGACGGCGCTGTTGCGCTCCCCCTGTGGCAGGTCGATACGGCCTTCAGGAAACGTGTAGGGCCTGTGGTTGCTGGTGGTCATGATGTGGGCAAAAAAGCGCTTGCCATTGGCTTGCGATCGGTCCAGTACCGTCAAGGCGTTGTCAAACAGGCTTTCGTCGGCCACGCCCCAAATGTTTTCGCCAGCAATAGAGGCTTTGGGAAAGTCGGTGCGATCTGCCACCGTGTGGTGGTTGCCTTTAAAGTAGGCATTCATGTTGTCAAAATACCCGTACCCCCCGTAAATCCAGTGGGTGTCAAACCCCTGCTTGTTCAGCAGATTGCCAAGGGTAGACAGGTTGTCGTTGCCCGGGCGGTGCACAATGGCTTGGCCTGGCACCGGCGGTGTACCCAGTGAAAGTGCCTCCAAACCACGTACCGTGCGCGTACCCGTGGCAAACAAGTTTTGCAACAGGACCCCTTCTTTAGAAAGGCGATCCAATTGGGGCGTCAGGCCCAACGTACTGCCGTAAGCCCCCAAAAAGGAGGCTGACAGACTCTCTACCGAAATCAGCACAACATTTTTAGGTGTTTTTAGCCAACCGGGATGGGTAAGCTGTGGGGCACGCTCAGTGGTTGGCCCCTGACCATCGCGTAGTACGCCCAATGCGCCCAGCACGGCTTGCGCCTTTTTTTCATCTACCTGGGCGTAAAACTTGTCGTAGTCCAGATCGTTGCGACGAAACGCTGCGCTAAACCCGTACAGGCCATTACCTGCCAATTCGTTGGCATAGGCGTTTTCGCTGAATTCGGTGTGGTCTATGGATACCATGGCCGCGCTGGCGACGGCGGCAACCACACCCAGCACAAGCGCTTTGGCGCGACCCCAACGCGGCATTGGTGCGTCTGTCAGACGAACGACACGGCGAACCAAAGCCACCACAAACACCACCCCCACCGCAATTGCCATCAGGATGCCAGGCACTGGATAGGATTCTTTGATATTGCCCACTACCTCGTGCGTGTAGACCAAGTAGTCCACCGCAATGAAATTGAACCGGGTGCTGAACTCTAGCCAAAACACCACCTCGGCAATTGCGCCAAACACCAGTGCGTATAGAACCAAGGCGTAGACCACCCACCGGGCCAATGCGTAGCGAGGACTGGCGCGCCAAGCCTTGGGCATGAGTAAGGCCAGTAGAAAAAATGGGCACAGCGCGAAGGCCAAGGTGGCCAAGTCAAACAACAAGCCCAGCGCAGCTGCGCCCGTGGCCTGTAGAGCACCCATTTGGCCAGGGCCGGTAATGGCCCATAGCGTAATACGGGTAAGGCTCCAAACCACCAGCGTGGACACGCCAAGCAGGGTGAGCAAACTGCAGCGCAGTGCGTAGGTGGTGCGAATCAAGTCAAGTACCCAAAGAATTTATAACGGAATATCGGAGCAAGGGGTGTATCTGGCCTCAGTGCGCTGCCGCAGCGTCACCTGCGGCCTCGGGCACTTCTGGCTCGGTGTTGGGTCCCGGTGTCTTTTTACGTGCCAAGAGGGTGTACATGGCGGGCACCACAAAAATGGTTAGCAATGAACCCAGGCTCATGCCGCCCACAATGACCCAGCCAATTTGCCGACGGCTTTCAGCCCCGGCACCCGTGGCCAAGGCCAGAGGAATAGCGCCCAGCACCATTGCACCCGTGGTCATCAAAATAGGTCGAAGCCGCTGGGCTGACGAGCGCTTGACGGCCTCCATCACGGACAGGCCCTGCATGCGCAATTGGTTGGCAAATTCGACGATCAAAATGCCGTGCTTGGTAATCAAGCCCACCAACGTAATCAAACCAATTTGGCTGTACACATTGAGCGATCCGTTGGTCCACCGCAACGCCAGCAAAGCGCCCGCCATCGACAACGGCACACTCAACATAATCACCAAGGGATCGACAAAACTTTCAAACTGCGCAGACAGCACCAGAAAAATAAACACCAGCGCCAATACGAACACCAGGCCCAAGGAATCGGACGAGGAGCGGTACTCCCGGCTTAGCCCGTTTAAATCGGTGGTGTAGCCAGGCTTGAGCACGGCTTTGGCGGTAACGTCCATAAATTCCAGGGCGGTTCCGAGTGAATACTCCGGGCTTAAATTGGCGGTAATCGAGGCGCTACGCCGCTGGCCAAAGTGGTTGAGTTCGCGCGGGGCCACTACTTCTCGCACTTTGACCAAAGAGGCCAAAGGGATCATGGTGTCGCCACGCCCACGTACAAACAATTTTTCAATGTCATCGGGCGTGTCGCGGCCACTGGGTTGGATTTGCACGACCACGTCAAACTGTTCCCCGTCGCGTTTGTAGCGCGTCACCACACGGCCACCCAACATGGTTTCAACGGTACGGGCCACCGCGTCTACACCCACTCCCGCGTCTGCAGCCCGCTCACGGTCTACTTCCAAACGTACCTCAGGCTTGTTCAGACGCAAATCGGTATCCACCTGCACAAAGCCGGGATTCTTGGCCATCACGTCCTGGAAGGCTCTCACAGTCGCCGCTAGGTTTTGGTAAGAGTCTGAGGTGGTGATCACAAAATTGATGGGGCGCTGGGTAAAGCCCTGCCCCAATGACGGGGGCGTGATGATATTGGCGTTGACCCCCGGCAGACCTGTCGCTTTTGGGCCCAATTCCCTGGCGATATCAATGGTGGTGCGGCTGCGGTCCTCCCACGGCACTGCCCGCAAAAACACGTTGGCCTGGGCTACCGTGGGGTTGCCTGCGATGGCAAATACCCGGTCGAATTCGGGGTATTTTTCACCCATTTTTTCTATGGCTTTGACGTACTTGTTGGTGTAATCCAGAGTGGATCCATCGGGTGCGTTGACCTGAACAAAGACCACACCCCGGTCCTCAATGGGCGCGAGCTCGCGCTTGATGTCAGCCAGCACCCACCAGGATGCGGCGCCACTGGCCAGCATCAACACCAGCACGATCCACCGTTGGCGCAGGACCAGCCCCAGCGTCGCGGTATACCCACGGGTCAAGGCGACCAACACCCGTTCCATCCCGCGATCGAACCTCGAGGGCTTGGGGTTGTGTCGCAACAGTTGGGAACTGAGCATGGGGGCCAGTGTGAGCGCCACAACACCCGACACCACCACCGCGCCAGACAATGCCAGCGCAAATTCAGAGAACAAACGCCCCGTGCGCCCCGGCGTGAAACCCAGCGGCAGGTACACCGCAACCAGCGTCAGCGTCATGGCCACGATGGCAAAGCCGACCTCTTTCGAGCCTTTCAAGGCCGCTTGGAAAGGGGGCATACCCTCCTCTATGTGGCGGTAGATGTTTTCCAGCATCACAATGGCGTCATCGACCACCAACCCGATCGCCAGTACCAAGGCCAGCAGGGTTAATGTGTTGATGGTGTAGCCCACCATTGCCATCAAGGCAAACGCGCCCACCAAGGCCACCGGGATCGCCAATAGAGGAATAATGGACGCGCGCAGCGTGCGCAAAAACAAAAACACCACCAGGGCCACCAACAGAGCCGCTTCAAAAAACGTGTGGTACACCGCGTTGATGGAGCGGTCAATGAACACCGAGTTGTCGTTGGCAATATTCACCGACACGCCAGGCGGCAAATCCCCCAGCACTTTGGGCAGCAGCGCCCTGACCCCTGCTGATAAATCCAGTGGGTTGGCCTGGGCCTGGCGAATGATGCCAAGGCCAACCGATTCCTTTCCGTTCAGGCGCACGCTGGTACGCTCGTCGGCAGGCCCTTCAAACACGCGGGCTACATCGGCGATACGCACACTTTGCCCGTTGACGGTTTTGATGACCACCTGCCCAAACTCCCTGGCCTTTTGCAAATCGGTCACTGCGGTGACGCTGAACTCACGCAAAGGGCCTTCGATGCGGCCCGAGGGCACCTCCAGATTGGCGCGCCTGATGGCGTCTTCCACATCGGCGGGTGTGAGCTTATAGGCAGACAGGCGATCGGGGTCTATCAGCACCTGCATCGAAAATTTGCGCTCCCCAAACACCGTGACGTCAGAGGCGCCAGGGGCGGTTTGCAGAACCGGTTTAACGATTTGGTTGGCAAACGCTGAAAGCTGCAGCGCCGAATGGGTCTCTGAACTGAGGGACAAGAAAATGACCGGTTGTGCATCGGCCTCTACCTTGGCGATGACCGGCTCGTCAATGCCCTGTGGCAAGCGCTGGCGCACCCTTGAAACCTTGTCGCGCACATCGGCGGCGGCGGAGTCGGCCTCGCGAGACAACGCGAAACGGACTGTGATTTGGCTGCGCTCCTGGCGGCTGGTAGAGGTGATGACATCAACACCTTCAATGCCGGCGATGGAGTCCTCCAATATTTTGGTGACCTGGTTCTCAATCACCTCACTGGATGCGCCGCCAAACCGGGTTTGCACCGACACCACGGGTTCGTCGATTTTGGGGTACTCACGCAATGACAATTTCTGGAAGGACACCGCCCCCACCAGCATAATGATCAGCGACAAAACGGTCGCAAAGACCGGGCGCCGAATCGAGGTTTCGCTCAATACCATGATGGGCCTTTCGCGCCTTATCGGCTGGCTGCGCCCGCGGGCGCCGACGCGCTGGCAGCAGAGGCTGCACCGGCAGGCGGACCACCGGGTCGGCCCATTTCAACCACCTTGACCGGTGTGCCGTCGCGTTGCAAACGCTGGTGACCGGCCAGTACGATGACCTGCCCCTCTTGCAACCCCTCTAACACCTCGACTTTGCCCTGTTTGCGAACCCCCAACTTGACCTCTTGGCGCATCGACACCAGAGTGTCCGGGGCTAGCGCGGGGGCTTGGCTCGCGCCAGCGGAGGTGCTTGCCGCTGCTGCGGGTTGCACGGGCAACTCAGCCGCCTTGACCACGCGCACCACAAATTGGCGCCCGCCTTGTGGGACCACGGCCTCTTCAGCAATGGCCAGGGCTTTATCGCGCACGGCAAACACCGTGTTGACACGGGCAAACATACCGGGGCGCAATGGCATAGGCGCAGGCCCCGTGTTGGGCCGCGCGGCGCCAGCACTTCGGGCACTGGATGCTGCTCCCGTTGCCGCCGTGACCTCAGGCTTGGCCGTGGCACGCGCGCCTGCTGTTGGCCCTTCTATCGGGCTACACCCAACCTGTGCAAATACATCCTTCAACGGGGTAAGCGGAACCAATGAACTCGCCTCAGCTTGGGGCTTAGGGCCTTTGCCAGGGGACGCAGTTGGTTCCTTGCTGCTTGGCTTGGTCTGCGGCAACTTGGCTGATGCGCCGGGCTTGGCACCGGCCACAGCCATGGGTTCACCCGGCGTGTTGGGCAAAACGGCACGTATGCCCACCGAGCGACCGTTCACATCCAACAAAGGGTCTATTGCTTCAATCTTGGCATTGAATTGCCGTCCCGGAAACGCATCCAGTTGCAGGACCAAGGTTTGCCCAAGTTTTACTTTTCCAGCCAAGCGCTCGGGCAATCGATAGTCCACGTACATGCTGGAGATGTCTTCAAGATTCACCAAATCGGCACCATCTTTGACGTAATCGCCTTTGTTCACTACACGCAAGCCTACCGTGCCATCGAACGGCGCTACAACGGCCATTCGGCCCAGGCGCGCGCACGAAAGCGCCAACTGCGCCTGTGCCACCTCAAGGCTGGCCAGATTTTCGTCCACCACCCGTTGCGCTACAAAATTTTGCGCCACCAACTCTTGGTTGCGCTTGAGGTTGGCCTTTGCAATCGACACCTGCGCCAGCGACTGTTTGATCTCGGCACGCTGCAAACTGTCGTCCAGTTGTACCAGCACTTGACCGGCCTTCACCCGTGCGCCGTCGCTAAATCCCAGCGCAGCCACCCGTCCTGCCACCTCCGGACGCATCATCACACTTTGGCGTGAGCGCAGGGTGCCCACGGCAAGCGCGTCGTCTTGCAAAGACATGACTTCTACGACGCCCGTTTCAACGCTGGCCGCTCGTGGCCCAGCTGGCCCGCCAGGGGTGGCCGCGGTTGGAGCACCCTCCTTGCCGCTCGTTGTGACGCCCTGCTTTTGGTACCACCAAGCGCCACCGGACACCACCACTACACCCGCCAGCGCCAACAATGAATGTTTTATTCCGAAAGCCATGGTCTACTTACCTTCCAACCGGGGGTCATTGACACGCCACAAGGGCAAACGCTGAATATAGCCGACCTGAACCGATCTGGCGCCTGAGCGCGCATCTCAAGCTAAGGGCGCACCAACGCTACGCCACGATTGGCCAGCGCGTCTGCACGTTCGTTTCCAGGATGGCCACTGTGCCCTTTAACCCAATGCCAATGGATTTCATGCCCCTGGCCGTTAACGGCGGCATCCAGCAATCGCCACAGGTCTTCATTTTTGACAGGGTCCTTGCTCGCCGTTTTCCATCCGCGTTTTTTCCAACCCGGTAACCACTCGGTCATCCCTTTGAGCACGTATTGGCTATCGACGTACAGGTGGATTTCGCTGGGGCGATTGACGACGGTCAAAGCCTCAATCACCGCGGTCAGTTCCATGCGGTTGTTGGTGGTATTGGCCTGCCCGCCGAACAGCTCTTTTTCTTGTCCCCCCGCTTGCATCAAGGCCCCCCAGCCGCCAGGGCCAGGATTGCCCTTGCAGGCGCCATCGGCAAAAATATCAATTCTCATCGTGCTTGTCTCTGATAGTAGGCGTTAGATTCGTCTGCGCTTGGGCATGGGACTGTCCGCTGTGACGTGCTTTTTGTACCGCTAATCTCTTATTCAACTTCTGAACCTGCCAGGGCGCGGAAAGCAGTCGCATGCCAGCCACCTTTTTTGTAGCCACAATCACATACGCCTTGCCCCACAACTTGCCGTAACGCTTGCCTGAAAGGGAACTGCCTATGGGGCTTTGGGCCTTGGGTACCTCCTCTGGCCTAACGTTTTTGCCCCCACCCATTTGGATGTACTCGATCTCAAAACCCAACAAATCCAACCAGTCGCACTGCTGCGAGACGGTCAAAGGCCGAAAGGAAGCCGGTGTGCCACCTACCCGACCCTCTGGGTGCGAGCGACGGTACTTGAGCTGGTGCCAGGCCACCTTGGGATTCCAAGGGTTGAGTCCGGCAATAACCAAACGCCCTTCGGGCAATAGCACCCGCTCGGCCTCACGCACAACCTGCCTGGGGCTGACGGATTGCTCAAGGGTGTGGGGCAGCACCAATAAATCCAGTTGATTGGCCTGAAACGGCAAATGGTGGGGATCTAAAACGATGTGCGCTTCAACCGGGGAATGTTGCGTCTCTGGCTCCAGCGTATCGCTTCCCTGCACCGCTCCGCACTGCGCCAGCCATCGGTTTGGGATGCGGCTCTCAACCAACAACGACCGGTGATCGGCGCCCAACTGCAACGCATAATAGCCAAAGACATTCGCCAAGGCATCGCCCACCGCCTTATCTTCCCACGCGAGCAGTTGCGTGCCGAAATTGCGGTCTAACCAATGCGCATATTTGAAAGAATCGCCTGACATGAATTTGATTGCACTTCCCGCTTTTGAAGACAACTACCTATGGCTACTGACGCACCAACAACGGGCGATTGTCGTTGATCCCGGAGATGCGACGGTCGTCAACCAAGCACTTTCGCGGTTGAATTTACGCTTAGAGGCTATTTTAATTACCCACCATCACCCAGACCACACCGGCGGATTAATGGCCCTACAGAAACAGCACGGGTGTCCGGCCTATGGTCCGCAGCGGGAGGCGATTGAAGGCCAGTTGCGACGCCTAGAACAGGGCGAAGAGGTGACCGTGCTGGGCCACACGTTTGAGGTGTTTGATGTGCCGGGACACACGGCTGGCCATATTGCCTACTTTTTGCCAGCAACCACCGCAGGTGAAAGCCCTTTGCTGTTTTGTGGCGACACCTTGTTCTCGGGCGGATGCGGACGCTTGTTTGAAGGTACTGCTGCGCAGATGTTGGCCTCTTTGGACAAGTTGGCCACCTTACCCGATGCCACGCGTGTGGCCTGCGCCCATGAATACACGCTGTCAAATTTACGTTTTGCCAAGGCGGTTGAGCCTGACAACCTGGCTTTGCAAAGGTATATCGAGCATTGCCAGGCCTTGCGCAGTGCGGGGCAGCCGACATTGCCCAGCACGATAGGCGTGGAGCGCCAAATCAACCCATTTTTGCGCAGTCGCGAGAGTTCTGTACGTCGCTCGCTGCTTTCCATAGCGCCAAGCTTGGGAGACGACGCGAATGCTTTTGCTCTACTTCGGGAGTGGAAGAACCGCTTTAAATAAGGCCTTAACGCCGGTCCACAAAGGCGTGGGCAATGGTTCCCAAATCGACATACTCTAGCTCGCTGCCAATGGGAATTCCGCGTGCCAAACGGGAAACCCCAATCCCTCTGGCTTTGATCGCTTGGGTCAGAAAATGTGCGGTGACTTCACCCTCTGCGGTAAAGCTGGTCGCCAAAATCACCTCTGTGATGGGGGTGTCAGACGCTTGGGGCTCCAGGCGCTGGAGTAGTGCGTTAACGCCTATTTTTTCTGGCCCTACACCGTCTAGGGGGCTCAATTTACCCATCAGCACAAAATACAAGCCTTTAAACGCCCCCGCACGCTCCATCGCCGCTTGGTCAGCAGGGGTTTCCACCACGCACAGGCGCGAACGGTCGCGCGAGGGATCGGCGCAGGTGGTGCATACCAGTTCATCGGTAAACGTATGGCACAAACTGCAATGGCGCAAATGGCGCACGGCCGCTTGCAAAGTGCGCGCAATCTCCAGCGCCCCAGCCGTGTCGTGCTGCAACAAGTGCACCAACATGCGTGAGGCCGACTTGGCGCCAACGCCTGGCAGACGCCGCAGCGCGTCTACCGCCTCGGTCATGGCTCTGGGGGTACTCATGCGCGCGGCACTGGCACAATCACCACCGACTAAAACGGTAGCTTCATGCCGCCGGGAAGGCCTGGCATACCAGCGGTCAGTTTGCCTAGTTTTTGCTCGCTAAGTTCTTCGGCGCGCTTGAGGGCCGCGTTAAAGCCAGCAACAATCAAGTCCTCTAGCATGTCTTTGTCTTCAGTCAACAACGCCGGATCAATCTCAACCCGCCGCACTTCATGCTTGCATGTCATGGTGACCTTGATAGCACCCGCAGCGGCCTCACCCGTAACCTCAATATGCGCCAGTTCTTCCTGAGCCTTGCGCAAATTGTCTTGCATGGCCTGGGCCTGCTTCATGAGGCCGGCGAGTTGTCCTTTGTTAAACATACGATTCCTTTATTGCACCTGGGGTAAAAGATTAAAGTAAAACCTAATTGTTAGGCTGGATCTGAATGCTCTCTGGAATAAGCTTGCCACCAAACTCATTCTCTAGTTGCGCCACAAAGGGGTCGCTCTGAATCAATTGCGTCGCCGTGGCCAACGACTCAGCGCGCCGCGCTGCGATGCGCCGGGCGTAGGAATCGCTAACCTGCCCCACCTCCAGGCTAAGCTGAACCTGGTGCCCTAGCGTCAAAAGTGCGGCCTCTAGGCGTTCGCGGTGGCCACTTTGGCTGAGTGATTCACGCTCCACCCGCAAATGCCAGTGTTGTGCTGCTCCTGCATCTAGGCTGGAATCGCGTGCCACCCACTGAGACTGTAACGCCAGCTCTTTTGAAAACGCATTAAGCAATTGCTTTTGCACCATTTGCTCAACTAGGGCAAACCATTCTTCGCCCAAATTGGACACCACCATCTGCGGTACGCCCAAGCCGGCCACCTTGTCCTCTGGAGATTTAACCCGTTCGGTTTTCTCACTGGGCTCGGGGGGCACACGCACCACCAGCTGACGCACCGAAGGCGTTTGAACCTGGGCCACCGAAGCAGCGCCCGTTTGCGCCACTGGCGTGCGCTCGACGCTAGATCGCTCAATCACCAACGGTGCACCCGGAACCGCGCCCGGCATAAACACCAAAGCGCGCAACAAAATCATCATCAAAGCATCGTGCTCATCAGGCACAAGGGCCAATTCACCACGGCCTTGTAACACCAGGCTGTACAACAAATGCACCACATCCGCCGGTAAGCGTTCGGCCAGAACAACCACCCCTGCCTGGTCGGCGTCAATGGCGTCCTGGGCACCGTGCGGGGTCTTTCCACTGGCTTGTATCACTGCAATGGTTTGTAGCAAAGCCGTCAATTCATCCAGGCAGGCGCCTGCGCTCAAGCCACTGGCGCGCAATTGGTCGCATTGTGCGACCAGCGCGGCCCCATTGTGCTCGGCCAAGCAACGCAACAAAGTGGCAACCTGCACGGTATCTGCCGCCGAAACCATCTGCCTCACCACCGCCTCGGTCAGGTGCTGCTCCTGGCTCACCCCGCCGTAGGCAATCGCCTGGTCTAACAATGAAAGTGCATCGCGCATAGACCCCCTGGCGCCTTTGGCCAGCAGGCTCAGCGCCGCCGTTTGCGCTTCTAGGCCCTCGGCCCGCATGACCTGCTCCAAATGCTCCAACACAGTTTGCGGGGCCATGGGGCGCAAATTGAATTGCAAGCAGCGCGACAGCACGGTAATGGGTACTTTTTGCGGATCCGTGGTAGCCAAGACAAATTTGAGGTACTCGGGCGGCTCTTCTAGCGTTTTAAGCATCGCGTTAAACGCGTGCCCCGTCAGCATGTGCACCTCGTCGATCATGAACACCTTGAAACGCCCCTGCACTGGCTTGTACACCGCCTGCTCCAAGAGGCTTTGCACTTCATCAACGCCGCGGTTAGAGGCGGCGTCTAGCTCGGTGTAGTCGACAAACCGCCCCCGATTGATGTCGGTGCAGGCTTGGCACACGCCACAGGGGTTTTCAGTGATTCCACCGGTTCCATCGGGGCCCAGGCAGTTGAGCGATTTGGCCAAAATGCGCGACACCGTGGTTTTGCCCACCCCTCTGGTGCCGGTAAACATGAAGGCGTGATGCAAACGCCCAGTTCGCAAGGCGTTGGTCAGCGCCTGCACGACGTGGTCTTGACCCACCATCTGGGCAAAATTTTGCGGGCGGTACTTGCGCGCCAAAACGAGTTGAGACATGCGCTCATTCTAATGGACGGCCTGGCACCAGGCGCGGCTTCATCCTTTACAATGGCGTTGGACGGGCCTTCCCACATGGGGAAGCGGCCAACCGGGTCAGGTGGGGAACCAAGCAGCCCTAACTGTGGAGCCAGTGCTGGGGCCAAGGCTCGTCCACCCCTTTTTTGCCATTTAGTTTGCACCGATTGCCTACTGACACCTATGAGTGACCAGCTAACCACCACGCGACGGGGCGCTACCTTGGTGTTGACTATCAGTAACCCCGACGTGCGTAATGCCTTGAGCCCTGCCATGAGCGCTGCAGCTATTGAGGCACTCGAAGGTGCTGAATCCAATGATGCGGTGCATTCGGTGGTTTTAACCGGTGAAGGGGCTCACTTTTGTGCGGGTGGCAATTTGAACCGCCTGCTGTCCAACCGGCAACATCCCAAAGAGGTACAGGCCCAAAGCATAGATGCGCTGCATGGTTGGATTGAGGCCATCACGGCTTTTCCTAAGCCTGTCATTGCGGCGGTAGAAGGCGCAGCGGCCGGCGCGGGGTTTTCACTGGCCTTGGCTTGTGACTTTATCGTGGCGGCAGAGAACGCCGTTTTTGTCATGGCCTATTCCAGTGTGGCCCTCTCGCCCGACGGCGGTGGCAGTTGGGGCCTTGCTCGCGCTCTGCCCAAACAATTGGCGGCCCGCGCCATGATGCTGGGTGAAAAACTCCCTGCCCACCTGCTGCATCAGCATGGCTTGATTTACCGCTTGCCGCCCCCAGGCGGGGCCCTGGCGGCCGCTTTGGAACTGGCCGAAACTCTCAATGCCAAGGCAGGCAACGCATTGACATCCATTAAAGAGCTGATTCAATCGGCCGACAACGCCACCTTGCACCAGCATTTGGCCCTTGAAAAACACCATTTCGTAGAAAACCTGCACCACGCCAATGGCGCGATTGGCATTGAATCTTTTCTCAACAAAACCGTCCCCCGCTACGTCTGACGCAGCGGGCGCTGGCCTGGCCATACGCCAGGCATTGGACAAGGTACAAGGCTTGCGCGCACAGTGGCAGGATGACCCCCAGCGCCTTTTGGGTGTTCAATGGATTAAGTCGTTTCAAACGCGGCGATTTGCCTGCCAGTACCAAGATTTTTTGGCCAGCCCGCGCTACGGCGCTACGGCCCATTTTTTCTTGCATAGGTTGTACGGCCAGGAACAACCCCAGCAGCGTGATGCCCAATTTGCCCGTATCGCCAACGCAATTGCCAAGGTGTTTCCAGAACAAGTTGTGCATACGGCAGTACAAGTCAGTCAATTGCACGCACTCACCGAAACCTTAGACGATGCCATGGGGCACGCGCTATCAGAGGCTTATGGAACTGACTTGCCACCTCAGGGGTCAACCAACAACGAGGACGCGATTCAGACCTATACCAAGGCCTGGCGGTCGGTTGGCAGAAGCGGCGAACGCCACACCCAGTTACAACAGGTCATCCAACTAGGGCAAACCATGGGCACCCTGGCCAAGGTACGGGGTTTGGGGCTTTCGCTGCGCATGATGCGCGGCCCGGCGCAACTGGCCCAACTGGGCGAGTTGCAAAATTGGTTGGAAGAAGGGTTCTACACCTTCTATGAACTAGACCGGCAAGCGGGAGCTACGGCAGAGTTTCTGGCCGAAATCGAAGGCCGTGAATCCGCTTTGATTGCCGCACTTTTTGCCTCAAATCCTGATACTGGCCGCCTGGCACTGCAACAAGTACTGAAACCCGTTGCCGCCTAAAACACCTTCACCGCGCTTTCATTTTGGCCATAAAGGCCTCCATATTGACCTTGCGGTCGGCGTTGACTTTTTTCACAGCGTCTCGGGCGCCCATGGTTTTGAGGTAATCGGAGAGCGGCAAATCTGCAAACAGGTCAAGACCCAACGCCAATTTGGCCGCGCCCGCCACCACAGGCAGGTGGACAATGGCCGAGCAGTCAGCCAACGAAAATTGCGTACCGGTTTGCCAAGGCTTGAACTGTGCCAACTTGGCGTAGCCTGCAACGCCTTTTTTTAGCAAATGGGTGGCCCGGTCTTTAGTGGCATCGGACACTGTGCCACCAAAGTACGCCAGCGGAAACACCTCACGGGCCACCAGCTCCAAGTGCAACTCGATGTAGCGCACCAGTTCGCGCACCTTGGCAGCTTGGTAAGGGTCTCGCGGAATCAGCGGTGTCTCGGGATAGGCCTGCTCGATGTACTCGCAAATCACGGTGGACTCTGTGATCGTGCCTTGATCGGTAAATAAAAACGGCACTTTTCTCATGGGTGAGTGGGTGACCAAGGCCTCGCCGCCACCGGCCCATACCAGTTCCTCTTCAAAGGCAACGCCTTTTTCCAGCAATTGCAACTTCACCAAGTTGTAGTAGTTGCTAGACGAAAACCCGCACAGCTTTAACATAGAAATGGCTCCTTGATACCCGAGTAGAGGCGACATGCCGAGCAGGCACTCATACTGCAATAATAGTTGGTATGAACACTAATGAATTTACCCGCATCGCCATTGTAGGCACAGGGGCCATGGGCCGGGGTATTGCCCAGATTGCCGCTCAGGCCGGTTCGCAAGTGCTGCTGTATGACGTATCCGAGGGCGCTGCAATGGCAGCAGCTACGGCGATACATGACCAATGGACGCGCTTGGCGGACAAAGGCAAATTGGCCGCGTCAGACGTCACTCTTTTTGCCAGTCGCCTGACGGTGGTTACCCAACTGGCCGAACTGGCCGCTTGCGACCTAGTGGTCGAGGCCATTGTGGAGCGGCTTGAAACCAAGCAATCGCTGTTCAAATCGCTAGAGGCTGTGGTCAGCGCCCAATGCGTGTTGGCCAGCAACACCTCCAGTTTGTCGATCACCGCCATCGCTGCGGCACTGGCGCACCCAGCGCGTCTGGCCGGGTTTCATTTCTTTAACCCTGTTCCACTGATGAAGGTGGTGGAGGTGATTGGCGGTCTTCAAACCGATGAGTCGATCTGCCAACGCCTGAGTGACTATGCCAAAACCATGGGCCACACCCCGGTACGCGCCGCTGACACCCCGGGATTCATTGTTAACCATGCAGGGCGCGGCTACGGCACCGAGGCGCTGCGCATTGCGGGTGAATGTGTGGCCGATTTTGCGACCATTGACCGCATATTGAAGGACCAGGCAGGCTTTAAGTTGGGCCCCTTTGAGCTGATGGACCTAACAGCGCTAGACGTTTCCCACCCGGTCATGGAATCAATTTACCACCAGTACTTTCAAGAGCCGCGCTACCGCCCCAGCCCTATCACCGCACAACGCCTTGCGGGGGGGGTGTTGGGCCGCAAAAGCGGCCAGGGGTTTTACGGCTACGTTGACGGAAAAATAGTTGTCCCACCTGAGCCGCCCGTTCCGCCACTGCAATTGCCCGTGTCGGTCTGGATTTCTCCCAAAGCCAGCCGCCGCCAGGCCTTGATTGCGTTGGTTCACCAGTTAGGCGCCACCATTGAGTCGGGGCCACGCCCCAGCGACAAGGCACTCATTGTGGTGGCCCCATTGGGGTTTGATGTAACGACCATTGCGGCGGTGGAGCAACTGGACGCCACCCGCACTGTGGGCATAGATATGCTGATGGACGACGCACAAACGCGCCGCCGCGTGATTGCCACCAACCCCGCCACGCGCGTGGATATGCGCGAGGCGGCCGCCGCCTTGTTTGCCGCCGACGGCAAACCGGTGAGTGTGATCAAAGACAGTGGCGGCTTTGTGACCCAGCGCGTGGTGGCCACTGTTGTGAACATTGGGGCCGATATCTGCCAGCAAGGGGTTTGCTCACCCACCGATTTGAATTTGGCCGTGGAAATTGGCCTGGGCTACCCCCGAGGTCCGCTGGCACTGGGCGATTGGGTGGGGCCGGTGAACATCTTAGAAGTGTTGTTCAACCTGCAAACTGTGTACGGAGACCCCCGCTACCGCCCCTCGCCATGGTTGCGCAGGCGGGCCGCACTAGGTCTTAGCTTGATGCAGCTAGAGGTGTAGAGCGCCAGCAACAGCGCGTTTTTCAGTCACAGAAAAGACAGTCTATGCACGAACCCATGCTTACCATCGAGGAAAGAGAGGCCATCAACAGTGGCCGCTGGTTTTCTTCGCTTTCTCCTTCCCTTAGGCACGACATACTCCGATGCGCATTTGTACGACGCTTCAAAGACGGGCACCTGATTTGTGCCCGTGGCGATCCGCCCGAGGCGTGGATTGCCTGCGCCAAGGGAGCGATTCGGGTCAGCTCTACCTCGATCACGGGCAAGCAGATCACTTTGACGTATGTAGAACCGGGGATATGGTTTGGCGACGTGGCGATTTTCGACGGGGACAGACGCACGCACGACGCCTACGCCCACGGGGAATGCACCATTTTGTGTGTAGCCACTGCCGATTTCAAGAAGATTTTGGCCACCCATGCCGAGTTGACCGAAGCCATGCTGCGCCTGCAGTCGCGCCGCATACGCCAGCTTTATGGTTTGGTGGAAGACTTAAACACCCTGCCCCTGCGCCCGCGCTTGGCCAAACAGTTGTTGCATTTGGTGCGCAGCTATGGCGTGCCCAGCCTGTCCGACCATCAAGAGATTCGCATCAGTTTGCAACTGGCCCAAGAAGAGTTGGCGCAGTTGGTAGGCGCATCGCGCCAGCGTGTGAACCAGGAGCTCAAAGCCATGGAGCGTGAGGACGTGATACGCGTGGACCCCAATGGGCTGGTGGTGCGCGACCGTGACGCGCTGCTTCGCATCGTAGAAATGAACGCCTAGACGGCACGGACTACCTTTTATAGAACCCTCCCCACCATGAGCGACTTTGACCATTTTGTAGGCACCCGGGCGGTGTCGGGCAAGCACCAGTTTGATGTGACCGCACTAGAGCGCTGGCTGCAAGCGAATTTGCCCGGATTTATCGGCCCCCTGGCGGTAGAGATGTTCAAAGGAGGGCAAAGCAACCCCACCTACAAGCTTTTAACACCTGGCAAGGCCTACGTGATGCGCGCCAAGCCCGGCCCGGCCAGTCAGTTGTTGCCCTCGGCCCACGCCATCGAGCGCGAATACGCCGTGATGAAGGCCTTGGCCGACACCGACGTGCCGGTGGCGCAAATGCACGTGCTGTGCGAGGACGAGGCGGTGATTGGCCGTGCCTTTTACATTATGTCTTTTGTAGAGGGCCGCGTGTTGTGGGACCAATCGCTGCCGGGCATGACGCAAGCGCAGCGTGCTGACATCTATTACGAAATGAACCGCGTCATTGCAGCGCTGCACAAGGTGGACTTTGCCAGTAAAGGGCTGGCGCAGTTTGGCAAAAGCGGCAACTACTTTGAGCGCCAGATTGGCCGTTGGACCAAGCAGTACCAAGCCTCCGTCATTGAACCCAACGCCGGTATGGACCAGCTAATCGCCTGGCTGCCCGCCCATATCCCGTTAGCAGCACAGGGCGATAAGCTGACCTGCATAGTGCATGGTGATTTCCGCTTGGACAACCTCATTTTTCACCCCACCGAGCCCAAGGTTTTGGCCGTGCTGGATTGGGAACTTTCAACCCTGGGCCACCCCTTTGCTGACTTTAGCTACCACGGCATGGCCTGGCACATTCCGCCAGGTTTGTTCCGCGGCATTGGAGGGCTTGACCTACCCGCATTGGGGATACCTTCAGAGGCTCAGTACCTGGCCCGTTACTGCGAACGCACCCAATTTTGTGCCCCCGAGGCGCTTAAAAAGGACTGGAATTTTTATATGGCCTACAACCTGTTCAGGATCGCGGCCATATTGCAAGGCATTGCCAAACGCGCCCAAATGGGCACGGCCTCGAGTGCCCAGGCCAGCACCACCTCGAGTGGCGTGTCAACTTTGTCGGCCATGGCTTGGCAATTTGCACAAAAAGCCAGCCAGTAGGCCCCCGTTAACCTTGCCAATCACTTCACCCCCTCTTTAACCAAAGAAAGCCCGTATGGATTTCGAATACTCCGCCAAAACCCAAGACCTGCGTGTACGCCTACTTGCATTTATGCGCGAGTACATTTACCCCGCTGAAAGCCAGTACGAGAAAGAACTGCTGGAGCACACCCAAAATGGCCTGCGCTGGACTCCCCTTGCCACGGTTGAAAACCTCAAACCCAAGGCCCAGGCCGCAGGCCTATGGAATCTGTTTTTACCGGTGGACTCTGCTGCCCATGCTGGCGTACAAGGCGCGGGCCTGACCAACCAAGAGTACGCCCCGCTGGCTGAAATCATGGGCCATGTGCCTTGGTGCAGCGAGGTGTTCAACTGCTCGGCACCCGATACGGGCAATATGGAAACCATTGCGCGCTACGGTTCACCGGAAAACCGTGAACGTTGGTTGCAACCTCTATTGCAAGGCAAGATTCGCTCCGCTTTTGCCATGACAGAACCCGAAGTGGCCTCTAGCGACGCCACCAACATCAGCACCCGCATCGAGCGAGACGGTGACGATTACGTGATCAATGGCCATAAATGGTGGATTTCTGGTGCCAACGACCCGCGCTGCGCCGTGTTTATTGTGATGGGCAAAACCGACCCAGAGGCGCCACGCCACTCCCAGCAAAGCATGATTTTGGTGCCCGCTGACGCCAAAGGCATACGCATCGTTAGGCCCCTAACCGTGCTGGGGTATGACGACGCGCCACACGGCCACGCCGAGATGTACTTTGAGAACGTGCGCGTACCGGCCAATAACATTTTGCTGGGTGAAGGTCGCGGCTTTGAGATCGCTCAAGGCCGTTTAGGGCCTGGGCGCATTCACCACTGCATGCGTCTGATCGGCTTGGCCGAGCGGGCCTTGGAGTTGATGTGCCGCCGTGCCGCCTCGCGCGTGGCGTTTGGCAAAACCATTGCCTCACAAACCGTGACGCAAGAGCGAATAGCCGAAGCCCGTTGCCAAATCGATATGGCACGTCTGCTTACCATGAAGGCCGCCTGGCTGATGGACATTGCGGGCAATAAAGTGGCCAAAAATGAAATCGCCATGATCAAGGTGGTGGCACCCCAGATGGCGTGCCGGATCATTGACTGGGCCATACAAGCCCACGGCGGCGGCGGACTGAGCCAGGACTTTCCTTTGGCCAGTGCTTATGCCCAGGCCCGCACCTTGCGCTTTGCCGACGGCCCCGATGAAGTCCATCGCAACGCGATTGCCAAACTCGAGTTGGGTAAATACGACCCCAACGCCGAACCGGTTGAAATGCCGATTACCAGGGGCTGCTAAAGTAGGCGGCCCAATTCGCTGTGGCCTTTTTGAGCTAGCTTGGCTAATTGGTCAAGCCCTTAGCCACGCCCACGGCGATGGCCTGTGTACGGTTTTTGACGCCCAACTTGCGAATCAGGTTGTTCATGTGAAAGACCACCGTAGGCTCTGATATCTCAAGCTTGAGTGCAATATCACTGGCGGTGTAGCCACGTGCAGCCCAACTCAGACAGCTCATCTCGCGCCTGCTTATTTTTGGAAGTGAAGCGTTGAGCTGCGCCGGCATGATGCGTACGATAAGGTAATGCATCAAAGCGACGGATAGCACTTCAAGCCCCTCCGCCTGCCCTGGTGGGCCATAGGCCGCTTGTGCGTCTGGCCCCGCGCATACCAAAGCCATTTTCCACACCGGGTCTTGTGACACGCGCGCAACCATGCCCGATCGAAATTGCGCCTGCTCGCAA
This sequence comes from Burkholderiaceae bacterium, assembly GCA_040382935.1. Taxonomy (GTDB): domain Bacteria; phylum Pseudomonadota; class Gammaproteobacteria; order Burkholderiales; family Burkholderiaceae_C; genus JALQUL01. Next base: position 31,557 of record JBEIEP010000006.1, read on the forward strand.
ATCGCCGTATGTAGGCTTGGGGCAGTTTCGGTTCCGGACAAGGTCCACCGCGACACCCCGTTTTGGGAAATATCCGTAGGCAACAAATTGTCTGAAGCACCCAACGGTAATCCGAGGTACTGTTCCGCCCACAAAGCGTTTGACGAAAACGCCCAAGCAATCGGTTCGACATAGGGGCGATCGCAACGTATGGTACAAAAAAAACCTGGGGCCCCTAGCTCAACAACCGCATCACTTACTACCGCCGTCAATGCCTCAACATTGGCGGCGAGGCTCAAGCGATACAGTAACTTAATATCTAGCATTGCGGGCAAACACTTCATATCTGACATAGCGCGCGCGGGACGGGTACGCGAGTGAAATCCAAGCAGGGCGCGTTTGCAAATGCAGCATCATACGTAAATTCCCGAAAAAAACGGGGATTCCTTTGGTCAATCGGGATGTTTGAGTCTACCAAATCGCACACCTGAACTGCAAAAACCGTTTAAATAGGTTCGACACAACGTTGGGAACAAACCCGCTGCACGGGCAATTGCAAGCTGCAATCGCAACAGGAACGGATCGAAAAATTTGGTCTGTCCGGAGGGGATCGAACCCCCGACCCTCAGCTTAGAAGGCTGATGCTCTATCCAACTGAGCTACGGACAGATGGAGGGTGACCGCTGCAAAGCAAAAACAGCGAAAGAGAAATGGTCGGAGTACAAGGATTCGAACCTTGGACCCCCTGGTCCCAAACCAGGTGCGCTACCAGACTGCGCCACACTCCGACAAGGGGTAAATTGTAGCGTGTGTTTGATGATTTTCTACAGGCCTTGTGTGTTGATACCACAAATTTAAGACCCAGGTTGCCCAGGCAGGCAATGGGCATTCGCGCAAGGGCTGCGCAGGGTATTTGTAACATTCGCCAGCAATAATCACCAGGAACAAGGACAATCACACCCATAGCGCCTCGCCACCCCACCTCCGATGACCACTACGCTCAGCTCAAAAAGAAGTCCCAAACCCCTAGCGGGGGTACGCGTGTTAAGTCTCGCCCTTAATTTACCCGGGCCGGCTGCCCTGATGCAATGCCAGCAATTGGGGGCGCGCTGCGTAAAGCTAGAGCCGCCAGGCCCTGCCAACACCACGGGGCTGGGTGACCCTATGGCCGCCTACCGGCCCGTCGCCTATCGCGCCCTGCACCAAGGGGTTAGAACCGTGGTGGCCGATTTAAAGTCATTGGCAGGCCAACAGGTGCTACACAAAGCCCTGGCCAAAACCGACGTACTGCTTACCTCGTTTCGCCCTTCTGCGCTTAAAAAGCTGGGGCTGTCGTTTGCCGACCTGCAAAAGCGGTATCCGCAACTCAACCAGGTGGCCATTGTTGGCGCCCCCGCACCACGCCAAGAAGAACCCGGCCACGACTTAACCTATATGGCCGAGAACGACCTGGTGGTTGGCCTAGACCTGCCGCCCAGCCTATACGCTGATATGGGCGGCTCGTTAATGGCGACACAGGCTATTTTGGAACTGCTGTTGTTGCAGCGTGCGGCAAAGGCCAAACGTCCCTACCAGATCGCTAAAGGCCGCTACCGGGAGGTTGCGCTGTCTGACGCGGCCGCCTACCTGGGCCTGCCACGCGCCTGGCAATTGACAACCCCCGGCCAGGCCGTGGGCGGTGGCCACGCCGGTTACAAGGTCTATGCCTGCAAAGATGGCCGTGTGGCCATCGCAGCACTGGAACCCCATTTTGCAGCGCGCCTGGCCCAGGCGGCAGGAATGGACAACCCGGCCTTGGTTGCCATGACCGCACCTGCCACTCATTTAGCAATTGCGGCGTGGTGCAGCACCCAAACCCGCAAGCAATTGGCCCGAATTGCCCAGCAGTTGGATATTCCTATGCACGACCTGGCCTAAGGCACTTTCTCCCATTTGATAACTAAGACCCGCATGACCCGACTCTCTCATCGCCTGCATTCCCTCTCTGACACCCAACTGGCCGCCATGTCGCGCGGCATAGAAAAAGAAAGCCTGCGTGTACTGCCCTCTGGGTCGCTGGCCTTAACGCCGCACCCGACGCGGCTTGGCAGCGCCCTCACCCATGCACAAATCACCACCGATTACAGCGAATCTCAGTTGGAATTGATTACGGGCGTGCATCGCACCCCAGAATCTTGCTTAGGAGAGCTGACGCACATCCACCAATCGGTGTTGCAGCACCTGGGCGATGAAATGCTATGGGTGTCCAGCATGCCCTGTGGCCTGCCAACGGACGAAACCATCCCCATTGGCCGCTATGGCTCGTCCAACATTGGGCGCGCCAAAAGCGTGTACCGCATGGGGCTGGGGTTTCGCTACGGCAGGCGTATGCAGACCATATCGGGCATCCATTACAACTGGTCGCTGCCTGGCCTTTCCACGAACGACTACTTTTCGCTGATTCGCAACTTCAGGCGGCAAGTTTTCGTGTTGATGATATTGACCGGCGCCTCCCCCGCCGTTTGTAAAACCTTTGTCGCAGGGCGCCAGCATGGCTTGCAGCCGCTGGGCGATACGGGCACCTTGGCACTGCCCTATGCGACCTCACTGCGAATGGGAAACCTAGGCTACCAAAGCGACGCGCAGGCCGGTATTGCCGCCAGCTTTAACAGCCTGGAGAGTTACGGGGCTTCCTTGCAGGAGGCCTTAACCCGCCCCTACCCTGCCTACGAGCAGGTCGGCATACGCAACCCAGGCGGCGACTACAACCAATTGGCCACCTCGCTACTGCAAATTGAGAACGAGTACTACGGCACCATTCGCCCCAAGCGCGTTATTGCCATAGGCGAGCGCCCCTTGCACGCCCTACGAGAGCGCGGGGTGGAGTACATCGAAGTGCGCTGCCTAGACCTGAACCCCTTTTTAACCGTAGGGATAGATGCGCCCACCACCCGGTTGATTGACCTGTTGCTGCTGCACTGCTTGTTGTCCGACAGCCCACCGGACTCTGTGGACGATTTGGCCGAGCTGGCGCACAACCAGCAAGCCGTCGCCAGCCAGGGGCGCGACCCCGCACTGCAGCTTCAGCGTGCTGGTCAGTCGGTGAACGCCTTTGCTTGGGGCATGGAGATATTGGACCGATGCAGACCTATTGCCCACCGCGTCGATTCGGCGCTTGGTGGCCAAGCCTATAACGAGGCCTTGACCTTGATGCAATCGCGTCTGGCCCAACCTGAAAAACTGCCCTCTGCACAGGTTTTGGCGTCTATGGCCAGTGACCATCACAACTCCCATAACCGGTTTGTCAAGGCCCATTCGGTGCAGACCCGCCAAGCGCTTTTGGCACTGCCCTATTCAGCGGCCCAACGTGAAGCCCACGAGAAAGCCGTGGCCGAGTCCTTGGCCGCCCAGCAGGCCATTGAGCAAAGCGATACCCTGTCGTTTGAGGCCTTTAGGGCGCACTACGTGGACCCTGCCAGGCTTGCCGTTTAGCGGCCGCCCGGTTTGCGCTTGCCAGGAACGGCAGTGCGCGGGGCAGCAGCCAAACCCGGTTGCGGTGGCAACCCAGTAAAACGGGTGAGTACAGTGCCCTTGGTGGGGGCAAGGCCCGCGGCTTTCACACGGGCCGCTGGCGTGGAGTTGGAGCGCCGTGCACTGGTATAGCCCCCGTTAGTCAAGGGCTGGTAGCGCGGGATCAAGTGGTGTTTGCCGTTGCCAATCAGGTCATCGCGCCCCATGGTCTTCAAGGCCTCGCGCAGCAAGGGCCAATTGTTGGGGTCGTGGTAGCGCAAAAACGCCTTGTGCAAGCGCCTGCGTTTGTCGCCTTTCACAATGTCCACCGATTCGCTGCTGCGGCCTACGCGCCTCAAGGGGTTTTTGCCCGTGTGGTACATGGCGGTGGCCGTTGCCATAGGTGAGGGGTAAAAGCTTTGTACTTGGTCGGCGCGGAACCCGTTTTTCTTTAACCACACGGCTAAATTCAACATGTCCTGGTCGCTGGTGCCGGGGTGAGCCGCGATGAAATACGGAATCAGAAACTGCTCTTTACCGGCCTCTTTGCTAAAGCGATCAAACAGGGCTTTGAATTTGTCGTAAGTGCCTATGCCCGGCTTCATCATTTTGGACAGCGGGCCACCTTCTGTGTGCTCAGGGGCAATTTTGAGGTAGCCGCCCACGTGGTGGGTGACCAACTCTTTCACGTACTCGGGCGACTGCACGGCCAGGTCGTAACGCAACCCTGAACCGATCAAGATTTTTTTGATGCCAGGCAGGGCCCGCGCACGCCGGTACAGACGGATCAAGGCGGAATGGTCGGTATTGAGGTTGGAACAAATGCCGGGGTACACGCAAGAGGGCTTGCGACAAACGGCTTCGATCTCTGGGCTTTTGCACCCAATGCGGTACATATTGGCGGTTGGGCCACCCAGGTCAGAAATCACCCCGGTAAAGCCCTTGACCTGGTCGCGGATAAGTTCCAACTCGCGTATCACGGAATCCTCGGAGCGGCTTTGAATAACCCGCCCTTCGTGCTCGGTGATAGAACAAAAGGTACACCCGCCAAAACAACCGCGCATGATATTGACGCTGAAACGAATCATCTCCCAGGCCGGTATTTTGGTGGCGTGGTCGTGGCTACCGTTCTCATCGGCATACTGCGGATGAGGCGCACGGGCGTAGGGTAAATCGAACACCCCATCCATCTCCGCCGTAGACAGTGGGATGGGTGGCGGGTTGATCCAGACATCACGCGCCAGCGGCCCCTGCCCGTGGGCTTGTACCAGCGCGCGTGCATTGCCGGGGTTGGTTTCCAGGTGCAACACCCGGCTGGCGTGGGCATAAAGAACGGGGTCGCTTTGCACTTGTTCGCAACTGGGCAGGCGTATCACGGTCAGCGCCCGATTAACGGCCAAGGCTCCTAATGCCCTTGCTGAGGGTACAAAGGTGAGTGGCTTTTCTTGGTCAGCACGCGCTGCACCTGGGGCGTCGGGGGACTCTTGGTTGCACGGCGCATCGGCGGCTTGGGTGCTTTCGTTAATGATTTGGTAGGGGCTGATGCGCTCATCCACCCGCCCGGGTAAATCCACTTCGGTCGAGTTGATTTCCATCCATCCCGGATTGGGCATATCGGCCGTGCGCACATAGGCGGTGCCGCGTATATCGGTGATCTGCGCGATGGGTTCTTTGGCCGCCAAGCGATGCGCCACTTCCACAATGGCGCGTTCGGCATTGCCGTACAGGGCCAGGTCACACCGCGAATCGAGCACGATGGAGCGGCGCACCTTGTCTTGCCAGTAGTCGTAATGGGCAATGCGCCGCAAAGAGGCCTCAATGCCGCCAATCACAATAGGCACGTCTTTGTAGGCCTCGCGGCAGCGCTGGCTGTAAACAATGCACGCTCTATCAGGCCGCTTTCCGCCTACGTTACCGGGGGTATAGGCGTCGTCACTGCGGATTTTTCGATCGGCCGTGTAACGGTTGATCATGGAATCCATGTTGCCCGAGGTCACGCCAAAAAACAGATTGGGCTTGCCCAGCCCCTTGAACGGCTGGGCACTGTTCCAGTCGGGCTGCGCGATGATGCCCACCCTAAAGCCCTGGCTCTCTAGCAAGCGCCCAATGATGGCCATGCCAAAGCTGGGGTGATCGACGTAGGCATCGCCGGTGACCAACACCACGTCGCAACTGTCCCAACCCAGAGCCGCCATTTCTTCGCGGGTGGTGGGCAAAAACGGCGCTGCGCCGAACCGACTGGCCCAGTACTTTTTGTAGCTGGAAAGCGGTTTGGCCAGGCGAGGGAACTGGGATACGTCTTGTGGAGGGTTCATAGCAGGCGTCCCAACGATGGGGGCCAACGGCAATTGCAAAAAAGGTTTGGCCCATAAAGGGCGGTCGGGCCCTGAGTGTAGCCGCGATGAAGAAAGAAGGCGCGATAATCCCTTCATGACCACAGGCCAATCATCGCCCCCATCCCCGTCACTGGCCCCTGTGTCCGCCCCACTGGCGCGACCTGCCTCTTTGATGGACTTGTTTGTCTCGTTTACTTGGTTGGCGCTGCAAGGATTTGGCGGCGTTCTGGCCGTGGTTCAACGTGAACTGGTTGAAAAAAAGCGGTGGCTGACGCTGGAGCAGTTTGTAGAGGAATGGGCCATCGCACAAATCATGCCCGGCCCCAACGTGGTGAACCTGGCCCTGATGCTGGGGCACCGGTATTTCGGCTTCAAAGGCGCAATGGTTGCATTGGCCGGTATGCTGACCGCTCCACTGGTCGTGGCACTGGCCTTGGCAACAACTTACAGCCATTTTGGTGACAACCCGCAGGTGCAAGGGGCGCTGAGGGGAATGTCGGCGGTGGCAGCGGGATTGATCGTTGCCACTGGCCTAAAACTGATAGGGGCGCTGAAAAACAACCCCATGGGCCGGGTGTGGAGCACCTGTTTGGCCGCTGCCACCTTTGTTCTGGTCGCCTGGGTGCGGTTGCCCTTGGTGTACGTGATTTTGGTTTTGGGCAGTGCCGGGTGTTGGGTGTGTTACCGGAATTTGCCCAAATGACCATCACCATGGATTGGAGCCAATGGCTGCAGTTGTTTTTGCAGTTTGCCCTGCTCTCTATGCTCTCGATTGGGGGGGCTATCGTCACGGCACCTGAAATGCACCGTTATTTGGTCATAGACCAACAGTGGCTGACCGAATCGCAATTTGGCGCGTCCATCGCCATTGCGCAGGCGGCGCCGGGTCCCAATGTGATGTTTGTGGCGTTGATGGGGTGGCAGGTGGGCCAAAACGCGGGCGGTTTGGGCGGCGCATGGATAGGCATGATGGCCACCATGCTGGGTATTTTGCTGCCCAGCACCACGGTTACTTATCTGGCCGCGAAATGGGGCCATGACAACCGCGAACGGCGGTCGGTCAAGGCGTTTAAACAGGGGCTGGCACCGGTGGTGATTGCGCTTTTGGTTGCCACCGGTTGGATACTTTCAACGGGTCATACCGACTGGCGCACCGAATGGCCAAAATGGCTGCTCACGGTGTTTGCTGCCCTGCTGGTTTGGCGCACCAAAATACACCTGCTGTGGCTGTTGGGCTTGGGCGCTTCGCTGGGCGCCATCGGATGGGTTTAGCGCCGTAGGTTTACCTGGGGTTTTCAAAAAACAGGTAATTGGTAGCGTAGTCGCTAATCTCAAAATAGACTTTTTTCTCACCCGGGTCGGCCACCATGTTGAGGTTCTCGTCCAATACGCCGTAGCCGAATCGGTAGGGCCTGGGCCTGTTGTCATCGGTGCCCATGGCGGTGCTGATCTTGTCGATTTTTAAGAACCGCCGTACCACTTTGTCGCCCGCGTACACCTCTAGCACACCGTTGGTGCCCGTCCAGTTTTGAATATCACGGCTGATTTTGTTTTGCTGTTCTTGGGTACAGGCGGTCAAGCCGACCGCGAGCACAACGGCCAAGGGTAGGGAATAGATGGGCTTGGCAAATCCGAAAGCTTTCATAGAGGCTCCTCAATCAAAAAAAGGTTGGGCAACGGTCTTACAAAACGAACCAACGCCGAGAACGTGGTTAGGGCTTTTTGGACCCTATCGCTACAGACGCCGCTCGCCGTTGCCTTACGGCTTCATAAAGGCAAACTGCGGCGGCCACCGACACGTTCAAACTCTCAACCGCGCCATTCATGGGAATGGTGACCAACTGGTCGCAGGATTTGGCGGTTAACTGGCGCAAGCCCGTGCCTTCAGCGCCCAGCACCAGGGCAGTGGGGCCTACCAAATCCAACTCATACAGCGATTGGGTGGCCTTGTCGCTGGTGCCCACCACCCAAATGCCCCGCTCTTTGAGCTCGCCCAAGGTTCTGGCCAGGTTGGTGACCATGAAATAAGGCACCGTTTCAGCCGCACCACTGGCCACTTTGGCAACCGTAGCGTTCACACCTACCGCATGGTCTTTGGGGGCGATGACCGCTTGCGCGCCCGCCCCGTCGGCCGTGCGCAAACAGGCGCCCAGGTTGTGCGGGTCGGTCACACCGTCTAGCACCAACAACAAGGGCTGAGGCGCTGGTTCTGAACCCACCGATTCCGTGGCATCTTGCAAGCCATCTAGCAGTTCATCTAAGGTGGCCTGCTTGGTGTTTTGATCCACCCGCGCCACCACCCCCTGGTGCCCCATACTCCCAGCCAGGCCCGCCAGGCGTGCGCCATCGGCCTCTACCACCCGCACACCGGCCTCTTTGGCACGGTCCACAAACTGGCGCATACGGGCGTCACGGCGGGAGGGGTCGACGAACACCTCTAAAACCGAAGCGGGCGCGACCTTGATCCGAACACCTACGGCGTGAAAGCCGAAAATCATCTTTATTGACATAGTCCTATTATCGTTTGCAATGATTGGTGCATTGGATTGGTCAAAATGCAGACCTCTGATATAGTTATCAGGTTCAGGAGAGTGTTGGCAGCCGCCCAAGCGGCAAACCGACCACCGAAGGCGCAAAGTGGATGCACCGCGTGCGGCAAATCCATTGCAACGCTCAGGTAAAGTGGACTGACAAACGATGCTGATTCAAGCACCGGCCTTTTTGGAGAGAGGCCGCCCCCGAGGCGGCCCACCGAAGGAGCAAACCCCGTAGTGTGCCTGTAGGCATTGGGGCGAATCTCTCAGGTAAAGGGGACATTAAGGGCACAAGCGAGGTGGACATTCCAAACGGAGTTCCGCCGTTTGTTCCTTTTTTTGATGCCATTCCTTCATGTCTGAATCCACCAACCCCAGTAACGGCCTGCTGACCACCCCCCTTCACGAATTGCACCTGGAACTGGGCGCCAAAATGGTGCCGTTTGCGGGCTACCAAATGGCGGTGCAATACCGCGCTGGCGTTTTACAGGAACACCTGCATACCCGCGCCGCAGCCGGTTTGTTTGATGTGTCGCATATGGGGCAGGTGCTGGTAACGGGTACAGGCGCTGGGGCCGCTTTGGAAACCATTATTCCCGTGGATGTGATGGGACTGGCCCCGCACCACCAGCGGTATGGCTTTTTGACCAATGAACAGGGTGGCCTGTTAGACGACTTAATGTTGGTTAACCGAGCAGGACCGCAGGGCCCCGAGTGGTTTGTGGTGGTTAACGGGGCCTGCAAAGCCAACGACTTGGCCCATATGCAGCGCACCATAGGCAACAAATGTGGTATCCAACATCTGACAGACCACGCCTTGCTGGCCTTGCAAGGCCCACTGGCCGCCACGGCCCTGCAACGCCTGTGTGACGCGCCAACCCAGTTGCGCTTTATGCAGGGCGGATGGTTTGACGTGGACGGCATGCCCATTTACGTCACCCGTAGCGGCTACACGGGTGAAGATGGTTTCGAGATTTCGGTCCATTCCACTGATGCAATGCGCCTGGCCCGCGCCCTTCTGGCCCAACCGGAGGTGCTTCCTATTGGTTTGGGTGCGCGCAACTCGCTGCGCTTAGAGGCGGGTCTGTGTTTGTATGGCAACGATCTTGACGTCGAAACCAACCCAGTGAATGCCCGTTTGCAGTGGGCCATACAAAAAGTACGACGTGCGGGCGGCGCACGTGCCGGGGGATTTTTGGGCTCGCAGGCGGTTGATGCCGCATTTGATACCCTCGCCAATGCCGCTGCTGAAAACGCAGGCGATCAGGCCTCTACCAAGGTTAGGGTGGGGCTGGTGGGGCTAGAGCGCGTCCCGGTGCGTGAGCCCGCTGCCCTACTTAACGAAACCGGACAAGAGGTGGGTACCGTGTGCAGCGGCCTACTCTCTCCCGTGCTGGACAAACCCATTGCCATGGCCTACGTTCCGTTGGCGTTGGCCCATGAAGGCCAAACCCTTTTTGCACGGGTACGCGACCGCTTGGTGCCCATGCAGGTCAGCACCCTGCCGTTTGTGCCGCATCGCTACCTGCGCTAGGTACGCCAATGGCACGACACCATCAGTTTTTTTACAAAGGAGAATGAAATGACACGTTACTTCACAGCAGAGCACGAATGGTTGGACGTAGACCAGGACATTGCCACCGTTGGCATTACCCATCATGCGCAAGACGCACTAGGCGACGTGGTGTTTGTAGACCTTCCTAAGGTGGGCAGCACCTTGGCGCAAGGCGCTGTGGCTGGCGTGGTGGAGTCGGTCAAAGCCGCTGCCGACGTGTATATGCCCGTATCCGGCGAGATCGTTGAGGTGAACGAAACCCTGCGCGCCGACCCCGCATTGGCCAACACCGACCCCCTGGATACGGGTTGGTTTTTTAAAGTGCGCCTGTCTGACGCTGGCCAACTGGCCCCGTTGATGTCTGAGGCTAGCTACCAAGCCAGTCTGAACTAACGCCGCCCCCCCGGCCTTTGCAAGCGAAACCCTCACATGACCACTTACTCGCCTACGGTTAGCACCATGCACCCACCAGAGACCGCATTTTCAGCCCGCCACATCGGCCCCAACCCGCATGACGAAGCAACCATGCTTTCAGCGCTGGGTTTGGCCAGCCGTGCGGCGTTGATAGATCACATCGTTCCCGATAGCATTCGCCGGGGCCGTGTTATGCAACTACCGGGGGCTGTGGGCGAAGTGCAGGCCTTGGCAGAACTCAAAGCCATCGCCAGTCAAAACCGGGTTATGCGCAGCTACATAGGCCAGGGCTATTACCCCTGTCATACGCCCGGCGTGATTTTGCGCAACGTACTAGAAAACCCCGCCTGGTACACCGCGTATACGCCTTACCAAGCCGAAATCAGCCAGGGTCGCCTAGAGGCTTTGTTGAACTTTCAAACCATGGTGTGTGATTCGACGGGCATGGCCATTGCAGGGGCCTCCATGCTAGATGAGGCCACGGCCGCAGCAGAAGCCATGACGCTGGCCAAACGTTCCGGGCGATCGAGTTCAAACACCCTGCTGGTGGATGAACAGGTATTGCCACAAACCTTGGCGGTGATTCAAACCCGCGCTGAACCGCTGGGAATTACCGTAAAGGTCCTGCCCTCTGGTCAAACGCCTGACGGCGACAGTTTTGCCCTTTTGCTGCAATACCCCGGAGTAGACGGTGAGCTGTCAGACCCTAGCGACCGGATTGCCCAGTACAAGGCGCATTCGCAAAAGGTGAGTGGACAGGCCGGAACCGTCATTGTGGCGGCCGACCTGTTGGCTTTAACACTTATCAAATCACCCAAAGAGCTGGGCGCAGACATTGCGGTGGGCAGCACCCAACGGATGGGGATGCCTTTGTGCAACGGAGGGCCTCACGCGGCTTATTTGGCTTGCAGTGATGAACTTAAACGCTCCATGCCGGGCCGCTTGGTGGGTGTTAGCAAAGACGTGCATGGCAATCCTGGATACCGCCTTTCGTTGCAAACGCGTGAGCAGCATATTCGGCGTGAAAAAGCCACCTCCAATATTTGCACGGCCCAGGTGCTGCCTGCCGTAGTGGCCAGTATGTACGCGGTTTATCACGGCCCGGCAGGTCTTAAAGCCATCGCCCAACGCGTGGCAGGTCTGACGGCCCAACTGGCCAAGGGATTGGTCGGCATTGGCCTTGGCTGTAGCAACGCCACGGCGTTTGACACACTTACCATTCAAACCGGCGCACACACCGCTGCGGTTGTGGCGCTTATGCAAGACAACGGCATCAATTTGCGCCTAGTTGACGAGCAACGGGTAGGCGTTTCTTTAGACGAAACCACCACCTTCGCCGACATAAAAAACCTTGTTGCCCTGTTTGCAAAAGCAATGGGCGCCTCGGCTGCACCCTTGCAAGAGGCCGACTGCGGCCCCCTTATCCCCGCCGGTTTGCTGCGCCAAAGCAGCTACCTCACCCACCCGGTGTTTAACACCTATCAAAGTGAGACCGCTATGCTGCGCTACCTGCGCCGCCTGTCCGACAAAGACCTGGCCCTAGACCGCAGCATGATTCCACTGGGCAGTTGCACCATGAAGCTCAACGCCACCAGCGAGATGATCCCCATTACCTGGCCCGAGTTTGCCGACATCCACCCCATGGCACCGGCCGAACAGCGCCGGGGTTATGAATTGCTGGATGCGCAACTGTGCGACTGGCTATGCGAGATCACCGGCTACGCGGGCGTAAGCCTGCAACCCAATGCAGGCAGCCAAGGCGAGTACGCCGGGTTGCTGGCAATCCGAGCCTTCCACCGCGCCCGCGGGCAAGTCGAACGCGATATTTGCTTGATTCCCTCGTCGGCCCACGGCACCAATCCCGCCAGCGCCCAAATGGTGGGGTTTAACGTGGTGGTTACTGCGTGCGACGCCCAAGGCAACGTGGACATGGCCGACCTCAAAGCCAAATGCGAACAGTACAGCGAGCGCTTGGCGGTGGTGATGATTACCTACCCCAGCACCCACGGTGTGTTTGAGAGCGAAGTAACCGCCCTGTGCGACCTAGTGCACCAGCACGGTGGCAAAGTGTATGTGGATGGGGCCAATATGAACGCCCTGGTGGGCCTGGCTGCACCCGGCCAGTTTGGTGGTGATGTGAGCCACCTTAACCTGCACAAAACCTTTTGTATTCCGCACGGGGGCGGTGGCCCTGGTGTAGGCCCTGTTTGTGTGGGTGAAGACTTAAAACCCTACCTGCCCCCTGCTGCGGGTCTGGGAGCCGTCTCTGCCGCGCCCTTGGGCAACGCGGGCGTGCTACCGATTAGTTGGATGTACATCCGCATGATGGGTGCACAGGGCCTGACCCAGGCCACTGAGGTGGCCATTTTGAATGCCAACTACATCAGCCGCCAGCTTGCGCCCTACTTCCCAACGCTTTACAGCAGCCAAGAAGGCTGGGTGGCCCACGAGTGCATTTTGGATTTGCGCCCCATCAAAGAACTGTCTGGCGGCGTGAATGGCGTTTCTGCCGAAGATGTAGCCAAACGCCTGATTGACTATGGCTTTCATGCCCCTACCCTGTCCTTTCCGGTGGCAGGCACGCTGATGGTGGAACCCACAGAAAGCGAGCCACTAGAAGAGATGGACCGCTTTATTGCGGCCATGAAACACATTCATGCCGAAATCATGCAGGTGGTACAGGGCCAATGGCCGCACGCCGACAACCCCTTGAAAAACGCACCGCACACGGCGGCCAGCTTGTTGGCAAACGACTGGAATAGCCCCTACACCCGAGAGCAAGCGGCCTACCCCCTGGCCTCGCTGAAGGCGAATAAATACTGGCCACCCGTCGGACGCATCGACAACGTGTACGGCGACCGCAACCTCTTTTGCAGTTGTTTGCCGGTGGAGGCCTACCAGTCCTAAGTCGTCAAGACAAAAAAATACCCACCCCAAGCCATCCAAATGGCTTTAAGGGGTGGGTGTAGGCCCAGACGGCGTTAGGCCGCAAGCGCTTGATTAACCCAAACGAGCAGCCGTAGCAGCGACGTGTGCGCCGAAGGCTTTGGCGCCGTCAAGATCGCCTTGGGGCATTTCAGCGGGGCTGGAATCTGAAGGGGATTGCGCCAAAAGGCCTGCCCAACCACCCAGGTAGTTTAGGTCGTTGCGACCGGCCGCTTTGCTGTTGCTAGGCATTTGGTTCAAACCCACCCAAAGTCCACCGTGCTGCATGGCCAAGGTGAATAGAGCGTTCATGGTGTTGCCTTTGTCGCCATTCATAGAGGCGCTGTTGGTAAACCCCGCAAACAGCTTGTTGCTCCAAGCACGGCCGTACCAAGGCTTGGACGATGCATCGGCAAACTTTTTGAACTGCCAGCTCACATTGCCCATATAGGTGGGGCTGCCAAACACAATGGCGTCGGCCGCGTTCAGTTGGTCCCAACCGGCTTCGGGCACGTTGCCTTCAGCGTCGATGGCCACTAGCTCAGCGCCCGCGCCCTGCGCTACAGCTTGGGCAATACGTTGGGTATGGCCGTAGCCTGAGTGATAAACAACAACAATTTTTTTCATATCAACACCTATCTAAGAAAAACACAAAAGAAAACTTAAGGAAGCCCAGCAACCCGACGGGCCGCAAAAGATGGACTTAGGCCGCTTTGCGGGCATCCAAACTCCAGGCACCTGCGCCTGCCGAGGCAAGGATCAACAGGCCACCGGTAATGGCGAGGTTCTTAAAGAACATCAGTTGTTGCACGAACTGTGCATCGGCAGGTACCGCCCAAAAGGCATGAAACACCACAGTGGCTACCAGCGTAAACGCGGCAAGCACCAGTGCGGCAACCTTGGTGCGATAGCCCAACGCCAAGGCCAATCCGCAGCCCACCTCAACCAATATGGCGAGCACTGCGCCCGCACTGGCCAAGGGCAAACCCACCGAGGCGATGTACTGCACCGTGCCTTGAAATCCGGCGATTTTGGATAAGCCTGCAGGTACAAACATCAAAGCGATCAGCAGACGGCCTACGAGAGAAAAAGCGGGGTGTAAGGGGTTCATAAAAAGTCCAATAAAAAGAAAAAAATCCTCAGGGAGCGAGGTCGAAAACCAAGACCTGGGCCGATGTGCCCTGGTCCAAGCAATGGGTTGCAGGGCCGGTTAGCGCGACCGCGTCGCCGGTTTGCAGTGGTTGTCCGTCCAGTGCGCATTGGCCGCTGATGACGTGAACATAGGTCAAACGCCCTGCGGGTGTTTGCCATTGATGGCTTTGCGCCCCGTCAAACTGCCCATAGAGCAGCCTGGCGTCTGCGTTAAGGCCTACGCACCCAGGGCGCGGCACTTGCCCCGCGGCGGGTTTAGGTTCGGCAATCACGGTGAGATGGCCTTGGCTCGCGCTCAGGTCCACATCGGTCTGTTCGTATTCAGGGGCCAAGTTGACGGCGTTGGGCAACAACCAAATTTGCAAAAAATGGGTTTCTGCGCCCTGCGCTTGGTTCATCTCACTGTGCTCAACACCCGTGCCAGCCGTCATGCGCTGGATCTGGCCCGGCAAAATTGTCGAGGCGTTGCCCATGCTGTCTTGGTGCCCCAAAGCACCCTTCTGCACCAGGCTGACAATTTCCATGTTCCTGTGACCATGGCGCCCAAAGCCCGTGTGCGGCGCAATACGGTCTTCGTTAATCACGCGCAGATTCCCAAAACCCATGTTGTTTGGGTCGTAGTAACTCCCAAACGAGAAACTGTGAAACGACTTGAGCCAACCATGGTCGGCGAAACCGCGCGCACTGGATAGTCGAATTGTTTGCGTCATGTTGAAGTTTCTAGGATGGGTAACACGGGGTTGAAGGCCTCCAATGTAATTCACCCCAAGGCGAAACGACTTCTGTAAGATTGACGTCACCATTCTATTTATTTGAATAGAATCGGCTTCTATGTACAAATCTAGAAATATCCTGAACCCTGAATCCCTCAGTCTCTTGTTGTCGATTGAACGAGAGGGCAGTTTCGCGGGGGCTGCCAGAGCGGAAGGCATAGTACCCAGCGCATTGACCTATCGGGTGCGGCAAATCGAAGAGGCCTTGGACGTTTTGCTTTTTGACCGCAGTTCGCGCAACGCCAAACCCACGCCCGCTGGATTGGCCTTGTTGCGCGAAGCCGAACGCCTTCTGGTAGAAACCGATGGTGTGGCCAATCGCATCAAACGGATCGCCACAGGATGGGAGAGCCAATTTACCATCGCCATCGACGGTGTACTCAACAGTGGGCCCCTACTGGAACTTTGCGAGCAGTTTTTTTTGCTCAAGGCCCCTACCCGCTTGCGGCTAAAAAAAGAGGTGTTGTCGGGCACCCTGGAAACCTTGGTTAGCGGCCAAGCCGACCTGGCATTGGGAGTGGGCGGCGATCACAACATTGCCCATTTGCTGACACGCCCCATAGGCGAGATGCGCTTTCCCTTTGTGGTGGCAAAAACCCACCCGCTGGCGTCTGCGCCAGAGCCTTTGGGCGACGACGTGTTACGTCAAACACGGGCCATTGCCGTGGCCGACTCGGTCAAGCAGGGTCCCAGCCTGACCTTTGGTCTCTTGCAGGGCCAAGAGGTATTCACCGTGGCCACTTTGCACGACAAGTTACAGGCGCAGTTGCACGGCCTGGGGGCTGGTTTTTTACCCGAACATATGGTCAAGCCTTACCTAGAAACAGGACAACTGGTTGAAAAGACCGTAGACCGAGAGCGCGGCAACGTGCGTCTGCATTACGCATGGCGAGCCCCTGTTGGCGCAGGCAACGGCAGAGCCCTGCAATGGTGGTTATCGCAACTGCAAAGCGAGCGCACCTTGAGCGCCCTTTTATCGGTCAGTAGGTCATAAAAATGACACCGACGGGCCGAATGCCCTGTACAGTGAGAGGGTCCGCACCAAACGTGGCCAATGGTGAGTGCAGTGCCGGGCATTTATTACCGAACAACCCAAAAGGACAACCTACCCATGAAAAAATCCCCATCCAAAACAGTTGCCGTGGTAGGCGCAGGCATCGCCGGTTTGGCCGCCGCTCGCACCTTGATGCAAGGCGGTTGGGACGTTCATGTATTTGAGCAAGAAGCCACGGTAGGTGGACGTATGGCCAGCTTGGATTCAGAGCTAGGGATCTTTGATTTAGGCACCCAGTATTTCACCGTGCGAGACCCTCGCTTTCAAAAGGTATTGAAGGGCTCGCCCGCCCAATGCAAGCCCTGGCGCGCCGTGTCAATGCAGGGCAAAGATTCCTCAACATCCGATCAAACCCTTTCGGTAGCCACGGCCTCTATGGGCGCTTTGGCCGCGCATTGGGCTGCCCCTGTTCAAGCGGTCCACAGATTGCACCTTTCTAGCACCGTCACTGGCATCGCCCCCGACGCGCTGATGAAAGGCAAATGGCAGGTACTCACCCAGGCAGGCCCAAGTAGCGTTGGGTCCGATAGGCCCTCGGTTTACACAGGGTTTGACCATGTGGTGCTGGCAACCCCGGCAGCGCAGGCCGCAGACCTACTGCGCCAATCGGGCGAAACGTCGGTGGCATTGAGGCGTGGCACGACCCAAATGGTCAACTCCCTTTCTAAAGTAGAAACTGCACCTTGTTGGTCGATAGGTCTGGCCTTTGCCCTGGCCACCGACCCGGCGCGCCCCCTGGGACCCGCATGGGACTGCGCACGGCCCAACGACCATCGAATCGCCTGGATGGTGAGGGAACTGTCCAAACCGGGCCGAACGGGCGTCGAGCGTTGGGTGGTACAGGCCACGGCCAACTGGTCGCTGGAACACTTTAACGACAGCAGCGAACGGGTTCAGTCCAAGTTGCTCAAGTCGTTTGCCGAACTCACCGGGATACATGCGGCACCCACCTTGATAACCGCCAAGCGTTGGGCGCACGCCAAAACCACTGTGCCGCTAGGCAAGTCTTATTTGTTGCAGGGCAGCCTGGGCTTGGCGGTCTGTGGCGATTACTGCAACGGCTACCGCGTCGAAGACGCCTTTGTTTCTGGTCTGGAGTTGGCCCTCGCGATGGGCCAGTAGAGCGCAAAGGCTTGCAGGGATTGATCAAGCCACGGGGCTGGTTATGGATAACTATGTTGGGCGCTTCGCACCCTCTCCCACTGGCCCAGTGCACATGGGATCCCTGGTCGCAGCACTGGCCAGTTGGCTAGACGCACGGGCTCACCGGGGTTGCTGGTTGGTTCGGATTGAGGACGTTGACCAAACCCGCTGCAAAACCGCTTATGCCGAAACCATACTTGGGCAGTTGGCCGCCCACGGACTCACGAGCGACCAATCGGTCATTTGGCAAAGCCGCCGCGTGCCGCTGTACAACAAGGCACTTGGGTATCTTCAAGCCAATGGCTGGGTCTACCCCTGCACCTGCAGCCGTGCCCGTATCTTGCAAGCGCAAAGCACCTTGCCCAAGCGCCATGAAGACCTTGTCTACCCCGGGTTTTGCCGCTTACACCCGGTGACCCCCTCCGCCACTGCGGCATGGCGCTTTCAGGTTAATCGCCGCTGGCCTGCTGAGCAACACCCAGCAAGCGTTTACCCAATCGTTAACTGGCACGACCGCCGACTCGGCCAACAATCACAAAACGTCGCTGAGGAGGTAGGGGATTTTGTGGTCAAGCGGGCAGATGGATTGTTTGCCTACCAACTGGCCGTGGTGGTAGACGACGCCGAACAAGGCGTTACCCACGTGGTGCGTGGCGAGGATTTAGCCAACAACACCCCCAGGCAAATCCTTTTGCAAGAGGCCTTGGGTTACCTCAGGCCTCACTACCTGCACACCCCTTTGGTATTCGCCGCCGACCACCAAAAACTCTCTAAGCAAAGCGGTGCCAAGCCCTTAGACCCTCACCTAGCGCTAGAAAACTTGGCCCAAGCGGCCGGGCATTTGAATTTGCATTGGACACCCACGGCGGGGCATTTGTCAGAGGGCCTGGCGGATTTGGTCGGGCAGTGGAGTGCCGCAATGGATGCCACGGCTAAAATGCCCTCGCGGCCTAAACGGCCAGCTTGATGCCGCACCCCCAACAACAAACCCCTGCCATGACCCAGCCTCCCGTCCCCCACCCCCGTACCATACGCAGCTTTGTCATGCGGGCCGGCCGTACAACCGTGGGGCAGCAGCGGGCCTTGGACACCTTGGGAGCGCAGTTTCTGATTCCCTTTCAATCCCATCCTGTGCAACCGGATGCACTATTTTTAGACAAGCACAAAGATTGTCCGTTGGTACTCGAAATCGGATTTGGTATGGGAGAGGCCACCGCAGCCATTGCGGCAACTCTGCCCAACACGCGCTTCCTGGCCTGCGAGGTACACCCTCCTGGTGTGGGCGCCTTGCTTGCGCGTATCGACCAAGCTGGGTTGGACAATCTGCGGCTTATCAACCACGACGCGGTGCAGGTGATTGACCAGATGCTGCCCGACGCTTGCCTGGACGGAATTCACATCTTTTTTCCAGACCCCTGGCATAAAAAACGCCACAACAAGCGCCGGCTCATTCAAGCCGAGTTTGTCGACAAATTGGTCGCAAAACTACGCCCAGGTGGCACCATTCACGCCGCCACCGATTGGCAAGACTACGCGGTTCAAATGCTGCAAACGTTCTCAAGCTGCCCCGCGCTGCGTAACCAAAGCCTGCGTGCCGATGGGTTTTCTGACAAGCCCAGCTACCGCCCTTTGACCAAGTTTGAAAACCGGGGTTTGCGCCTAGGGCACGGGGTTTGGGATCTGGTGTTTGAACGTCGCACCACTGAAAACATCAACGCCTAAAAAACCTTGGCAACAGTTCCTCAACCTCTAGGGTGATGACTGGCGTGTATGCGCTGCAGCCGCTCACGCGCAACATGGGTGTAAATCGTTGTGGTCGAGATATCGGTATGCCCCAATAGCATTTGCACAGCACGCAAATCGGCACCGTGGTTGAGTAAATGGGTGGCAAAAGCATGGCGCAGGGTGTGGGGTGAAAGGGCCTGCGTAATGCCTGCGCGTAAGGCATTTTTCTTGACGATGTACCAAAACATGACGCGTGTCATGGCCTTGGCGTGGTGCGTTACAAACAAGTCGTCACTCACCTGTCCACCCAGCAAATGCGTCCTTGCGTTGGCCACGTACAAACGCAGCCAATCACCCGCAATCTCTCCAAACGGAACCAAGCGCTCTTTGCTGCCCTTGCCTGTGACCTGCACAATCCCATCTGCAAAGCTGACTTGGTAGGTTTTTAGGCCCACCAACTCGCTCACCCTTAGCCCGCTGGCGTACATCAGTTCAAGCATGGTGCGATCACGCAGGCCCAAAGGCGTTTCAGTATCCGGGCTGGCCAACAAAAGTTCCACCTGTTGTTCGCTCAAGGTATGGGGAATGCGCAGGCTTTGGCGTGCGGGTGCCAGTCGCAGCGTGGGGTCTGCGGTGGTCAGCTGCTGGCGCAATGCCCAGCGGTAAAAGCGCTTGAACACGGTTAAGCGCCGGTTGGCGGTGCTGGGCTTGCTGGCCAGATGGCGTTCACCAAAATAGGCCTGTAAGTCTGCTTCCGCTGCCTTGGTCAGACTTTTGCCATGGGCCAACAGCCACTCCTGTAAGGCACTAAGGTCGCGCCGATAGGCCTCTAAGGTGTTGCGCGCCAAGCCGTCTTCCAACCAAAGCGCATCTACAAAGGCATGTACCTCAGTGTCGTCGGTTTTCATGGTGGCATCAGTCTAAGGGGTGCGAAAAAAAGCCCTGTCCATTGCGGTACAGGGCCTTGGCTTAGCAAGGTGTTTATCAGTCCAGCGTTAACTTGTTGGCTTGAACCACTTTTTTATACACTTCAAATTCAGCTTTGATCTGTTCGGCAAATTGCACGGGGGTGTTGGCCACAATCACCGAACCGGTATCTTCTACGCGCTTGCGAACCGCTGGGTCTTCTAAGGCCTTTTTAACACCGGCATTGATTTTTTCAACCACCTCAGCAGGTAGCCCTTTAGGTCCGTAAATTCCGTAGTAGGCCATGCGGTTAACAGGCGCCAATCCCACCTCTGCAAAGGTAGGCACGTTGGGCAATTGTTTCAGGCGCTTAGGTGCGGCAACGACGATAGGAATCAGTTTTCCGGATTGAATAAACGGCATGGCTGACGGAAGGTTGTCAAAAATAATCGGCACCTGCCCGGCCACCGTGTCGTTCAATGCGGGACCCGCACCACGGTAAGGAATATGGATGATAAAGGTGCCACTTAAACTTTTGAACAGCTCGGTTTGCAAATGGCCGATGCCGCCTGTACCCGACGACGCGTAAGAGTACTTGCCGGGGGATTTTTTCAGCTCAGCCAAGAAACCCTTGTAGTCTTTGGCTGGAAAGCTGGGGTGAACAGCAATAACGTTGGGCGTCGCGGCAACGTTGATGATGGGCGTAAAGTCAGTCACCGGGTTGTACGGGATTTTGGCATTGATGGCCGGGTTGGCGGCCGTGGTAGACACCGTTGCCATGCCCAGGTTGTACCCATCAGGTGCTGCTTTAGCCGTTTCGTTGGCACCAATCACGCCTCCCCCGCCCGCTTTGTTCTCAACGATCACGCTTTGCCCCAGCGCCTTACCCAATGGGTCGGCAATCCCCCGTGCCACGATGTCGGTGGTGCCGCCAGGCGCAAAAGGCACCTGCAATTTCACGGGTTTGTTGGGGTAAGCCTGCGCCAGCACCAGGCCGGACAACGTTAACCCCAAAAGCCCGACCAAGCCCGATTGAATAGGTTTTGCAAACATAAATACTCCTAAAAATAGCCAAGGAAATCCAACCTTTGGAATCCTCCTATTCGGCTAATTTACCAGTTAAGCCTTACAAGTCCATCCGCATTTGCACTTATCCGTAAGCGATCTGTGGACAATTTGCAAAATCCCTGATGAGTCCCCCGTACGACGAACCGGCAACCAAGCCCAACATCCACGCTGTTACGATCCACCCATGAACTACGTCCAACTGATATTGCCCGACTTTTTGCTCATCCTGTGCGGCACGCTGCTGTGCCGGTACTCGGCACTAAAAAAGCCGGTATGGGAGCAGGTAGAGATTTTGGTGTACTACTTTTTGTTTCCTGTGCTGTTGTTTCATTCCATCGTCAAAAGCCCGATTGAATTGAGCAGTGCGTCGCATCTGATGGTGGCAGGTTGGATGACTGGCCTGAGTGCGATTGCCTTGTCTTACAGCCTGCCCTACTGGCCGGTGCTAAAGAACCAGTTCAGTGCGCATGATTACGCGGGCAGCAGTCAAATTGCTTTTCGCTTCAATTCATTCATCGGTTTGGCGCTGGCCGATAGGCTGGGCGGGGCCGCTGGAGTACAGCAAATGGCGGTACTGGTAGGGGTATGTGTACCGATGTTTAACATCGCCGCCGTATGGCCCATGGCCAGGCACTCGCAGCGCCCGTTTTTAAAGGAATTGGCGCGCAACCCCTTGATTATTGCCACCTTGTCGGGTTTGGCCGTTAACTTTATGGGGTTGTCTATCCCGCAATGGTTGGAGCCCTCGGTGGGTCGCATAGGTGCCGCCTCGTTGGCTTTGGGTTTGATGTCCGCTGGCGCCGGTCTGATGATTCATTCGGTGGCACAGGTCAAGGTGTTAACCGCCTCGGTGCTAACCATCCGGCACCTCATCACACCTTTGGTGGCTTTTGGCGTTACCCAGGTGCTCTCCCTGCCGCCATTACAAGCCTCGGTATTGTTGGCGTTTTCTGCGCTTCCTACGGCCTCAAGCAGCTATGTATTGGCATCACGCATGGGTTACAACGGGTCTATCGTAGCAGGCATGGTCACCCTGTCTACCCTGCTGGGCATTGCCAGCCTACCGTTTGCACTGGGTGTGTTGGGCAGCCTCTGACAGGCGACTCAAACACCCCCTGGGTACTTTACAAGCGCGTCACGTTGTCGCGTTGTCCCAGCGCATCACGCCGCATCAATCGGATGGATTGGTACATGGCTTTAATGGCCGCGCTCAAGCGGTGCACTTCGTTGTCTGACGAATACTCGTCTTCGACAAACTGGATTTTTCCCATATCATCACTTAACTCAGAATGTGCCGCTTTTTCTGCAAACACTTTTATCTTGCGCACAGGGCTTACAACCATACGCTGTATATAGAGCAAAATAAACAGAGGAGAAAGTAGGAATGCGCCTAACGCCGTCCACGTAAATACACTGAAGTCTTGCACCAACGACGAGGGGTTGTAAGACAAAGGAACGATAACGCTAATGATGCCGGCCAACTCGCCCTCTTTGTAACCGAACCCATTGGTCGTGCCGTACATGGCACGGACTGCCGCTGGCGCTGCCTCAGGCGTACTATGGCATTTCAAACAGCCAGGTGCCGCGATGAGTGTACGGGCGAACAACAAATTGCCGTCTTTGACTTCGGAATACTCGGTCCCTTTGGTCTCTCTTAAGCGTTCTATCGCAGTGCTTTCAAAACGGGTCGGGGCATTGGCCGGGTTCATGAACTTATCAGAAGTCATGCGGTAAGTGGTTTTTGAACCGGAGGCAAGGGTTACATCGGCCAGTTCACGTTGAATCAATGCAGGATTTTTGCGATGGAAAACCGCGCCAGCAGTAGGCGTCTGACCAACCGCAGAATAGGCAGCACTGGCCGCAACAACGGGGCCCCCTAGGGCCGTGGCGGGCACATAAGCGGCCGATGCAGCCGCTGCGGGTGCTCCGTATGGTGCCTCTCGCTCCAGAAAATTACCAATCTTTATGGCGTCTTTGGCGGGGTCGCTGCGCACCCATACCCCGTTGTATTGACTGGCCCAAGTGCCCACGTTGTCCACCAAATCCGCAACGGTACGGGCTTGGTTACGTGTTTCGGCCAAGTAAATAGTAGAACCAATTTGATAGGCACAAATGGCACTAATCACCGCTGAAATCAACAGCAGCATGAAAAACTGCACCCCGATGGGCATGCGCTTTAAGATGTTCATCGATGTCTCCTGCTAAGACTATACGCCTAGTTCGGTAAGGAAACGATCGCGGGCCTTGGGAGCATCAATATAATTGGCTAAAGCATGTACCAAGGCATGAAACGGCACGCCCATGGGGTGACGTTTGCCAATGGTGGCTAGGGTTTTAAATACCAAATCATCAGCGACGGGCCCAATGTGGCGGCGCAATTGGGATTTTATCCGGTCCAAGGCCTCCAAAGGAATAAGGGGCCGTTGTTCACTGATGGGCGCAAAGGACTGATCAAGTACACGAAAGGGTGAAGCGGGGATTTGCGTCTCTTGCTTGAGCGCCTCACTTAAACTTGCAGCACTACGGGTGATCAGCCCTTTGGCCCCTTGATGCATGGCATGGGTTTCATCTTCAAGGGACATCTGATCTGTCATTAGAAACAACGGCGTCTTGGTTTCCTTGGACTTGAGCGCATAGGCGAAGCGAAAACCATTCTCATCCGGCCCCAAGGGCCCCAAATCACAAAAAATTGCCTTGAAGGATTTCTTTTGCAGTTCGTAAAGTGCGTCTCTACAGGTTCTGACCAGTACGGCCTGGGACATGACGGTTGTGAAAAGGTGGGGAAAGTTGGTCACTATCAAAACCACCAAGGCTTTGGTATTAGCCCCCTTCGACGAGGCACTAGAAGGGGATTCCAATACCACCTTATGCAGCTCCTCAGGCGGGTAATCTTCTTTGCGTAACAGGTTCACGTCTTTCTCCTTTGGTGCCTTGATCAGCTCTTGTTGAGATGGGACTCAACCACACGCCATTCACCTTGCCGATTGGACAAACCCGACACTTTGCACGGTAACTTTGTGTTGGTCGGCTCTAAATCCATTGCCAATATAACCGACGACTGAATAATTTGTATGACAGCTCAGTCTAATTCGGCGACAGGTGGTCGATTTTGCCGGACGAATCGAGATTCACCGGGAATACCCTCTCTGGCGAGGGCCCAGTCCATATGTTCTGCAACCAAGGCGCTGGCACCTTTGCGCTGGTGCACCAACACCGCTCTAAGATCAGACCGCTCTTGGACATTTAACTGAATGTCCGCCAGTGCATTGCCGCAGGCCACTGCGAGATTGCGCTGCCAAAGCTCAAAACCAATGCGACGAATCGCGGTGCCCTCTGTGTAAGCCTCAAACTGCTCTTGGCTCCACCCCATCATCTCTGACAGTGGTCGTCCACCCAAGCCTTTGCGCGGCTGAAAGTCATCCAACAGAGATTTTTGTGCGTACTTGTTCCAAGGGCAAATCAACTGGCAGTCGTCACAGCCGTAAATCCGATTGCCTATCGCCGGGCGCATCTCCAGCGGTATCTCGCCTTTGTTTTCAATCGTAAGGTAGGAGATGCAGCGCCTAGCGTCCAGGCGGTAAGGCGCAACAATGGCCTTGGTGGGGCATACGTCAATACAGCGGGTGCAACTGCCACAGTGAGCGCTCAAAACTTCGGTCGGCGGCAGGGCCAAGTCAACAAAGATCTCGCCCAGAAAAAACATGGACCCCTGCTCTCTGGACAATAGCAAGGTATGTTTGCCCCGCCAACCCAAGCCACTTAATGCGGCCAGTTCCACTTCTAAAACCGGTGCCGAATCAACAAACACCCTGGCATTGCTGTCGCCCCAAGCCTTAGCAATGGTCGCAGCCAACTGCTTCAGGCGGCCGCGCATGACTTTGTGGTAATCACGCCCTCTGGCGTAAAGCGAAACATACCCGTCCTTGGTGTTGTCGATTGCCGACCAGGCAGTGTCCACCCAATCACCGCCGTCGGTGGCGGGCAGGTAGGGCAGCATGACGGTGATGACCGATTGGGTACCCGGCCTGAGTTCCATTGGGTCGGCCCGCAGGGCTTGATTAACGGCCATGTAGTGCATATCGCCATGGTGGTTTGCTGTCGTCCATGCCGCCAAACCCTCCTTCGCGCCTGGAATTTTGGGGCTGGCAATACCCAAATTTACAAATCCCAAGTCAAAGGCCCACTGTCGCAACTGGGAAACACGGTCAGACTGGTTCAAAATCGAGGGCATGGACAAAAGGTCAGAACTTAGATGGGATTGGTTAAGCCTAGACGCACCGGACTTGGCGCAGCAATGCCATTTGGGTGCCACACAGGCACAACTTGAACGGTTCGCCGATCATCTGGCGCATGGTAGCGCAATTGGCGACGCACTGATCTACCTGGTGGGTGATTTGGGCGCTGGCAAGACCACCTTGGTGCGTCAGATGATGCGTACTCTGGGCTATGCGGGTCGGGTTAAAAGCCCAAGCTACGCGTTGATGGAAACTTACCTGCTGGCTAACAAAGCCGGCACGGATAGCCACGGACTTTCGGTCTACCACTTTGATTTTTACCGCTTGGATAAGGCACAAGAGTGGGAGGACGCCGGATTTAGGGACATTTTTGGCGGTCCTGGACTTAAAATGGTGGAGTGGCCTGAAAAAGTGGCCGACAGCTTGCCGGTGCCCGATTGCGTTATCCACCTCACGGTGGACACCGAATGGACGCGTGATCTGACGGCCAAGGCATTTAGCCCGCTCGGCGCAGCGTTGTTGGTATGACACAGTACGCCCAAGATTCTGGCCTGCGCCGACGTCATGTCATAGGTGCGGGAGCGGGTGTGATTCTGGCTACCCTCAGTCACCAGGTCATGGCGGCCACCATTACGGCAGTACGAATGTGGCCTTCTACGCAGTACACCCGCCTAACCATTGAGAGCGATGTCGCCGTTCAGCACCGCTACCAATACCACGACACGCCACTGCAACTGGTGATTGAGTTGGATGACATGGTGGTGAGTGGCCCGCTGTCCAGTTTGCCCGGCAAGGTGCAATTGGTAGACCCCAACGTATCGCAGATCAAGCTGACCCCAACACCGTTTGGAACCGTTCTGCTTACCGTTGACCTAAAAAAACCCGTCACACCGCAGATATTTGCGCTGAGTCCGGCTGGCCCCTACGCGCACCGCTTGGTGGTCGACCTGTATGGCGTTGTGGCCGCAGACCCTATCGCAGAACTCATCAACCAGATCGCAAAAAAGCCACAAGCCCTATCGCCCTCGGCGCCAACCCCCAACCCACCCATTGCCAGCCAACCCCAAGTAGGCAATACAAGTGCCAACAGAGCGCCTGCAACTGGCCGTAAGTCGCTCATGATTGCAATAGACCCCGGCCATGGGGGTGAAGACCCGGGCGCGATTGGTCCGGCGGGAACCTATGAAAAAGACGTGGTGCTGGCGATTGCCCAAAAGCTGCTTGAACGTATCAAGCGCTACGAATCACCCCAGTTGCAATTCAAAGCCTACCTTACGCGCGACGGCGATTATTTCGTGCCGCTGGGCCTGCGTGTGCAAAAGGCGCAAGCCATCAACGCGGATCTGATGATTAGCATTCACGCCGACGCGTTTACCGTGCCCACCGCCAGGGGGGCCAGCGTGTTTGCTTTGAGCCAACGGGGTGCCAGCAGCGCCGCCGCTCGCTGGATGGCCCAAAAAGAGAACAGCGCCGACATCGTGGGGGGCCTCAACGTCAAAACCAAAGACCCCACCATGCAGCAAATTTTTTTGGACATGAGCACCAGCGCGCAAATACGCGACAGTCTAAAAGTTGGCGGCCTCATTTTGAACCACCTCGGCAAAACCGCCACGCTTCACAAGCGGGTCGTTGAGCAGGCCGGTTTTGCAGTGCTCAAAGCGCCCAGCATCCCCAGCGTATTGGTTGAAACCGCCTTTATTTCCAACCCCGATGAAGAGGTTCTGCTGGCCAGTGTGGGTTATCAAAATGCGGTCGCGGATGCATTGATGAACGGCATCGTTTCGTACTTCGAGCTTCAAGCCCCCAAGGGACGATTTCGCTTGGGTTAGGCTGGCTTCTTGGAAAAGCGTGCCTTTAGCGCTCCACCAATAAACACCAGGCCGGGGATCAAAATCATGGCCCAAATGATTTTGTCCAAATGGGCTTGAACAAAGGGTAGGTTGCCAAAAAAATACCCGGCTGTGACCAGCGAGAGCACCCACAGCATGCCGCCGGTCAAATCAAAAAAAGTGAATTTGCGCCGCGTCATCTGGGCAACCCCTGCAACAAACGGTGCAAAGGTGCGCAAAAACGGAACAAACCGTGCCGCTATCAAGGTATAGCCCCCGTATTTTTCGTAAAACGCATGGGCTTGGTCGAAGGCCTTTCGGTTAAAAAAGCGCGAGTTTTCCCATTGAAATACCTTGGGTCCAAAATAACGTCCTACGGCGTAATTGCATTGGTTGCCCATAATGGCTGCGGCAATCAGCAAGGACGTGGCCAAGCCGTAATCCATGAGCCCAACACCGCACATGGCCCCAACGACGAACAACAAAGAGTCGCCTGGCAAAAATGGCATCACCACCACACCAGTTTCCACAAAAACAATAAGAAATAGCAAGGCATAGACCCAAACGCCATAGTTTCTTACGAAAGACTCCAAATAGGTGTCAACATTCAGCACGAAGTCGATCAAAAGAGCAATGATGTCCATTTGTTTATGTGTTCAGTAGCCTGCAACGCGGGGTGGGCAAGCGCAGGCAATTATCCCAGCTATGGGGCAATCTTGGCATCGGCGGGCACGATGACAGTCTAAAATGCCCCGGTGAATTCACCACAAGTTACAACTTCCTTCGGCTTGCCGGCGTTAACAACACGCCCGATTCGTGAGCTACCTGATGAATTGATCAGCCAAATCGCTGCCGGCGAGGTGGTGGAACGCCCCGCCTCGGTGGTGCGGGAATTGCTAGACAACGCCTTGGATGCAGGCGCCCGAGCGGTAACCGTGCGGTTGGCCGGTGGGGGTGTACGGCTGGTGACGGTGGAGGACGACGGTACGGGAATCGACGCGGCCCAACTGCCCATTGCGCTCAAACGCCACGCCACCAGCAAAATAGCCAGTTTGCAAGACTTGGAGCAGGTGGGATCACTGGGGTTTCGCGGTGAAGCATTGGCAGCGATTGTGTCGGTGTCTGAGTTGGTGATCTATTCGCGCACCCGTGAAGCCTCCTCTGGGTTTTCTTTAGATGGCCGAACCGGCGAGATCAAACCAGTGGCCCGTGCGGTGGGCACTACGGTCGAAGTGAAAGAGTTGTTTTTCAATACCCCAGCGCGCAGGCAGTTTCTTAAATCGGAGGCCACCGAACAGGCCCACTGCCTAGAAGCGGTCAGACGCCAGGCCTTGGCCCGGCCTGATGTGCAATGGACGGTATGGGCCGACGGTAAATTGCTGGACAACTGGCGGTCGCTTACAGGGCCGCAGGCCTTGCAGCAGCGTTGTGCCGATGTATTGGGCCAAGTGTTTGTTGACCAATCCATTGAAGTGGCCAACGAGGATTTGCGCTGCTCAGTGAGGGGGTTTGTGGGGCTACCCGCCGTAGCGCGTAGCCGGGCCGATCACCAATACACCTATGTGAACGGCCGCTTTGTACGCGACAAGGTGGTGATGAACGCACTGCGGCGGGCCTACGAAGATGTGCTGCACGGGCAAAAGCAACCCAGTTACGTGTTGTTTATACAAATAGATCCCAGAGCGGTGGATGTCAACGTACACCCCACCAAGGTGGAAGTACGGTTTCGTGACAGCCGCATGGTGCACCAAGCCTTGCAGCGCTGCGTGGAGCAGGCGCTTTCGCGGCCCCGCGCCACTGATCTGCCTTCGGATGAACCACTTTCGCAAACCCTTGGCGTTGACCCCACCACTGGTGCAACAAACGGCGAGGACTTGCCAATTGCTGCAGCAATGCCCAGCCCCAACACCTGGCGGCAAATGGATTTTGGCGCGGGCAACCGGCCCTCGCCTATGCCCTATCGTGCATTCGACCGCGAAGGGGTAGCACCTAATGGCCAACGCTTAGGCGTATCCGAACTTGCTACGCTGTGGCGACCGCAAGATGTTGAATCCCCAAGGATTGACGATGTATCTGGCGTACCCGGCAGACAAGCCGCAACACCCACAGACGAGGAGCCGATTTGGCCGCTGGGCCGCGCCCTGGCGCAGTTGCATGGGGTCTATTTACTGGCGCAGAACCAGCAGGGCTTGATCGTGGTGGATATGCATGCCGCGCACGAGCGCATCGTGTACGAGCAGCTTAAATCCCAAATGGCCAGGGGCAGTGACGCGGCCCTGACCCAGCAGCGCCTGTTAATTCCTGTGTCGTTTCACGCCACCGCGCAAGAAATCGTTATTTGCGCTGAGCAGGGCCCAGCCCTTGCGCAACTGGGTTTTGAAATAACGGCCCTGTCTGCCCAATCCTTGGCGCTACGCGCGGTACCCGCTGCGCTGGCTGACGGCGACCTGGTGGCCCTGGCCCGTGAGGTGTTAACGGAGTTGGCCGAGCACGGGGCACAGGCGGTAGTGCAGCGGGCAGAACATGATTTGCTGGCCTCAATGGCTTGCCACGGCGCAGTACGCGCCAACCGCCAGTTAACCCTGCCTGAAATGAACGCCCTGCTGCGCCAGATCGAACAAACCGATCGCTCTGACCAATGCAACCACGGACGCCCTACGTGGCGGCAGGTCACAATGAAAGAGTTGGACCGCCTGTTTTTACGCGGCCAGTAAACGCCTTATTCATTCCTGGCCATACCTGCTTATCGCTGCCCATTCCAAAGCACCCCGTTACACCCCTATCTGTGCCAACGCGCTTACACCTTCACTCCCCGATGGCATTGCCACCCTCCCCCGCACAACTGGCCGAACTGGCACAGCGCTTTAAAGGCCAACTGCTGGTAGACGAAACCTCTATGCACCCCTACCTGGTGGATTGGCGCAAACGCTGGCAGGGCAAGGCCCTGGCGGTGGCCCTGCCCGACTCCACCCAAGACGTGGCCGCTGTGGTGCAGTGGTGCCAGCAGCACCAAGTGGCGGTGGTGCCCCAGGGCGGCAACACCAGCTTGAGCGGCGGTGCAGTGCCCGACGAATCGGGCCGGGCCGTGGTGGTGTCACTCAAACGCATGAAAACCATAGGCCCGGTAGATGAACTCAACAACACCATGGTGGTGCAAGCCGGTGCCGTTTTGCAATCCATCCAAGAAGCCGCCGAGCGTTGCAACCGCCTGTTCCCCCTAAGCCTAGCGGCGCAGGGCAGCTGCACTATTGGCGGCAATTTGTCCACCAACGCAGGTGGTGTTCAGGTCTTGCGTTACGGCAACGCCCGAGAGCTGTGCCTGGGTTTAGAGGTAGTCACCGCTGAAGGCGAAATCTGGAACGGCCTGCGTGGGCTACGCAAAGACAACACCGGCTACGATTTAAAAGACCTCTACATAGGGGCCGAGGGCACATTGGGCATCATCACCGGCGCTGTCCTCAAACTGTACCCCCTGCCCGCCAGCAAAACGGTGGCCTTGGTGGCGCTGGATTCTGTGCAAAGTGCCATGCGTTTGTTTGCCGACATTCGCGCCCGGGTAGGTGATGAGCTGACCGCGTTTGAGCTGATCTCGGGGTTTTGCCTGTCGCTGGTGACGCGCCACTTCAGCACTTGCCGCTCCCCTTTTGCGCAAGCCTCGCCCTGGGTGGTTTTGGTAGAAGTCTCAGCGGCTACCGAGCACACCGGTTCAAGGGACCGCCTCATGGCTTGCCTAGAAGCCGCCCTAGAGGCAGAAACGGCAAGCGACGTAGCGGTCAGCGAATCCTTGGCCCAGGCCAAAGCCTTTTGGGCACTGCGCGAAAACATCTCCGAGGCGCAGGCCCTAGAGGGCAAAAACATCAAGCACGACATCGCCGTGCCCATCTCATGCATTGCCGAATTTGTGGAGGTAGCCAGTCAGTCCATCACCACGCAACACCCCGGTTGCCGCATGGTGGTGTTTGGCCATCTGGGTGACGGCAATTTACACTTTAATGTGTCCCCCCCAGCCCAAGCCCTAACGGCAGGGTCGCAAGACGAATTTTTAAGCTGGCAAGAGGCCATCAACACCCTCACCCACGACTGGGTGCACCACTTCAAGGGTTCGATATCGGCCGAGCACGGCTTAGGCGTATTGCGCCGCGACGAATCGGCCCGCTACAAATCTGCGGTGGAACTGGCATTGATGCGCCGAGTTAAACAAGCCTTGGACCCCAACAACTTGATGAATCCGGGTAAGGTGTTGACTACCTAATCGCAAACCCGTTCGCCCTTGTCGGGCACTACCCATGGTTGTTGATGCTTTTCTGAAGTTCAGAGCAAATTTCGATAATCTCTGCGAATGAAGGTGGGTTTGACGACAGCAATCCATCTGCCAGCATTGCCGCGTAGTCCAGCTTCAGAGCGCCCAAGGCCCCACCCTCAGGCACCAATTGAATAGCACCGTTAACGGCAGCCAGATAATCGATCCGAACCTTGCCTGCACTTTTTTCAGGGAAGAACATTGATTTGTGTTCTGCGACATCCTTGGCTAGTTGACCGTCTGTGATTGCTGTTTGTGCATGACCAGATTTGGCCATTGCGGCCAAATCGTACCAATGGCGTGCGTAGCGCTCACCGCGCAGACGACCTTGTAGGCTATACACGTGCGCCGCGGTCACTTTTTCCCAGAAGGTCCGCTCGGCTTCCATCACCAAGGGCTGCGCAGTTGGAAAAATGACACCTTCAATCGCGGCAGCCATATCGCATGCCACCCCGTGACGCTGGTGTGGCTCGCCTGTTGCACGACCACCAAACTCTAATTGGATGGTAGATGCTGCGTATCCGGTGCCGACCTTGATAGGCGCATATGTTAGGCGTAATTGTTCGTTGTCTTTGCCTGCAAGCGATAAGGTGGCCTGCACGGCATCACGGTGAATGGCGGATTCCAGTATAGGTTGGACGGTGTTTTTGATCCAAATGGGTAGGCGCTGTCGCACTGCATCAGTGATTTTTTTGGCCTGACTAGACGACGCTGGGATTGGATTTCTGTGGTGCAAAAGATCGGGCACCACTTCTCGGATGTCATAAGTCAAGTCAAGGTCTTCAGAAAAGCGATCGATGATCTTGTAGACCTTAGATAAGGATGTACCACCCTTAAAGGTCAGCTTGTCCGCAAGGGCTGACTCGTAGATGGCAGACAAGGCCCACACCACCCAGATATCTTTTTCCAGTAGATGGGGCGGCCGACCCGTTGTTGCGGCTGCAAACTCTAGCGCTTGTGCTTGGTCTTCGCGGCTGAGGGCTAGCCAAGACTCAGACACGGGTTGCCTCACCAACCGCACGGGCCATCCAGCTTGGTAAAGCATATCTTGCTGAACGCATAGCTTCCCATTCATGAACCTCTAGCTTGCTCTGCAATGTCTGCAATGCGAATGGGGCGTATTCAGGCCCCAACCACAACAGTGCACGAATGGCTTTTCCCGCAGGGCGTTTGCCCATGAGCATTTGGCTGCGTGTTCCGTGCTTGAGCTCAATCTCTCGCAGCCCTAAGTGCAGCCGGCGTGAGGGACCTGAAGTCAGATAGACCTCTCGGGTTGGCACTTGGGTGGTTAAACCCAAAGCATTGGCTTCTGCCGCACCGCTGGTAACAACGACTTCACCGCTTGTGGCTTCGATTGCATCTACGACTGATTCGGCGGATGGCGGCCGCGAACCGAAACGTCCGTTAACAGGCAGGGCGTAGACCCCACGGCCCAATCGCAAAAGTTGTCCTTCTTTGGTCAGACGCGTCAGGGTTTGGTCAATCGCTGCGCGAGAGGCCAAATGCAGAAACTCTTTGGGCGAAAGCAATCCCCCTTCGGGCAAGGATTGCGCGGCAGACAAAACGGTTTGGGCGAGTTGGCTCATGGGTTCTCACATTTTGTCAGAAGTTTATCATTTTTTCTGACAAATATGTCAAGCACAAACTCAAGGGTCTGGCGAATTCCATTTCAACCTAGAGACGGCAGTTGGACAGGCCCGAACGGGCTGTCAGGCGGGGTGCTGGCAAGGCGCAACGCCGCCAGAGCGCTGTTCAATGATGCGCCAAAGCCAAGGTATGAGTGGAGCTGGCCTCCACACAGACGTAAAAAAACCCGGTCTCTTAGGTAGGAGCACCGGGTTGTATAAAAGGCCAACAAAGGCCTTTATCAGGGCATTAGCCCATATGCAAACCGCCGTTAACCGAGAAGTCAGCACCAGTGGAGTAGCCGCCTTCTTCAGAGGCCAACCAGGCAATGATGGAGGCGATTTCTTCGGGGCGGCCCAGGCGTTTGACTGGGATGGTGCCCACGATTTTGGCCAGAACGTCTTCGCGAATGGCTTTGACCATATCGGTGCCGATGTAGCCAGGGCTGACCGTGTTAACGGTGACACCTTTGTTGGCCAGCTCTTGGGCCAGAGCCATGGTAAAGCCATGCATACCGGCCTTGGCGGCGGAGTAATTGGTTTGACCGGCTTGGCCTTTCTCGCCGTTCACCGACGAGATATTGATGATGCGGCCAAAACCACGCTCCACCATGTCGCCCACGACCTGTTTGGTCACGTTGAACATAGAGTTAAGGTTGGTCTCGATCACGGCGTCCCAGTCTTCACGGGTCATTTTGACGAACATGCGATCACGCGTGATGCCGGCGTTGTTCACCAGTACGTCAATGGATCCGTGCTCCGCTTTGGATTTGGTAAAGGCCTCGACGGTGGAATCCCACGCACCCACATTGCCTACCGACGCGTAAAAGGTATACCCTAAGGTGGCCTGCTCCGCGATCCACTTGGCATGGTCCCTCGTGGGCCCACAACCAGCGATCACTTTGAAACCCTCTGTGTGCAGGCGCTGACAAATGGCGGTACCGATACCACCCATACCACCCGTCACATACGCAACTTTTTGACTCATGTTTGTCTCCTAAAAATGTAAATCCCTGACCAAAACCTCTAATTAACGCTCAACGGCCAGGGCCACGCCCATGCCGCCGCCTATACACAAACCGGCCAATCCTTTTTTGGCACCTTGGCGCTGCATCTCATGCAAGAGCGAGACCAAAATGCGGCAACCTGACGCCCCAATGGGGTGTCCCAAGGCAATGGCACCACCATTGACATTGACTTTGCTGGCATCAAGTCCCAACTCTTGGTTGACCGCGCAGGCCTGTGCGGCAAAAGCTTCGTTAAGCTCAAACACATCCACGTCGTGTGCCGACCAACCCGCACGCTGCAAAGCCTTGCGTGAGGCCGATACCGGTCCCATGCCCATAATGGCCGGATCCAAACCGCTGGTGGCAAACGAAGCAATGCGCGCCAGCGGGGTCAGGCCCAGAGCCTTGGCCTTGGCCGCCGACATCACCACCACCGCTGCAGCACCGTCGTTCAGGCCCGAGGCGTTGCCTGCCGTGACGCTGCCTGCTTTGTCAAAGGCCGGGCGCAAGCCGGTCAAGACTTCGGCGTTTGATTTGCGGTTAATAAACTCGTCGGTGTCAAACACAAGTGCATCGCCTTTGCGCTGGGGGATGCTGACGCCTACGATTTCCTGCTTGAATTTGCCCGCATCTTGCGCGGCGGCGGCCTTGGTCTGCGAGGCCAATGCCAGTTTGTCTTGCATTTCGCGGCTAATCGAATACTGCTTGGCGACGTTCTCGGCCGTGATACCCATGTGGTACTGGTTGTAGACGTCCCACAGGCCGTCCACAATCATCGAATCCACCATCTTCCAGTCGCCCATGCGTTGGCCATCACGCGATCCCAGCAACACGTGGGGGCTGGCGCTCATGTTTTCTTGACCACCGGCCACTACGATCTCACTGTCGCCATAAGCCACCGCTTGGGCGGCCAGCATGACAGCCTTGAGGCCAGAACCGCACACCGCGTTGATGGTGAGGGCAGGCGTTTCTTTGGCGACGCCCGCTTTGAGCATGGCCTGACGCGCCGGGTTTTGGCCGGCGCCTGCTGTCAACACCTGTCCCATAATGACCTCGCCCACCTGGTCGGCGGCAACCCCAGCGCGTGCCAGCGCCTCCTTGATGACCAGTGCCCCCAAATCCACAGCGCTCACTTTGGCCAAACTACCACCAAATTTGCCGATGGCGGTACGGGCCGCAGAAACGATGACGATGTCTTGCATATCAATCCTTCAATGGGTTAAGTCAGGGAAAGTCAGGGAAAACGGGAACGGCACCCTAAAGCCGAGTTTAATCGGTGCTGGCCTTGGCTTTTACGTAACGACCGGGCGCTTTTTCAAGAGCCTTGTACTTGCCCCGCCCGTAGGACTTGGGCGCAGCAATCTGCTTCCCGGCATGGGATTTGAGCCAATCGGACCAGTCGGTCCACCAGCTGCCCACGGTTTCGGTGGCCTTTTCGATCCAATCCTCAACCCGCAGCGGAAACTTGGCGCCGTTGTTAATCCAGTGGCTGCGCTTGTTAGACGCCGGGGGGTTAATAACCCCTGCAATGTGCCCAGATGCGCCCATGACAAAACGCTTTTTACCAGGCAGGTATTGGGTGGAGGCATAGGCCCCCGAGATAGGAACGATATGGTCCTCACGCGAGCCGTAGATGTAAACGGGCATATCCACTTTACGAAAATCGATTTTCTGACCGCAGACGGTTGCTTTACCGGGTTGAACAAGGCGGTTCTCAAGGTAGGTGTTGCGCAAATACCAAGTGTAAAAAGGGCCAGGCAAATTTGTGGCGTCGCTGTTCCAGTACAACAGATCAAAGGCGGGTGGTGATTCGCCCTTAAGGTAGTTGCCCACCACATAGTTCCACACCAACTCGTTGGGGCGTAAAAAACTGAAGGTACTTGCCAGATCGCCACCAGGCAGTAAGCCGCCTGCGCCTAACTGCAGTTCACGAAATTTCACAAAATTCTCGTCAATAAACACGTCCAAAATGCCGGTGTCTTTGAACTCGAGCAGCGTGGTGAGCAAGGTGGTAGAGGCCACCGGCTTTTCGCCTCTAGCCGCCAGCACCGCCAACGCGGTGGTCAAGATGGTGCCGCCTACGCAAAACCCCAGCGCATTGATCTGCGGCGCACCAGTGATTTCTTGCGTGACTGAGATGGCCTTAATCGCCGCGTGCTCAATATAGTCGTCCCAGGTTTTGTCCTTCATGCTGGCATCGGGGTTGCGCCAGCTCACCACAAACGTGCGGTGACCCTGCGCCACCGCATAACGTATCAACGAGTTGGTGGGTTGCAAGTCCAAGATATAAAACTTGTTGATGCAGGGCGGCACCAACAAAAACGGGCGCTCGTACACCTTGGCGGTGAGTGGCTTGTATTCGAGCAACTGAAAGTATTCATTTTCAAACACCACAGCGCCTTCGGTGGTGGCCACATTGCTACCTACCTCAAAGGCACTTTCGTCGGTCATAGACACATGGCCTTTGCGCATGTCGTGCAACAAATTTTGCAGGCCTTTGGCGATGCTCTCACCCTTGGTTTCTATGGCTTTTTGCTGGGCCTCAGCATTAAAGGCCAAAAAGTTGCTGGGTGCCGATGCGGCTAACATTTGCTCTACCGCAAACCTCACACGCATTCGGGTTTTTTCGTCCGCTTCAACGGCATCGGCCATGCCCAACAGGGCGCGGCCATTGGCGATATAGGCCGCCGCGGTAAACGCTGCCACCGGGTTGTGTTCCCAGGCTTGACCCGAAAAGCGCTTGTCGTTTACTTTGGGATTGCCTTTGACGCCGGTGGTCCATAGCGCCTGCATATCCTCAACAAACTGCTGTTGCGCCTGTGCCAGTTTGCCTTTGTCAAATCCCAACGCCGGTGCAGCGCTTGGCCCTGCGCCCAATTGCTGTTGCATATTGGCCATCAACGGCCCTATCCCTTGCTGAAAGGCTCGGGCCAAGCTGCTGGGATCAAATCCACCAAATGAAGTGTTCATACCGGCCTAACTGATTTATGACATGATTGAAGCAAAAAACGGCAAAGATGTGACTTCACATCTTCGTCAAAGCCGGTGTGGGATTTTCAATCCCATGCTAGCCTGTATATTGTCCCATTATTTGAATTTCACCTTACATGTACCTTGTTGCGATTGCGTGGATGTATGTGGCCGTTATGATGGCTCTGGCCGAAGCGACCAGCCCCAGTGGCGGCGTGGGCGGTGCCCTCGTCACCTTCGTGTTATACGGTGTGGGGCCATTGGCATTGGTCTTGTACATCTTGGGCACCCCGGCGCGCCGACGCGCGAGAAAAGCCAAAGAGCAGACACAGGATAACGAGTCGCACTAAGGGGCCTCATGGGCCTCTAGCTGCGCCAGACGCAGGCGGCCATGCGACCCGAGGCGCCCAAGCGCAAGCCATCTCGGCGGTGCGAAAAATACCTGTCTGGATTGCTAAACGTACACCAGGACGGACTGCCGTCGTTGCCAAAAATAGCCTGTGGCGATACGCCTGCGTCAACCAAGCGGTGGCGGGCCAGTGCGGGCAGGTTGGCCAACCATTTACGACCTTTGGGCGTAAAGCAATGGGCTAGGTGCGCGTGGCCGGCCATAAACGCCTCTCGTACCTCATCGCCCACTTCGAAGGCGTCAGGGCCAATGCAAGGGCCCAGCCAAACGCTAACTGCGGCGCCCTGCCCCGCCGATGGCGTTGCGCGCAGGGACTTTAGCGTTTGCTCCAGCACGCCAAGGGCCAGGCCACGCCAGCCCGCATGGGCAGCACCCACGGCGCTGCCGTCTGAAAGGCACATCAATACCGGCAAGCAATCGGCCACCATGATGGTGCAGGCCACCTGCTGTTGGGCAGTAACCGCCGCATCGGCAACGGTTCCATGCGGCGTATTGGCGCCCAACGGCACAACCGCGGTTTGGTGAACTTGGTTGAGAAACACCGGCTTTCCACCCAAGCGCTGTGCCAACTGGTCACGGTTGCGGGCCACGGCATTCGGGTCGTCGCCCACGTGATCGCCCAGGTTCCAGCTGTCGTAGGGGGGCAAAGAACATCCGCCCTGTCGCAACGACATCGCAAAACCTACTCCTTCAGGCAAAGGCCAGTCGGGCACCCATAAGTCACCGCTCACGGGCAACAGTTTTGATGAACTACTCAAAATAGTCCGGGCACAAAGAGGGCTGCGATTGAATGAACGCGTCTTGCGTCATGCACTGGTCAAACGCCGCCATGGTGAGGGGATAGGCACTTAAATCGCAATTGAACCGCTTGGCGTTGAATATCTGAGGCACAAGACAGCAATCGGCCATTGAGGCTTGATTGCCATAGCAAAAGACCGCTTGGAGGTCAGTGGCGCGCAGCAGCTCAAGCTGGCGTTCAAACGCGACCAAACCCACCGCAATCCAATGCCGGTACCAGGTGTTTTTATCTTCTTCTGTGGCTTTGAATGCGCGCCCCAAGTGCTTGAGCACACGCAGGTTGTTTAAGGGGTGTATCTCACAGGCAATGGACAAGGCCAATGCCCTCACCCGTGCCCGCCCCAAGGGGTCAGCGGGCAACAGAGCGGGCGTGGGGTGGGTTTCATCTAGATACTCCATAATGGCCAAGGATTGTGACAAGGCCAAATCCCCATCGACCAAAAGCGGCACCAAGCTATCGGCGGCAAGAGCGCCATAATCCGTGCCCAAGTGTTCGCCCTTGGCCAGATGCACCGGGCGGTAGTCGTAGGGCAGGCCTTTGAGTGCGAGCGCGATACGCACGCGGTAAGACGCCGACGAACGAAAATAGTTATAAAGTATCATCATTAGTATTGAATTTAGAAGCACGGGCGGCGTGCAGCCATTCTAAGGAGATTTAGTGTTACATCGACAAGCCCGCGCACTGCTGGATTTGATAGAGCAGCGCCAAGTTCCCCCTACACACACCCTGCCCCACACCGAGGCACGCGCTTTTTACCGCGACCGCCGCAGTCTGACCCAACCACGCGCGCAAGGTGTACGCTTGGTACGCGACTTGGTATGTGAAGGCCCACACGGCTCCATTGCGATGCGCATGTACCAAGGCCATGGCAGCCCGGAGGTCACAACGCATGCGGCAGGCGCACCTGTATTGGTGTTTTTTCATGGCGGCGGATGGGTGATAGGCGACCTCGACACCCACGATACCCTGTGCAGACAATTGGCCAACGAGGCGCATTGCACGGTCGTGTCGGTGGACTACCGGCTTGGCCCTGAACACGTGTTTCCGGCTGCGGTAGACGACTGTATTGCAGCCACTTACTGGGTGGCGGCACAGGCCAAAGATTTGGGCATTGACGCATCGCGTATCGCCGTGGGTGGTGACAGTGCCGGGGGCAATTTGGCAGCTGTCGTGGCTTTGCACGCGCGTGACCAGGGCGACCTACGACTGGCCTTTCAACTGCTGGTTTACCCGGCCACCGATATGCGCCGGGTGCACCCCTCGCATACGCACAACGGCCAAGGCTATTTGCTCACTGCCGATACCATGCGCTATTTTCACGACCACTACATTGACGACGCCACACACGACACCGACTGGCGCGCCTCGCCCCTATTGCACCCCAACCTTAGCGGCCTTGCCCCTGCGCTGGTACTGACCGCCGGATTCGATCCGCTGCGCGACGAAGGGATGGACTACGCCAACCAACTGATGCTGGCCGGCAACCGTTGCAGCTATGTTTGCTTTGAGCGCCAGATCCACGGCTTTATTACTATGGGCGGCGTACTGGATGAAGCGTCTACCGCCGTCGCCATGTGCGCGGCGTCGCTCAGATCAGCGTTTTCAGCACCCACCTAAAATTCCTCACCCTGTACTGAAGACACTTCAATGACTTATTTGTTTGCGCCCTCTCCCGCTGTAACGGTACCCATCCTTGGGCAAACCGAAGTTTTTCCTGTGCATCGCATTTACTGCGTGGGCCGCAACTACGTGGAGCATGCCAAAGAGATGGGGTTTACCGGTCGCGAGCCACCGTTCTTTTTTTTGAAGCCTGCCGATGCGGTGGTTGTCGTCATGCCCGGCACCACTGCCACCTTGCCCTACCCCTCGCTGACCAAAGACTTCCATCATGAAGGTGAACTGGTGGTTGCCATTGGCAAAGGGGGCCAGAACATCAAAAAAGAAGACGCGCTGGCCCATGTTTGGGGCTACGCCGTAGGCCTGGATATGACGCGCCGTGACTTGCAAGGCGACATGAAAAAGCAAGGCAGACCCTGGTGCATAGGCAAAGCCTTTGACCAGTCAGCACCTATAGGTCCTTTGACAACCGCGGCGTCGGTGCCGTCCATTGCCCAAGCCGCTTTGACATTGCAGGTCAACGGACAGGTGCGCCAAAGCAGCGACACCAGCAAACTGATCTGGAACGTGGCCGAGATTATCGAACACCTCTCTACCGCCTGGCAGTTGCAGCCGGGAGACCTAATTTACACCGGCACCCCAGAGGGCGTCGCCGCCGTGGTGCCGGGTGACGTCATGGAAGTCGCTATCGACGGGCTGACCAGCATCTCAGTGCAGATTGGTACCGAGTAAGTAACCCGCTTCGCATTGGTGCGTCAGGCGCCTGCTCACTTGTTCTTTACATCGCGAGGTTCGATTGAAAACACTTTACAAACTGGCTCAGTGGAGCGCCGTTCTGGGCGGGCTACTCATGACCGTGGTCACCCTTATTACCTGCGTTAGCCTCATTGGCCGCAACACCATAGGCATGACCTTGGCAGGTGACTTTGAGTTAACCGGCGTGGTCTCTGGCGCGGCCGTGGCGCTCTTTTTACCTTGGTGCCAAGCCCGTAAAGGCAACATTATTGTGGACTTTTTCACCAGCGGCGCAACGCCATCTACCCAGCAGCGTCTAGACCGCCTAGGTGCCTTGCTGCTGGCTATGGCCATGGGTCTGATGACATGGCGCTCGGCAGTGGGTGGGATGAATGCCTACCAAACCGGTTCAGGTAGCCAAATCCTAGGGTTTCCGGACTGGGTGGTGTTCGCATTTATCGTACCCGGCCTGGCCTTAACGGCTTTGATTGCACTGGCGCAGGCCCTGCGCGGCGCTCAAACAGAGGTTTCAGCATGACCCCCACGCTCATCGTTATCTCAATCTTTGGCACCATGCTGGTGCTGATGGCTTTGCGAGTGCCGATAGCTGTAGCGATGTTTTTGGCAGGCTGCGCGGGCTTTGTCGGGCAGGCGGGCTGGACACCGACGGCCAGCTTTTTAAGCAACCAAGCATTCGCAAGGTTTGCCAGTGCTGATCTTTCTGTTATCCCACTGTTCATACTGATGGGGCACTTTGCAACGCAAGGCGGCATTTCCAAGGCCTTGTTTGGCTTTGCCAGCGCTGCGATGGGGCGTTTCAAAGGGGGCCTGGCCATGGCCTCTGTACTGGCAAGTGCTGCCTTTGGGGCCATTTGCGGTTCGTCGGTGGCTACTGCTGCCACCATTACCTCCGTGGCGTTGCCAGAAATGCGCAGGCACGGCTACTCGGGCCGATTGGCCACAGGCACTTTGGCGGCGGGTGGCACCTTGGGTATTTTGATTCCACCCTCAGTGCCCTTGGTGATTTATGCCATCTTGACCGAGCAAAACATCGCCAAACTGTTTGCTGCGGCCATGGTCCCAGGGCTTATCGCCATGGTGGGCTATATGATTGCCATCGCGATTTACGTCCGGGTGGTACCTGGCCACGCACCCGTCGTGGATGACCAACGCGAGCGCCTAACGCTGGCTTCGTTTGTTGGAATTTTTCCCATTGCGATGATTTTTGCCATCGTGTTTGGCGGCATTTATGGCGGTTGGTTCACTCCCACCGAGGGCGCAGGGGTTGGGGCAGCCAGCACCTTCGTGGCCGCGCTATTCAAGCGTGAACTCACACTGGCCAAGCTCAAGCAATGCTTTTTGGCCACTGCCGAGGGCAGCGCCATGATCTTTATGATTTTTCTGGGGGCCGACGTCATGAACTCGGCCTTGGCACTTTCCCAAATCCCTGCACAACTGGCGTCTTTGGTTCAAGGCTGGGGTTTGGCGCCACTGGCGGTGGTGTCCTGCATCTTGCTACTGTACGTGGTCTTAGGTGCGGTAATGGATGAGTTGTCCATGATTTTGCTCACCATCCCCATCTTCTTTCCCCTGATCATGACCATGGACTTTGGTATGACGCCCGAGCATACCGCTATTTGGTTTGGAATTATGGTGCTGATGACCGTCGGTTTTGGCATGCTAGCCCCTCCGGTAGGGCTGAACGTTTATGTGGTCAACAGCTTGGCCAAGGACATCCCCATCGCCGAGAGCTACCGTGGCGTGATGCCCTTTTTGGTCAGCGATGTGTTTCGTACCCTTTTGCTGTTGTTTTTCCCTAGTGTATCGCTGTGGATTCTCAGGTTTATTACCTA
The DNA here is from genome assembly GCA_040382935.1 of Burkholderiaceae bacterium. Lineage (GTDB taxonomy): Bacteria > Pseudomonadota > Gammaproteobacteria > Burkholderiales > Burkholderiaceae_C > JALQUL01. The sequence goes on from JBEIEP010000006.1 coordinate 73,989, forward strand.
AGGGAAAACCGTAAAAGGGAAAGTCCTATAGGCCAGGCAGGGCTTAGGATTTAAGATCGTTGCTGTTCTACCTAAGGCCCTCGTTGTTGGGGGATGTAGTTCAGAAATTACTTGTCTCACTTCCTCTTTAAAACACCCCATGAAACGCCGCACACTTCTCAAATCCGCCGCTGCCGTCTCAGTTGCTGCCCCTGCTGTGGTCGCCCACGCTCAGCAAACCGTTACGCTCAAATTTCACACCTTTATGGCCCCTCTGTCCAATGTGTGGCGCACCATGCACAAGCCTTGGATGGACAAGGTTGACAAAGAATCGGGCGGCCGCATTAAATTTGAAGCCTACCCGGCCATGCAGTTGGGCGGCACGCCCGTGCAGCTGTATGACCAGGCCCGTGACGGTGTGGTCGATATTGTCTGGACTCTGCCTGGCAACACTGCCGGTCGATTTCCTAGGGTAGAGGTGTTTGAATTGCCGTTTTTCATGAACAACGCCGAGGCCACATCCAAAGCGTACTGGGAATACGTTCAAACCCATTGCGCCGACGAATTCAAAGACACCCATGTGATCGCGCTGCACGTACATGGACCCGGTATGTTCCACATGAAGAACAAACTTGTAAAAACGATAGACGACCTTAAAGGCTCCAAAGTGCGTGGCCCTACCCGCCAAATTACCAAAATGTTGGGCTATATTGGCGCGACACCTGTCGGTATGCCGCTACCGGCCATTCCAGACGCACTGTCCAAAGGCACCATTGAAGGGGCCGTTGTTCCATGGGAGGTGGTTCCTTCGATCAAGGTACACGAGCTCACCAAGTTCCACAGTGAATTTGCGCCCGAGGCAGGCGCACTCTACACCACCACCTTTGTCATGGCCATGAACAAGGCCAAGTACGCATCGCTTCCCGCTGACCTGAAAAAAGTCATTGACAACAACTCGGGCATCGAAACCTCAGCGTGGCTAGGTAAAACCCAACAGGGCAACGACCCCGCAGGACGCAAATCGGCCGTGGACCGTGGCAACAGTATTCACACCATCCCCGCGACAGACGCCGCTGACTTCAAGCGTAAGGCCTCTTTGGTGGAAGTCGAATGGATGGAAGACATGAACAAACGCGGCTTTGATGGTCGCAAACTGCGCGATGCGGCCAAAGCCTTGATTGAAAAGCATGGCAGCGCCGCACTCGCTAAGCCTGCCACCAAACCTGCCACCAAGCCGACAAAACCCGTCGCTAACAAGGCCTAAAAAGCTGCAAACCCAAGTGACTAGGTAACAGGAGCTTGACCCGCGCCTGTTGCCGGTACACTGCAGGGCATGTTGATCAACCCTATCAAACATTGCCGTAACTGCGGCACCGCCGTGGTGATGAGAGTCCCAGACGATGGCGACACACACCAGCGGGCCGTTTGCCCGGGGTGCCATACCGTGCATTACGTCAATCCATTGAACGTGGTGGGCACCATTGCCTCTTGGGGCGACAAGGTCTTGTTATGCAAACGCAACATCGAGCCGCGTTGGGGCAAATGGACCCTGCCCGCCGGTTTTATGGAACTGAACGAGACCCTGGCTGAAGGCGCCGCGCGCGAAACCCGCGAGGAAGCGGGTGCCCAATTTGAAATGCAAGAGCTATTTACCATTTTGAACGTGGTGCGGGTTGGCCAGGTGCATTTTTTTTACCGCGCGCAACTCACCAGTGACGAATTTGACCCCGGCCATGAAAGCCTGGAAGCCCGTTTGTTTTCAGAGGACGAAATCCCCTGGGATGAACTGGCGTTTCACACGGTTAAAACCACGCTTCAACTGTTCTTTAGCGACCGCGCTGCGGGGGCTGGTTTTGGCATGCACACACATGCCCTGCGCTAGAAAGTCCCCTTGCAGCTTGTTCTCCCTACCCTATGAGCACCCCGACCTTTGACCTGGTCATCGTTGGCGCTGGCATTGCCGGTGTTTCGTTGGCCTACCACCTCCCCGCCCACTGGCGGGTCCTTGTTCTTGAGCAAGAAAGCCAACCGGCCTACCACACCACCGGTCGCTCGGCGGCCATGTTTATGCAGGCCTACGGCCCCAGTGGCGTGCGTGCACTCACCCGCGCCAGCCGCGCCTTTTTTAGCCAACCGCCAACAGGATTTGCCACAACGGCCTTAATGCAAGACCGGGGTTCGTTGGTACTCGGATTTACCGGACAAGAGGCGCAATTGCAACACGAGCTTGACACCTTGCGTGCAGACAACCCAGCACTGGCTTATTGGAGCGCCGCGCAGTGTGTGGAACTAGTGCCTGCGCTACGAATCGAGGGCTTGGTAGGCGGCGTGATGGACGACGACGCCAAAGAACTTGAAGTGCATGCGCTGCACCAGGGCTTTTTACGCGGCGCACAAGCCAAAGGCTTTACGCTGCGCTGCAACGAAACGCTGGCCACCGCCCAGCGTATTTCACCGCAGTCCCCGTCGGCGGCGCAGAGCACAGGCCATTGGCAGATTTCACTCCAATCGGGGCAGGCCATCACCACGCGCGCCATCGCCAATGCGGCGGGTGCATGGGGCGATGTGGTGGCACAGGCCTGTGGGGCGCCGCCGCAGCATCTCACGCCCAAGCGGCGCAGTGCCTTTACGTTTACGGCGCCTGCACACCATACGCCACAGCACTGGCCCCTTGTCAGCGCAGTTGACGAATCGTTTTATTTCAAACCCGACGCCGGACAATTGCTGGGGTCTCCTGCCAATGCCGACCCGGTACCACCGCATGATGTGGTGCCTGAGGAATTGGACATCGCCATAGGCATCGCGGGCATAGAAGCGGTTACCAACCTCACCATTCGACGCCCTAACCGCACCTGGGCGGGGCTGCGCACTTTTGCCCCTAGCGGTGAGCCTGTCATTGGTTGGGACCCTGATGTGCCCGGCTTTTTTTGGCTGGTCGGCCAAGGTGGTTATGGCATACAAACCTCGCCTGCTGCCGGGCTGTTGGCCGCCACGCTCGTACAGCAAGGCGTAGAAAACGTGCCGTTGCCGTTACCCAGGTCTTTGCTTGACCAGGGTTTGCAGGCGGACACCTTTAAGCCAGTGAATCACTAGGAACGCAGGCCAATGGGTGGGCGCTAGTGTCCAGCCCACTTTTGGCCATCGTGAACACTTCAGTGGCTGGTAGTTCTTTCAGGCGATGATCGCTCCAAATTTGTCGCCAGCGCCGCGCACCCGGTTGCCCCAAGCGCAGGCCCAACATATGCCGCGCTATCTTGGTCCAAGGTGTGCCGTGATGTTTGGCCTCTTGCACCATGTAGGCCACCATTTGTTCTTCAATGTCGTCGCGGGTAAGAACCGGTGAAGGCTGACTCCAATACAGCGCGTCCCATTCGCGCAAGGACCAGGGGTCGTGGTAAGCCCAGCGCCCCACCATCACGCCATCGCAGTGGGACAAATGCGCCGCCGCACTCTCGTGCGTTTGTATTCCCCCGTTCACCACGACGCGAACATCCGGAAAATCCCGCTTCAGCTGGTAGGCCATTTCGTAGCGCAAGGGCGGCACTTCTCGGTTCTCTTTAGGTGACAAGCCTTTAAGCCAGGCCGAACGCGCGTGAACGATAAAGGTCCGGCATCCGGCCTGTGCCACAGTACCTACAAAGTCCCGAACAAAGGCGTAGCTTTCTTGTTGGTCAATGCCCACGCGGTGCTTAACCGTCACGGGCAAATCGCTGGCATCGCACATGGCCTTGACGCAATCGGCCACTAATTGGGGTTCGGCCATCAGGCAGGCGCCAAACGCGCCCCGTTGCACCCGCTCAGAGGGGCAACCACAATTGAGGTTGACCTCGTCGTAGCTCCACTTGCTGGCCAGCGCCGCACAACGGGCCAAGTCTGCTGGTTCGCTGCCCCCCAACTGCAAGGCCAAGGGATGCTCGTCTTCGTTAAATCGCAGATGCCGCGCAACGTCCCCGTGCAACAAGGCACCGGTCGTCACCATCTCGGTATAGAGCAGGGCCCGGTTTGTAAGCAAGCGATGAAAGGTGCGGCAGTGTCTATCCGTCCAGTCGAGCATGGGTGCGACGCTGGCGCGATGCGCATCAGCGCCTTGATAGACCACTTTACTGACCCGACTTAAGCAATAGGCGCAGTTGCGCTTTTTCGGCGGGGGTCAACTTTTTGAACTCTTCGGGGGTGAGGTCTTGCGTCAATTTGGCTTGTTGCACTTTGGCTGGGGCCTGGTGCGCGTTTGGCAAAAGGTAGGCCCCTGTGGCGTTAGGGCGGGCTTTGGAGTCACGCCCTGCCGCCTGCCCAGAACTCGAAGGCTGTGCCCAAGCAGAGCCAGCAACCGCTGCCACGCCCAACACGGCACCAGCCCATCGGTTGGCACGACTGGCGCCATTGGGAGAATTTAGCTTGATTTTTTGCCGCTTGACTGTCATGAAACTACACACCACTTGCAGGAGACGCACTATTATCGACAAGGCTTTGAAATAAGGGCTTTCAGTTTTTGTAACGGGTTGTCAGGGCGCTACAAAAACGACGGTAGGTGGTTCAAAATGCCCCACCAGACGCGAGATTGCCGCTCGCCCTGTCTCATTTGTACAACAACCTGCGAGAACCCATGAACGCACAATCCACCAAGCCTGACCGAATCCTTGTAGTTGACGATGACAATCGCCTGCGGGACCAGTTGCGCCGGTTTTTCTCGCAAGAGGGATTTGATATCCATGTGGCCGACGGCGGCAAGGCGATGGACAAGCTGTTGCTGCGTGACACCTACGATTTAATTGTTTTGGATCTGATGATGCCCGAAGAAAGTGGGCTGAGTATTTTGTCTAGGCTGCGTACGGCCAACGACGTGACCCCCATCATCATGCTCACGGCCAAAGGCGGCGAAGATGACCGCATTAAGGGCCTAGAGGCTGGCGCCGACGATTACCTGCCCAAGCCCTTTAACCCGAGGGAGCTTTTGGCGCGTGTGCATGCCGTTTTGCGCCGCCGCCCGGTGGCCGAAACCCCGGGTGCGCCCAGCATGGAGGACGAGACCATTGCCTTTGGGCCTTTCGTTCTTGATCTGGGTCATCGCACGCTGACCAAGTCGGGGCAGGATCTGCCCCTTACCACCGGCGAATTTGCCATGCTAAAGACACTGGCGCGCCATCCCAGGCAACCGTTGTCCCGCGATAAACTGGCGCAGATGGCACGGGGCCGCGAGTTTGAAGCTTACGACCGCAGCTTAGACGTGCAGGTCTCTCGCCTTCGCAAAATGATTGAGGCGGATCCCGCCAACCCGCGCTACATCCAAACCGTTTGGGGCTTGGGCTATGTGTTTATCCCTGACGGCGGCAGCGCCTAAGTGGCGCTCAGGCCGCGCCCGTAAAACCCCTTGAAACCTGTCAAAGCATTTTCCATCGGTCTGTTTTGGCGGATTTTTTTCCTCCTGGCCGGACTGCTAGCGGCCTGCACGGCGGCTTGGGTACAAATTGCGATTGAGATAGAAGCGGGCCCCCGTGCGCAGCAAACCGCGCAACAGGTTTCCACCCAAATAAACCTGAGCCGGGCCGCACTCATACACGCGGATCCTATCTACCGCATGGCCTTGATCAAATCCATGGCCAAGCAAGAGGGCGTGCGGATTTGGCCCAAGGAGATGGAAGACGTCATCGCCACGGCCGAGCGCGATACGGTGGACGTACGCCTGCGTTGGTCTTTGATGCAACTGTTAGGACCCGATGCGACGGTGACCAGTTCGGTCAACGGCGAGCCTGGCCTATGGGTAAGCTTTGCGATTGACGGTGACGACTACTGGTTGCTGGCCGACCCCTCTCGCCTACCCCCGGTGACTTCCGGTGCCTGGCTGCTATGGTTATCCGTTGCCTTCTTCTTGGCCGTGGCCGGTGCTGCGTTGATTGCCAGTCGTTTGAGTGCGCCCTTGCACAGTCTGGCCAGGGCTATGCAGGCCATCAGGCGCGGTGACTTTGCCAACTTGCGTCTGGACGAAAACCTAAGAACAACCGAGATTAGGGAGGTGAACCGCGGGTTCAATGCCATGGCCGCGCAACTGTCCCAGTTGGAGCAAGACCGCGTGGTCATGATGGCCGGTCTGTCACACGACCTAAGAACGCCCCTGACACGGCTACGACTAGAAGCCGAGATGAGTGTGCCTGACTCTGAAGCCCGTTTGGGCATGGTGTCCGACATCGACCAGATGGACCAAATGATCCACAAATTTTTGGAGTACGCCCGGCCAGGCGGGCAAACGCTGGTGGCCGTTGACCTGGCCGCTGTGGTGGCGGCACGGGTCGCCCGCGCCACCGGTGTAGGCCCGCATGAATCTCAACTTTTGGTTCACAACGGGCTCACCGACGCTTTGTGGATCATGGCGGACCCCACTGATCTTGGCCGCGTCATCAGCAATCTTTTGGAAAACGCAAGGCGCTATGGCGCAACGCCCGGGTCAGAACCTGCGGTCGCTGAAATAGAAATCACGGTAGGCCCTACACCACCTACAAGAAAGGGCGAGGCCGGGCAGGTCACGCTTTACCTGCGCGACCATGGCCCAGGCGTTAGCGATGCGGACTTGCTACGCCTAACGACCCCATTTTTTAGAGCGGATACCTCACGAAGCCAAGCCACGGGATCAGGGCTGGGTTTGTCTATTGTCGAAAAAGCAATGGCACAAATGGGGGCCCATATGCACCTGACCCACGCCCCAGGTGGCGGCCTGCAAGTGGAGTTGGTTTTTCAGGCCGAGTCTGCCGTTGGCACGGGCTTGTAAATCAAAGCAACCGCCCGTGCCTCTATGCTTTGCTGTTGGCCCACCGGCCCCAGGTGTTCAGCCGTTTTGGCTTTGACATTGACCTGGTCAAACGCCACGCCCAAGGCATTGGCCAATTGCTGACCAATTGCCGGCATAAACGGGGCTAATTTGGGTGATTGCGCAATGATGGTGCTGTCCACGTTGCCCACCTCCCACCCTGCCAAACGCAGTTGCCGCACCACCTCACGCAACAAGTCCAATGAATGCGCGCCCTTCCACTTTGCATCGGTGTCTGGAAACAATCGGCCAATATCGCCCCTGCCAGCAGCCCCGAGTAAAGCGTCGATGACTGCATGGGTGAGAACATCGGCGTCTGAGTGGCCCCATAGTCCCAGGGAATGCGGCACCACCACACCACCCAATACCAACGGGCGGCCCGGCACCAGCGCGTGCGTGTCCCATCCCTCACCGATTCGAATCGTGTTCATGGCCTTGTCTCCTGGTTGGCCCCTTGCCGATAACGCAAAACCGCCTCGGCCAGTTCAAAATCTTGCGGGTAAGTCACTTTGATGTTGAGCGTGCCGCCGTCAACCAACAAGGGCTGGTGGCCCACTCGCTCCATCGCGCTGGCCTCGTCGGTTACCGTGGCGTCGCCCGCGGCTTTGGCATTGTCCAGCGCTGCAACCAGTGGGCCTATGCGAAACATCTGAGGCGTTTGGGCCAACCATTTTCCATCGCGCGCCAATGTAGTGCCTACGCGCAGGTCTGGAGCGGTGGTCTGCTGCTTTAGCGTATCCACCAAAGGCGTTGCCAACAGCCCACCCACCGCATCGCCTTGGCAGGTGGTAATCAGGCGCTCAATGGCCTCTGGTGCCACCAAACACCTGGCGGCATCGTGCACCAGCACCCAGTCGTTAGCGTCTGCGCCCTCAAGCAGCAGTTGTTGCAACCCGTTGCGAACGGTTTCGGCGCGGGTGGGTCCGCCAACGGCCCGCACACCAACCAAGGGGTGGCCACGACCCGGCTGAACGCTATCGCCAGGTGCGGTTACCACCACCACCGCGGCCCATCCTTGCACCTTTAGCAAGGCGGCCAGGGTATGCTCGACCAAGGCAAAGCCTGCCAGTCGCTGGTACTGCTTGGGTTGGGCGCCACCGGCTCTTTGCCCGGCTCCAGCGCAGGGTACCAGGGCCCACAACTTGGGCGCTAGGGTGGCGCCTGAGGGGGCAAGGGCGTCGGCAGGTAGGGCTTGCGCCGCTTTCATGTGGGTAGCATTCATGCCCTGATTTTAGAACCCCACACGGCAACGAAGGCTCAGGCAAAATTTTGCATGAGGGATAATGCCAGACCTTAGATAGAAAGCTCACCGGCCTAACCCTTTGAGTCGCCCTGTCTCACCTTTGCAGCGCCTGGCGCGGCCCCTTAATTGATCCATGGATTTACCCAACCTTAGCCCCGGAAAAAAATTCAGTTTGGGCGCCATTACGCCGGGTGGCGACGCCTGGCTGCTAGCCCAACTGGCACAACGCAATGCGCAAAGCGGCCGGCAAACGGCCGTCGTAGCGGCCGATGCGCTTGACGCCCAGCGATTAAGCCAAGAGCTGGTGTTTTTCCAGCCCACCCTGCGCGTGGCCCTGTTGCCCGATTGGGAAACCCTTCCCTACGACCATTTCTCACCCCATCAAGACCTGATCAGCGAACGCCTGTCCACGCTGTGGCGCACCTGCCAGCGCCAACATCCTGAGGGGCTGGACGTGCTACTGGTGCCGGCCAGCACGGCCTTGGTGCGCCTGGCCCCCCCTCGCTTTTTAGCGCAGTACACCTTTGACTTTAAGGTGGGACAAAAGCTGGATGAGGCAGCGCTCAAGGCCCAACTGGTGCTGGCAGGCTACAACCATGTGGCCCAGGTCATGAACCCCGGCGAGTACGCGGTACGTGGAGGCCTGATTGACCTGTTCCCTATGGGATCGGTGGTGCCCTATCGAGTGGATCTTTTTGGCGACCAAATCGACACCATTCGTACCTTTGACCCCGACACCCAACGCAGCTTGTACCCCGTTAAATCCATTCGCCTGTTGCCCGGGCGTGAGTTTCCTATGGACGAGGCGGCACGCAACGGGTTTCGCACCCGGTGGCGCGAGCAGGTCGAGGGCGACCCCACCAAATCGCGCATCTACAAAGACATAGGGCTGGGCATTGCCAGCGCGGGCATCGAATACTACCTGCCCCTGTTTTTTGACCAAACCGCCACGCTGTTTGACTACCTGGACAGTTCAACCACCCTGGTCTTGCACGGCGATTTGGCGCCCACCTTTCAGCGCTTTTGGGACGATACCAAAGAACGCTACCGCCTAAGCCAGGGCGACCCCGAGCGCCCGGTATTGGCCCCAGGCACTTTGTTTTTAAGCGATGAAGAATTCTTTGTCAGCGCCAAGCCCTACGCCCAATGCACATTGAAAACCCAAGCGGGTGGCCAGCCGTCTGAATGGGGCGTTAGCACCCTGCCGCCCTTGGCCGTTACCCGGGGTGCGGCGGACCCCTTGCAGTTGCTGCGTGATTACCTGGCGCAAACGGATAGGCAGGTGCTGGTTGTGGCCGAGTCCAATGGCCGACAAGAGAGCTTGCACGACTTTTTTAGCAGCCATGATTTGCCCATTCGAGCCTTCAAACACCTGGCCGAATTTGTGCAAAGCGGTCAGGCCCTGGGCATGGTCACCGCGGCGCTGGCGCAGGGCTTCGGACTTGAGCCCACAGCACTGACCGCGTTTAAATCACCTAAAGCGCGCGGCCTTGACTTGGTGACTGAGACGGAACTGTTTGCTGCCTCACCCACCCTGCGCAAACGGCGCAGACAAGAGCAGGTCAGTGACGTAGAGGCCTTGATTAAAGACCTGGCCGAACTCAAAGTGGGTGACCCCGTGGTGCATAACGCCCACGGCATTGGGCGCTACCGGGGCCTTGTCAACCTAGAAACGGGCCAGGTGCAAGCCGATGGCACGGTGGCCCAACAAGAGTTTTTGCATATCGAGTACGCCGACAACGCCACCCTTTACGTGCCGGTGTCGCAGCTTCACCTGATTAGCCGCTACACCGGGGTAGGCGCCGACGAGGCCCCCTGGCACAAGCTGGGCAGCGGCCAGTGGGAAAAAGCCCGACGCAAAGCGGCCGCCCAGGTGCGCGACGCGGCCGCTGAACTGCTGAATTTGTACGCCCTGCGGGCATCGCGCGAGGGGCACGCATTCCGGTATTCGCCACAGGACTACGAAACCTTTGCCAACGATTTTGGCTTTGAAGAAACCGCCGACCAAAGCGCGGCCATTCATGCCGTGATTCAAGACATGATCTCGCCAAGGCCTATGGACCGTTTGGTGTGTGGCGATGTAGGCTTTGGCAAAACTGAGGTGGCCCTGCGCGCTGCCTTTATCGCCACGCTGGCAGGCAAGCAAGTGGCATTTTTAGCCCCCACGACGCTGCTGGCCGAGCAGCACTACCAAACACTGGTGGATCGTTTCTCCAAATGGCCTATCAAAGTGGCTGAGATGAGCCGCTTTCGTACCCCAAAAGAAGTGAGCGCGGCTCTAAAAGGGCTGGCCGACGGCACGATAGACATCGTGGTGGGTACGCACAAATTGCTGAGCAAAGACACCCACTTTGCCCGCCTGGGCCTGCTCATCATTGACGAAGAACACCGCTTTGGCGTGCGCCACAAAGAGGCCATGAAGGCCATGCGCGCTGATGTGGATGTGCTTACCTTAACCGCCACGCCCATCCCCCGAACACTAGGCATGGCGCTAGAGGGCCTGCGTGATTTAAGCGTAATTGCCACCGCACCTCAACGGCGTTTAGCCATCAAAACCTTTGTGCGCGAAGAAGGCAACGGCGTGATACGCGAGGCCATTTTGCGTGAACTCAAACGCGGTGGCCAGGTCTACTTTTTGCACAACGAGGTAGCCACCATAGAAAACCGCCGCGCCCGCCTGCAAGAGCTGGTACCCGAGGCGCGTATTGCGGTGGCCCATGGGCAGTTGCCCGAGCGTGAGCTAGAGCGCATCATGAAGGACTTTATCGCCCAACGCTACAACGTGTTGGTGTGCAGCACGATTATCGAAACCGGCATTGACGTGCCCAGCGCCAACACCATTGTGATTTCACGGGCCGACAAATTTGGCTTGGCGCAGTTGCACCAACTGCGCGGCCGCGTAGGGCGCTCACACCACCAAGCCTACGCCTACCTGCTGGCCCCCAGCCTGCAAGACCTGACCAAACAGGCCAACCAGCGCCTGGAAGCCATTACGCACATGGAAGAATTGGGTTCTGGCTTTTACCTGGCCATGCACGATTTAGAAATTCGAGGCGCAGGCGAGGTGCTGGGCGAGCACCAAAGTGGCAACATGATTGAAGTGGGGTTTCAGCTATACAACGAGATGCTGGCCGAGGCTGTGCGTTGCCTGAAAGAAGGCATAGAGCCCGATCTGCTCAACCCCTTGTCAGTCACCACCGAAATCAACCTGCACGCCCCTGCCCTGCTCACCAGCGCCTACTGCCCCGACGTACACCTGCGCCTGTCCTATTACAAAAAGCTGGCCACCAGCAAAACCACAGACGACGTAGACCGCATTCTGGAGGAAATAGTGGATCGCTTTGGCAAACCGCCCGAGCAAACCCACACCCTGATCGAAAGCCACCGCCTGCGCGTGGCCTGCCAGCCTTTTGGCATTGTGAAGGTGGACCTAGGCCCTACGCAAGGCCATATCACCTTTATGCCCAACCCGCCCATTGAGGCGATTCGCATCATCGAATTGATCCAAAAAAACAAACACGTCAAACTGGTGGGCAACGACAAGCTTAAAATTGAAAAAGCCCTGCCCGAACCCGCCCAACGCGCCCAACTGGTGCGCGACATTGTTAGGCAACTGGGGCAACCCACGCGGGCGATTGCTCGGCGTACCAAGGCCTAGTTGCGCTAAAACCCCTGTCTGCGTACCGCACCCATTCAACGCACCCTCCTCAACATGGACAACCGTACCGAACTCTCCCCCGGCCTGCTCATTCAGGGCTTCACGCCACCGCTCCAGCTGCGCGACTTCAAACTCATCGCGTTTGATATGGACTCCACCCTAATCAACATTGAGTGCGTAGACGAAATCGCTGATTGCGTAGGCGTCAAACCCCAGGTAGCAGCGATCACCGAGGCCGCTATGCGGGGCGAGATAGCCGACTATAAATCCAGTCTGCGCCAGCGCGTGGCGCTACTCAAAGGCGTGACCACAGCCCAACTGCAACAGGTGCTGGCCGAGCGCCTGCGCTTGAACCCCGGCGCACAAGCCTTGGTGAACGCCTGCAAGCAGGCCGGTCTTGCCACACTACTGGTGAGTGGTGGATTTACCTTTTTCTCTGACCACGTGTGCAAAACCCTGGGCATTGATGATGCCCGCGCCAATGTGCTTGAGATTGAAAACGGTGCCCTTACCGGCCGCTTGGTGAACCAAGAATGGGGCGACATTTGCGACGGCAACGAAAAACGCACCATGCTACTGGCCACCTGCCAGCGCTTAGGCATCAGCCCCGGTCAAGCTATCGCGGTTGGCGACGGTGCCAATGATTTGCCCATGATGGGCGTGGCCGGTTTATCAGTGGCCTACCACGCTAAACCTGCGGTGCAAGCAGAGGCGATGGTGGCTATTAACGCGGGTGGTCTGGACCGATTGCTGGAAGTGGTGAGGCCTGCTTAGATGGTCGTAGCCCATTGGCATCAAGCAGGTGGCAGCTCACCCTTTAACGCCAATGGCACTTGCACTGCCAAGTAGTCGTACACCGCACGCATCAAGGTACTGGTGTGAAGCTCACGGTGTACCGTCAGCCAGATGGGCAGCACCGGCAATTCAATTTGGGGCAGTACACGGGACACGTTTGGGTCGGTTCGAATCAGGTACTCGGCGGCAAATCCAACCCCTAATCCGGCACTAATACCCCCCCACTGGGCGTTTAAATCGTCCGTGCGCAAGCCAAAGCGCAGGGCTTGCATTGGAAACCCCTTGGCCGCCAAGCCCGCTTGTATCTCGGTGTTGCTGTCGCCCGTGATCAAATCGTGTGCCACCAGATCGGCAGGCTTTTGGGGTGTACCCTTTAAACGCAAATAGTCACGGCTGGCACAGGCATGGAGCTTGACCTGGCCGATTCGCTTGGCCACCAAGGTACTTTGGTCGGGTCGTACCATGCGCAGGGCAATGTCGGCTTCGCGCATCAGCAAGTTGCTCAGCCGGTTGTTGACCACCAACTCAATCACTACCTCGGGCAGGGCTTGGCGCATGCCTGCCAACACCGGGGGCAGCAGGTAACAGGCCACGGGCTGGCTGGCCGACACCCTTGCCCTACCCTGAACGGTTTTGCCTTTGCCAGACGCCAAGCGCGAGACCTTGGCCGCGCCCTCTTGCATAAGTTTTGCGGCCTCGGCCAGTTCCAAGGCCTGTGCCGTCGGCCGCAAGCCACGGCCTGTGCGTTCAAACAACACCAATCGCAAGTCCTGCTCCAACTGGGCAATATGCCGCCCCAAGGTCGGCTGGCTCACCCCCGTGGCACGTGCTGCGCCCATCAGGCTGCCATGCTCCAAGGCCGCTAAGAATGACTGGGTTAAGGACCAATCAAATTTCAATTGATTCATTTATGAATAGCTTGTATGTTTATTTATGCAATTGTGCAATACATGCAACGCTCTGACAATGCCTCTTATTCCATTTCAAATCATTCACCTCACCGGAGAAGCACCATGAACAGACGACAACTATTACGCATTGCAGGCGGCGGCTTTATTGCGGCGGCCACCACCACCGGCATCGTGGGATGCAGTCCCGATTTACCACCCAAGGCCATTGCTGCGTGGGCACCCCCAGCCGATAACTTGGATATCCGGCACTGGGTGTTGTCACACGCCTTGCTGGCACCAAACGCCCACAACCTACAGTCGTGGCTGATCGATTTGGACACCCCTGACACCATCGTGTTGCGCCTGGACCCAACGCGCTTGCTACCAGAGACCGACCCCTACTCACGCCAACTGGTGATCAGCCAGGGCACGTTTATTGAAGTGCTGGCAATGGCAGCACGCCAGCGCGGCTATCGCGCCGAGGTCACGCCTTTTCCTAAGGGCGAGTTCGACCCCAAAGGCCCGGATGCCCGCCCTACCGCCAGCATTCGTTTGGTGCAAGACGCCCAAGTGCAAGCAGACCCCCTGTTCAAACAGGTGTTTTTGCGCCACACCCACCGCGGTATGTACGAGACCCGGGTGCCCGATGCAGCCGCCTTGCAAGCACTGTCTGCCAGCGTGGCGGGGTTGCCCGTACAGCTGGCGTGGGTGACCAGTGCGGATGCATCAAACGTGGCGCGGCACCGCCAGATTGCTATAGACGCCTGGCGCACCGAACTGACCACGCCTCGCACCCTGCTAGAGTCCTACAAGGTGCTGCGCATTGGGCCTACTGAAATCGAGCAACACCGTGACGGCATTGCCCTTAACTCGCCCATGATTCGTGCCATTACCGCCTTGGGTCTATTTGACCGCACCAAAGCCTCGGCCCCCGATAGCTCTGAAGTCAAAGACCAGCTCGACCAATTCAACGCCAAAATAGCCAGCACCCCCGCGTTTATCTGGCTCAACACCACCAGTAACGACCGCACCACCCAGCTCATGGCCGGGCGTGCCTATGTGCGCCTGCAGTTGGCAGCCACCGCACAGGGCCTGTCCATGCACCCCTTGTCACAGGCCTTGCAAGAATACCCCGAGCAAAGCGCCCATTTCAAAGCCGCTCACCAATTGATGGGGGCAACGGACAAAGGCCACACAGTGCAAATGTGGACTCGCTTGGGGTACGCACCTGCCGTTCAACCGGCCCCGAGGCGTGGATTGGATGCGCATTTGAAGGGGGTTTGAGTGACTGTGGAAAAAATCAACGGGTTCTTCGTTTAACTGGCGTAACCAAGTCTTTATTAGGTCTGCTCCCGATCGAGTAAAACAAGACCCTGTTCATACTCAATAGTGATACCGCCCCTGCAAAAATTCAACCCGGTCGGCTTTGACCAAGTACACGCATCGGTGTTCTTGTGTAATGCGCCGTGACCACACATCAGGGCCTAGGTATTTCAAGGGCTCTGGTTTGCCGATGCCGTCAAAAGGGTCTTTCAAAATGGCGTGAACCAATTCCAGCAAGCGTTTGGCCGTGCGGCGGTCGGTTTCAACCCAGTGCTTGAGGTCTTCTAAAAACTCCGGGTGGCAAACGGCTAAGCGATCACTATTACGCATCGAATCCAACTATCGTTTGCAACTGGGCTAGGTCGGTGGGGACTTGGGTTTCCGTCCTGGCCCGGTTAAGGGCGCTTAGAAGCCGTTGTGCATTTTTGGGTGAATGCAACAAATGGGCGGTTTCAATCAAACTAGCAAGTTCGTCAGCAGCAATCATGGCTACGTCACCGCCTGTGCGCCTGCGAACGATGATGGTTTCACGGTCGTCGACCGCCCTGTCCATCAAAGTTTTGAGTTGCTCACGGGCTTGGCTGTAGGTGGTTTCGATGGTCATGGCAGGTTTCTTTTGTACAGACTTATTGTACACAATCATGATCCTAGAAACGGCAGTTGACCGCTTCCTTCTTTTGGTAAAGCCGTATGAAAATTGATGTTTTAACGCCCCTCAACCTTCACCGTGTAGGTGAGCGCGCTACAGACCCGACTGAGCCGCCATGCAGCGCTCTGGCGGCGTTGTGCCTCCTAGCGGGCAGAGGCCCGCGTCGTCGTTGCGCCTTGCCAGCGCCCCGCCTGACAGCTCATTCGGGCCTGTCCAACTGCCGTTTCTAGGATGATTTGACTATTGGCCACACTTACTCGGCTATCCTCTTCTACCCTCTCTCCAACTCCATCCTCCCCGCCACCACGGTGAACTTGGCGGCGCTTTGGATGGTGGAGTCGAGTTGGGTTACGTCGTCTAGTGCTTTGAGGTCGGCGGTGAGGGCCTTGGGGGTGATGTGCAAGACTGTGTAGCCGCGTTTGTCGGGGGTGTTGTGCACAAAGTGGGGGTTTTCGGCCAGAAGGCCTGCGTTGTCGGCCACGCTGTTACCCCTTGACGAGATGCTGGTGGTGGTGAACTCTACCCCTAAGCGTGCACTCTCTAGCCGTTGGTAGTCGGCCTTGAGGTAGCCCGCCCAATGCTCGTGCACATCACCGCCCAGCATGACGGGGTTGGGCACTTGGTGGCGGGCCAGGGATTGCAGCAGGCGGGTGCGGGCAGCGTCGTAAGCGTCCCAGCCTTCGTAGAAAAAACCCTCGCCCGCGCCTATGCGGTTGTCGCGGCGGCCAAACAGGGTGCTTTGCGCCATCAGGTTCCACACTGGCACACCATTGGTACTACCGCTACCCCCGTTTCTGCCACGCCCACGCACTCCGGCCTGGGCCAGTTGCTGGTCTAACCACTGCTCTTGGGCCATGCCCAGCATGGACTGGCGCGGGTCCGACCAACGCTCGCACTGGTCGGGGTTGACGCGGCTTTTGCCTTTTCGCTCAAATAAGGAGCAGGCGGGCGCGTCTTTGTACTGGCGGTTGTCTAGCAGGTACAAATTGAGCAAATGGCCCACCTGCACGCGGCGGTAATGGCGCATCTCGGCCCCTGTGGCCAATCCCATCAGACCCTGGGTGAGCACGGACAGGGGCAGTGGCATATTTTCGTAATAGGCCTGGTAGGCGTGGACGCGGCGCTGGGCAAAATCCACGCCCCGTGGGCCGCTAAAGCCCGCGTTGGCACCCGCGTAGTCGTTTTGCAATTCGTGATCGTCCCATGTCACCACCCAGGGCGCTTGCGCATGCATGGCCTGCAGTTCGGGATGGGATTTGTAAATGGCGTAGCGGGCGCGATAGGTTTCAAGGTTGTAGGCCCAACCCATGGACCGCGCATGGCCAAACCGCCCCGCCATGGGGTACTCGTAAATGTAGTCCCCCAAGAACAAAACGGCATCGACTTGCTCGGACTGCATATGCCGCCACGCCGCCCAATGCCCTTGGTCGGCATTTTGGCAAGAGGCGGTGGCAATGCGAAACTGCCGGGTAAGGGCACCGGGCGCAGGCAGGGTGCGGGTTCTGCCCAGGGGGCTGACCAAGTCACCTACCCTGAAGCGGTAAAAATACCATCGATCCGGTGGCAAGCCCGTTACCTCGGCGTGTACCGACCACCCCAGCGCAGGGCTTGCAAACACCCTGCCCCGTTGGCGTACCTTGGTAAATTGCGCATCATCCGCCAGTTCCCAATCCACGCCCAGGCCCGCTTCTTTGTTCGGCAAAGCCCCTAGGGCAGCCAAGAGTTCGGCTTCGTCCACCGGGGCCAAACGCGTCCACAACACCAGACTGGTGTCGGTGGGCGAACCGCTGGCAATGCCCAAACGAAACCAATCACTGGCAACGCGCAAGGGGTTTTGCGCGCGGGCCAAAGGCACCTGGGCCAACAGAACAGCGGTGGTCGTAGCAGCCAGCGCCTGCAAAACGGCGCGGCGACCACCAGACGGGTCTTGGGGTGGTGACGGGTGGAAGTGGGGGTTCATAGCAAGTCTTTAAGCCCGCTGGCCCGGTAGGTGGTCTGGCCTATGGCTTTGCCCAGCAGGTCCGCGGTTTGTGTGAGCAGGCTGAAATGTTGGCGTGCTCGGGTAATGCCGGTGTAGACCAGTTCACGGCCCAGGGTGTTGCTGGCGCGCGCGGGCAGTACCAACACCACGTGCTCGTATTCAGAGCCTTGGCTTTTGTGCACCGTCATGGCAAAGGCGGTGTCTGCGTGGGTAATGCGGCTGACCGCAACGGCGCGTGGGGCATCGCCCCCGGCAAAGTACACCTTAAGGCCCCCGCCCCCACCTTCACTCCAGGCGGGCAAGACCACGCCTAGGTCGCCGTTGAGCAAACGCAAAGCGGGTAGATTGCGCGTGACCAGCACCGGCCTGCCCACGTACCACTGGCCTTTGGCCTGAATCAATCCCTGCGCCTGCAAGGCACGCTCTACACCCAGATTAACACCCTGGCTGCCCCATTCGCCTTCGCGGACGGCGCACAAAACGCGGCATCGGTCCAGTTGCAATAGAACATCGCTGACCCACTGCTGATGCGCTTGTTGGGATTCGTTGCTTGAGCCTTGCTGTATGCGTGACAAGTAGTTCCTGAAACTGGCGCGGCCCGTTTCGCCTTCGGGGGCCGTTACCAAGGGCCAGAGGGCGTTGATAGACGCACCTTGCAAGTTCAACAAGGCCTGCCCGGTGCCTTGTGCTGCCTCTTTTAGCACCCGCTCTGCGGCCACGGCGTTGCCCGCGTTAACGGCCAGCGCCAACTGCCCAATCGGCCCACTAAAACGGTGGCTGACCCTTAGCATTACGGTGTGCTGTGCCAACAAGGATGCAGGTTCTGACCTTACAGCTTCGTCGTGTGGCAAGTACACGTTGGCCACACGCTGGGCAAATTCCTTGAACGAGGTGTCGTAGCGCGGCTGATCGGCGCCATGGCACAGGTCTGCAAACACGGCCCCTGCCTCTACCGACGCCAATTGGTCTTTGTCACCCAGCAACACCAATCGCGCCATGGGGGGCAAGGCGTCCAACAGACTGCTCATCATTTCCAAATCCACCATAGACGCCTCATCCACCACCAACAAGTCCAGTGGCAAGGGCTGGCGGGTGTTGTACCGAAACGAGTGGGTATCGGGCCTAGCACCCAGCAGGGCGTGCAGGGTGAGCGCCGGGCCCATCTGCCGGGCCAGTGCATCTACGTTTAAGGGCTGCGGCAGGCGCGGTGCCAAGGTTTTAAGGGCCTTGTCCATGGCCTCTTTCAGCCGGGCCGCCGCTTTGCCGGTGGGTGCGGCCATGGCCACACGCAGGGGTTTGGCTTGGTCTGCCAAGCCCATCACCAGAGCCAACACACGGGCGGCGGCATAGGTCTTGCCGGTGCCAGGGCCACCGGTAATGATGGTGACGCGGCCACGCAATGCTGCAGCGCAGGCCAGCTTTTGCCAATTGATTGGCGAAGCGCTAGCCGCTGCCGCGTCCTCGTCAAACAAGGCCTGCAACCACGACTTGGCCAGCGCTTCGTCACACGCCAGGGGCTGGGCCAGGCGTTGGTGCAACTGCCCCACCACACGTTGCTCGTGTTGCCAGCTGCGGCGCAGGTACAGGCGGGGTTGGTTGAGTGGCCCGTCCAGCACCAAGGGCTGATGGCCTGGCTTGTTTCCGTTGTGGGCCAAGGCCACGCAGGGGCTTTGCTCAAGGGCCTCTAGCCACCCCGGTAAATTGTTGGGCAACTGTTCCCATAGCCCTGCCAAGGCCTCTTGCACGGTTGGCGACAGGCCCAATACGGCCAGGGGTTGCTTGGCAAAGGGTGCCAAGGGTAGGCAGCTATGGCCCTGGCCTTGCAAGCGCGTTAGCGCTGCCACCAGCATGACCAGAGCGGGTTGTGCCTGGGTGTCTAAGCTCAAGATGAACTGCGCCATAGCGGTGTCTAAGCGGCTAAAGCCGCCAGAATGACTGCCACCCCCCATGGCCTTGAGTTGCGCCAAAAACGCCTGTGCAGTGGTGGTCATACCGCCCCCTCGCTGGCGTCTATCCAAGCGTCTAGCGTTTGCAGCAGTGGCACCGAAGGCGGGATATGCAGCACCCCATGGTGTGGCCCGTCCAGCCCCCGCACAAAGTAAAACAAGGCACCGCCCAAATGAACCGCCGGGTCATAGGCCTTGCCCAAGCGTTGGAGCAGCAAGCGGTGCAGGGCCAGTTGGTACAGAGCCGCCTGCACGTCATAGCGGTGGCCCAACACGGCACCCACCAAAGCGCTGGAGTGGTAATCCTGGCCGCTGTTGCCCAAGGCGTTGGATTTGTAGTCCAGCACCCAATACTGGCCTTGGTGCTCAAACACCCAGTCGGCAAAACCCATCATCAGCCCGCGTAGGCGTCGTGCGGGCAAGGCGGGGCGGGCCTGTCCGGGGAAAACATGGTTGCGGCATAGGCTGTCCACCTGCTCTACATCCATGGCAGACCAAGGCAACCAAAACTCCATCTCGGCAAGGCCGTTGCCAATGTGTTGCAAGGACGCCTGCAAAGGGGGCAGCGGCGTTTGCACAATGGTTTGCAACCAAAGGCACAGGTCTTGGGCGGCGGTAGAGACCGAGCCTCGCAGCCCGTTGCCCGCCCGTTCGCAACGTGCCAGCAAGCGGGCGGGGCTGGCATCAAAACCTTCTGCGGCCAACCACTCCAATTGGTCGTGCAAAAAGTTGCCGGTGATGGGGCCTTTTTTGATGCGGTGCCAGGGTGCGTCTAAGGCGGGTTGGGGCTGGGGTTGATGTGTCGCGTTGGTCAGCGCCGTCTCTGGGCCTTGCTGTAGGTCCGTCGTGGTTGCACCGTCCCACTCATCTTGCCCTTCCTGCCCTTCCCGCCCGTTCTGGCCGCCTAGCCTAGCCTCTGCACCCACCACCACATCTTCGGCCAAACGCGTCAAAGGGTCCCAACCCCCTGCGGGCAGGGCAGCGCCCACCCCTTTGGCCATGGCAGAAAAGCTGGCGATGGACCAGTCACGTTCAAACGCAGCGTTATAGGGCGGGGCCGTCGCCAGAGGCGTGGCTTGGGCCTGCGTTAACAACAGGGTGAGGGGTGAGTACTCAGGGGCCTCGGTTTGGCAGACGCCTTCTTGGTTTTGCGCCAAATCACGCAGATGTTGCGCCCAATCGGTGGGGGTCTTGGACGCCTGCCCACCCAACAAATACCCCAGCGCGCATTCATGGGTTTGGTCGGCCGTGCTGTTGCCCACGCGCAGCGCCGAGAAGCCCATCCAGATCGCGTGTTGGGCACGCGTTAAGGCAACGTACAGCAGCCGGATGTCTTCTTGCAAGCGGGCCGCATCGGCCTGCTCTGCCTGCTCTGGCGTCACCACAAAGTTCAATACACCCTCACCCGCTTCATCGGTGGTGGCCATCCACTTGGGGGCGGGCGGTGATTTTCTAAAAGCACAGGCAAACGGCAAACACACCACCGGAAACTCCAGCCCTTTGCTTTTGTGTACTGTCATGACCTGCACCAGGTCGGCGTCGCTTTCTAGGCGTACCAGTGGGTCGTCTGAGGTGCTGCCAAGGGTGTCCTCGGGGTGTTGGATTTGCGCTGCCAACCAGCGGATCAGTGCGGTTTCTCCACGGGCCTGTACGCTGGCGTTTTGCAGCAGATCGGCCAAATGCAAGGTGTTGGTTAAGCGCCTTTCGCCTTCTGGTTTTGCCAGCCAACGAGCAGGCAAGTCAAGCTGGTGCAGGGTTTGCCGCAACATCGCCAAAACACCTTGCGTATGCCACACCTGGCGCAGTCGGTTGACCTGCTCCATGCGCTGCTCCAAGGCTTCGTCAGACAGCGCCAGTTGCCGCATTTGCGCGGTGGTGGCCCCCATCCAGTCGGTGGCAAAACCGGCCCGCAAGGCCTGTGCATCACGCGGTGCCGCCACGGCCTTCAACCAAAGCCAAACATCCCATGCCTCGGGGCTGGCAAACACCGAATCCCGGTCAGACAGGTACACCGAGGCAACCCCTCTTTGCTGCAAGGCAGAACGCACCACCGCGGCCTCTCGGGCCGAACGCACCAGCACGGCAATATCGGCTGGGCGCAGGGGCCTACTGGTGCCGCTGGTATTCACAAACCTAGCGCTACTGTCGTTAAGCCACCGCACGATTTGCTCGGCACACAGGGGGGCAAATTGTTGTTGCACGTCAGTGGCCGATTGCACAGCCGTGGTGTAGTAAATCTCCCAGGCGGGCACCGGTTGTCCCTGAACTGTCAAAGCATCATCTCTACCCTTGGCACGCACCGACTCAAACGGCAATGGGTTCTCGGCCTCGTTGCTTGCCGCCAAGGCAAACGCACCGCGCGTGGTGTGCTGTTCGGCCCGCGCAAACAGGTGGTTAACGGCGTTGACCACCTGGGTAGACGAGCGATGGTTGGTGCCCAAGACGTAGAGCCGGTCTTTTAAGGTGCGCCTGGCCCGCAGATAACTGTCGATGTCGGCCCCTCTGAACCGGTAGATGGATTGTTTGGGGTCTCCAATTAACAACAAGGCAGAGTCGTGATGGCTCTCGTGCACCGCATACACCTGGTCCAGCACACGGTACTGCAACAAAGAGGTGTCCTGAAACTCGTCCACCATGGCCACCGGAAACTGCTGGCGTACCCTTGCACGCATAGAGCTTCCGTTGGGTCCGCTAAGGGCTGCGTTAAAGCGTGTCAATAAATCGGCAAATCCAAAACGCCCCGATTGCTGCTTTAACTGCGCCACCCGCTGACCCAGGTGTTGCAGCGCGTGGGCACGCACCTGCCAGTGCCAATGGGGCAAGGCCGTCAGGGCTTTTTGTAGTTGCGCAAAGGCCTCAAACGCCGCTGGCACATCGATGGCCGGAGCGCCCGCCTTGCGGGCCTCTGCCAAGCCGCTGGGGGCCAATCGTGCCCAGGCTGAAGTGCTCAGTGCCAAGGGGCTATCGTCAGAGGCCTGTGCCCATTGGACAAGCTGCTCTAACCAACCCTGGTAGTTGGAGGGTTTGAGGCGACGCCCGTCCCATTGGTCTTTGTACACGCTGGTT
The DNA here is from genome assembly GCA_040382935.1 of Burkholderiaceae bacterium. Taxonomy (GTDB): domain Bacteria; phylum Pseudomonadota; class Gammaproteobacteria; order Burkholderiales; family Burkholderiaceae_C; genus JALQUL01. Next base: position 96,318 of record JBEIEP010000006.1, read on the forward strand.
TGCGCGTCCAACCAAGTACGCATATCGGCAGCGCCCTGCTGCCACCCTTTACGCAAGCCTGCCATTTGCTGCTGGTAATGGGCCCGCGCTGTGGTAATTGTGGCCGCCAAGGGCGCGCTGGCCTGTTCTGGGTGGGCCCAATAACGGCTCCAGTCCCGCGCCTCGTCAAACAGGTGCTCTGGGCTGGGCCAAACCTGCATCAGGTCCAACAAGTCCTCTGGCGACAAGGGGTAGACCTGTTGCCGCCAATAGTCGTGCGCCGCCTGTTGAATGATTTCGTTTTCGTTGGGCACCAACTCTTCTTCGGCCAAGCCTGCACCGTCAAACGGGTGTTCTCGGAGCATACGCTGGCACCAACTATCCAGGGTATGAATGGCAGCCCCGTCCATGGCCGCAGCCGCTTGGGTAAGGCGGTAGGTGGCCTGCTCCCTTGCTGGCCCCTGGGGATAGCGTTCACGCATGGCCAACAAAAAAGCGTCCCATGGTTCTGCGTGGGTGGCAAGCCTTTGGGTCTGCCCAAAACACTCAGCCGCCTGCACCAAGCGGGTCCGCACCCGTTCGGTCAGCTCCCGTGTGGCGGCGCGGGTAAAGGTCATCACCAAAATTTCTTCGGGGGCCAAAGCGCGGCCAAAGTCCACCGCCTCGCCTTGGCCATGCGGTACTGCGTCTGGGGGTGGACCCAGTACCAAACGCAGATACAGCGCGGCAATGGTCCAGGTTTTGCCGGTGCCCGCACTGGCCTCAATTAGGCGACTGCCCCACAGCGGCAAGCACAGGGGGTCTAGCAAATGGCTCATGCGTCTACCCCCGCGTCTTGCTCCGGCGCCACCCCTATCGGCTCATGCGGCGCTAAAGTCACGCAATCGTCTATCCAGGCCAACAATTGCCCGTACACCTGGGGGGCCAAGGACTCCAACTGCCCATCTTGGCACAGCCCGGCAAAGTCCGGAAAGCACCGCTGCCAATACAGGTCGGTGCATTCACCCTCTAGGGCAAAACCGCCCTCGTACACCTCTGCCACTTCCTTTTTGCCCAGTACCACAGCGGTGGCGGTTTTAAGTGGCAGCGGCAGGGCTTGGCTTTGGCCCTTATGCCAAAGCGTAATCAAGGATTGCAGAACGGCCTCACAACGCGCTTGCGGCCAAGCACTGGCATGCAAAGTGCCATCCAAGCCAACCACCACCCAGTCAAAGGCTTGTTGGGTGGCACCGGCAAGCAAACTGTGTACCCAGGGTTCTAAAAAATGCTTGAGGCGGTAGGGCGAAGTCTTGCCCTTTTCGCGCCAACGGTTGGCCACGCAGCGCACCTTGCGCTCTGGGAACTGCTTCGCGGCCAATTGGCTATGCCCGTGCCAGGCCACCAACGGGGGCAGTAACTCATCGCCCAGCGCTTGCCCAGCCTGCTGGCCAGGTGCCCCTAAGGGCAACAGCCCCTCACGCTGGCACCGCGCCATGGCCTGCTGTACCGCCTGCTCATAGTGCTGCCTAACCGCCAATCCATCCGCATCCCCTTCGGTGATTGCGCCACCCGTGTACGAGGCCAGTCGGTCCAAAACAGTCTGCACCAATTGGAAATGGTCCAGCCCTGCCAGCACAAAGCGTTCGTCAGGGTCGTCGCCCTGTGCATCCAAGGCAAATACCACACCCAGATAGGCTTTGAAGTAGGCCCTGGCCGGGTGTTTGTAAAACGCCACCAGTTGCTCTGCACTGGGGTCCAGCATGTCGGTGCCTGGCTCTGCATCGTGCATCGCCACATCGGCCAGCGGGTTGGTGAGGGTGGCCAGCGTGGGGGCTTGATGCGCCACGCGCCACTCCCGTGCGTAGCTGTGCAGGGTGGCGTTTTCCTCAAAATAGAGACGACTAAAGGGTTGCAAGGGGTGTTCGGTGGTGATGGCATCTAGCCAATCCTTTGACCACCCGGCGGCCACGTAATCACGCAATTGCGCCACCAACACCGATGGCGGTTGCGGCGTATTGTCGCGCACGCTTTTGCCCACCCAGCTCACATACAACACCTGCCGCGCCGACAAAATGGCCTCTAGCACCAGTTGGCGGTCGTCGTCTTGGCGCGAGCGGTCCCCCGGCCTAAACTGCCCAGCCACACCCATCAAATCAAAATCGTTGTGGGTGCTGCGCCTTGGGAAATCACCATCGTTCATGCCCAACAAGCACACCACCTCAAAGGGAATGGCCCGCATGGGCATCAAATTGCAAAAGGTCACGCCGGTGGCTTTAAAGCGCTTGGACAAATGCGGAGAATCCAAACCCTCCAACCAAGCGTTACGCACCACCCCCAAGGGCAAGGCTTGATCGAATCCGGCGTCTTCACAGGCCTGCAACCAGTCCACCAGGGCCTGCTCTAGGGCCATCACGGTTTGCTGGTCTTGAATGTCTCGCTCCTCAAACAGGGCCGCCATCAGTTGGCGCAACCGCACCGCCCAGTCCTCTGGGTTGGCAGGGGTTTGGGCCGTGGCCGTCCAGGCCAACAACTCGTCCAGCAGGTCACTAAGGCCCCCTACGCATTGCGCGTCCAAGCCACCCACTTCACCATAGGGTTCAATGCCACCCAATGCCAAGTCTGCGCCCACCTCTGCCCATTGATCCTCGCCCTGCCCACCAAGCTGCACATCGCCTTGGGCGTACCCCATCAACATGCGTCTCAATGCAAACACCAAGGTGTTGGTGTCGCCGCATTCGCCCAAGCCCAACTGGTCTCGGTGTGCACCGTCCAAACCCCAACGCCCCTGTGCCCCAGCACACCACGCCATCAAGCGTTCTACAGCATATTCGTCCCAACCAAACCTTTGGGCCACGGCAGGGGTTTCTATCAACAGACGCAGTTCAGCCAAGGTAAACCGGCTGGTGGGCAGTTGCAGCAAGCCTTCCAGCGCCGACACCAAGGGGCTGCTGCCCTTGGTGCTTAAATCCGCAATGGCAAACGGAATGAAGCGCGCATCGCTTTTGCCGTACTGGCCAAACACCGCCTCAATCGCGGGTGCAAAACGCTCGATCTGCGGCACCATTACAACTATGTCTTTGGGTTCTATCGCTGCCACCCCAGTCGCCCCCGCCACCCCTGCCCCATGGGCCAGTAAATCGAGCAAATGGTCTTGCAAAATTTCCAACTCGCGCACGGGGCTATGGGCCACCTGGAACACCACTGAACGATCAGTGGGGTCGCGCTTAGGGTGCGTATGCTCGGCCAGTGGCTCCAAGTTCAAAATGTGGTTTTGTATCTGCCACAACAAAGGTGATGGGCTGGTGGGGTTGTCCACAAACAAATCGATGCGTTCAATGGCTTGCCCCGTGCGATGCGCCAATTGCTCTTCAAAGGCATCGGTTTGCCGAACAAAGTCACGGCCCTGTTGGCCCCAGGCGGCCAATAGCGGATGGCCGTGGGCGTGCAGCGCGGCCAGCGGCAAGGCCGCTAAATCCACATCGTTTTTTAAGGGCTGGCGACGTTGGGTTTGCCAGTGCAACTCACGCCCGTCAATGATGTCGGCCCAGTGGTAGCGGCAGGGATTGGGAAGGGCCATTAGCACCTGGCTACGGGTGGCCACAGCCGCCAGCAGTTCCAACACCGGCAGCGGCAAATGCGTCATGCCAAACACCACCACGCGCCGTGCCACTGGCGACTTTAATGCAGCGCCCGATTGCAAGCGTTCCACCACTTGCTGGTGCAAAAACGGGCGCACCGCCATTGCTTGGTCCGGGGCCAAATCTTGTAGCAGATTGCGCCAAAGGTGGGCCTGCCATTGCTGGTCTGCCGTCAAAGGCTGGGTATGCCCGTTGGCCTGCTTCAACCGGTCTTGGCCTTCACGCCAATCGGCCAGCCAATCGGCCCGGTACACCTGGTACTGGTCCAACACATCGGCCAGGCGGCGACTCAAGTCATACGCCATAGCCGCGCTCTGGCCCACCACAAAGGGGGTCAGCGGTGCAAATGGGGGCTGGTCTGCAAGACGGGGCAAACAACCCATTAAGCGCCACACCATAGAGGCCCTGTCCAAGGGCACGCGTTGGGGCACCGCCGCCTTGCCCAACACCTGCCGGTAGGTGCGCCACATAAACCGTGCCGGCAACTCCACCCGCGTGGCCGCGCACACGCCAAGGTGCTGGGCCAACTGCATCTTGACCCACTCGGCCATGCCATTGCTCTGGACCAGAATGACCTCTTCTTCTAGCGGCCCCAAGGGATTGGCCCGCATCCAAGCCGCC
>JBEIEP010000007.1:0-82867 GCA_040382935.1 Burkholderiaceae bacterium
ACCTAGATATGCAAGATTATTGGGAGTGGCGTGAGGCCAGCGTGGGGCAACGTGCGGCGCTAGAAGTTAGCCCTGCAGGGCGTACTTATAGCCTGAGCGCCGTGGGTTAAATTCAAACCAAATTCAAAGGAATACGGCTTGATCTGTTGAACTGAATTTGCAGCAAAATTGGGACTTGACTTCCTGAGACCTTACCCCATACAGAGCATCCACAATCTTGGGACAAACCCCAAGATGTTCGTGATGGGTTCTAGTACTTCGCAAAAACGGTTATTACCGAAGACGGCATACCGACAAATTCTAGTTGCGTGCGGGCTACGAAACTCATCGGCCATTGCGTTCTCAGCACAAAGAAAAGGGACCTTGCTAAAAGGTTCCTTTATTTCCCAATATGGACCATAATGGATCCTTCTGAGAGGAGTAAGAAATGTCTGTCAATGTCAAATTACCTGAACCCTTGGTCGAGGTTGCTAGACGCTACGGCTCGATTGAGCATCGCTCGGTGCCCAAGCAAATCGAATATTGGACGCGTATTGGCAAAATCGCCACTGAAAACCCCGATCTCTCGTTCAGCCTTATCCGTGACATTCTGATCGCGGACCAGGAAGAGGCGGTGGGCGAGTACCAGTTTGGCTAATGCGCCTCCTCGTTACACCCACATTTGCCCGTGCGGTCAAGAAACTGCATCCGCAACAAAAAGTCGCGCTTGACTTGGCTGTACAGGCCATTGCCAGCCAGCCTGAGGTGGGTGCGACCAAAGTGGGCGACTTGGTCGGCGTTCAGGTGTACAAGTTTCGGATGGGCCAACTCACCTGCTTGTTGGTCTACCGAGTTTTGGACGAAACTTCCCTCAAGTTACTCATGGTTGGATCCCACGAAAACTTTTATCGCGACCTCAAATTGGGCGAACATTAAGGCCAATTTCTGACCTACTTGTCATAGCCTTACCTTTCAACCTACTCACAAAAGGCCTCTCGTCATGACTGAATCTGCTACTACCGCCGCCAACCCCATCCAGACCGACCTGTCCGAAGGCATTTTGACCATCACCTTTAACCGGGTGGACAAAAAGAACTCCTTTACCCGAGCCATGTACGCCAGCATGGCCGATGCGTTGGTGCAGGCCAAAGACAACCCAGATTGCCGTGTAGTGGTGTTCCAAGGGCATGAAATGGTGTACAGCGCGGGCAACGACATTGCCGACTTTTTAAACCTGCCACCATCCGATACCGATGCGCCTGTGTTTAGGTTTTTGCGTGCCATCGCCAGCTTCCCTAAACCCATTGTGGCGGCAGTGTGCGGCCCCGCCGTGGGCATTGGCACCACCATGCTGTTTCATTGCGATTTGGTGGTTGCGGGGGACAACGCCGCTTTTGCCATGCCGTTTGTGAACCTGGGCCTGTGCCCAGAGGCGGCCTCAAGTCTGTTGGTGCCGCAAATGATGGGTTACCACCGCGCCGCCGAGGCCTTGCTGCTAGGAGAACCGTTTTACGCCGAAGCCGCCCTAGAGGTGGGCTTGGTCAATCGCATTGTGCCGCCTACAGAAGCCAACGACACGGCTAGGCGCATGGCGGTCAAGCTGGCTGCCAAACCCCAAAGTGCTTTGATCGCCACCAAGGGTCTGCTCAAAGGCCACCAGCAAAAGGCCGTGCAAGAGCGCATTTTTGAAGAAGCGGCCATTTTTGGGCGTATGCTGAGTGAACCTGCGGCCAAAGAAGCCTTTGGTGCGTTTATGCAAAAGCGCGCACCGGATTTTTCTAAGCTGTAAGGCGATAGCGCGGGCCCTTTATGCCTTTGCTTGCAATCGCCCACCCCGCCATCACCCTTGATTTGCGCTACGCCACGGCGGACAACTTTACCGGGCAGGTGATTTACGACAAGGCGGTGGCGCTGCTACACCCCGATGCCCATGCGGCTTTAATGCGTGCGGCCGATTTGGCCCAGGCCCAAGGCTTGGGTTTGCGGGTGTTTGATGCCTACCGCCCGCTGGCGGCGCAATGGCGGCTGTGGCAGGCGGTGCCCGACCCCAACTATGTGGCCGACCCTAGGGTAGGCTCTATGCACGCACGGGGTGTGGCGGTGGATTTAACCCTTACCGACGCACAGGGCCAAGCGCTGGACATGGGCACACCGTTTGACACCCTCAACCCCTTGTCGTGGCATGGTTGCACCGACGTGCCGCCAGAGGCCCAAGCCAACCGCGCCCGACTGGCCGGGTTAATGGCCATTAGCGCTTGGGTGCACCACCCGCGCGAATGGTGGCATTACAACCTGATGGATCCTAAGCGCTACCCGCCGATTGAGGATGCGACGATGACGGCCTTGCTAATGGGTGGTTTGTAGCCAACTAGCTGGTTGGATAGGTTAATCCGTTACAAGATATACCATGAAATTCCCGTATTAAAAGCGGGATTTTCATGGTAAATTAGCAAGCATGCAATCAAATACAAACCCCTTAATTTTCCGCTCAAACTTGCTCGATGAGATGCAAAGCGCGTTGTCTTTTTGGCGCGGCGTTGTATTAATTGGCCCAAGGCAAGTCGGAAAAACCACACTGGCAAGGCAATTTTCAAAGCGGCAAAACATCCATTACTTCGACCTCGAAGACCCCCGCGATGCCGCGCGTTTGGCCAACCCAGTGATGGCCTTGAGCGCACTAGAGGGTTTGGTGGTGATCGATGAGGTGCAACACCACCCAAAATTGTTTGAGACCTTGCGCGTATTGATGGACAGGCCACACAAAATCCGCCAGCCCGGCCAGTACCTGTTGCTGGGTAGCGCCGCGCCCGCGTTGTTACGGCAGTCCACGGAATCTCTACTGGGTCGCGTTAAGACCATAGAGGTGAGCGGCTTGGGCATTGATGAAGTCAAGGACCAACGCTTGTCGTGGGAACGACTGTGGTTGCGTGGCGGCTTTCCGCTTTCGTATACCGCCCCCAGTGATGTTTTGAGTGCTGATTGGCGACGGGCCAGTATCCAGTCTTATTTGCAACGCGATTTGCCGCAATTAGGTTTGCAAGTTAGCGCAACGGCCATGCTGCGGTTTTGGCGCATGCTGTGCCATTACCACGGACAAACTTGGAACGCAGCTGAACCCGCGCGCGCGATGGGGGTGAACGAGTCCACGGTGCGTCGGTACTTGGACCATTTAACCGACACTTTCATGGTGCGACAGCTACAGCCTTGGTACCAGAATCTGGGGAAACGGCAAGTCAAGGCTCCCAAAATTTACTTGCGAGACAGCGGTCTCCTGCATTCGCTTTTAGGCTTGGAATCTTTTAATGACCTCTGGAACCATCCTTTGTGTGGTGCCAGTTGGGAGGGCTTTGCCATGGAGCAGGTACTGCGTATGGCAAAACCCGACGAGGCCTATTTTTGGGCTACGCATCAAGGTGCTGAACTCGATTTGCTCCTATTGCAGGGTGGTTCACGGGTAGGCGTGGAATTCAAACGCACCGACACGCCGATGGTGACCCGTTCCATGCGGATTGCCATGGACGATTTGAAGTTGGATGCGCTTTACGTGGTGTACGCCGGTGACCAGCGATTCCAGTTGGCCGACGGCATAGAGGCGGTGCCGCTATGGGCTTTGTTGCCTCAATAGGAGACTGGTTGAACGGCCACGGACTTAAGCTATAACTCTAGCACCCGTGGTTTGCCCTGGTCATCAATGGCCACATACACCAGTTGGGCCTCTGTTACCTTGATGTATTGGCCTTGGGCCCTAAAGCGCTCGGCAAACACCTCTACCTTGACGGTGATGGACGTGCGCCCCACTTTAATCACGCGAGAGAAGAACGACAAAATGTCGCCCAGCCGCACGGGTTGTTTAAAGATGAATTCATTCACCGCCACAGTGGCCATGCGGCCTTTGGCGTAGCGGGCCGGTAGCACCGAGCCGGCCAAGTCCACCTGGGCCATCACCCAACCCCCAAAAATATCGCCATTGGCATTGCAGTCTGCGGGCATGGGGATGACTTTAAGCACCAGTTCCATGTCGGTGGGCAGGTTGACGGGGGCTGATGAATTGTTGGACATAGTGATGACCTGAGTGATGTAACGGTGATTGTGCCATCGTGTGGGCCACGGGCCGCTTCAGGGGCCACGTCCTGCCCTGATAATGAGGTGTCAAGGAGAATGCGTATGAACCCCCATCCCACAGCCATCATGGCCGACCAGGCGCCGCTGCGTACCAAGCCATCCAACTACCCGCCCGTGGTGTTGGAAATGTTGCAGTCTTTGCTGGCTGGGCGTAGCAAGCGCCCGCTGGGCGATTTGTTTGGGCTAACCCATTTTGGCGTTAACCTGACCACACTGGCACCTGGGGCCGCGTCATCGATTCGACATGCACACCAGTTGCAAGACGAGTTTATTTATGTGATCTCGGGCACACCCACCTTGGAGACCGATGAAGGCTTGACCTTGCTTGCGCCAGGCATGTGTGCAGGATTTAAGGCGGGCACGGGTAATGCCCATCGGTTGATTAATGAATCAACCGAACCAGTGGTGGTGCTAGAGGTGGGTGACCGCACCGATGGCGACACCGCCACCTACCCCGAGGCCGACCTGATGGCCCGGGTAGAAGGTGGGCAATGGCTGTTTTTCCGCAAAAACGGGGATGCGTTTTGAATCTGTATTGTTAACCCGAGATTTATTGCCATGCGCGGTCGTCACGACAACTCACCCCCTGCCAACAGCACAACACAAAAAGAGCGCTCGGATGTCCAGACCTTAAAACGCCTGTTTCCCTACCTGTGGCGCTACAAATGGAGGGTGATTGCGGCGCTAAGCTTTATGGTGGCCGCCAAGTTGGCCAACGTGGGCGTGCCCTTGTTGCTCAAACAGTTGATTGATGCCATGAGCATCCCTATGGGCAGTGCAACGGCCCTGTTGGTGGTGCCACTGGGTTTATTGGTGGCCTATGGCCTTTTGCGTCTATCCACGTCGGTCTTTACTGAGCTGCGTGAACTGGTGTTTGCCAAGGCCACCGAGGGGGCCTCACGCTCTATTTCGTTGGAAGTATTCAGGCACCTGCACAACCTCAGCCTGCGCTTTCATCTGGAGCGCCAAACGGGGGGCATGACGCGTGATATTGAGCGCGGCACACGGGCCGTCAACAACCTGATTTCGTATTCGCTCTACAGCATTGTGCCCACGCTGATAGAGGTCACACTGGTGCTCACGCTGCTGGCCGTCAAGTACGACGTGTGGTTTGCGTTTATCACCCTAATTGCCTTGTTCTTTTACGTGACGTTTACCGTTATCGTTACCAATTGGCGAACGCAGTTCAGAAAAGAAATGAACGAACTGGACTCCACCTCGCACAGCCGCGCCATCGATGCCCTGCTCAATTACGAAACCGTTAAATACTTTAACAACGAAGAGTTTGAGGCCCAGCGCTACGACAAGAATTTAGAGAGTTATCGCAAGGCCGCGCTCAAAAGCCAAAGCACCTTAAGCCTGCTCAATACCGGCCAGCAACTCATCATCGCGCTCAGTTTGGTGGCCATGCTGTGGCGGGCCACACAGGGGGTGGTGGACGGGCGCATGACGCTGGGCGATTTGGTGATGGTGAACGCCTTCATGATTCAGTTGTACATCCCCCTGGGATTTTTGGGCGTGCTGTACCGCGAGATCAAGCAAAGCCTGACCGACCTGGAAAAAATGTTCACCCTGCTTGAGAAAGAGCGCGAGATCGCCGACCCGCCGGGTGCCCCTGACTTGATGCTGCAAGCACACCGCCCGCCCGCCGTGCGCTTTGACAACGTGAGCTTTGCCTACGAGGCCAACCGACCTATTTTGCAAGGGGTGAGCTTTGACATTCCGCCTGGCAAAACCGTTGCCGTGGTGGGGCCGTCTGGGGCGGGCAAATCCACCCTGTCGCGCCTGTTGTACCGGTTTTACGACGTGCAAGACGGGCAGATTTTGATTGACGGCCAAGCCATTCAAGACATCACCCAACAGTCCTTGCGCCGCGCCATTGGCATCGTCCCGCAAGACACGGTGCTCTTTAACGATACGGTGGCCTACAACATCGCCTATGGCAGACCTGATGCCAGCCAGACCGAGATTGAAGAAGCGGCCCAAGCGGCCCGCATTCACACCTTTATTGCCTCTACACCCGAGGGCTACGCCACCCGTGTGGGCGAGCGGGGTCTTAAATTGTCGGGTGGTGAAAAGCAGCGCGTGGCGATTGCCCGCACATTGCTCAAAAATCCGCCCATCATGATCTTTGACGAAGCCACCTCGGCTTTGGATTCGGCCAACGAGAAGGCCATTCAGGCCCAGTTGCAAGATGTGTCGACCAACAAGACCACCCTGGTGATCGCCCATCGTTTGTCCACGGTGATAGATGCCCACGAGATTTTGGTAATGCAAGCCGGGCGCATTGTGGAGCGCGGCACCCACGAGCAGCTATTGGCCAAGGGCGCGGTGTACGCGGGTATGTGGACCATGCAGCAAGAGAAAAGCACCTGAGGGGGATCGACACACATGAACCCATCGACAAAGGGCCAGGATCAGAACGCTGCTGACTGCATCAACGCTGACCCGCTCGTGTGGGATGTGCTGATTGTGGGCGCGGGTCTGTCGGGGATTGGTGCTGCGCGTCGCTTGCAAAGCCGTTGCCCCAATTTGCGCTGGGCGATCCTTGAATCGCGCCAAGCCTTGGGTGGTACATGGGACTTGTTTCGTTACCCCGGTGTGCGCTCTGACTCCGATATGTTCACCTTGGGTTTTCCGTTCAGGCCCTGGACCGAAAAGAAATCGATTGCCGATGGGCCTTCCATCTTGCGCTATTTAAACCAGGTGGCCAGCGAGACCGGTGTGAGTGGGCACATCCGCTATGGGCAAAAGGTAAAAGCCGCCCAATGGGACAGCCAGGCCGCACTGTGGCGCATTGAAATCGAACACCTGCAAGATGGCTCTTGCACCACCGTGCAAACGCGGTTTTTGTGGATGTGTGGGGGTTATTACAGCTATGCCCAAGCCCACCAACCCACTTGGGAGGGGCAAGACCAATTTAAAGGCCAATGGGTGCATCCCCAGTTTTGGCCCCAAGACCTGGATTATTCTGGGAAGCGGGTGGTGGTGATCGGCAGTGGTGCCACTGCCGTGACCTTGGTGCCCGCCATGGCTTTACCGGGCCATGCAAGGCAGTGGGGAACACTGGGTGCCAGTGGCGCTGCGGTGCACGTCATGCTGCTACAGCGCTCGCCCACCTACATGGTGGCAATGCCTGCCACTGACCCCTGGGCCAAGCACTTGATGGGGCGTTTGCCAGCAGCCTGGGTGGCACGGGCCATTCGCTACAAAAACATTGCCATGGGCAGCATGGTGTACCGGTGGTCGCGCCGCCAACCCGAATCACTTAAGCGATGGCTGCTTAAAGGGGTGCAACAACAATTGGGCGATGCCAAGGCCGTGGCGGACCACTTTACACCCCACTACAAGCCATGGGACCAACGCCTGTGCGCGGTGCCAGGGGGCGATTTGTTTCAGGCCATTCGCAGCGGCCGGGCCAGTGTAGTGACCGACACCATTGCCCACTTTGTACCCGATGGCATGGTGTTGGCCAGTGGGCAACACCTGAGCGCCGACATCGTGGTCACCGCCACCGGCTTGCAACTCAATGCCTTGGCTGATATTGCCTTCAGGGTGGATGGGCAGGCGGTGGACCTGAGCCAAACCTTGGCCTACAAAGGCATGATGCTCTCAGGCCTGCCCAACTTTGCCATGACCTTTGGCTATGCCAACGCCTCGTGGACCTTAAAGGCCGACCTAACGGCCAACTATGTATGCCGCCTGTTGAACCACATGCGGCGCAACCAGTATTCCACAGTAGTGCCCCATGCAGACGCAAGGGTTCAACCCATGTCCATGATGCCTCTCAGTAGCGGCTATGTGGCCCGCAGCCAATCCCTGCTGCCCAAACAAGGCGACCGCGCGCCGTGGCAAACCGCGTCCAGCTATTGGGCTGATTATTTGCGTGTGCATTGGGGCCGCCTCAGTGACGGGCACCTGCACTATTCAAATGGCGGGCAAGTCCGTTCATAATCGCCAACTCTTCTTATTTGAACCCTTTTGACCCATCAACCTTATGAAACTTCTCGTCTTAGCGGGCAGCACCCGCAACCAATCCTTGAACCGCAAACTGGCGGCGCAAGCGGCCGCGATGGGGGCCGAACTGGGGGCCGAAGTCACCTTGCTGGACCTTGCCCAGTTTGCAGTGCCCCTGTACAACGGCGATTTAGAGGCAACGGCCAGGCCAGAGGATGTGGTTAGGCTCAAAGAGATTTTTGACGCACACCCCGCGTGGGTTATTTGCTCGCCCGAGTACAACGGCTCCTACACCGCCCTGCTTAAAAACACCTTGGATTGGGTGTCCAGCCCCATCAAAGGCCACCCCATCTGGGGCAGTGGCACCAAGGCCTTTGAGGGCAAGGTGGTGGGCCTTTTGAGCGCGTCGCCCGGTGGTTTGGGCGGTTTGCGCTCGTTGGGTCATCTGGCTACCTTGCTGCTGCAACTGCAATGCTGGGTGGCACCCAAGCGCTATGCCCTAGGCGGTGCGGGCAGTGCCTTTGACGAAGCCGGGCAACTGGTCAGCCCCGATGCCAAACGCCAAGTGCAAGGCGTGGTGGAACAAACCTTGGCGGCGGCGCGGGCGCTGAACGGGCTGACCTAATACGATCACGCGACGTAGGTGCTTTTGGCTTGGGCTGGGTCGCCAGTGCCTTATACTTTTCCCTCCAACGGTTGTTGACGACTCACTCGCTTCGCTCCACATGCACACTTTACGCAGTTCCAAACGCATCGCCCAGCTGGTGCTGGTGTGGTTTGTGCTGTTCATTGGCGCGGGCGTTGTGTCAGCCGCGGTCACGCCCAGCAACCTGCAAGTGGTCTGTACCGGTGCAGGCAGCCTAAAACTGGTGGATATGGGCGGCTCGGACGGGCAGCCGCAATTTGCCAGTAGCATGGACTGCCCCCTGTGCGCGACGGTGTTGCCGCCGCCCGCATTGGTCACACCTCGGTTAGAAAGTCGCTTGCCAGCGACTCTTGCGCCGGTTTTCCGGGTGGTGGCCCGCATCACCGCCGTTGCGGCCCCGCCACTGCCGCCTCGTGGCCCCCCTTCCTTGATCTGACCTCTGCCTTTGCGCGCACGTGGGCTTAGGCCCTGTGTTTTTACCGAGATTCCCTAGGGCAGTCTGATCACCTGCGTGCGCCATTGCAAAGGCATGTAGCAACATCATTTGGCCAATGAACTGCCGTAGGCACCGTTTCATCCATTGGTCCATTCTTTCTTCGTTCATATCAAGGAACAACCATGTACAAAAAAATTCTTATGGGCTGCACGGCGGCCCTATCATCCCTGTTGGTTTTGACCGCCTGTGGGGGTGGTGACGATGGCCCAAAATCGGTGGTCATTAAATTTGCCGCTGTTGCGGGTAGCGACCCCATCTCCTGCGCTTCCACCTTAACGGGTTTGGGCACCAGCAGCGCGCAGGGAACTCTTTCTGATCTGCGGTTTTACATTTCAAACGTCAAGCTGGTCAAAGCCGACGGCGGCAAGGTGCCCCTCACACTTAGCGCCACTGACGACTTCAACGCCACCAAGGGTTCGGACACTGTGACCTTGATCGATCTAGAGGACAAAACAGGGTCTTGCGCGGGCACCACGGCAATGAACACCAGCATTCAGGGGACCGTACCCGCTGGCGACTACACCGGCATCGCGATGACCTTGGGTGTACCCTTCTCGCTCAACCATACTGATCAATCAGCCGATGTGAGTGTGACGCCAAAAGTGGTCAATAACGCGGTGCACCCCGGTATGGCCTGGAGTTGGGCCAGTGGCCGCAAGTTTGCCAAAATTGAAGCTACTAACGCCGCCTGGACCGCCCCCGTCTTTAACGTGCACCTGGGTTCTACGGGTTGTACGGGAAGCAATCCATCGGCTGGTCTGGTAGATGCCTGCGCTAGGCCAAATCGCGTTGAGTTGAGCTTTGCCAGCTTCAATCCTAGTACCCAAAAGGTGGCAGTGGATGTGAAAGCACTGCTGGCGGGCAACGATGTGACGGTCAACGGTGGTGGGCCAACCGGGTGTATGTCCGGTAATACCGACCCTGAATGCCAAGCGATTTTCAATGCTTTGGGACTCGATTTGACACAGGGCGTGACGCTGGGCACCAGTCCGGCACAAAGCGTCTTTAAGGTTATCAGCCAATGAAGTTAGGGCAACGCACCTCTCATGCGTTGCTGGGCCTTGCAGCGACAGCGGTGCTGTTGCTGTGGGGTTGCGGTGGCAATACCCTAAGTGTCAATGACCCTACGCAGGGCCAATGGGCGTGGGCTTTGCCCGCCAAGTTCCCCCCACCGCGAGTGCCCAACGACAACCCCATGAGCGACGCCAAAGTTGAGTTGGGGCGTTTCTTGTTTTATGACCGCCGTTTGTCGGGTAACGGTACGCAGGCCTGTGCCAGTTGCCACCATCAAGACAAAGCATTTACGGATGGGCGAACGGTAGCGCTGGGGTCTACGGGCGCGCACCACCCGCGCAACGCGCAGGGCTTGGCCAATGTGGTTTACAACACCACGCTCACTTGGGCCAATCCGTCATTGCTCAGCTTGGAGGCACAGGCACAGGTGCCATTGTTTGGTGAAGCCCCCGTAGAAATGGGTTTGAACGACAGCAACGTCAACGAGGTACTGGCGCGTGTACAAACAGATGCACCTTATGTGCGAATGTTTGGCACCGCATTTCCAAATGCAAGCCCATTGATTACCTGGGGCAACATTACGCGCGCAATCGCGGCCTTTCAGCGCACCCTGATTTCAGGCAACAGTCGTTACGACCAATACCTGCAAGGCAAGGCCGCGTTATCGACCAACGAACTGCGCGGACTCAACTTGTTTAATAGCGAAAAGGCTGAATGCTTTCATTGTCATGGGGGTTTCAACTTCAACGATCAGGTCGTGCATTCGTCTACACAGGTGTTGGACACGCCGTTCCACAACACCGGACTCTACAACATCAACGGCACGGGCGCGTTCCCTGCGGGTAACCAAGGACTGTTTGAGTTCACTGGTAAACCGCAAGATCGCGGCAAATTCAGAGCGCAAAGTTTACGTAATGTAGAGCTGACCGCTCCATATATGCACGATGGCTCTATCGCTACATTGGCGCAAGTTTTGGACTTTTATGCCGCCGGCGGGCGCAACATCACCAGTGGCCCCAACGCGGGTGATGGGCGTCTGAATCCCAACAAAAGTGACCTCATCTCGCGTATTGACCTAAGCGAACAGGACAAAGCCGATCTGGTGGCCTTTCTTAAAACCTTGACCGATCATGAATTCCTTACCAATCCAAAATTTGCCAATCCGTTTACGGCACCTTAGACCTGAGCGAGCCCTACTGATGCTATGCCTTGCGTCGCAGGCGGTGCCTACGCTGGCTCACGAAGGCAACGACCCGCTCTCCTCCGAGGGTTTGCATTTGGCAGCGTCCGTGGCCGCCAGCGATGTCAAGGCAGATCAAACGCTACCCTCTCAGCGCTTGGATGGTTACCTGTTGCACGGAGATGCGGGGGTAGACCGACGGGCCTCTCGCCTAGAGCACGGGGTTTTGGCGGCCGGGTGGCGCTTCAACTCCCAATGGTCGGTCTATTCTGCCGTGGGGCAACACGATGCCGATACGGCTCACGTAGAGGCCGCTTGGGTACGCTTTGAGTTGCCCCCGCAATCGGGTGGCACGACGATGTCTTTCCAACTGGGTCGCACCCACCCCGAACTAGGACCGGTGCTGACCCCGGCGGGGCATATGGATGACTACACCCTGATGCCCTTGATGAAGCGCCTGGCGTGGGATGGCAATTGGCAAGACGATGGGGTACAGGTCGGCGTTAAACGCGACTGGCAGGGTTGGGCTACCCATCTGGATGTGGGGCTCTGGCGCGGGCGTGTGTTTCCGGGTAGCCCGTCCGCCAACGCGGCACCCTCCTTGCATCTGGGGGCGACCCGTGGTGATTGGCGTGGTGATCTCTTTGCGGTGGGCTTTCAGGCAGACGGGCGCGGCGCGTTAACGCAGGGCAACCTGGGCGGACACACGCACAACGCGCCCTCGTGTGAGACATTGCAGGCGCAGGTGTTGTGTTTTTCTGGTCGCACCCGTGTCGTGGGGGGCAGCCTTCAATGGCAAAGTCATGACTGGCCTTTGACGGTGCAAGGTGCTTACGCTTTGCGCAGCGACCAAGGCACGCTGCGTTCGGTCAATGGTCTGGCTCAACACGCAGGCGATTACCAAGGAGGGTGGTTGCAAGTGTCCTGGGAACCCGTTGGTGATTGGCGCGTGGGCCTGCGCACCGAGCGCATCCAAGCCCGCCTCAGTCTTGACGGCGCCGGTGCCAGCCTGTTGGTGCAAGAAGCAGGGCTGCAAAACAGCGCACCCGTTCGCCGCGATACGGTTACGGTGGGTTGGCAACCCAGCCCCTACGTTACCGTTTCTGCCCAGGCCGGGCGAGAGGTGAACGGTACAAAGTCTGTCCGGTTTACCGCACTGCGTCTGGTTTTGCAGGGTCGGTGGAACGGGGTTTTATCGCTTTAGGCGGCCTTCACCAACTCCCCAAACACCTTCCAAAACGCCGGTTGTTGGGTGGTCGCAAAATTAATGCGCATTAGCGTAGAGGGCACACGGTTGGCATGGAACAAGGCGCCCGGGGCAATCAGGTAACCCCTGTCAAACAGGTGTTGCGAAAGGGCGTCGGTGTCCACGCCCGTATCCACCCAGCCAAACAGCCCCGACGGCTCTGCGGCAAAGGTGCAGCCGTGGGCCAGCGCTAATTTAACGCTTTGGTGGCGGGCCTGCGCTAAGCGCGCACGCAGCCGGTCGGCGTGGCGGCGCAGGTGGCCTTGTTCTATGCACAGGGCCAAACTCTTTTCAAAAAAAGCCGGGGTGGTCAAGGTGGTGAGCAGTTTGGTTTCTAGCAAGGCCTCGCGCAGCGCGTCGGGTGCGGCCAAATAGCCCACACGCCAATTGGGGGCCAGTACCTTGGCAAAACCCCCGATGTAAATGGTGCGTTCAAGGCCATCAAGGGCGCACAGGCGGGTGGCGTGGTCGGGGGCCAGGTGGCTGTAGGTGTCGTCCTCCACAATCCAAAACTGGTGTGCATGGGCCAGTTTGAGCACACCATAGGCCGATGAGGGCGACAGGCAATAACCCGTGGGGTTGTGAAGCACACTCACACTCACGTACAGTTTGGGCTGGTCGTTGGCGCAGTAGTTGGCGATCACCTGCAAATTGGGGCCGTTGGCATCGCGCGGCACGGGCAGGATGCGCATGCCCAGGGCCGTCAAGCGGGCAAACTCAATCGCCCAACCGGGCTCCTCCACCATCACCGCATCACCCGGGCGCAGCACGGTACGGCTCACAATGTCCAAGGCCTGTGTTGCTCCCACAGTGGTAATGATTTGATCGGCTCCCACCGTCACGTTGAGCAAACCCAGCTTGCCCACCAGGGCCCGGCGCAAACCGGTATCGCCTTGGGGTTCGCCATACTCATAAGAAAATCGATTCACGCCTTGGGCCATCACTTGGCGCACGGCGGTGCTCAAAAAAGTGTTGTCCAACCAATCAGAGGGGAACACCCCCAGCCCCGGTTGGGGCTGGTCGCTTAGGCGGTGGAACATGCCGCGTATCAGGGCACCGGCGTTGACCGGCGCAGAGCGTTGGGCGGGTGTGACAGGCGCTGCATGGGGTCTGGGTGCGTTGGCAAGTGGCACCCCTGGGTGTTGCGCTGGGCGCACATAAAACCCCCGGTTGCGCTGGGCCTCCACATAACCCAATGCAACCAAACGGTCATAGGCGGCCACGACGGTGGCGGTGCTCACCTGTTGCTGCGCTGCACACTGGCGCACCGAAGGCAGACGGCTACCCGGTGCCAATAAATGCGCTTTGATACGCTGCACAAAGCGGTCCGCCAATTGCTGTGCCAAGGGCGTGGCGCTCGATTTGACAAGGTGTGCGCTTGGGCTGGCCAGTTCTGACATGATGGACCCTTCTTTGGGCATGAGGGATAAGATGGGTTCGCGCATTGGGCGGGTTCTGTCCTGCCGCAATAGCTAATACAGTTTATGAACTGAATCGCAAAACTGTATTGCAAGTGTATTGATCTTTCGTCTACATTGTCAAGGAACCCTCTGCAAAACTCGCTGCGTGGATATGAGCCCCGAGAATGGATGCGCCACAAGGCGGATTTTGCAGCTCATACCGGGCGGTATGAGCCAAAAAGCCAACGCAGTGGAGCGCCATTATCGGGGCCTCAGATCGCGCATGGAGTTTTGCAGAGGGTTCCAAGAACACCATGAGTACTTCTGAATTTTTTGCACTGTTAATGTTGGGTTTGGCCACCAGCTTTACGCCGGGGCCCAACACCACGCTGTCTACTGCCTTGGCGGCCAATAAAGGCTTGCGCGGGGCCATGCCTTTTGTGTTGTCGGTGCCTGTGGGTTGGGGATTGTTGTTTGGCCTGTGCGCCCTGGGCTTGGGCGCGGTCATGCAACAGCAACCCTGGCTGGGCCAAGGGGTTAAATACGGTGGCATTGCTTATCTGCTGTGGCTGGCGCTCAAGTTATCACTATCTGGTACCTTGGCGCAGGCGGACCAAAAAAGCCTACAAGTAGGGTTTTTGCAGGGCGTGGCCTTGCAGTTTTTAAACATCAAGGCGTGGATGCTGGCCCTGTCGGTGGTAGCAGGTTGGCAAGCGGGCCGCCCGGATTGGTTGGCGCGGTTGGCCATTACCCTGCCGGTGATGTTGTGCTTCGCATTTTTTAGCAACTTGACCTACGCCCTAGTGGGTGCCTTGTTACGCCAATGGTTGGGCCAGGGTAAGCGCTTGCTTTGGTTTAACCGCACCATGGCCCTAGTGCTGATACTTACTTGCCTATGGCTGGTGGGGTACTCTGTACCAACGGCGCCTGCGGCCTCTGGTGTTAGCGCCGCCGCTGTCATCGCCCCTTTAGCCGAGTACCACCCATGAACGACGCTCAAAAACACCGCTGGGGCCTGTGGCTGGGCCTGCTGGGCGTGGTGATGTTTGCCGCCACCCTGCCCATGACGCGCTTGGCCGTGGGCACGCAAGAAGCCCCTTTGCTATCGCCTTGGTTTGTGACCTTTGGCCGTGCTGCTGTGGCGGGGGTGCTTTCAGTGGTGTATTTATGGGTCACGCGCAGCCCCCGTCCGGCAGACCACGAATGGCGTCCCTTGGGAGTGGCCGCGCTTGGCAATGTGGTGGGTTTCCCGTTGTGCTTGGGCCTAGCCCTGCGTGAGGTAGAGGCCGTACACGCCGCAGTGGTGGTGGGCATTTTGCCGCTGGCCACCGCCGTCATGGGGAGTTGGGTCACACGCCAACGCCCCAGCTTAGGCTTTTGGCTGTGTGCCGTCACGGGCACCGCTTTGGTCATGGTGTACATGGGCTTGCATGGGGGTGCCGCGTCTTGGCGTTTAAGCCATGCCGACCTGTTGTTGTTGGGCGCAGTGCTGTTTGCCGCCTTGGGTTATGTAAAAGGCGGGCAGGTCACCCAGTCCTTGGGGGCCGAGCAGGTGATTTGCTGGATGCTGGTGATGAGCCTGCCTCTCACCCTGCCAGTGGCTTGGTACTTTGCCCCAGATCAGCCCATACCCACACCCAGTTGGTTGGGGTTTGTGTATGTGTCCTTGTTCTCGGTGTGGATAGGTTTTTTTGCCTGGTACCGGGGCCTGCACTGGGGTGGCATGGTGCGCGTCAGCCAGGTGCAGTTGTTGCAACCCTTTATCGCGATGGTGTTTGCCCATTGGCTGTTGGGCGAAGCTCTGGACGCCACCACCGTGTTGTTTGCATTGGCAGTGATTGCCACCGTTTTTTTGGGTCGCAAAATGCCCGTCTATTCTTTGACAAAATCTTCTTCATCCAACTCTTAACCATCAACGCCTGCGCGTTCACTTTTATGACTCAAGCTAATCCCTCAAAAAATATGCCTAGCAGCAGCCCAAACAACGTTTGGCAACTGGCCCGGCGCACCGCCAAAATGAATCCCTCGGTGATCCGTGAAATTCTCAAGGTCACCGAGCGCCCCGGCATCATCAGCTTTGCGGGCGGGCTACCCGCGGTACAAACCTTTGACGTGGACGCTTTTGATGCGGCCTGCCATCACGTGCTAAAAACCGAGGGCTTGGCCTTTGCGCAGGCATCATTGCAATACGCTGCGAGCGAAGGGTACGGCCCCCTGCGTGAGCGGGTTGCGGGGTTTTTACCTTGGGACGTAGACCCGGCACAGGTAATGATCACCACGGGCTCCCAACAGGGCCTGGATTTGGTGGCCAAGGTGTTGCTTGACGAGGGCAGCACAGTAGCCGTTGAGACCCCCACCTACTTGGGGGCGCTGCAAGCTTTTACCCCTATGGAACCGCGCTTTGTAGGCATTGCCTCGGATGAGCAGGGATTAAGCCCCAGCGATTTGGCTGACAAAGGCCGAGATGCCCGCTTTTTGTACGTGCTGCCCAATTTCCAAAATCCCACCGGCCGTACGCTGTCTGAGGAACGCCGTGTGGAACTGGTCAACACCGCCCAAAAAATCGGCTTGCCGATTGTCGAGGACAACCCCTATGGCGAGCTGTGGTTTGACAAGCCACCCCCTTTGTCCCTGACCGCCCGATTGCCCGAGCAAAGCATCTATCTTGGATCGTTTTCAAAGGTGTTGGCCCCTGGCATGCGAATGGGCTTTTTGGTGGCACCGCCCGCCGTATTCCCCAAGTTATTGCAGGCCAAGCAGGCCAGTGATTTGCACAGCCCAGGCTTTAACCAGCGGGTGATTGAGCAGGTGATGAAGGGAGACTTTTTAGACCGTCACATTCCAAAAATTCGGCAGCTGTACCACCACCAACGCGACGTGATGTTGGCCACTTTGGCCCAGCACATGCCCGCTGGCGTGCGCTGGAACACCCCCTTGGGTGGGATGTTTTTATGGGTTAACTTGCCCACCGTGAACGACAAGCCCATGCGCGCCGTAGACCTGTTACCTGTGGCCGTCAACCACGGTGTGGCCTTTGTACCGGGCGCCCCTTTCTACAGCGGTGAAGCCGACCATAGCACCCTGCGTTTGTCGTTTGTGAGCGCCAGCCAAGACCAGATTAAACGGGGCGTGGAAATGTTGGCAAACGCCATTTCAGAACACGCGGCCACTTTGGTTTAAAGCGCATTTGAAAGCCTCAGTGATGAAACAACGCCCGTTCACCCAAGTCGACGTGTTCACCGCTACACCTTACAAGGGCAACGGCCTGGCTGTAGTCCACGATGCCGACGATTTAAGCACCGCGCAAATGCAAGATTTTGCCCGTTGGACGCACTTGTCTGAAACCACTTTTTTGCTCACCCCCACCCATCCTGAAGCCGACTACCGTGTGCGCATTTTTACCCCCGGCGGCGAGTTGCCGTTTGCTGGCCACCCCACGCTAGGCACTTGCTATGCCTTTTTAAAAAGCGGAGGGAGAAGCCGGAAGGACCAGGTGGTCGTGCAACAAAGCGCCGTTGGCCTCGTGACGGTCAAAAAAACAGCGGACCATACCCTGGCCTTTGCCGCACCGTCGCTGACGGCCGCGTCCCTGACGTCCAAGCAGTATGCACAGGTGTTGGCCGCGTTAGGTTTGGCCCACGAGCAAGTGCTGGCCTCGCAAATGCTGAACAACGGGCCGCTTTGGTGTTGCCTGTGGCTGGACAGTTCCGCGACCGTACTAGCCCTGCAACCAGACCACCGAGCTTTAAAAGCCTTTGGGGTTATGGTGGGTGTGGCGGCAGCCCATAATGCTGCCAACCCTAAGCCCCCCACCGCACAAGCGCTGATCGCTAGGTCGAACCGAGAGGCCCGCGCATTCCACAGCGTGCCAACCATTGAGGTGCGCGCCTTCACTGCGCCCGCGGGCATGGACGAAGACCCCGTCACCGGCAGTTTGAACGCCAGCCTGGCGCAATGGTTGATGGGAGCGGGCTACTTGCCCGAAAGCTATGTGGCCGTGCAAGGCACCGCCATCGGGAGCGAAGGGCGGGTGAGTCTAGACCGAGACCCAACCGGACAGGTGTGGGTGGGCGGTGCGGTGCAGGACGGCGTGCAGGGCAGCGTCTGGCTGTAGGACTACCGTCTGCTCCTGCAATTGTGCCGCTGGTCAGCGGCCTGGCAGTTTCACACTGCACCCCTTCCGCGGCACGGCTTTGTGATTCCCCCAAATAGCCGATTAAAGTAAAATCTGTTACTTGTAAAAAGAAAAATGAACGTCCAAGTACGGCCCTAGGCAAGCGTTTTGCTAGGCGCACTCGGCCGCATTTGCCGTTTATTTTGAGGGTTTGACCATGCTGGTAACCGCGCGATTCGTGCTTAAGGGTGAGTGGCTATTGGGAGATATCGACCATTTTGCCCGTGGCATTAGCGTAGCCTACGCCTATTTTTATTGGTTAATTCAGCCCGTTCCCCACATCCCAGAGACCATCAGAAAGCGTTTCGCCACCGAGCTGCGCGGGCGCGAATTCACCAATGAAACGTTTCCACATTTTTTGCACAGCAAGGTTCCCACAGAGGACAGGGCCAAAATTTTGCGCATGAAGTTCTCAACCGACGGCTGGATAGAGCTGTCCTGCGTATCGGAAGCAATGGCCGCCGTCGAGTTTGTTATTGGCGCCTGGGTGTCCAATCACAGCAAAGCAGGTGAGATGGTAGAAAAAATCAAAGAAAACCTCAGAGCCTTTAACCACATCGGAGTAGAACAACGCGCCGCGCTAGACCAAGACACCGGTGACGCGCTCAAGCAAGCCGAACGTCTCTTCAATGAAGCCGCCCCCGCATTGGGTCTAACGCGCAAGGAATCGATCAAAATCTTGGCCCTGACTGGCAATCCTAT
Source organism: Burkholderiaceae bacterium (assembly GCA_040382935.1). Taxonomy (GTDB): domain Bacteria; phylum Pseudomonadota; class Gammaproteobacteria; order Burkholderiales; family Burkholderiaceae_C; genus JALQUL01. The sequence goes on from JBEIEP010000007.1 coordinate 18,917, forward strand.
TTCAGCCTTGCGCATGCTGGTGACCCTGTCCAAGGCATGCCAACGCCTAGCCTCTATTAAGCGCTCAGGGCGCCTTGATCTGCCCGAATTGGCCGCGCATACCGTGGATGGAAAGCGGTAAGAACCCTCTGCAAAACCCCATGCGGCCTGAGTTCAGCCAGGCCCAGGCACTACCTGTACACTGGCGGCAACGTGTTGCGGAGGTCATATGGGTAGACAGCAGATAAGTTCAGGTTCTCCTTTTGAGGCGCAAATCGGGTACAGCCGCGCTGTGGTTGCCGGTGACTGGGTGTTTGTATCAGGCACCACCGGTTTTGACTACAACACCATGACCATTTCAGACGACCTGGCCGAGCAAACCGAGCAGTGTTTGAAAAACATTGAATCGGCCCTGATGCAGGCCGGTGCGGGAATGACCGATGTGGTGCGTGTCTCCTACATCTTGCCCCCTGGCCAAGCCTTTGAACCCTGTTGGCCCGTGTTGCGCAGATACTTTGGTGCCGTCAGACCAGCGGCCACAATGGTCATCGCAGGCTTGATTGACCCCCGTATGAAGATAGAGATCGAAGTGACGGCCATCAAACAAAGCGCTTGATCAGGCACCGATACAACCTCGGTACCCAGGTACTCCGATTTACCTGCATTGGCTTTTTAACTTATGGCACTCTTTATCTACTGCCTCATCTACTTTTTGCTGGCCTTTGTATGGCGCTCGGTTCTGGTTTACCGCCGCACCGGGCACAACCCCTTTGTATTGGCGGGTGGTGACGATGCCCACGGCTATGTGGGGCGTGCCTTCAAAGGTGTGGTGCTGGCGATTGCGGTGGTGGTGAGCAGTCATGCCTTTTTTCCAGCGGCAAGCCAAGGGTGGGTGCCGCTGCCGGGTTTGCAGTCGCCCGCTTTGGCCTACAGTGGCTGGGCGCTACTTTGGATCTCCTTGGCTTGGCTCTTGGTGGCCCAGTACCAAATGGGGGTATCGTGGCGCATTGGGATTGACAACAAAGTAGCCACACCCTTGGTAGAGACAGGTCTTTTCAAGCGCAGTCGCAACCCTATCTTTTTGGGTATGCGCCTTAACCTGTTAGGGCTCTTTTTGGTGCTACCCAACACCGCCACGGCCTGCATTGCGGTGGCGGGCGAGGTGGTGATTCAGGTGCAGGTGCGCCTAGAAGAGGCTTTCTTGGCCGCACGCCATGGCGATGCTTACCGGGCGTATCAGGGCCGGGTGCGGCGCTGGTTGTAGGCCAGGTGCCGAATACACCGCTTATAGGCGCTTCACCGGATAAGGGCCTAGCCCAAAAGGTAGACCGCGCTCACTCCCAGCGTGGCAAAGGTGACCACCATGCCAAAGATACGAAAAACAGCTGTGGGTTGTCGCCATGTCCCAGTCCTATGCGCAGGCGTATGGTGCGCATGCTTAAACCTAGAAACGGCAGTTGACCGCTTCCTTCTTCTGGTAGGGTCATATGAACATTGATGTTTTAACGCCCCTAAACCTTCACCGTTTAGGTGAGCGCGCAACAGACCCGACTGAGCGGCTACCGCGTCAGGTCATACACCAGCAGGCCTATCCACTCGTGCAACGCTGTCTGCCAACGCAACAGACTGAACACCATGGAGTACTCGTTCCATCCTGTTTCCCGGCCGGTCATAAAGTCAACGGGGTAGGCGCTCACCTTGCACCCCACCGCCTCAAACTCGCGCATGGAGCGGAGCATATGGGAGGCCGAGGTAACCAACAACCAAGGCTGTTGGCATTGGGTGCCCAATTGCTTGGCGACCAACTGGGCATTCTCGCGGGTGTTGCGTGCACCACTCTCTAGCGTCACACGCGTCATGTCCACACCCTGCTGCTGGTAGAACAGCTTGGCCAGATCGGCCTCTGTCGTACCTGTGGTGAGCAAACGCCCTTCACCCCCAGAAAAAACCAATTGCATATGCGGGTATTGGCGCATCAGGGGCAAGGCCACCGTCATGCGTTCGGCGGCGTGGTTGAGCGGTACCTGGCCGCGGCTCTGGTAAACATCGGGATGCCCCAGTGCGCCCCCCAAAACGATCATCCCTGCAAAGCCCTCCAAGGTGTTGGAGGCTGGCACGGCATACCGATTTTCTAGGTGCCGTAGCAGAGCATCGGGAAACATATTGAATCCCAGCAAACCCAGCATTACCAGACCACTCCACAACATACCCAGGGCCCAGCGCCGCGTGCGGTTGAGTAGGAGCAGCGCAATGACCCACCAAAGTGCCAACCAATAGAGGGGCTGGGTAATGGCAGACAACAACTTAGAAAGAACGAACATGAAAGGACTACCTTAAAGGAACGCGCCCATCATAGCGACCTTGGGTGAAAGCCAATGACCCATGCCGCAGTGGGGCTAGGGTTCGCAACAGCGCCTCTCCATTTACTCTTGAAACGGCTCTGGAGAGGGCACAACAGCCCGGTGCTTAACCGCTGCGGCATGGGCGATTATTCTGATTTTGTAGCGTACCAACGCCAGCCACAGCAAATACAAAAATCCGGCATTCAGCCATGCCACCGTCGTTGGCAACAAATTACCGTTAGAGGCATGAAACAAGCCCGTGAACCACGCGACAAGCAACCCACTGTTGGCAATGACAATGGCTACCACCGCAACCCTAAAGGCAATGCTGCGCCTCACCAGTGTTTTGGCGCGTTGCACCAACCACGCTTGGTCGGTCTTGTCAAAAGCGGCGAGGTCTTGCAGGCCGTAACGGTACATCAGCGAAGGCTGTGTCGCGTTTTGGTTGCGCAAGGCTTTGCTTTGGAGCTTGGCGTTTTCAATCAACTCGTCCGCTAGGGACTGGGCTTGGCGTTGGGTTAGGGGCATAGGGCACTCTGACGAAAATCATACGGGCTACAAACGAAGAAGTATCCTACGCTTTGAGGCCCTGCCAAGCAACAGAAGTGGCTCGGTTTGTTTGAACAACTTTTCCCGAAAGATAAGTGGGACCTTGGCTCCTTGTCGGGTGTTAAAGTTTCGCCCGATGGCCAGGTCGTGAGCGACGCGCAGTGGGCGGCCAACGCCAACCATTGGCTGCCCAGTGAGCAAGACCGCGCCTACGTGGGCTCACTCATGGGCCGTGTGGTTGAGCCTGGCAAATTTGCCAACTGGATTGCACCCCCTATGATGGGCATTAACCGCCAGCCTGTGGATTTTGAATACGTGCGATTTAACTAACATGCAGGATTCGGCATTCCAGAAAGACCCGCCATGTCCACAACCCAAGCCCTGGTGATTAAGCAGCATTTAATTGACCCAGAGATTTGCATTCGCTGCAACACCTGTGAGGCCACCTGCCCCATAGGTGCCATCACCCACGATTCGCGCAACTACGTGGTGGACGCGGCCATTTGCAACTGGTGTGGTGACTGCATTGCACCATGCCCTACCGGCTCAATCGACAACTACCGCACCGTGCCCCTGGCCAAGGCGTACACCCTGGCCGAGCAGTTGCTGTGGGACGAGTTGCCCAAAGAGCTGGGCCGGGATGAATTGGCAGAGGCTGAGTCTGCCGCATTAGACAGTGGCCAGCCGGGCCAAATGGCGCCCTCTGCGCCCTCTCCTGCACCCGTTCAGGTGCAAGCCACCGCCTCGCCCGGTGCGACTGTGCCACCCTGGTCTGCCGCCCACGCCTACACCAATTTGTACGGCCCCAAAGCCGAGCAAAAAACCTTGAACGCCACGGTGGTGGGCAATGTGCGCGTCACGCAGGTGGGCAGTGAGTACGACACCCACCATGTGGTGCTGGATTTTGGGGCCATGCCGTTGCCGGTTTTAGAAGGCCAGTCGATTGGGGTGATCCCACCTGGCTTTGACCCCTTGGGCCGCCCGCACCATGCACGCCAGTATTCCATCGCCAGCCCACGCAACGGCGAGCGGCCCGGCTACAACAACGTATCACTCACCATCAAAAGGGTGTTGCAAGACCACCAGGGCAGGCCCGTCAAAGGGGTGGCCAGTAACTACATGTGCGACCTGAAAGTGGGCGACACGGTTAAGGTGATCGGCCCTTTTGGCACAAGTTTTTTAATGCCCAACCATCCGCGCAGCCACATCGTGATGATTTGCACCGGCACCGGCAGCGCCCCCATGCGGGCCATGACCGAATGGCGCAGACGTTTGCGCCAGTCTGGCAAGTTTGAATCGGGTAAGCTGATGTTGTTCTTTGGCGCACGCACCCAAGAGGAGTTGCCTTACTTTGGGCCTTTGCAGAGCCTGCCCAAAGACTTTATCGACACCAACTTTGCATTTTCTAGAACACCGGGCCAACCCAAGCGCTATGTGCAAGACGCCATGCAAGAGCGTGCGGCCGATCTTGCTCCCCTGCTGGCCGATCCCAACGCCTACTTTTACGTGTGTGGTTTAAAAGCCATGGAAGAGGGTGTGGTGCAAACACTGCAACGCATCGCGCAAAATGCGGGTTTGAACTGGGACAACCTGGTGCAATCGCTGCGCCAGCAAGCCCGCTTGCACCTAGAAACCTACTAAGCCCTTGCCATGAACCAAGCCTATATTTGTGACGCAATACGCACCCCTTTTGGCCGCTACGGTGGCGTGTTGTCGTCGGTGCGCACCGATGATTTGGCGGCGCTGCCCCTGATGGCCTTAATGGCGCGTAACCCATCGGTGGATTGGGAGGTGGTGACCGACGTGCTGTATGGCTGTGTCAACCAGGCCGGTGAGGACAACCGCAACGTGGCCCATATGGCATCCCTGCTGGCCGGTCTGCCCCATCAAATCCCAGGGGCCACCATCAACCGCCTGTGCGGCTCGGGCATGGATGCCGTGGGCAGTGCCGCCCGTGCCATCAAGGCGGGCGAGGCGCAACTGATGATTGCAGGTGGGGTCGAGAGCATGAGCCGTTCACCCTTTGTGATGCCCAAGGCCGAGTCGGCTTTTAGCCGCAACAACGCAGTTTACGACACCACCATTGGCTGGCGTTTTGTGAACAAGCGCATGAAGGAGTTGTACGGTGTGGACTCTATGCCAGAGACGGCCGAAAACGTGGCCAGTCAGTTCAACATCAGCCGCCAAGACCAAGACCGCATGGCCCTGGCCTCGCAAACCAAGGCGGTGGCCGCCCAGCAAGCGGGCTACTTTGCCGCAGAGATCTGCCCCGTCACTCTCCCACAAAAAAAGGGTGAGCCGCTGGTGGTGCAACAAGACGAGCACCCCCGCGCCACTACCCTAGAAAGTCTGGCCCAACTCAAACCCGTGGTCCACCCCGGGGGCACCGTCACGGCAGGCAACGCCAGCGGGGTTAACGACGGGGCTTGCGCCTTGATCTTGGCCACCGAACAGGCGGCTGCACACAACGGCTTATCCCCCAAGGCCCGTGTGGTGGGCATGGCCACGGCCGGGGTGTTGCCCCGCATCATGGGCATAGGGCCTGCACCTGCCACCCAAAAAGTGCTGGCACTCACCGGCCTGACCTTGGACCAAATGGATGTGATTGAATTGAATGAAGCCTTTGCGGCCCAAGGCCTTGCCGTGCTGCGCGAACTGGGCTTGCAAGACGACGACCCGCGTGTCAACCGCTACGGCGGCGCGATTGCCCTGGGCCACCCATTGGGGGCCAGCGGTGCGCGTTTGGTGACCACGGCCGTCAATCAATTGCACCGCCACGGTGGCCGCTATGCCCTGTGCACCATGTGCATTGGTGTAGGCCAGGGGATTGCCTTGGTGATAGAACGGGTGTAAAACCTGACCCCATCCACACAGGGGTTATCACATGAAATTACACATTCGCAGGCAGGTTTTCCAATGGTTCACAGGGGCAATGGCAGGCTTGGCCCTGCTGCCCTCTACCCAACTGTTGGCGGCCTCTATGGCCCCAGTGGCCGCCCCCAACGGCATGGTGGTCACGGCCCAGCACATTGCCAGCAAGGTGGGTGTTGACGTTCTCAAAAAAGGCGGTAACGCGGTGGACGCTGCGGTGGCCGTGGGCTATGCGCTGGCGGCGGTGTACCCGGCGGCAGGCAACTTGGGCGGTGGCGGGTTTATGACCGTGCAACTGGCCGATGGGCGCAAGACCTTTTTGGACTTCCGAGAAAAAGCCCCGATGGCCGCCACCCCCAATATGTACCTGGACGCCCAGGGCCAAGTGGTCAAAGGCTTAAGCACCCGTGGCCATTTGGCAGTGGGTGTGCCGGGTACTGTATCGGGCCTGGAGTACGCCCGCGAAAAATACGGCACACGCAAGCGCCAAACCTTGATCGCACCTGCCATCGCCTTGGCCCAAAAAGGCTTTGTGCTGCAAAACGGCGATGTTGAAATACTGCGTAGTGCCACCGACGACTTCAAAAAAGATGCAGCTTTGGCGGGCATTTTCTTGAACAAAGGTGAACCGTTTGCCAGTGGCGACAAACTGGTGCAACCCGCCCTGGCCAAAACCTTGGCGCGCATCAGCCAAAAAGGCATCGATGGTTTTTACAAAGGCGTGGTGGCACAGGAGTTGGTCAACGCCAGCCAAGCCGGTAAAGGCATCATTACCCTGGCCGATCTGGCGGCCTACCAAACCCGTGAGTTAGCACCCATTGAGTGCGACTACCGTGGCTTTAAAGTGGTGTCAGCACCCCCACCCAGTTCGGGCGGTGTCGCCATTTGCGAAATCCTTAACATCGTTGAGGGCTACCCACTGGCCACCTACGGTTTTCATTCAGCCGCTGCCATGCACGTGCAAATCGAAGCTATGCGCCACACCTATGTGGACCGCAACAGTTACCTGGGTGACCCCGATTTTGTGAAGAACCCCATAGAGCGCTTGTTAGACAAAGCCTACGCCGAAAAAATCAGAGCCGTTATAGACCCCAAAAAAGCAGGCATCTCTAAAGACATCGCCCCCGGTGTGGCCCCGCACGAGGGCAGCAACACCACCCACTACTCCATCATGGACCGTTGGGGCAATGCGGTGGCCGTCACCTACACCCTCAACGACTGGTTTGGGGCCAGGGTGCTGGCAGGCAAAACCGGGGTGTTGCTGAACAACGAGATGGACGACTTCACCATCAAAGTCGGGGTGCCCAACCTGTACGGCTTGGTGCAGGGCCAGGCCAACGCCATTGCACCGGGCAAGCGCCCACTCTCGTCCATGAGCCCCACCATTGTGAGCAAAGACGGCAAGCCGGTGATGGTGCTGGGCACCCCAGGGGGCAGCCGCATCATTACGGCGGTGGCGCAAACCCTGATCCATGCCATCGATTACGGCATGACCATTCAAGAGGCCGTCGATGCCCCCCGTTTTCATCAACAGTGGTTGCCCGACGTCACCAATATCGAGGCCTTTGGCATCTCTGAAGACACCCGCCAAATTTTGCTAGCCATGGGCCACAAACTGGGCGTGGCCCAACCCGCCAATCACCTGGCCGCCATTATGGTGGGTGCCCCTAGTCTTAATGGCAAGCCGGTGGGCAACAACCGGTACTACGGGGCCAATGACCCCAGGCGTGGGACGGGGTTGGCGTTGGGGTATTGAGGTGGAGGAGCAAGGTGTGAAACCGCGCCAGCGAAAATGACTTTCGCGCGCGAAAGTCCTTCCCTACAAGTTCCTATTGATGTATCTCTTTTATCGAAGAATGTGGTATATTGGAGCCTTATCTCCCCAGTTGCTTCGGTGGCTGGGCGCGAAGCCACCCTCGGGTGGCTTCTGCATTTCTGGAGTTCGATTTGCGCACAAACATCTACGTTGATGGCTTCAACCTCTATTACGGTGCTTTACGGAAGACACCCTACCGATGGGTGAATTTAGAGGCTTTGTTTCAGTGCTTGGTGCCCAAGAATACACTTCAAGAAATCAAATACTTTACGGCTCTGGTGTCGGCTCGTCCCAATGATCCCAATCAACCCCAGCGGCAGCAGCTTTACTTGCGCGCTTTGGCGACGCTGCCCAAGGTGTCTGTCCATCTTGGGCATTTTCTTGTCCATGAGGTCACTATGCCGTTGGTGGTTCCCCCGGGTCAGCCGCAACAATATGCTAGGGTAATCAAGACCGAGGAAAAGGGTTCAGATGTCAACTTGGCCACGCATCTTTTACACGATGCGCATATGGATCGCTTCGATGTCGCTGTAGTGGTTTCCAATGATTCAGATCTTCTTGGCCCAATCAAGATCGTGCGCAATGAGCTTGGCAAAAAAGTGGGTGTCTTAAACCCACAGAAGCACCCCAGCCGGGCTATCTTGCCCCACATCGATTTCATTAAACAAATTCGCTCGGGGGCTTTGGCTATGTCGCAGTTTCCGGATACCCTGCAAGACGGGACCGGGTACTTTACGAAACCTGCAAGCTGGTAGATTGCGACCAAAGCTTAGCGGTTGGCGTTGGGGTGTTAAGGTGGGGAGCGTGTGAAGGGATACCTGCTGCAGCCACCCAATCAAGCAGCTAAGCGCTCGATGCGGGGACGTTTTTGTTTTCCGGCTTGATACAAGTCGTACTGCAATTGCATACCCGCCCAAAGCTCAGGACTGGTTCCAAACGCCAGGCCTAGGCGATACGCCATATCCGCAGAGATACCCGACGCGCCGGTCAAAATACGCGAGAGTGTGACCCGGTTAACCCCCATTTTGAGGGCGGCCTCGGTGACGGTGATAGGGCCCAGGTACTCTCTGACCAGTTCGCCAGGATGGGGTGGGTTGTGCATTCGACGCATGATTGACCTCAGTGATAGTCCAGATAATTTACAAGCACCGCGTCGTTGCCTTCAAAGGTAAAGACGACGCGCCAGTTGCCGTTGACGGTAATGGCCCAATGTCCTTTTAAGTCACCACGCAAGGGGTGCAATTTCCACCCGGGTGCCGACAAGTCTTCGGGCTTGAGTGCCTGATTCAAAGCCGCTAATTGCAGGCGCAATTTACCCGAATGAGCCGCCTGAATTCCAGACTTGCTGCCCGTTTCGAAAAATTGCTGAAGCCCTTTGTGGCGGAAACTTTTAATCATCTGTGCGGATTGTAGCGTGTAGTGTTTCACACTACAAATGGGGAATTTTTCTCGGGATTGTTGATTCGCTTAAAAGGTGGGAGTCGGCCGAAGCGTTAAACTGATGATGGCTCGCCACGGTCTTGCAAATGCACGGAACGCAAGATCTGGGCAAAGGACTTGAAGCCGCCATTAAACGCCAGCTTGGCTTGAAGTAAGGAACCATCAAAATGTTTAATTACCCCGTAACACTGACACCCGACGACAATGGGACTGTCCTTGTCACCTTTGTGGATGTGCCTGAGGCGATCACCTTTGGTGCCGATGAAGACGAGGCGCTGCTTCAAGCCGTGGACGCCCTAGAGAGTGGGTTGGCGTTTTATGTGGATGACCGCAAGCCCTTGCCCCTACCCAGCAAGCCCAAAAAAGGACAAAAAACCGTAAGCCCTTCGGCTTTGGAGTGCGGCAAGCTTGGCGTCTATCAAGCCATGACAGAGCAGGGCATCAAAAAAGCCGAACTTGCCCGTCGTTTGGGGTGGCACATGCCACAAGTAGACCGCCTATTTGACCTGCGCCATGCGTCAAAACTTGACCAGATTGAGGCGGCCGCAAATGTGCTGGGCAAACAGGTTCACCTTCAAATTGCCTGATTGCTTGACCGGCTCTTGCATTGGGTATCAATAGTTGCATTATCTTAGAAAGTAGCTAACATAGCTACATAATCTTGGAGTTCTACCCATGCTCACCCTTGCGTCTGTCCACGCCCAAAACAACTTTGGCACCCTCATTGACCATGCCCAGCGTGAAATGGTGACTGTTACGCGTCGTGGGCGCGTCGCTGCATATGTGATGTCGCCGCAGGTGTTAGAGGATTACCTTGAAGGCTTCCTAGCCACGCAAGCGGAAAAGACTGGTTTTGCCACCCCTGAAGAAACCCAAGCCTTGGTAAACGTGTTGGGTACATCCCCCAAAAAAACGCCGAAGACCCCAAAGGCATCCCCGGCGAAGCGCTAGCGCCGCCTCCCCACCAAGCCTACTTCCCCAACTGCGGCAAGCTACTCCCATCCCCCAAGTGCAACAACCCCGCGTCGGTGTAAATCCCCAGTTTGGCGCGGGTGTCTGGAAATCCTGCTACAGTGGATACACATTGTGTACCTAAAGGGAAGCCATGAAAGATGCAGGAATGCGCATCCGTGTTGAGCCTGAATTGCGGGAGGCGTTTGTCTCGGCCTGTCGAGAACAAGACCTGCCCGCCGCGCAGGTGTTGCGTGGTTTCATGAAGGAGTACGTGCGCAAATACCAAGGCTCCAAAAGAGCCACACCAACCACAGCCAAAACAGAGGGCTCAAAGGTGCCTTCTCAAGTCTCAAAGCCCGAGGCCAAGGCCACGAGCAAAGCACTACCCCAGCCAAACTAAAAGACGACAAAACGATGCCGACACTTCACTGGGTAGGAAAAGACAAAGTGGTGAACCACCACCACGACGTGCCGTTTCGCTTGCTGGACAAGCAATACACCTTCACGGCCAACGAGGGCGCACCAGCCAATTCCACCGGCAACCGCATCATTCATGGCGACAACCTAGAGGCCTTGAAAAGCCTGTTGCCTGAATTTGAAGGCAAGGTGAACTGCATCTACATCGACCCGCCCTACAACACAGGCAACGAAAGCTGGGTGTACAACGACAACGTGAACGACCCTAAGATCAAGAAGTGGCTGGGGCAAGTGGTGGGCAAGGAAGGCGAAGATTTAAGCCGCCACGACAAGTGGCTGTGCATGATGTACCCGCGTTTGAAATTGCTGCATCGCCTGCTGGCGGACGATGGGGTGATGTTTGTTTCAATTGATGACAATGAAGAACACTCATTGCGTGGAGCGCTTGATGAAATTTTTGGAAGAGCAAATTTTCTGGCAAACGTCATATGGCAAAAACGAACCTCACCAGATGCACGCCTAAATATTAGCGACGCACACGAGTACGTGATTTGCTATGCGAAGCAAGCGGCACTTACGATTATTAGAAAAATACCTCAATCAGAAAAGCAACTTGGGAATTTCAAAAATCCAGACAACGATGCACGAGGGGCTTGGGCATCGACGGATTTTTCTGCACAGGGTTTTCGGCCAAACCAAATGTATGAAATAACCACGCCATCTGGCAGAGTGGTTGCGCCACCCAAAGGAAACTGTTGGAAGAACACCGAGGATATTTTTAAAAGTCTTGTTGCGGACAATCGTGTCTGGTTTGGCAAAAACGGGGACGGCGTTCCTCGAAGAAAAACGTTTTTATCTGAATCGGAAGGTGTATCAGTTTGGACTTGGTGGGGCAACGACGAGGTAGGCCACTCACAAGAAGCGAAAAAAGAAATTAAGGAAATTTTGCCAGATAGCAGCGATGTATTTGATACGCCCAAACCAGTCCGACTAATCGAGAGAATTTTACAGATCGCCACGCACCCTGAAGCGTTAATACTAGATTCCTTCGCCGGCTCAGGCACCACCGCTCACGCAGTCTTAAAACTCAACGCCCAAGACGGCGGCAACCGCCGTTTCATTCTGTGCGAAATGATGGACTACGCCGAAACCATTACCGCCGAGCGGGTGCGCCGCGTCATCAATGGTTATGGCGAAGGCACCAAGATGGTAGCAGGCACGGGAGGCGCTTTTGATTACTACACCGTGGGCGCGGCCCTGTTCAACCCAGACAAGAACCTGAACGAAGAGGTGGGCGAGGCTGCCATACGTCGCTACGTGGCCTATACCGAAGGTATATCTAAATTCACCGAAGGTATATCCAAGTTCGCCGAAAGCATCCCCACCACGCAGCAATGTGGTACCGACAGTCCCGTGAGCCAAGTCAGCAAATACGCGCTGGGCGCCAGCGATACAGCGCTATGGCTTTTCTACTACGAGCGCGACCGTGTGACCACGCTGAACCTGGATTTTCTCGCCAGCCTGAACATCAAAGCGTTGCTGGAGGGCGACACCAAAGGAGGCACCAAGACCAAACGCAAGCGTCCCGAACACTTTATTGTCTATGCTGACAAGTGTGCCTTGGACAAAGAATTTTTAACCCAGCACGGCATTACGTTCAAGCGCATCCCGCGTGACATCACGCGCTTTTAAGGGGGGTCATCATGCCAGTCATCAGTCGTGTTTTGGGCATCATTATTTCCATGTACTGGAATGACCATGCCCCTGCGCACTTTCACGCCAAATATGGTGACTTTGAAATCACGGTAGAAATTGAAAGCGGCATTGTGGAGGGCAAATTTCCGCCGCGTGCGCTCAAACACGTCATGGAGTGGTACGGCCTGCACAAGGACGAACTCGCACAAGACTGGGAATTGTGCCGACAAGCCCAGCAACCCCGCCCTATTCAACCCTTGGAATAACCAGGAGTAAAACCATGATTTTGCGTACACACGTCGCCGAAAACGGCTCCGAAGTTCCCGCGTCCACTTCGTTTCTGCACATCACAAAAGTCAACTACCTGTCGGACTACAAACTCAGTGTGTCGTTCAACAACGGCGAGAGCGGCGTGGCGGACTTGTCCAGCGTGGTTCGCAACGGGGTCTTCAAGGCTTTGGAGCCGCAAGAGAAATTTGCCCAAGTTGAAATCGACGAAGAGCTGGAAACCATTGTGTGGCCAGGTGGATTGGACTTGGCCCCAGAGTTTGTGTATTTTCAAGCGTTCAAGGACCACCCCCCACAGACGGCTCAATTCCAGAATCAGTTCAAGGCGTGGGGGTATGTCTCGTAAATGGAACTCAAAGACTACCAGAGCACGGTGCTCACCGACCTGAGCACCTACCTGCAAACCCTGCTGGACTACAAAGGCCATTTAGGCAAAGCATTCACCGCCTACTGGAAAAACCGTGGTGTACTGAACCAAGCGTACAAAAACAATGTGCAAGAAGTACCCCACGTATGCGTTAAGGTACCCACGGCAGGGGGCAAGACCTTCATTGCGGTCAACGCCTTGGAGCGCGTGTTCACCGCCTTTGCCGAGTACAACCCCAGCAAACCAAAGTTTGTGGTGTGGCTGGTGCCCTCACTCACCATTCTTGAGCAAACGGTAAAAAACTTGGCCAATACCAATCACCCCTACCGTCAACGACTGAACGACCTGTTCCAAGGCCGCGTGCAGGTGTACGAAAAAGCCGATGTATTGCAGGGGGCGGGGTTCAACTTTGATGCGGTGCGCGAACAGTTGTCGGTGGTGGTGATGTCGTTTGATTCGCTCAAAGCCACCAACAAAGAGAACCGCAAGGCGTACCAAGAGAACGGCTACTTGGCTTCGTTTTTGAACGACAACACGCACGACGCGGTGTTGCTTCCCGATTACGACAAGTCATCATTGATCAATGTGATTCGCACGCTAAACCCCGTAGTGGTGGTGGACGAGAGCCACAACGCCGAGAGCACTTTGTCGGTGGACATGCTGCGCAACCTCAACCCGAGTTTCATTTTTGACCTGACGGCCACGCCAAAGGACAACAGCAACATCATCAGCTATGTAGACGCGCTGCGCCTTAAAAAACAAAACATGGTGAAGTTGCCCGTGATTGTGGCCAACCAGCGCAGCCAAGAAGACGTGATCATGGCCGCGCTGAATATGCGCCGCCAGCTGGAGGTATTGGCCGACAAGGCAGAGGCCAACGGCGGTGGCTACATACGCCCGATTGTGTTGTTCCAAGCCGAACCCAAAAGCCGCGACGACAACACCACGTTTGAAAAGGTCAAACTGGTGTTGCTTGGCCTGAATATCCCGCCCGAACACATTGCGATCAAGACCGCCAATGTGAATGAGTTGAAAGGCGTGGACTTGCTGGATCGCCATTGCCAGATTCGATACATCATTACCGTCAACGCTTTGAGGGAGGGCTGGGACTGCCCCTTTGCCTATGTGTTGGCAACACTGGCGAACAAATCCTCAGTGGTCGATGTGACACAGATTTTGGGACGAGTGTTGCGTATGCCCTACCAGCGCAAGCACAGCGCCGAATTGTTGAACCTGAGTTATGTGTTCACGGCATCCAGCCAGTTTCAGAGCACACTGAACCAAGTGGTGGCGGGTTTGAACAAGGCGGGTTTTTCCAAACGCGATTACCGTGAGGTGGACTTATCAACCATACCAGTCGCCACGGACACGGGCGCAACAGATTCTGGCCAAGGGGAATTATTGGCAGAGAGTCCGCCGCCCGCATACCTTGGCGCTGACGAGGACGAAGTGTTGGTGGACACCACCCAACTCAATCCGAACTGGGAGGCAGAGGCTGTGCAAAATGCCGAAAGCGCAGGCGGTAGCGCCAATCACTATGCTGCGCCAGTGGGTGAATCGTCGGTAATTGAAAGCATCAAAGCGCAGGCCGTCCGTGAGGCACAGGAATTTGAAAAACAAGCCGCGCAGACTTCAGGGAACAGTTGCCCAGAAGAACTAAAGGCAGACATGAACGAACACAAGATGAAGCCGATGTTTGAAGCATCGGTACAGGCCATAAAGCTGCCGCAATTTTTTCTCAAGCTGCCCTCAGAGGGCGGCTTCTTTGAAGCCAGCGATGAATGGCACAAACTTGCCAAAGAAAATTTGTTGACTGATTTTGTCCTCGCCAATCTGGATGCCACGATCAACTTTTCTGCCATTGATGCAGACGTGTATTCCGTCGATGCGGAAGACATTGGCAAGGGCGAGAGCGCCCCCGCCTTCAAGGTAGTCAAGAAGGCCGAGAAGGAAAAACTCAATCACATCATCAAGAGTCAGCCACCCTCAGGGCAGGTGACATCCATCGTGGCGCGTTTGTTCAGCCTCATCGGCAAGAACAGCTTCTACCCCATCGAGGACAACGACATCAAGAAGTACCTCACGCGCATCGTGGAGGTAATGAGTGCCGAGCAACGCGCCGACTGCCTGGAACGCGACTACGCCTATGTGAAGGCCATCAAGGAAAAAATTCAGGGCTTGGCAAACGAGTTTGCAGCCAAAGAGTTCAACCATTGGCTGTCCACGCAGAAGCTGAAGTTACAGCCCAGCTTCTCGCTACCCGCAAGCATTGCACCCAGCGACAACGCGCCTGCCATTATCAAAAGTCTGTATGTCACCGAGCGTGGTATGAATGGACTGGAAGCCCCTGTCATTGGCAAGGTGGCGCAGCTTGAAAACGTGGTGTGGTGGCATTGCAACTTGGAACGAAGCAAGGGTTTTTGCATCAATGGCTTTGTCAACCATTACCCCGACTTCATTGTCCTGACCACCAACAAAAACATTGTGGTCATTGAAACCAAAGGCGACGACCGCGACAACTCCAACTCAAAAGACAAATTGAAGCTGGGGAAACTCTGGGAATCGCAAGCCAACCAAATCGCGCATGAGACAGGCTACCGCTATCACTACATGATGGTGTTTGAAAACAACCCGATTGACGGGGCTTTGGTGGTGGGGGATGTATTGAAGTTGGTGGGGAACTTGTAAGATTTGCGCCTACTTCCCCAACTGCGGCAAACTACTCCCATCGCCCAAGTGCAACAAGCCCGCGTCGGTGTAAATCCCCAGCTTGGCGCGGGTGTCGGCGATGTCTAGGTTGCGCAGGGTGAGTTGACCTATGCGGTCTTGGGGCGAGAACATGGACTCGCCTTTTTCCATGGTCAGGCGCTCGGGGTGGTAGGTGAGGTTGCTTGAAGTGGTGTCAAGAATGGAGTAGTCGTTGCCACGGCGCAGTTCTAAGGTCACCTCGCCAGTAATGGCGCGGGCCACCCAGCGTTGGGCGGTTTCGCGCAGCATAATGGCTTGCGAATCAAACCAGCGGCCTTGGTACAACAGGCGGCCTAAGCGGCGGCCGTTGTCGCGGTATTGCTCTATGGTGTCTTCGTTGTGGATGCCGGTAATCAGGCGCTCGTAGGCGATAAACAGCAGGGCCAGGCCAGGGGCTTCGTAAATGCCTCGGCTCTTGGCTTCAATGATGCGGTTTTCGATTTGGTCGCTCATGCCCAGGCCGTGGCGTCCGCCTATGCGGTTGGCCTCTAGGATTAAATCGACCAGGCTGGTGTATTCCACACCGTTCAGGGCCACGGGGCGGCCTTCTTCAAAGCGCACACGCACCTGTTCGCGTTCTACCTTGCAATCGTCGCGCCAAAACGGCACGCCCATAATGGGTTGCACAATGGTCATGCCGCTGCTGAGGTACTCTAGGTCTTTGGCCTCGTGGGTGGCACCCAGCATATTAGAGTCGGTGGAGTAGGCTTTTTCGGCCGACATTTTGTAGCCAAACCCGGCCTTGGTCATAAAGGCCGACATTTCGGCCCGGCCGCCCAACTCGTCTATGAACTGCTGGTCTAACCAGGGTTTGTAGATTTTGAGCGAGGGGTTGGTGAGCAGGCCGTAGCGGTAAAAGCGCTCAATGTCGTTGCCTTTAAAGGTGCTGCCGTCGCCCCAAATGTTGACCTCGTCTTGCTTCATGGCGGCCACCAGCATGGTGCCCGTTACGGCCCGGCCCAGTGGCGTGGTGTTGAAGTAGGTGGTGCCCGCGGTCGAGATATGAAACGCGCCGCATTGCAAGGCGGCAATGCCTTCGGCCGCCAATTGGGTGCGGCAGTCAATCAGGCGGGCCAGCTCGGCCCCGTATTGCATGGCTTTGCGGGGGATTTCGTCGTAGTCGGGCTCGTCGGGTTGGCCCAGGTTGGCGGTGTAGGCGTAGGGAATCGCGCCTTTGTTGCGCATCCAATGCAGTGCCGCGCTGGTGTCTAGGCCGCCCGAAAAGGCGATGCCTACTTTTTGGCCGACGGGCAGGTTTTGAAGAATCGTTGCCATGATGAATACGGGTAAGGGTTGGGAGGATTTAGCCCCCTAGTTTAATGGGCTGCTACGCCAGGGCTAGGGATAGCGCCCGCCATGGGTGGTTTAAAACCGCTCATAAGGCAATAAAAACCGCCACTGCCCCTCGGCCAGGCCCGTCAAGCCGACGCGGCCGACGCGCTGGCGCTTCATGGCCAGGATGGGCAGGCGTTGGGCCTGGCAGATATCGGCCAAACGCCCGGGTTCATTGCCTTTAAGGGCAAAGCGAAGGCCGGTGCTGTGGTCGCTTTGAGACGTCATGCTGACTTTGAACAATGGGCTGTTTCTGGGGCTCTGCCCTATCGTCGCGATGTGTTCGGCGCTTAACATGGCCTTGACCTCTACCATGACCTCGTTCTCAAGCTGGGCGCGATCAGCCACCAATTTGCGTTGAAACCGGGCATCTTGGGTAAACACCACCAGGCCACTGGCGGCCTGCTCCAAGGGCGCCACACAAACCATGCCTTTGAGGTGTTTGCGTAGCAGGCTAACACCCGAACGGTCGTTGGGTGAGCGGCCTTTTGAATGCAGCCAAGTGGCATCGGCCAGTTGTTCATCCCAAGCAATTTGGCCGCTGGGCTTGTGATACAGCACCGTGGCCGGGGCGATGGCCAAGGCTTTGGCACCGCCTGATACCAAGATGGGGGAAAGGGCAGGATCTAGGCTCACCCGGTGCTCAGGCTCTTCAACCACCGTGCCCCCCACAGTCACGTAGCCCCCCTCAATCAATAACTCGGCCTCGCGGCGTGAACACTTGTGTTGTTCTGCAACGGCTTTGGACAGGCGAATAGACTCAGGCATGGGTGGGTGATTCTAGCGGTGAGGGACCCTTGCCGCTGGTCAGGTTTACACCCGCTGCCATCCGATGCGCACCTAAATGCGGATAATCCCATCGCTTTAGCTAAATTTACCAACTTTCACCATGTCGATTTTTACTACCCGTCGAACCCCCACGCCCCCTTCCGCACTTGAACAATCCGTGGTGGCTGAGATATTGGCCCAATTGAACCTGGTCGTGTTGGGCAAATCCCATCAGGTCAAGTTGGCGCTGACCTGTTTGCTGGCGGGTGGTCATTTGCTGCTTGAGGACGTGCCCGGCGTGGGCAAAACGACCTTGGCCCAGGCGCTGGCGCGCACCCTGGGTTTGAATTTTTCTAGGGTGCAGTTCACCGCAGACCTCATGCCCAGTGACCTGACCGGCGTTGGTCTGTACAACCGCGCCGCTGAAAAGTTTGTTTTTCAACCGGGGCCATTGTTTGCCCAGGTCTTGCTGGCCGACGAAATCAACCGCGCCAATGCCAAAACCCAAAGCGCTTTGTTGGAGGCAATGGAAGAGCGCCAGGTGACGGTAGACGGGGTTTCGCACGCCCTTCCCAAGCCGTTTTTTGTCATGGCCACGCAAAACCCGCTGGACCACAGTGGCACCTACGCCTTGCCGCAGTCGCAACTAGACCGTTTTTTGATGCGTTTGTCGCTGGGCTACCCGGACGCCAAAGCAGAACGCTTGTTGTTGACCCGAGACACCTCGCGCGAATCGCTGGCGGCCTTGAAGGCCGTCGTTAACGCCCAGCAGTTTGAGAAGTTGCAAAGCGCAGTGGGCCAGCTGCACGTGGCAGAACCTATTTTGGACTACCTGCAAAATTTGCTGGCGTTGACCCGTTCGGGGATATGGTTTGTGCAGGGGCTAAGTCCAAGAGCTGGTTTGGCGATATTGCGTGCGGCCCGCGCACATGCCTGGTTAACAGGGCGTGACTTTGTGGTGCCTGACGATATTCAGGCGATTTTTGAAGTCTGCGCCGCCCACCGTTTGGTGCCGGTGGCAAGCGCGGGGCGGTCTGCCAACGAGCAGGTGCGCGCGTTGCTGCAATCGGCGGTGGCCGCCTAAGGACCTATGCCCGTGAAAAGTGTCTGCCACCCGATGGACCATTTGTTGAAGCAAAGCGCCGTATGAAGGCCTACTTTCAAAACCGTTGGCGCAAATGGTGGAAGGCGCGCCTCAAGGCCGCAGACAAGGTGACCCTGCACCAGCGCAACGTGTACATCGTGCCCAACGGGGCGGGTTGGATGATGGCCTTGACCATCGCGGTGCTGTTGCTCACCAGCGTGAACTACCAACTCAATTTGGGCTACCTGCTGACCTTTATGGCGGCTGGTGCCAGCTTTGCCAGCATTATGGTGGGACACAGCAACCTGCGCGGTATTTCGCTGCAGTTAGAGCCCTCGCCGCCTGGCCCTGCCGGGCATAGTGTGCGGCTACAAATCACCTGTACCAACAACACCCGGCGCTACAAACACGCCATAGCACTGTCTTCGCACGAAGGTCTAACAAGCGATGGGGATTTAACTTGGGTGTCATTGGCGCCCGGTCAATCCGTAACAGTGGGGGTTCGCCTGCCTGCCATGGCGCGTGGCATCCACACGACTCCTTTGATACGGGCACGCACCAGCTTTCCACTGGGTCTTTTGCGCGTGTGGACGGTTTGGCAGCCCGCCAGTCGGCTGGTCATTTATCCCGCTCTTGAAAATCCCGTTGCAGCCTTGCCCTCGCAGGCGGATCCCTTATCCGCTGATGCCCCGCTGGGTGCATCGGCAGAGCGCTCGTTTGATGAGATTGACGGGGTGCGTGCCTACCGTCCGGGCGACCCGCCCAAAACCATTGTGTGGAAGAAAGTTGCAACGGCGGGCTTGGCTTTTGATGCGCCTGGTGCCAGTGGACACGACCCCCAGTGGGTGGTGCGTGACTTGGCGCCCCCTGGCCAGTTGCCCCGCCAGTTCACCCTTGCTCAAACGGGGTTGGCCGACACTGAAAAAGCCCTGTCACGCCTGTGCGCCTGGGTGTTTTTGGCCCATGAAACGGGCACGGCGTTTGGTTTAACGCTACCTGCCACCTCGATTGCACCGCCTGGCGACGAGGGGCAACGCGACGCCCATTTGCGCCAATGCCTGGAGGCGCTGGCCCAATGCTAAAAGCCACGCAAAACACCCTGTTCTTGCTAGGCGTGATTGCGGTGGTGATTGCCCCGCACGCGCCCCAACTGCCCTGGTGGTGTACGGCGTTTGCCGCCACTGTGCTGGTGTGGCGGGCCTGGATTGCCTACAAAGGCCTGGCGCTGCCTGGGCGCTGGGTGGTGGCATTGGCGCTTGCCGCATGTGTGTGGGGCGTGTTTGCCACGCACACCACACTGCTGGGCACCGCGGCTGGCACCACGCTGGTGGTGGTGCTTTTGGCACTCAAAACCCTGGAGTTACGAGCACAACGCGACGCCTTTGTGGTGTTCTTTTTGGGCTTCTTTGTGCTGATGGCCAATTTTTTGGAATCGCAGTCGCTGGGCATTGCGCTGGCGATGGTGGTGGGCATGGCGGGTCTACTGGCCAGTTTGGTCAACGCGCAACTGGCGCATGAAGAAGCTGGATTTAAGACGGCGGCCTGGCAGGCGCTCAAGCTCATGGTTTGGGGTGCGCCCTTGATGGCTTTTTTGTTTGTGTTTTTTCCTAGGGTTGCGCCTCTGTGGGCCTTGCCTAACGATGCCGCCGGTGGGCAAACCGGCCTGTCAGAGGATATGACCGTTGGGCGAATTGCCGATCTTGCAAAAAGCGACGAAATTGCCCTGCGCGTCAAGTTCAGTGGTCCACCGCCTAGCGCATTTGACCTGTATTTTCGAGGGCCTATTTTGAGTCAGTTTGACGGCCAAACTTGGCGTCCAACGGCTACCCGGCCGCTCAATCCATCAATGCCGGAGGCATTGGTGACCGGGCCATCGGTAAGCTACGAAGTAACGCTGGAGCCTCATCAAAGAAATTGGGTGATGACCTTGGATTTGACGCCGCAGCCCCCGGACTGGCCCAATCAAACCCTAGGGTTGAGCCCCGATTTTCAGTGGTACAGCAGTGAGGCCATTACCACCACCGTGCGCTACAAAGCCACCAGTTACCCCAAGTACCAATATGGCTTGAATTTGACGCCGCTCCAAATGCGTGAAAGCCTGTTTTTGCCCAAAGACTCTAATCCGCGCATTCAGGCCTTGGCCGCCGCGCAGTTGGCAGAACCTGGGTTTAGCGAAAGTGATGCTATGGCCAAAGCCCAATGGGCCATGCAGCAACTGGCAGCGGGTGGTTACCGCTATACGCTTAGCCCGGGTGTTTATGGACGGCACAGTGCCGACGAATTCTGGTTTGACCGCAAACAGGGGTTTTGTGAGCACATTGCCGCAAGTTTTGTCATCATGATGCGAGCAATGGGCGTGCCGGCACGGGTCGTAACCGGTTACCAAGGTGGTGAGTTAAACGCTGTAGACGGATTTTGGCTGGTGCGCCAAAGTGACGCCCACGCCTGGGTAGAGGTATGGGCACAACCAGGTTCTGGGCCTGCACAGGGTTGGGTGCGTTTCGATCCAACCGGGGTCGTGGCCCCTGAGCGCGTGCAAAGTGCCACTCGGCTAGAACCCCAACGCGGCCCCGTGGGCAGCGTGGTCAGTCAGATTCTGGGCAAGGGAGGGGTTGACTGGCTGCGGAAAGTGAGAGGCCTTTGGGAGGCGTCTGAAAACTTGTGGACCCAAAAGATTCTCAACTTCAACCGCGACCAGCAGTTTGAATTTTTAAAGAAACTGGGTTTTGAAGCACCCTCTGAAGAGACCCTAGGGCAGGCCATGGCTGGTGTTTTTGCGCTGGGTTTGTTGTTGTTTGCGGTATTGGGAAAAGCAGCCCAATGGCGTTGGTTGCAATGGCTGCGCTGGCAGCGCCAGGACCCTTGGCAAGCACTTTGGAGCCAGGTCAAAGCCGATGCAATGGCCAGAGGCTTGGCGGTGGACGCAAGCACCACGCCGCGCAAACTGGCTGTTTTGGTGGGCCACCCCCCAGGGCCTCTAAACGCTGCTTCACCAAGCCCGCCTAAGGATGTGGTCGCGTGGCTTTTGCGTTTTGAGGCCTTGCGCTACGCCTCCACTGAAGGCCAGGGTGCCACACAGACGGGCGGCAAAAATCAGCTTTTAGCCACTTTCAAGCAGGAGTGGAAGGCGCTCAATTGGCGGCATAACGAGCGTTAAACAGGCGGTCGTGTTGTAGGCCTAGGACGGTGTTCGTTGTTGACACCAGTCAGCCTTGTTAAACGGCAGTGCGCTGGGGCTTTAGCCCATTGAAAGTGGTTTGCAGCAACCATTCAACAATTTGTATGTCGGTGTGGGTTCCGCTGGACTTCATTAACCCCAGCACAGGGTTGCAAGCGCAGGCAAAAAGGGTGTAGAGCACCAACTCGGAGGGCAATTTGGGGTCGATCTGCGCTTGCTGCTGTGCCTGCGTGATCCAAGCACCCAATTGATCGGTCAACGCAAACAACAGGTCCATATAGACCTTGTGGTTGGCAAGTGAGGCGGTCAGTGCTGAGTTTTGAGTGGGTAGCGAGGGCATCTCGCCCTCGAGCTGCGTTTGCATGGCCCAGCGTGTGATGGCTTGCAAGGCCATAGCGGGTGCATCTTTGATGCTGTCATCCGCCCGTACACGCTCCACCACCGCCAGGGCTTGTTGCAACACCCGCACCATGGCCGCGCCGGCCAGCTCTTCTTTAGAGGTGAAATGCTTGTACACGCTGGCCTTGGCAATGCCTGCCTCAAAGGCCACTTCATCGACGGTCATCAAGTCATAGCCCTTGGTGGCCAGCAAGCGATTCACCGCGCTCACAATAGTGGCTTCACGCAGTTGCTGCACTTGGGCTTTAAAGTCTGACTTGGCCATACAGCTGATTCTAGGAGAAATTTTTCGTAAAATACCGTTTTATTAAAAAAACATACTGTATAGTAGTAAAAAGTACCAATCAGTATGAAATAAGCCCTAACCAGTACATCTTGGAGCGTTTGTTGTGTTGAAACCTAAGGAATCTCTGCAAAACCCCATGCGCGTCGCCGTTGTTGGGGCGGGCATTGCGGGTTTGGCTGCCGCCCATTACCTGCGCTTAAAGGGCTTTACCGTTACCTTGTTCGAAGCGGCCGCTGAGTTTGGTGGCCATGCCCACACGGTTGATGTGCAGTTAGACGGACAAACCTTTGGCGTAGATACAGGCTTTCTGGTCTACAACGAGCGCACCTATCCCGGTTTAATTGGGCTGTTCGCCCAGTTGGGCGTGGCCACCGCACCGACCGAAATGTCATTTTCTGTGAAGTCAGGAAGACCCGGTGGGGCCCAGCCTTTGGAGTGGAGCGGCACCTCATTGGGCAGTGTGTTTACCCAAAAACGCAACCTGCTTAGCCCGCGCTTTTGGGGTATGTTGTTGGATATTGTGCGGTTTAACCGCTTGGCAACCCGCTTGGCGGTGGTGCAAGACCGGTCGGCGCTGACGCAAACGGTAGACGCATTCCTGCGTGAGCATCGCTTTGGCAAAGGGTTTGTGGAGGACTATTTTTTGCCCATGATTGCTTGCATCTGGTCGTGTCCCACCGAGCAAATGCTGGCCTTTCCTATGGACACCTTGGTGCGCTTTTGCCACAACCACGGCCTGCTACAAATCACCGGTCGTCCACAGTGGTACACCGTGGTGGGGGGCTCCAGAGAGTACGTCAAAAAGATCATCGCCTTGCAAGCAGATGCACGGGCTGCCACTCCGGTCACCGCCGTGCTGCGTCACTCGGATGGCGTCGAGGTGCACACAGCATCTGGGGCAGAGGCCTTTGACCAGGTGGTATTGGCCTGCCATCCGAACCAAGCCCTGGTCTTGTTGGGATCGCGTGCGAGTGAAGCAGAACGACGCGTGTTAGGGGCTATCCGTTACCAGCCTAACGTCGCGGTACTGCACACCGATGTGTCGGTGCTTCCCACGCAAACAAAGGCTTGGGCCGCCTGGAACTACGAAAGAGCCACGTTGCCAGGCCGTGACGGCGCATCTACGGTGTGCCTGCACTACCTAATTAGTCGTTTGCAGCCGCTGCCGTTTAAAACCCCGGTTGTTGTTTCTCTCAATCCATTGGTAGCGCCCGCGGCAGACAAAACCCTGCAAAGCTTTCGGTACGACCACCCGGTGTTTGACCAGGCCGCCATTTCGGCGCAACAAGAGCTACCTGGGTTGCAGGGTCAGCAACGGACTTGGTTTTGTGGGGCGTGGTGTGGCTACGGGTTCCATGAAGATGGCCTGCAATCGGGCCTGGCAGTGGCCCAGCATATGGCGGTCATTGGTGCTTCGGGGGAGCCCAAGCCTTGAATACCTTCTCAGTTCCCCAAGTCATCGGTGACGGCGGACTGCCTACCCAGCCCCTGCTTGCGCGCGGGCAGGTCTGGCACCGGCGCATGGCGCCCGTGGGCCACGTGTTTAGTTACGCCAGCTATTTCGTGATGCTGCCTATGCGAACGCTGGGCCAGGGGTGTGATGGGCTGCGCCGCAACCGGCGCGGTTTGCTGAGTTTTTACGACCGTGACCACGGCGATGCCAGCGAGAACGCCGTAGCCTGGTTGGACCAACTTCTGATCGACCAAGGGATCACCGACGCATCTGGCCCGCTGTGGTTGCTCACCTACCCCAGGGTATTGGGTTATGCCTTCAAACCCGTGAGTATCTGGTACGCCTACCGCGCTGACCACACACTGGCCGCCGTTGTCGCCGAAGTCAACAACACCTTTGGGGAGCGCCATTGCTATGTGTTGGTCGAGCCCAGCTTGCAAGGCCCTGGCAGCGCCACGGCCATCAAAGTGTTTCATGTTTCGCCATTTTGCAGTGTGGCGGGGGAGTACAGGTTTCAATTCACATTGAGTCCTGTGGCCGATACGCCCCTGTTACCACTGC
The DNA here is from genome assembly GCA_040382935.1 of Burkholderiaceae bacterium. GTDB lineage: Bacteria > Pseudomonadota > Gammaproteobacteria > Burkholderiales > Burkholderiaceae_C > JALQUL01. The sequence continues at coordinate 43,444 of JBEIEP010000007.1, forward strand.
ATTCACCAGACAACAGCGTTACGCCACAGCCGTCCGCAGGCCGTCGAATCACGGTTCTGGTGGATTTGTACCAGGCAGGCCACAACCTCAACGCCGTCACGCCAACCACCGACGCCTTGCAGTGCCTGCTACGAACCGGCATCGCTGCCACCTTGTCGCCTTTGACTGCCCGCGCTGCGCGTCGCGCATTCTGGGGCGTGCCATTGATGACGCTGATGGTGGTGGTGCGCATCCATTGGCAGGCGCTTCGCCTTTACGCCAAGCGCGTGCCCTTTTTCTCCAAACCTGTGCCTCCTTCTCAACCCGTTACAAGATGAATACCATCTCCAACATCCATCCCGGTTTACCCACACCCAGCAGATTACCGCGATCGGCCAAGGCCGTCATTCGGCTACTGGTGCGTATGCCTGTGGGCCGTCTCGACTTGGAATTGCCCAATGGTGCCCGCCACCAGCTAGGGGGACTTCATCCCGGCGCGCAGGATCTGCACGCCGCTATCGTGGTCAAGGATTGGGTGGTTTTCCAACTCGCGCTCAAATCGGGCGACATCGGGTTTGCGCAAAGCTACATCGACGGGCAATGGCAAACCCCAGATTTGGCCGCATTGCTACGCCTGATGCTGGCCAACCGCGACCACCTCGAAAAAGTCGTCTATGGCACCTGGTGGGGGGCCGCCTGGTACCGTATTCGCCATTGGATGAACCGCAACTCCAAAGTGGGAAGTGAGAGAAACATCCATGCCCACTACGACCTGGGAAACGACTTTTACCGCCTGTGGTTAGACCCCGGGATGAGCTACTCCAGCGCGTGGTTCAAAGGCAATTTAAAGGGTGACCTGTTGGCCGCCCAAAATGCCAAGATGGCGCTGGCTTTGGCGCAAGCGGAGGTGGGGCCAGGCACCCGCCTGTTGGAGGTGGGCTGCGGCTGGGGTGGATTGGCTGAAATGGCCGCAGGATCCTTGGGTGCGCAGGTCAAGGGCATTACTTTGTCAAAAGCCCAGCTGCAATGGGCACAAGAGCGCATCGCAAGGGTTGGGTTATCAGACCGTGTTGAATTAAGTTACCAAGACTACCGCGACCTTCCCAACGCGCACGCGGCGCAACCCTTTGATGCGATTGTTTCGATTGAGATGTTTGAGGCGGTGGGTCAGGCCTATTGGGAAAGCTACTTTTCCATGGTCAAGCAATGCCTTAAATCCTCAGGCAAGGCCTGTATTCAGACCATCACCATACGAGACGACCTGTTTGAGCGTTACCGGCAGTCCACCGACTTTATTCAGCAGTACATCTTTCCAGGCGGCTTGCTCCCAAGCGCAAAGGAGTTTGGGCAGGCGGTGAACCGGGCCGGTCTCAAAGTGGTCCACCGTATGGCGATGGGCCAAGATTACGCCGAGACCCTAAGGCGCTGGCGAGAGAGCTTTATGAGCCAGGCCGAACCCGTCGCACAGCAAGGCTTTGATCAAAAGTTTGTGCGCACCTGGGAGTTTTACCTCGCCTACTGCGAAGCGGCATTTGACGATGGCGCAACCAACGTTTACCAATTCACCTTAAGCCATGCGTAACCTTCCACAAGCTGCACCCAGCGCGGTTGATACCGCCGTTTGTACCAACAGTGCTACGGTCGGGTTCCCCAGACGCACGGCGCTGAAATTCGTGACCCTGGGTGGCCTTTGGGCGTCAACATGGATGGCAGGCACAGTGGCCTTGCCTACCCAAGTGCAGGCTCAAGCAGTCAGACCGCTCGCACCGCTCAACGAAGTGACGACCGCATTGTCCGACGCCCAAGCGCTTGCCAGCGCCCCTGTGCGATTCTTTGGGCTGTTGATTTACGACCTTACCCTGTGGGCAGGCAAGGGATTTGATTTGTTGCGCTACGACCAACAGGCTTTTGCCCTGACGCTGACCTATGCCAGGGCGCTGGGCGGCAAGGACATCGCAGAACGCTCATTGACCGAAATGCGTCGGGTGGGCAGGTTTGACAAAAACCAAGAAACGCAGTGGTTGAACCTCATGCGCACGGCATTTCCTGATGTGGTGGAAAAAGACCGCATCACCGGCAGTCACGATGGCAAAGGCGGGGTTCAGTTTTGGCACAACGGACGCGCTACGGCCAAGACCAATGACCCCATGTTCGCACGCTTGTTTTTTGGTATTTGGCTGGCACCACAAACCTCTGTTCCGACGCTGCGCGATACCTTGATCGCAGCGACTGCAAAAAACAAAAATGACTGATTCCAGCCCCATTTTGGCAACTAAAACTACCCCTGCCATGGGCGTTGCCTACGGCGCATTGGGCCTGCCCTTGGCTTTTGTCTCTTTGCCTCTGTATGTTGCGCTTCCGCATCATTACGCTAGCAATTTCGGTCTTTCACTGGGGTTGTTGGGCCTTGTTCTTTTGTTGACCCGATTGCTTGATGCCTTTATCGACCCATTTATTGGCCAATCCCTAGACCGTCAGTTCGCCCGCGGTACGTCACGCGTTTGGGCGGGGATGGGGTGGGCTGCAATGGGCATGGCGACGGGGCTGACCGCTCTGTGGTGGCCGCCCATCGGGTGGGTCGGCGCAGCCAACGGCTTGGTGGTTTGGCTGGTTGCGGCATTGATGCTGACCTATCTATGTTTTAGTTGGACCAGTATCGCCCATCAGGCCTGGGGCGCGCGCTGGGGTGGCACCGCCGTTCAGCGCGCCGGGTGGGTGGCCTGGCGAGAAGGGGCGGGCTTGTTGGGGGTCATTTTGGCCAGCGTAACCCCTGCCGTTATTGGTTTGACCGGTGCGCATGGCCTCATGGTGGTGACCCTTGTGCTGGGCTGGGTAGGTTTGTCGCTTACCCGCAAACTGCCCACCACCAAGGCTGACCCACAAACCGCATTGGGCGGCGCCATAGATGCGCCTGTCTCGACGACAAAGCCTGCGGCCACCTCCGTCTGGTTGCCCTGGCAAACCCCAGGTTTTGCGCGCTTGTTTTTGATTTTTTCATTGAATGGAATCGCCAGCGCGGTGCCCGCCACGCTCTTGCTGTTTTTTGTAGCCGATGTTTTAAAAACGCCCGCGTGGCAACCGGTGTTTTTGGCCAGCTACTTTGTCGCAGCCGCCCTTTGTGTCCCCTTGTGGGTGGCCTGTGTGCGCTACGTGGGCCTGCGCCGCACCTGGTTACTGGGCATGGCGCTTAGCATTGCCAGCTTTTGCGCAACGCCCTTGCTAGGGGCCTCTGACCACTGGGCCTTTTTGGCGGTGTGTTTGGCCAGTGGCTGCGCCTTGGGTGCTGATCTGGTCGTGCCCGGTGCCATGCTGGCCGGGTTAACGGCCAAGGCACAGGGCGCCGAACGCGCCGAAAGCCGGTTCTTTGCGTGGTGGGCCTTGGCCGGAAAACTCAATTTGGCACTCGCCGCCGGTATCAGCCTGCCCGCGTTGGCTTACTTTGGCTACCAAGCGGGTACGACCGACAGCACCGCTTTATTGGCGCTGTCTTTGGCGTACGGACTGGTGCCTTGCGCGCTCAAGGTATTGGCCTTTGGCGCGCTGTTTGGACTGAAAGAGCCTGTCCCGCAGAGTGCCACCGCTTAACCAATCAGGTCAACTGCCCTTTAACCTTCCTCCTCAACCCATGAACACCATGTCGCCTTTTCATCGACGCAACCCGTCCCCATCGAACACCACCTTTCAAACCATCAAGGCTTGGCTGCATTGGCTACGACACGCGCTGCGCAAAGCCAAGCGTTGGGTCGGCCTACTGGCCCTAGCGCCCCTGTTAATCGCCTGCGCTGGCCCGCAGGTCAGTGACTATGCCAATGAAAAGCCCGCCTTGGACTTGGCGCAGTACTTCAATGGAACGGTCACAGGACACGGCATTTTCACCGACAGGGCCGGCCATATCGTGCGCCGTTTTGTGGTCAAAATGAACTGCACGTGGGAGGGCAACCAAGGTGTGTTGGACGAGGACTTTACCTATAGCGATGGCAGCAAAGAGCGCCGGGTGTGGCGTTTGACCCGGCAGGCCGACGGCTCCTACGTTGGCAAAGCAGACGATGTGGTGGGGCAGGCCGTTGGCCAGGTTGCAGGCAACGCACTGCGCTGGAGTTACACCTTGGCACTGCCTGTTGACGGACGGGTCTGGCACGTCGATTTTGACGACTGGATGGTGTTGATGGACGAGAAAACCATGCTCAACAAAGCCACCATGAGCAAATGGGGGATTCGCTTGGGCGAGGTCACGCTTTCATTTACCAAAGGCTGATATGGCACTCAATCCTCCTATCGTGGACTGGTCTGGAAAAATCGTTTGGGTGATAGGTGCTTCTAGCGGCATTGGCCGCGCTACCGCACATGCATTGCACAGGGCGGGGGCTACTGTGGTTGTTTCGGCGCGCAATGAAGGGGCCTTACAGGCCTTTGTCAGCGAGCACAAAAGAAGCCAGGCCGTGGCGCTAGACATTACTGATGCACCGGCGGTGCAAGCCGCCGCAAAAATGGTGGTCGCCATCTACAGTCGCTTAGACATGGTTTTGGTTTGTGTGGGTCACTACGCACCCCAATCGGCCCAAAACTTTGACCTGCCAGAAATGCTGCGCCACCCCGCCATCAATTACGATGCCACACTGCATTGCCTGGCTGCCACGTTGCCGCAACTGCTGCGCCAGGGCAGCGGGCATATTAGCCTGATCTCCAGCGTGGCGGGGTTCCGCGGGCTGCCCAAGGCACTGGCCTATGGGCCGACCAAAGCGGCGCTTATCAATCTGGCCGAGGTCTTGTACCTTGACCTCAAAGGCAGTGGCGTTGCGGTGTCACTTATCAATCCGGGCTTTGTCGCCACGCCTCTTACCGCGCAAAACAACTTTGCGATGCCCGCGCTATTGACTCCGGATCAAGCCGCGGAACACATTCTTGCGGGATGGGCCAAGGGCCGGTTTGAGATTCATTTTCCTAAACGGTTTACGCTTTGGCTGAAATTGCTTAGAGTGTTGCCGACTTCGCTCTATTTCTCGTTGATCCGTCGCGTTGCCGTATAAGGAACACCACCAAATTTCGTTCAACCCTCACTTAGCCGCCGCCCATGATCCCTTTACCCAAAGACCCCCGCACCGCCGCCGTGGTGGTCTACTACCAAGCACTGACGCCTGCTTCGTTAGACCAGCTCGCCCACGTCTACGCCAACGACGCGGCGTTTAAAGACCCGTTTAACCAAGTCCAAGGGCTGGCAGCGATACGCCATATTTTCCAGAAGATGTTCGACAAGCTGGACAGCCCGCGCTTTACCGTGCTGAACACCTTGACCGATGGTGACCAGGCGATGCTGGTGTGGGACTTCACCTTTTCAAAGAAAGGCTTGCCCTCACCCATGTGCATCCACGGTAGCAGCCATTTGCGGTTTGACACAACAGGCAAAGTGGTGTGGCACCGCGACTATTGGGACGCCGCCGAGGAGCTGTACAGCAAGCTGCCCGTTATTGGTGCGTTAATGCGCTGGTTGCAGCGACAACTGGCCTAAGAAACTTCAATCCGTCAAACCTTGTAACGCGACAGCCCTACCCAAGAATGAACTAGGCCGACTAGAAGACCTGCCCGCTGCGTATGCCCAAGAACTGAGGGACTTGAACCTAGGCCCTCTGTGGCCCAGCCATAGGCACACCCCCAATGCGGTGCGGCTGATTGTGGAGGGCGAGGGCAGCTATGGTTTACCATTTACCCCATGCTACGCCTGTCCGAACTCAAACTCCCCTTAGACCATACCGACTCCGACCTTTTGACCCTGGTTTGCACCAACCTTGGCATACGCGCCGAGCAGGTGGCCCAAACGACGGTGTTCAAACGCAGTTTTGACGCGCGCAAAGCGCAGGTGATGGCGGTCTATATCGTTGACGTGGCACTGACGGATACCGCGTTTGAGGCCCATTTGCGTTTGGCGTTTGCCAGCCACCCGCATATCCAACCCGCGCCCAATATGGCCTACACCCCGCCGGTGCCTGCCCCTGCATTGGGCAACACCCGCCCGGTGGTGGTGGGCTTTGGCCCTTGTGGCATTTTTGCCGCCTTAATGCTGGCCAAAATGGGCCTTCAACCCATTGTGATTGAGCGCGGTACAGCGGTTAGGCAACGCACCCAAGACACCTGGGACTTGTGGCGCAAGGGGCAGTTCCACGCAGAATCCAATGTGCAGTTTGGTGAGGGTGGGGCGGGCACTTTTTCAGATGGCAAGCTCTATAGCCAAATCAAAGACCCCCGCTTTCTGGGCCGCACGGTCATGCATGAGTTGGTCAAAGCCGGTGCGCCTGCCGATATTTTGTTCGAGGCCCATCCCCACATTGGCACCTTTAAGTTGGTCAAGGTGGTGGAGCATTTGCGCGCACAAATCATTGCTCTGGGCGGTGAGATTCGATTCCAGCAACGCGTGGTAGACCTGCATTTAGAGCCCGATCCATCACAGGCAAAGCGCCAGCGCCTGGCCGGTTTAACCATTCTGGATGGGTTAACGGGGCAAACCTACGAATTGGCCGCCCACCAGGCCGTGCTGGCCCTAGGCCACAGTGCCCGCGACACCTTTGAGATGCTGCATGAGCGCGGCGTTTTTATGCAGGCCAAACCATTCTCCATCGGCTTTCGAATCGAGCACCCGCAAGGCCTGATAGACCGTGCCCGCTGGGGCCGCCACGCGGGCCACAAAGCCTTGGGCGCAGCCGAGTACCGGCTGGTGCACCACGCCAGCAACGGGCGCTCGGTGTACAGTTTTTGTATGTGCCCCGGCGGCACCGTGGTGGCGGCCACCTCAGAGCCAGAGCGCGTGGTCACCAACGGCATGAGCCAGTACTCGCGCAACGAGCGCAACGCCAACGCGGGCATTGTGGTGGGCATCACCCCCGACGATTACCCCGGCCCGCGTTTGCCCAATGGGCAAACCCACCCGTTGGCCGGTATCACCTTGCAACGGGCTTTGGAATCCCAGGCCTACGTGCTGGGGGGCAGCAGTTACCACGCCCCCGGTCAGCGCGTGGGGGATTTTTTGGCCAACCAAGCCAGCACCGCGCTGGGCACGGTGGTGCCCTCTTACAAGCCCGGGGTTCAGCTTACCAATCTGGCCACTGCCCTGCCGGGTTATGCCATTGCAGCCATCCGCGAGGCACTGCCTGCCTTTGGCAAAAAAATCAAAGACTTTGATTTACCCGACGCCCTGCTTACGGGCGTTGAAACGCGGACTTCGTCACCGCTCAACATCACCCGTGGCGAGGATTTTCAGAGCCTCAACACCACCGGGCTGTACCCCGGTGGCGAGGGCGCGGGTTATGCCGGGGGTATTTTGTCGGCCGCGGTAGACGGCATCAAATTGGCAGAGGCATTGGCCGTTGGTGTGGTCTTACCTTTGGCCCATAGGCCTTGAATTCGGCACAGGTACCGCGAGCCCAAGCCGCTCTCCATCAACCCTCAGAAACCCCCGCATAGCAGCCAACTCGTCTTGGAGTGCAACCGTATAGGCGGCGTCTCGGGGGGCAGTGCCTTTCACGTAGCCCAAGTCCACTTGTAACGCGCCGTCTTTGACGGCCAGATTTCCCCACCCAATCACCTCATCGCGCCACAGCAAGGGCATGGCGTAGTAGCCGCGCACACGCTTGGCGGGCGGGGTGTAGGCTTCAAACTTGTACTCCCAGTTCCAGAACAGGGCAAAGCGTCGCCGATCCCACACCACGGGGTCAAAAGGGGCTAGCAGGCGTACGGTGTCGTCTTTTGCACCTGCCCCCTGCCAGCGTTGGGCCAGGGGGTTCTCATGGGCGGGCCACAGCCACTGGGTGCCGTCTAGTGTGGTGTGGGCCAAGCGCAATCGGGCACGTACCAGCGCCGCAGGCATATGGCTGTGCCATTGCGGCACACCGTTTTTGAGCAGACCCATCAATTGGCGCAAGGATGCCAGCGGCAGAGGCGCATAAAGCGCCACAATGGCATCGACCAAGGCATCTAAGGTGGCATCCACCGTTTCGGGTGCATGGCTTGAGGAGGCATGCGGGCGGTGAGGGCTGGCATACACCCGCGTACCGTTGTCGCGCCTCGCCACACGCAGCAGGCCCCGGTAGTGCAAATCGTCCAGCATCTGGGTGCTCACCTTGGAGTTACCACCAAACCAGTTGGTGGTGCGGCCATGCGCAAAATGCGCATCCACTTGGCGCGGGTGCACTGGGCCGTTGGCCGCCACAAACTCAACGATCTCATCGGCCATCGTTTGTTGCTGGCGCGTCCATCTTGCTTTGGCGGTGCGTGGGTGCAGCAGCGCTTGCAAGGCGGGTGTGACGAAGCCGTAGTTCACAAAAAAATCTTCTTCTACGTCCAGTGCGGCATAACGCCCCTCCAGGTCACCGGCCTGGTAAGCCTCCACCCGGTGGCGCAAGATTAAATCCTGTGCTCTTGCGGGTGCGCGTATGGGGTCGGCCTGCACAAAGGCCAGATGTGCCAATGCCTTGGGCAATGAGGTGGGCTTGAACAGGCTACGAGCGACGGCGTAGCGACGTAGTTGCGTCAACGATGGGTTGCACGGTGTGGGCATGTTGGATTTTGCAAAAAGGTGGGATTTGGCGCTATCCTAGCCCAATCATTCATTTATCAAGCTAGAACAAAAACGCTGGAAAGCCGTGATTGCCAGGGCCCAAATCAAACCTGAGGGTACGGGGTAGTACGGTTGCGCCTTAAGGAGTCTCAGATCGCACATGGGGTTTTGCCGAGGTTCCTTAAGGGTTGATACGCATAAGGCCTAGCAGGCCTTCGGTCAGAATTCGCGCATGACACCTACCCAAATCATCGTTCTGGCCAGCCCCGTCTTTTTCTTGTTGATTGCGCTAGAGCTGGCCTGGAGCGCCAGTTCTAAAGCGCGGCTACCACTGTCCAAGGCCTACCGTATCAACGACATGGTCAACAGCATCAGCCTGGGAGTGATTAGCCAACTGAGCGGGGTGTTGCTCAAGGTGCTCACCATCGGCATCTATACCCTGGTGTTTAGCGCGGTGGCGGTCTACCCCGACCTGGCTTTTTGGAGTACCTGGTACGGCGTGCCGCTGGCCTTGGTTTTTTATGATTTGTGCTACTACTGGTTGCACCGGGCTGGCCACGTGGTTAATCTTTTTTGGGCGGCGCACGTGGCCCATCACCAAAGCCAGCATTACAACCTATCCACCGCTTTGCGGCAGTCTGCCACGCCATTCTTTGGTTGGATTTTTTACTTGCCTATGGTCTTTGCTGGTGTGCCACCTTTGATTTTTGCCATCGTTGGATTGATCAATTTGCTCTACCAGTTTTGGGTGCACACCGAACAAGTGGGCAAACTGGGGTGGTTTGACCGTTGGTTTTGCTCCCCCAGCAACCACCGGGTTCACCATGCCGTGAATGACCGCTATGTGGACCGCAACTACGGTGGGGTGCTGGTGATTTGGGATCGCCTATTTGGTAGCTTTCAGGAAGAGCTAGACGAGGAGCCCTGCGTGTATGGCACACGTGACCCACTCAATAGTTGGGACCCTCTTTGGGCCAATTTCAGTTTGTATTGGGGCCTGCTCAAAGTGTCTTGGCACACCCGGCGCTGGTCCGACAAGGTGGGTGTGTGGTTCAAACCCCCCGGCTGGTTGCCCGCTGATGTGGCGCAAACCCTGGGCAAGCCGGCATTTTCATTGGCCAGCGTGCAGACCTTTAACCCACCGCTTACGGGGCGGCAACAGGGTTTTGCATTGGTGCAATTCTTTTTGTGGTTCGGGGCCTCGTCGCTGTTGTTGTGGAATGTGCACACCCTTGCCCTTGCCGATATCGCCATTTGGTGCGCCGCGCTGGTGTTGGGCTTTTGGTCCTTAGGGCTGTTCATGCAACGGCGTCTGTCCCTGTTGCAATTGCTGATGCTGCAAAGTGCGATTGTGGCCACCTTGGCATCGATTGGATTTCTGCCTTACTACATGGTGCTCAAACCCATCCCCATGTCGCTGGCCATGGTGTTCATTGTGCAAAGGGCTTACGCAGGTGGGGCGTTTGAGCGTGCCGACAAGCTGCTCTTGGCTGCGGCCTTTTTCTCGCTGGGGGGTGATGTTTTCTTGATGCTGCCCGGCAACTACTTTATCCCCGGACTGGCCTCGTTCTTGGTGGCCCACTTGTTCTACATTGTGTTGTTCAAACAGGGCCAGGCATGGTTCCCCAACAAGGGTGCGCTGGTTGGCGTGTTGGGCTTTGGTGCCCTCATGTACGCCATCTTGTGGAACGGACTTGGTGATGTGGGTCTTAAAGTGGCGGTTGCAGCCTATGTCACTGTGATTTCACTCATGACTTCGCAAGCCATAGGAAGGGCGTCGGTGAATGGTGATGCGGCGGCCAAATGGGTGGCCATTGGGGCCTGTGTCTTTATGCTGAGCGACTCCTTCATCGCCATCAACCGTTTTGTAACGCCGGTGCCACTGTCCTCTTTGTGGATTTTGGCCACCTACTTTGCCGCGCAAATGCTGATTGTGCATTTTGCTAGGCCGGCGCATATCGGGGCCAAATCCCAGTGATTGACCTAGCCTGAGCGCCGTGGGTTAAATTTCAATCAAACTCAAAGGAGTACGGCTTGATCTGTTGAACTTAATTTGCAGCAAAATTGGGACTTGACTCACCGCGAATGTGCCAGAATAAACCCTAGCCGCTGACACACTATATTGCCACCCGCTCAGCTGCACGGTTCCCCCTCCAATCTGTTATTTACAACCCTTTTGGCAACACTAATCTTATGGCCACCTCTAAAAAAGCCAGCTTTGACTGGGCCGACCCCCTCTTGCTCAACCAGCAGTTAACCGACGACGAACGCCAGGTGCAAGCGGCCGCGGCCGCCTACTGCCAAGAGCAATTGGCCCCCCGCGTGTTGCAGGCCTTCAGATCTGAAACCACCGACCCCGCCATCTTTAGCGAAATGGGCGCACTGGGTTTACTAGGCCCAACCATCCCCGAGGCCTATGGCGGCGCGGGCTTGAACTACGTGTGCTACGGCTTGGTGGCCCGCGAGGTGGAGCGTGTTGATTCGGGCTACCGCTCCATGATGAGTGTGCAATCGTCCTTGGTGATGGTGCCCATCTACGAGTTTGGTACCGAGGCCCAGCGGCAAAAATACCTGCCCAAATTGGCCAGTGGCCAATGGATAGGATGCTTTGGCCTGACCGAGCCCAACCACGGCTCCGACCCCGGCAGCATGGTCACCCGCGCCAAAAAAGTGGCGGGTGGCTACAGCCTGTCAGGTGCCAAGATGTGGATTTCCAACAGCCCCATTGCCGATGTGTTTGTGGTGTGGGCCAAAGACGACGAAGGGGCCATAAGAGGCTTTGTGCTTGAAAAAGACTGGAAAGGTTTGTCCGCACCCACCATCAAAGGCAAAGTGGGCTTGCGTGCCAGCATTACCGGTGAAATCGTCATGGACAATGTCTTTTGCCCCGAAGAAAACGCATTTCCCGAGGTGCGCGGCCTTAAAGGCCCCTTTACCTGCCTCAACAGTGCCCGCTACGGCATTGCCTGGGGTGCATTGGGTGCCGCCGAAGACTGCTGGCACCGCGCCCGCCAATACACCCTGGACCGCCAGCAGTTTGGCAAGCCACTGGCAGCCAACCAACTGATTCAAAAAAAGCTGGCCGATATGCAAACCGAAATCACGCTAGGTTTGCAAGGCTGCCTGCGTTTGGGTCGCATGAAAGACGAGGGCTCTGCCTCGGTCGAAATCACCTCCATCATGAAGCGCAATAGCTGCGGCAAGGCCCTGGACATCGCCCGCCTGGCCCGCGACATGATGGGAGGCAATGGCATCAGCGATGAGTTTGGTGTGGCCCGGCATCTGGTTAACCTAGAGGTGGTCAACACCTATGAGGGCACACACGACATTCACGCCCTGATTTTGGGGCGTGCCATGACCGGGATTGCCGCTTTTTAGAACGGCGTACCCTTGGGCAACGCGTTTGCACACCCTCGTTACCTCTATTGGTCAAGATGTAATAAGGTGTCCGCACCACAGTCGTCTGGTGCCTCTAAGGTAAACTTCCAGTTGTTTGGTCCTATGAGTTCACGGCAGTTTGGCTCTAGGTCTGTTTCACCTTCTGCCGCGATGCACATCACGTGTAAATCGCAGCGCATGGTCGGCATTGACTGCCTCCATATTTAGCGTTCAAGCACAGATCTCATGACATTCACACCTAAGCTATCTTTTTTTGCGCTATGCCGTCGGATCACTGAATTGGGCCTCCTTGGGGTATTGTGTGCGGGTGCGTACGCGCAGGAATTGTCCCCGGTGGTGCCGTTTACGATTCCTGCCGTGAACGCTACCGAGCACACACCCATACCCTACACCCCTTATCTGGCGACACCAGGGCAAAAAGCCGCGGATTCGCCGTCAGTTCTCGAGCCGATTGCCGCCACGCAAGAAATTGCTTTGACTGAAAGTTACCAAACCTTGGACGCCGACCTGTGGGCACGCATTCGTCGAGGCTTTGCCATGCCCGACCTCAAAAACGCGTGGGTCAACAGCCAAGAGCAGTGGTACGCCACCCGGCCCGACTACATCGGACGTATGACCACACGGTCTTCTAAATACCTCTACCACATCGTTGAGGAGTTGGAGCGGCGCAATATGCCCACCGAGTTGGCCTTGTTGCCCTTTATCGAGAGCGCGTTTAACCCCAAGGCGGTCTCGTCGGCCAAAGCGGCGGGAATGTGGCAATTCATTCCCAGCACCGGCAAGGATTTCTCGCTCAAGCAAAACCAGTTACGTGACGACCGGCGAGATGTGCTGGCGTCCACGCGCGCGGCCCTAGATTACCTGCAAAAACTGTATGGCATGTTTGGTGATTGGCACCTGGCGCTTGCCGCATATAACTGGGGTGAAGGTTCGGTTGGTCGTGCCCAAGCAAAAAACAAACGCGCCGGGCTGGGGCTTGACTACACGAGTCTGAAAATGCCCGATGAAACGCGCAACTATGTGCCCAAGTTGCAGGCGGTGAAAAACATTGTGAGTGACCCCGCTGTGTTTAATGTTCAACTGCCTGAAATTCCCAATCACCCCTACTTCAAAAGTGTCCCCATTGCGAAAGACGTGGATGTCGCGCTAGCTGCCAAATTGGCTGAAATTGGCCTTGAAGACTTCAAGTCGCTCAACCCCTCTGCCAACAAACCCACTATATTTGCAGCGGGCACTCCTTACATCTTGCTGCCCTGGGACAACGTAGGGATTTTCCAGCGCAACCTGGCCATTCACAACGGGCAAACGGCAGGCTGGACGGTTTGGACCGCCCCGTCAGTGACCAAGGTGGCAGATGCCGCACGCAGATTTAGCATGTCAGAGGCGCAGTTCAGAGAAATCAACAGCATTCCGCCCCGCATGCTCATCAAGGCCGGCTCCACCCTGCTGGTGCCTAGGTCGGCCCATCAAAGCGCCGATGTTTCTGAGCACGTTGCAGATAACGCCCAACTGAGTTTGCAGGCCGAGGTCGCATTGGTCAAACGCAGGCTGACGATCACAAAACCTGAGAGTTTGGCCGCGTTTGCCAAACGCACGGGTCAATCGGCCGCCAACGTGGCCGCATGGAACAACGTCTCCCTCAACGCCAGTTTCAAGCCCAAGCAAACCGTCGTGATTTGGGTGCCTCAAAAAGCCAGGCAGGGTAAAAAAGTAGGCCCAAGCGTTGCTGTCAAAAAAAAAATGAGCACGGGTAGTAAAGCGCAGTCCAAAACAGCCACCAAAACAGGCAGCAAAAAGCCGACCAAGGCCAAGGCAAAAAAGCCCTCCGCATCACCCAAGATTCAAGCCAAAGCCAAGTGATCCCTTTAGGTGGCCGCCGGGCGCTTGGTTCTGGATTTGTCAAATCGCGCACTAGCGCCGTAGGCTTCCAGGCCTAGGCGCACCACGGTGGCCACTGCGGGCCCCACTTCCTCATCAAATTCCGCTTCTGCCCTGGCCACTGCCTGTTCAAAGGCCTGCAACCAAAGCAATCCTTCGTTCGTCCATTGCACTTTGCAGGCCCGTTTATCGTGCAAGGCCGGTGCTTTGGTGACCAAACCCCAGGCCTCGCATTGCCCGACCAACGCACTCATGGCCTGTTTGCTCACCCCTGCCTCCAAGGCCAAGGCGTTGGGCGTGGCCCCCTCGCGGGGCAAATGGCGTGTTATGTGGATGTGTGCCGCCACCAATTGGCCACGCCGTGCCAGGTGTGTTAATGCCAAAGACAAGTCGGGATGGTGGGCCATCAGGTGCAAGACCCGCGCATCAAAGCGTCGTAGTGCATCGCCTAGGCGACGCCCCAAGTGTTGTGCTTGTCTTGAATCATTAATAAACTTTTGAGATGAAATCATAAGCATGAAAATAGTAAATCAAATTGACTATAAATTCTAACAAATAGTTTTAATACCGCTTTAAACTACTGTTCAAGTATCCAGTCTGTTGAAATCATCAGATCGCTTACAGGGTTCTAACAACTTGATTTAAAAGGATAATTTATGGACGCACACAACCGCTCAGGCAGCACCGTTAACGCTGGTGAAAAGGCCAAAGCCCTGCAAGCTGCATTGGCGCAAATCGAAAAGCAATTTGGCAAAGGCACCATCATGCGCCTAGGCGAAGGCGAGGTCATTGAAGACATTCAGGTGGTTTCCACCGGCTCATTAGGCCTGGACGTAGCTCTGGGCGTGGGCGGTTTGCCAAGGGGGCGCGTCATCGAAATCTATGGCCCGGAGTCATCCGGCAAAACCACTTTAACCCTGCAAGTGATTGCCGAAATGCAAAAGCAAGGCGGCACCTGCGCTTTTGTGGATGCCGAGCATGCGCTAGATACCCAATACGCCCAAGCACTGGGCGTGAACCTGCAAGACATGCTGATCAGCCAACCCGATACCGGCGAGCAAGCCCTTGAAATCGTCGATTCCTTGGTGCGCTCAGGCGCGGTTGATCTGGTGGTGATTGATTCGGTGGCAGCCCTCACCCCCAAGGCCGAGCTAGAAGGTGAAATGGGCGATTCACTGCCCGGCTTGCAAGCCCGCCTCATGAGCCAGGCCTTGCGCAAGCTCACTGCCACCATCAAAAAAGCCAATTGCATGGTGATTTTTATCAACCAGATCCGCATGAAGATTGGCGTCATGTTCGGCTCACCCGAAACCACCACTGGTGGCAACGCCCTCAAGTTTTACGCCTCGGTTCGCCTAGATATCCGTCGCACGGGCACCATCAAAAAAGGTGAAGACTCCATCGGTAACGAAACCAAAGTCAAAGTGGTCAAAAACAAGGTGGCACCTCCCTTCAAAACCGCCGAATTTGACATCATGTTTGGCACCGGTATCTCCCGCGAGGGCGAAATCATTGACTTGGGCGTACTGCACCGTGTGGTTGAAAAATCCGGAGCCTGGTACGCCTACAACGGTGAAAAAATTGGACAAGGCCGCGACAACGCGCGGGAATTCCTCAAAGAAAACCCTGACCTGTCTCATGAAATCGAAAACAAAGTGCGCACGGCCCTCGGCGTCCCTTTACTGCCCAGTCTGGTCACAGGCAGCGCAGCCAAAGACGCTGTGGCCGACAAGGCCCCCGGTTCCAAGCCTGAGTCCATCCCTAAGGCTGCCAAAGCAGCGCCAGCGCTAACCCTGTAACCCACTTGCCAGCCCACGTACTGTCTGCAAATGATGTCTGAACGCGGCGCTAAGCCCGGCACGTACAGAACGGCCCGCATGACGGACACCACCAGCTCACCCAATGCAGCCGCCTCCCCCAGCCTTAAAAGCCGGGCGCTGCGCTTGCTCGCCCAGCGTGAACACACCCGCCTTGAGCTACAGCAAAAACTAAGTCCCTACGAGCCCGCGCCCGACGAGTTGAACAGCGTACTTGACCGGCTAGAGCAGGCGGGCCTGATCAACGAATCTCGCGTGCTGGCATCGGTGTTGTACCGCCGATCCGCGCAGCGCGGAGCGGTTCGCATCACCAACGAGCTGCAGCAAAAAGGGGTGTCACCGGCTTTGATCGCGCAGGCTGAGGCTGAACTCAAAACCACAGAGGTGTCTCGTGCCCGCGCCGTCTGGCAAAAAAAGTTCGGAACAGTTGCCGCCACAGCACAAGAACACGCGCGGCAGTGGCGCTTTATGAGCGGTCGCGGGTTTGATGCCGGCGTGGTACGGCAAATTCTTAGCGCCCACCCCGGTGGGGACGACGAGGCCTAACAAGCACCTCAGCCCCGCTAAATCCCCAGCATCAAGGACAAATTCTGCACCGCCGCCCCACTGGCGCCTTTGCCCAAGTTGTCCAACCGTGCCACCAGCACCGCCTGCCGGTGCTGGTCATTTGCAAACACCCGTAGTTCCAGCCTGTTGCTGTCGTTAAGTGCCAGTGCATCCAACTTGCCGTCCAAGGTGGGAGGCAACACCTTCACCCATTGGCTGTCCTGGTAATGTGCCGCCAGCGCGTCGTGCAGGTCGGCCGCCTTGGGCTGCTTGGGCAAGAGGTCAAGGTACAGGGGCAACTGCACCAACATTCCCTGCGCAAAGTTCCCGACCGAGGGCATAAACAGGGGGCGGCGCACCAAGCCGGTATAGGCCATGATCTCAGGAATATGCTTGTGCGACAGGCCCAGGGCATAAGCCTCGTGCAGTGGTGCCTCCTTTTTTTCATAGGCATCAATCATGCTGCGCCCACCACCCGAGTATCCGCTCACTGCAGGCAAGTTGACCGGATGGTCAGTGGGCAGCCAACCGGCATCCACCAGTGGGCGGATGAGTGCAATGGCCCCTGTGGCGTAGCACCCCGGATTGGACACGTAGCGCGCACGGCGTATGTAGTCTGCCTGCCCCTTGCACAACTCAGGAAAACCGTACACCCAGCCAGGTGAGGTGCGGTGCGCCGTTGAGGCGTCAATCACCCGTGGCCCCGGTCCCTCAAGCGCCTCAATCATCGCCACCGATTCCCGCGCGGCGGCGTCGTGCAGGCACAGCACCACCAAGTCCGCCTGCGCCATGCGCTCCTTCTTAGCCTCTGGGTCTTTGCGCCGGTTGGCATCAATGCCAAGTAGCGTCACGCCGTCAAAACCAAGCAAACGCTCTCGAATCTGTAGCCCCGTTGTGCCAGCCTCTCCATCAATGAATATCTTGGCCATATGTACGCCTCAGTAAGTTCAAATTCAGAATGTTGCAATGCGACATGATACAGTGCGGCTTGTTTTGGCAAGGCTCGTCACCCGTCAATTTGTACGGTTGCGGCACCACTTTAGCGTTACTAGGAAGAACCAACCCCATGAAAATTCACGAGTACCAAGGCAAGGAAATCTTGCGTCAGTTTGGTGTGACTGTGCCCCGTGGCATCCCCGCATTCACGATTCAAGAGTCGATTGAAGCGGCACAAAAATTAGGCGGCCCGGTCTGGGTGGTCAAAGCGCAAATTCACGCCGGTGGGCGTGGTAAAGGCGGTGGCGTCAAATTGGGCCGGTCGATTGACGAAGTCAAAGCGCTGGCCTCTGAGATTTTGGGCATGCAGCTCAAAACCCATCAAACTGGCCCAGAAGGCCAAAAAGTGCGCCGCCTGCTGATCGAAGAAGGCGCTGACATCAAAAAAGAATACTACGTCTCGGTGGTGACTGACCGTGATACCCAAAAAGTAGCCCTGATTGCGTCCAGCGAGGGCGGCATGGACATCGAAGAAGTGGCCCATAGCACACCCGAAAAAATCCTCAAAGTCTTTGTTGATCCGGCCATAGGCTTGACCGTCGCGCAAGCCACAGAACTGACCAATGGCATTGGCGTTCCCAGCGGGTCTACCGCCCAGGCCGTGGACACTTTGCAAAAACTCTACAAATGCTACATGGACACCGACGCCAGCCTGGTCGAGGTCAACCCCCTAATCCTAGAGGGCAACGGCAACATCAAAGCCTTGGATGCCAAGTTCAATTTTGATTCCAACGCCCTGTACCGCCACCCCGAGATCGTCGCCTACCGCGATTTAGACGAAGAAGACCCCGCAGAGGTTGAAGCCAGCAAGTTTGACCTAGCCTACATCAGTTTAGATGGCAACATTGGCTGTTTGGTCAATGGTGCAGGTTTGGCCATGGCCACCATGGACACCATCAAATTGTTTGGTGCAGAGCCGGCCAACTTCTTGGATGTGGGTGGCGGTGCCACCCCCGAGAAGGTCACCGAAGCCTTCAAAATCATGCTCAAAAACCCCAAGGTCAAGGCCATTTTGGTCAACATCTTTGGCGGCATCATGAAGTGCGACACCATCGCACAGGGCATTATTACGGCCTGCAAAGCCACCAACCTGAATGTGCCGCTGGTAGTTCGCATGAAAGGCACCAACGAAGAGCTGGGTAAAAAAATGTTGGCCGAATCTGGCCTGCCCATCATTAGCGCCGACTCTATGGCCGAGGCGGCTGAGAAAGTGGTCGCCGCAGTCGGTATCGCTGCCAAAGCCTAGGTTCTAACCCTTCACCCCACCCAAACAGCACAGGCCACACGTCATGAGCATACTGATTAACAAAGACACCAAAGTTATCACCCAAGGTATTACAGGCAAAACCGGGCAATTCCACACCGAAAAGTGCCAAGAGTACGCCAATGGTAAAAACTGCTTCGTTGCAGGCGTCAACCCCAAAAAAGCGGGCGAATCCATTTTTAACATCCCCATCTACGCCTCGGTCAAAGAAGCCGCCGCCAATACCGGTGCCACCGTGTCGGTGATCTATGTTCCCCCTGCTGGCGCAGCCGCAGCCATCTGGGAGGCGGTAGAGGCTGATATGGATTTGGCCATCTGTATCACCGAGGGCATCCCGGTGCGCGACATGCTAGAAGTGCGCAACCGCATGAAAGCCAAAGAAGCCGCCGGTGGTAAAAAAACCCTGTTGCTAGGCCCCAACTGCCCCGGTTTGATAACCCCTGACGAAATCAAAATCGGTATCATGCCCGGTCATATTCATCGCAAAGGCCGCATCGGCGTGGTCAGCCGCTCGGGCACTTTGACCTATGAGGCAGTAGCCCAGCTTACCGACATCGGTTTGGGCCAGTCCAGCGCCGTGGGAATTGGTGGTGACCCCATCAATGGCCTCAAGCACATTGACGTGATGCGTATGTTCAACGACGACCCCGACACTGATGCCGTCATCATGATTGGCGAAATCGGTGGCCCCGACGAAGCCCAGGCCGCTCGTTGGTGCAAAGACAACATGAAAAAACCCATTGTCGGCTTTATCGCTGGGGTTACTGCACCCGCAGGCAAGCGCATGGGCCATGCCGGTGCCCTGATCTCTGGCGGTGCCGACACCGCAGACGCCAAGCTCGCTGTAATGGAGGAATGCGGGTTTACTGTGACGCGCAACCCCTCCGAAATGGCCAAATTGCTCAGAAAAATGTTGTAACCGACCCATACGGTCACCTTGGACTGTTTGGCCTCCATTCTGACGAACAATTACTTTTTGGGGTGGTTTGACAACGCCATGACCATTTTCTATGGTATACATATCTATAAGGAGTAATAGGTATGCGTGACCAAGAGGGAGGTAAGCTGGAAATGTCAGATACGGCAACGGTCAATGCGAGCAGTGGCCAAGGCTATGCTCTAAGTGAAGAGTTCACCTTAGTAGACGAAGGTGCCAAAACCTCCGCGTCCACCTTTGGTGGACCGGTTAGCTTTGAGCAACTGTTTCGTAAAGAAATACTGCAACTGGTACAAAAGCTTGCCTCTAGCGCAGACCTTGTCGTAACCGTACGGGATCTCGAAGCCGATTTTTGCAAGGTGTTGAATGCCGATCGTGCCAACTTCTACCGGCTTGACGTTACTGGGAAAAACTTGGTTACGCAAATCACCTTGCCGGGCGGGAGTAAGCCAGACCTCAAAATTCCCATTACTTCAAAAAGTGTCGCTGGTTATGTGGCACGCACCAAAGCGGCCGTTAATCTCACCAACGTTTACGATGATGTGGCGCTCAAAGCCATAAGCGCTGACCTGCACTTCCTTAAAGGCATAGACAGCAAAACAGGCTATAAGACCCGCGAGTTAATCGCTGTGCCAGTCCAAGACAAACAGTTGTTTCTGGGTGTGTTGCAAGTGGTCAACAACAAATCAGAAAAACCATTTAATGACTTAGAGCTAGAGGGTGCCAAGATGTTGGCCAAAGCCATAGCCCAAGCTGATATCAAAAATCGTAATTTAGTAGATGACAGTCCTGAGGCTAGTACAGAAGCTGGCGTACCGGTGCAAAAACCTATAGCTCGGCTGGGTCGACCGGGTCACCGCTACGACGATTTGGTGAAGGCCGGTCTGCTGAGCGACAGCGACTTTGCCAAAGCCAGAGCGTCCAGCGGTAAGGACGACGCCCATTTAGAAAACATTTTGATACGAAAGTTTCGTATCACGCCGGCGCAGGTCGGCTTGGCGTTAAGCCGCTATTACGAGGTACCTTACGAAGCCTACCAATCGCGCCGCGCCAAAGTAGAGGGTTTGCACGCTGCGCTGCGCAGCGAGACCGCCATCAGTCTGGGGTGGGTGGCCCTGAGCGAAGAAGACGAAAATACACTTTTAGTGCTATGCGTGGACCCCGAGGCGGTTAAGTTCACCCGCTTGGTGGGGCAAACCTACCCCAAATTCACTAAGTTTCAATACAGGGTCACGACGCATAAAGAGTTTAGGGACACAGTAGAGCAGTTGGCTGTTAACGGTATTGGCTCCATTGACCATTTGCTCTCCCAACTCACCAAATCCGGCGGAGAAGAGTCAGCCAAAGACCCCAATGCCAATGCCAATCCCAACGCAGACGTTGAAGACAACGAAACCGTCCGGATTGTCAATAAAATTATTACCGATGCCTGCGAAGCGGGGGCCTCTGACATCCATATCGAGCCGGGTATAGGCAACGCCAAAGTGTTGATTCGCCTTCGCATTGATGGTGCCTTAGAAACGTTCATTGAACTGCCCAACACCGTGCGATCGGCCTTGATATCCCGCATCAAAATTATGGCGGACTTGGATATTTCAGAGTCACGTCGCCCCCAAGACGGAAAAATAACCTTCAGGAAGTATGGGCCCTTAGATATTGAGCTGCGCGTGGCCACCATTCCGTCATCAGGTGGCATTGAAGACGTGGTGATGCGTATTTTGGCGGCCGGCGAGCCCATTCCGCTGGATGAGTTGGGCCTGCTTGTACGCAACAAGGAGCGGCTGCTGTCGGTCATCACCAAGCCCTATGGGTTGTTTTATGTATGCGGTCCTACCGGTTCCGGTAAAACCACGACCTTGCACTCCATCCTGTCTTATCTCAACACGTCTGAGGCCAAAATTTGGACCGCCGAAGACCCCGTTGAAATCACCCAAAAAGGACTGCGCCAAGTGCAGGTCAACAAAAAAGCGGGCGTTGACTTTGCCACCTTGATGCGTGCATTTTTACGCGCGGACCCCGACATCATTATGGTGGGTGAGTCGCGTGACCTGGAAACCGTTTCTATGGGTGTTGAGGCCTCGCTAACCGGCCACATGGTGCTCTCCACCTTGCATACCAACTCGGCCCCCGAGGCCATCACCCGTCTTTTGGACATGGGCATGGACCCCTTTAACTTTGCCGATGCCTTGCTGGGCATTTTGGCCCAACGCTTGGCCAAGCGACTGTGTAGCTGTAAGCAGGCCTATAAGCCAAGCAAAGAAGAGATACGAAGCTTTATGACGGAGTACGCCACCGAATTGAGGGCGACTGAGCCCTGGCAAAAAGACCCCGAGGGTGAACTCAAGCGCACCTATGCGCAATTAAAGGAACAATACGCGCACGAGGGCCAGTGGCGGTTTTACAAACCCGTGGGGTGCGAGCTGTGCCGTAAAACCGGGTACAAGGGGCGTGTCGGGCTTCATGAATTGCTGCTGGTCGATGAAAAAATCAAATTGCTCATCCACGAACGCGCCCGCGTGTCGCTGATTTTTACCGCCGCTGTGGCGGCCGGCATGGTCACGCTCAAAATGGACGGCATGGAAAAAATCATGGCGGGCCTGACCGATCTCAAGCAGGTGCGCGCCGTTTGTATCAAGTAATTTGGGAGGAGGGCCAACAATTAAGGCTTATATTTCACGGGATTAGCGGTCTTTTTGAATGGATAAGTGGTTGCAAATTTATCCACCAGAGACCACTACAATTAACCTATCCAAATTCATCTACACCCCTACCCTCGGGGCATTTTATTTAAACCGGAGAAAACCACATGAAACTGAAACAAAAACTGCAGCGGGGCTTTACGCTGATCGAACTCATGATCGTCGTTGCCATTGTTGGCATATTGGCTGCCGTTGCATTGCCTTCGTACAACGACTACACCACCCGTGCGCGTGTGACTGAAGTGATTCTTGCCGCAGGAGGTTGCAAAACCGCAATTACCGAATGGTTTGCTAATGGCAATGGTCCAGCGTCCGCAGGCGGGTATGGTTGCGAAAGCACAAGCGCGCCGGTGGGGCGGATGGTGAATACTATTACTACCGATGCAACTGGCGCCATTATTGTGGCTACAACAGCAGCGGTAACAGGCACGGCAAACCAAGGCTTAAGACTGCGGCCATGCCAGAATGGGACTGCACCCACTGTGGCCTGTTCCGCACCAACGGCAAACTCCAACGTTGCGGTTTGGTTGTGCGGACCGATAGCGCCGTCAGGAGGTGGTTCGGTTATTGAAACTAGGTTTCTTCCAACGTCTTGCCGTAATTCGTAGTAATTAACCTGCCAATCGCCGCTTCGGCGGCGTTTGATAACAATTTTGCTGCGGCGCTCATTGAGCTTTCCGCAGCAGGTTTGCAAAGTATCACGAGCACACACCAGTCATGCCCAATCTTGTCCAAAAGGGATTTACACTCATTGAACTGATGATCGTTGTGGTCATTGTGGGTATACTTGCCGCGGTGGCATTGCCCGCCTATCAAGATTACATGGTGAAGTCCCGCGTGACGGAAATGATCAATGCGGCGGCACGATGCAAGGCCGTCATTGCGTCTACGCACCAAATGGCCGCTTCCGTGGCAGAATTACCCAATGCCAATTCTTGGGGTTGTGAAGAAGTTGGTGATAGACGAAACGTTAAAGAAGTTTCTTTTGCAGTGGAAGACGCCAATACGTCAAATTTGGGACAGATAACCATCGTGGGTAACGAAAAAATTGGTGCCAGAGACACAGACGGCAACTTGATCACAAATCCTGCGATTAGGCTGGCCCCTTGTTTTTCCAGCAGCTTGCGCCCGCCGTCTAGTGGTCGGCAGTTCGGAAACATTCCTGTCCATGGTTGCTACAGCCGATCCGACGCATCCAACGGGGGTGTGACTCGCGCTACAATTCATGCTTGGGCCTGTGGTCAAACGGCCCGTGGTGTTAATCCGGCCACTCAAACACCTATGCCGTTAAAATATCTGCCATCTGGGTGCAGGGCATCCCAAGACCCACCACTATGAGGCCTAGGTAATCGCTTGCTCTGTATGGACAGTTAGTCAGTTGGTAGTTCAGTTAAGAATGCTGGGTTTATCTATAGTAGGAATATGCTCGGGCACGACCCCATGAAATTGTTGGATACCTCCTTCACGCGGTTTCGCTTTGCCAGCCGCTTTGGGCTTGCGCACATGGCAGCCAGTGCCTTAGTGGCGGCTTTGGTTGCCGCGCTTATTTTTTGGCTTTGGTTTCCGTACCCCTACCGCGAACTCACTGGTGGGCGGGAACTGTTTTGGCTCATTATTTCCGTGGATGTGGTGTGTGGCCCTCTGCTCACTTGGGTGATTGCGGCCCCACACAAATCCCGTCGCGAGTTGGCAGCCGATATTGGCATGGTTGCGGTCCTGCAGGTGGCTGCTTTGGCTTACGGTTTATTCATTCTTTCACAAGCCCGCCCGGTCGCCTTGGTATTCGAGCAAGACCGTTTTCGTGCGGTTACCGTTGCAGACATTGATTCGGGTGACCTAGAAAAAGCGGAACCGGCCTTTCAATCGCTCTCTTACACCGGTCCCAAACTGGTTGGCGTGCGAGAGCCCATCAGCGCTGACGAAAGTTTTGAAGCTATTAGCCAAGGCTTGTCTGGGATTGAGCCTAGTATGCGCCCCAATTGGTGGGGGCCCTATTCGCAGGCCGTACCATCCGTGCAGCGCATTGCCAAACCCGTGGCCGCATTGCGCAACAAACACCCGAGCAGTGCAAGATTGATAGATGACGCGGTTAGGCAGTCTGGGATACCCGAGTCTGAACTGGTGTGGTTGCCGCTGGTGAGCCGAAATAGCTATGAGTGGGTAGTGATGCTTGATAAAGGCTCTGCCCAACCTAGGGCATTTGTCGCGCTTGACGGATTCTTGTAAAAGCGGCGGTCCTATTTTTTCCTTCACAAAAACGCAAATTTCCGCGGGCGCGCTGCTATTGTTGGCGGCTTGGATCTATCCTTGGGTCAACCCATTTGCGCCGCCTATATCGTCTATCGTTTTGCCGTGGATGTTCACGTTTTTCTGCGGTGTGACGGCATGGTGGCTGGTGGGGCGTGGTGGCTGGACGGATAAAAGCCCACAGATCCAACAGTCTACTGTGCCACCGACGAAGTGGCTTTGGATGTGGCTTTTGCTATTCGTCGTCTGTGTGCTTTGGCGGACCGCCCAATTCAACGGCCAAACTTTGCTAACCTTGGCCGGCGTTGTGGTCATTGCAATGGCTATTTCAATGGGGGGGCAGATTGCGGTTGCTCGGCGTTTGCAATACCTGTGGGTGATAGCCCTGCTGTTCGCTGCCGTGTTCAATAGTATCGTTGCGATATTTCAGTACATGAACTGGACGGGGTATTTTCCTATCCTTATGAATGCAGCACCACCAGGAGAGGCTTTTGGCAATTTGCGCCAGCGCAATCAACTGGCAACCCTCACTTGCATGGGCATCGCTGCCTTGGTTTGGGGGCTATGGGGCTTGGGGCAGCAAGACAAAGAACCTGTACCCGTTGCTGGGCTTCGCGTCAAAAAGGTGGTTTCATGGCTGCTGATGACGCTGCTTATTGGCGCGTGTGTGGTTACTCAGTCGCGTACCGGGATGATAGGGGTGGCCGTTTTGGCCGTTTTGACGCTTTGTTGGCGGCGTCACCTGCCCCGTTATGGCGTGGCCTTGGGGTTAGCTGCTCCAGTGCTATACGTGGTGCTAAGTCTGGTTTTACCCTATCTGGCATTCTGGATTACAGGAAAAATGGGAGCTTCTATATGGGTGCGTTTAGAAGCCATCGCTGGACCCCTTGGTCAGGATCGCTGGTATCTGTACCGCAACGTTTTGGACTTAATCGCTTTGAATCCATGGACAGGGCTAGGTTGGCGCGAGCTGATGTACGGCCATTACATCGGAGAGTCTGCCCACCGGTTCAATCAAATTTTGGACAATGCCCATAACCTGCCTTTGCACTTAGCCGTCGAGTTGGGAATTCCTGCTGCAGTGGTACTCACTTTGGTTCCTTTGGTGTTTTTCTGGAAAGCAAAACCCTGGGTTGAGTCACAGCCGGTTAGGCAAATGGCCTGGGCCATTTTGGCGGTAGTTTTTCTTCACTCAATGGTGGAGTACCCACTCTGGAGCGGCCCTTTTGCCTTGTGTCTGGGTGTTTGTCTGGGTATTTTGTGGCCCGGCGGGCAGGCTTCACCCCTTGCTACTTGGGTGCAACAAAGCTTGAAGCTTGGGCGGACCGTGGTGGTCGGCGTTTGTTTTTTGGGCCTTGCCTGGACGTGGTCAGGGTATTACCGTCTGGTGCAAATGTTTACCTATCCGGTTAGTGAATGGCCGGGGGATATGCGCGCTGGCAAGTGGGACTATGCAACTGACTGGCCCTATACCTATCAGATGGAGTTTTACAAGTACCTGACCACCCCTTTAACCGCAGAGAATGCAAAAGAAAGGTACGCAATAGGCGAACGTCTGATGCATTATTCGCCGGAGGCACGCGTGATTACCCAGCACATCAACGCAGCCTATTTGGCAGGGGTAGACAAGCCAACCCTGGACACCCTGTTGGTACGTTTTAAGCGTGCCTATCCCAAAGAATACGAATACTTTGTGACGGGTAAAGCGCCGCAGTAGCTGGTTACGACTGGGGCAGGGCTTCGGTCGCTTTTTTGGCAAACTCGGCGCGCAGCGCCCGCAGCTTTTCTCGTGGGTCTTCTTTAGCCCCTGTGCTTGTGGGGGCCATATCGGCAATGAATCGACTGGGCGCGGCCTGCACCATGTCACGGCCCTTTTTGCGTTGTTTGCAATGGGTCACCAACAGAGTACGCTGGGCGCGGGTAATGCCCACGTACATCAGGCGGCGTTCTTCCTGTAGTCGCAGCGCCAGTTGTTCAGGGGGTAAATCATCGGCATCGCTGGTTTTGAAAGGGAGCGTTCCTTCGTTCACGCCCACCAACACCACATGGGGCCATTCCAGCCCTTTGGCCGCGTGCAGGGTTGAAAGCGTAACCACATTGCGGTCTTTCTCGCGCTCAGACAGGGTAGAGAGCAGGGCAATGGTTTGCACCACCTCGAGCAGGTTTTTTTTCTCGTTGACCAGCGTAATTGCCGTGTCTTCGTCCACCTGGCCGCCGCAGCGTTGGCTCATCCATTCGCAAAAGTCCAGCACATTCGTCCAACGTGCAGCGGCCTGCGGCTCACTGTCTTCAGACTCGTACAGGTGCTTTTCGTAAGCGATGGCCACCAACCATTCGCGCATTAAGGCCGCGGCAGCCTCAGCCCCTTCGGTGTGCTGCGCGCGGTACACCCAATCGTTTACGAACCGCCCAAACTCGTGCAGCGCGTCCACGGCTTTGCGTGGCAGGGCCGTGCCCAGGCTATGGGCAAACAAGGCCTCGAACAGGCTGACTTTGTAGCGGTTGGCAAAGTCTCCCAAACTAGCAAGCGTTTGATGGCCTATGCCGCGTTTAGGAGTGGTAATGGCACGCAAAAACGCGGGGTCGTCGTCGTGGTTCACCCACAAGCGCAGCCAAGCGCACAGGTCTTTGATTTCAGACTTGTCAAAAAAACTCTGGCCGCCTGACACTTTGTAGGGAATTTGTGCCTTGCGCAGCGCCTTTTCTAAGGGGCGTGCCTGGTGGTTGGCGCGGTACAAAACCGCAAAGTCCTTCCATTCGATGGCAGCTTGTCCCGCAGTGGTCGTTTGTCCTGCGCGAAGGGCCTGGATGCGGGCTACGGCGCGCTCGGCTTCGTGCTCCTCTTGGTCGGCCTGTAGCACCCTCACGGGTTCACCTTCGCCCAAATCACTCCAAAGATTTTTAACAAACAGACGGGGATTGGGGGCAATGACTTGATTGGCTGCTCGCAGAATCGCCCCCGTGGAGCGGTAGTTTTGCTCCAGTTTGATCACTTTCAGGTTGGGGTAGTCAATGGGCAGTTGCTTGAGATTGTCCAAGGTGGCACCTCGCCAGCCGTAAATGGATTGGTCGTCGTCTCCCACGGCGGTAAACCGCGCATGGGGGCCTAACAATTGCTTGAGCAAAGCGTACTGGGTGGCGTTGGTGTCTTGCACCTCGTCTACCAAGATATGCGCCAGGCTTTGCTGCCAGCGCTCACGCACATCGGGGTGGCGTTGAAGAAGGATCAGCGGCAGGCCAATTAAGTCGTCAAAGTCTACGCTTTGGTAGGCCGTTAGGCGCTCTTGGTAGCGCTCCATGATGAGGGCGGCGGCGCGCTCGTCTTCGTTGCTGGCTTGGGCCAACGCGGCGCTGGCGTCTAGGCCCTGGTTTTTCCAAAGGCTGATTTGCCATTGCCAGCGGCGGGCGGTAGCGGCGTCGGTGGTAGCTGCGGCGTCTTTGATCAAGCGGGTGACGTCATCGCTGTCCAGAATGCTAAATTGGGGCTTAAGACCTAAGGCTTGGCCGTCTTGGCGCAAGATATGCACGCCCAGGGCATGGAAGGTGCAAATACGCACCTCTTTGGCGGCCTTACCGATTAAGGCCCGCGCCCGCTCACGCATTTCCTGTGCCGCTTTGTTGGTAAACGTGATGGCGGCAATGCGTTTGGGTTCTTCACCCATCTGTATCAGTCTGGCAATTTTGTGGGTAATCACCCGTGTTTTGCCCGACCCCGCGCCCGCCAGTACCAGGCAAGGGGCATGCATAAAGTTGACCGCTTCTTGTTGGGCCAGATTCAGGCCTGGGCCTGAGGGGGTTTGAGAGGGGGATGACATACAGACGACAAGGTGACACGTGGCGGCGCTGCCGCCTCATAGGAGCCCTCCGCAAAACCCGACGCGGTCCGAAAACCGCCGGATTCGGGCGGGTACGGCCTCACAGGTGTTTTGCACAGGCTTGCTAGGCCTGCGACAATAGCACGATGCAAGCCGTTTTCTTGGTCACGATTCCCTTTTTCGCTTTGGTATTGGCCGGGTTTTGGGCTGCGTGGCGCGGCATTTTGCCTTTGAATGCGATTGCCGGACTTAACGCCTACGTGCTGTTCTTTGCGCTGCCTTGTTTGCTGTTTCGATTTGGTGCGTCTACGCCCATCGCGACGCTGCTCGATCCGGTCACCATGGTGGTCTATGCCTGCTGCGCGCTGGTTGTGGTTGGATTTACCCTGATGCTGACTTTAGGCGGCAGGGTAGGGTGGAGTGATGCCTCCTTGGGCGCTTTGGTGGCGGCATTTCCAAATACCGGGTTTATGGGCGTACCTTTATTGGTCGCGCTTTTTGGCCCCGGTGCTGCAGGGGTGGTGATTCAAACCATCATGATCGATATGCTGCTGACCACTTCGATCTGTGTGGCCTTGTCCCGCTGGGGTCAGGGGCAAGACGCTAGCGTTGGGCAATCGGCGCTCAACGCCCTCAAAGGCGTGTTTAGCAACCCCATGCCTTGGGCCATTTTGGCCGGTATCTTGGCGGCAAGCGTACAAACCACTGGGGTGGCGGCCTGGTTGCTGCCCTACGAGGCCATCATTGCGCCGGCATACAAGGCGATGTCCTTGTTGGCCGATTCGGCGTCACCCGTGGCATTGTTCACCATAGGGGCCGTGCTGGCACGCGCCCAGCGCCAAGCGCAGACCACCGCCTTGGCGCCAACTGGCGGTGCGACCCCCGGAACCACAACCCAAGGCATGAATTTGGGCAAGCGACTGTGGGGCCAAGCCTTGGTGGTGGCCTTGATTAAACTTTTTCTTCACCCGTTTTTGGTGTTGGTGGCAGCGATGGTGGCCAAGGCATTGGGATTTGCACTCAACCCCTTTGCCCTGATGGTGTTGATAGCGGCGGCGGCATTGCCCAGTGCGAGCAATGTATCACTGCTGGCCGAGCGTTACGGCGCAGACAACGGGCGAATTGCCCGCATCATTTTGTTGTCGACCGTTATTGCGTTTTTCACCTTTTCCGGTTTGGTCGCAGCATTGAAGTAAAGGAACCTCTGCAAAACCCCATGCGCGATCTGAGGCCACGATAATGGCGCCCCACTGTGTTGGCTTTTTGGCCCATACCGTCCGGTATGGGCTGCAAAATCCGCCTTGTGGTGCATCCATTCTCGTGGCTCATATTCGCACAGCGGGTTTTGCAGAGGTTCCTAAAGGAAGTTTCAAAGTCATCTGCTCAAAATAAATAAAATGGGAGATAATTGCCCGAAATATCGATAAAGGGTGGTTGTCTTTGCTGCTGGCCTACCCTTTCGTAAGCAAAGGAAATCGGCATGGGCATGGCTTTTAGTAAACAAGGGGTTTTGCAGACCCTCCCGGCACAAAAGGTACTTCTGTCGGTGGCGGTTGCGCTGAGCGGGTTTATTGTTGCCTGCACCTCGGCGCCAGAGTTGCGCCACCCGGCGGGAAAAAGTAAACAAGCCGTACCTGGCAATCAAGAGGCCGCCGCCCGCTATGAAGCCCAGCGACTGGGTGTGTCGCTGCCCCAGACACCTGTCGTTTTGTCGCACGACGCGGACGACGTAAAGGCCCTTAGCGACCAGTTAGAGCAACTCAAACAACAGATCAAGCAGGCAAAAAGTTTTCCTGCGCTGGTCGGTACCAACGGCAACTCAAGCCTCCCGCTGCGCTCGCAAAACAAGTCCCTTAACAGGGAACTGCCACCTGTCACCCAATGGCCAGCGCCATCCGCTGCACCGCTTACCCATGAAAAAGATGCACCTGTGTGGGTGTCTGCGGCCAGGCGGTTCGAGGTCACCGCCAAAGACACGACGCTGTTGGGCGTGGTCGTGCGCTGGGCCCAATTGAATGACTGGCGCGTCCAGCTCAATGGTGCGGCGTTGCGTGCGGGGGCGTTTCCCTCACACACCACCGCCTATGCCGATATTGCGCTGCTTCCGATAGCCAAAGGCCTGGGGGCCGATGAGTTGGATGTGGCACTGGGTGCTTTGTTGGAAGCACATCAGCACTTTAAGGAGCGGCTTGCCTTTGAGGTCGCTTTAAAAACGACCGCACAGGAACTGGTCATACAGAGCAAGCTAACACCCGCACCCCCTCGCTCTTTAGCGCCCTAGGCACAAGAAAGGCTTTGCAAATGAAAGAACGTCATGCACTATCAACGGCCGGTGGCTGGCACCTATGGCCGCAACGGCCCTCGCCTTTAGAGCGCTCATGGGCAGAGCGGGGGCTGTCGTTCGTGGTGTTGGCGATAATTCTTGTTGGCCCCTTGCAAAGTGCTGCCCAGCCGGTAAAGACGCAGCAGGCAGAGTGCGTGTTTACTTTGCAAGGCGGGAAAAAGCCTAACTGCTCGGAACCGTTAACAGTGGCCGCGCCCGTAACAAAAGAGGTTCCCGGTGCTGGCACACCCGCACTCAACACGGGCCCAGACGTCGCGCCACCGCCACAGCCAGTGCCAAAACCAAAATGGACATTGCAACTTCAGGATCTGACCCTTTACGCCGCATTTAGCCGATGGGCCAAAGAAGCGGGTTGGCGGGTTCTGTGGGACGCCGACAAACACTTGTTGATCGACAGCCCTGACGTGGTGACCGGCGATTTTGAGCAAGCCATTACGGCGGTGTTGTCTTCGCCTGGCATCGCCAGTGGCGCCTATCCTTTAGAAGTGTGCTTTTATCCCAACACGCCCCCATTGGTACGCATTACCAAGCGCGGAGACCAAGCAAAGGACTGCAAATGAAGCGCTTAGTGATCACCCAGCGAGGCGTATTGTTCATGCTCGTTGTCGGTGTGACGACGGGCTGCGCAAACACCAAAATTGACGTGGGCAGCGCTCAAACCAAAGCCTTGACCCAACAGGCGGTGGACCGGGCTGCAACATTGCAGCCTTTGCCCATTGGGGCCGATACACCCGGCACGGCAAGCCAGGCCAACGCACAGGCCCAGGCCATCGCGCAGCGGCCTATTGCCATGCGCGCGACCAGCCCATGGGTGGGAAAGCGAACCGTTGCGGTACAAAGTGACGCCGCTTTGCCTGCCATTTTCGGAGAGTCGTTTGCCTTTCATTTCGACGACCGAGCACAGGCGGGTCGTGTAGGTATCGCGCAGGTGGCAGAACGCTTGTCGCGCATGACCGGCGTGCCGGTTCGGGTTAAGCAAGATATTTACAGTAATGCGCCGGGAAATGCCTCTGGAAATAACTCCCCTGCGACGCCCACAACCGCAACTGCTCTACCCGCGCCAATGCCTTTTCAGGCGCAGGTGGGATTGCCACTTGAACTGCCTGCCAGTGGCGCGTCAGCCTTTGGCCAGGCCAGCAGCAAGGCCTCTAGCGCGACAAAGTCGCCGGTGAATTACTCTGGTGGACAGGGCACAGTCTCAATGGCCCCGTTGACCGCGGTGGTGCCAATAGCAGGGCCTAGCATCGAAGCGATGCAAATGCGTTGGGATGGCACCTTGACTGGATTTTTGGACCATGTAACCGGACTGCTCAACCTAAGCTGGGCCTACCGCGAAGGGGTGGTGGTGATTGAACGCTTGGTCACCGAAACCTTTGAGATCACGGCTTTTGGCGGCACCCAAGAATACAGGGTTCAAATTTCTGGGGGCAACGATGGCAAAGGCACATTCGGTGGGTCTAGCTCTGTTTTGGATGTGCAGGAGCAAGGCAAGCTAACGGCATTGGAGTCCTTGAAACGCGCCCTGGACCAGTTGGTCACGCCCTCAGGGGGGTCGGTGAGTTTGAACGAAGGGTCGGGCCGTTTCACAGTCATGGCGCCCAGAGACACCATGGCCCGTGTGCGCGAACTGGTGCGATCTGAAGACGCCAGTTTACGACGCCAGGCGCATATACAGTTCGACGTCTACAGCGTTGTGGGCAAGGATGAAGACCAGTACGGGGTGGACTGGTCACCTTTTGTGGGCGAACTCATGAAGTCTTGGGGGGCAAAAATAAAGTCACCCGCTTCTTTGGTGGGCACCGGTGCCGCCAGCCTGACTTACGCCATCGCTGAGACCGTGGCCGATTCGGCAGACCCCGCCCTTAAAAGCAAAGTGTCGCGTTATGGCGGCAGCTCGGCGTTGTTGCAAGCCTTGCACCAAGTTGGGGATACGGCGCAGTACCGTCCCATCAGCATGGTGGCCATGAACCGCCAGTGGGCACGCAAAACCAATCTAAAGGTGACGGGCTATGTGGCTGAAACCACCCCCGCCACCAGTACAGGGGCGGGTTCGGGGTCGCCGGGTTTGAAGACCTCCTCGGTCACTACAGGGGATAAATTTTTGGTGCAACCGGCCATCATGGACGATGGCACCATATATTTAAAGTTTGGCGTATCCCTGACCGATTTGCTGGGCCTGTTTAACGTCAACGCAGGGTCGGGCAGCAGTTTGCAAACCGTGCAGACCCCTGAAACTTCCGGAACCGACGACCAGGGAACGATTCGCCTCAGCCCGGGTGAAAGCATGGTGATTACCGGCCTTTCAAGGCGTGTTGCGCAAACTGATCGCAGCGGTTTGACCCAAGAGGCACCTATCGCATTGGGCGGGTCTATACGGCGTAACTACAAGCGCGAAGACTTTCTAATTGTTGTTCGTGCCGTGCCCATCTAACCCCGTTAGAAGCCGATACCGTGCAGCCAACCGTACTGAACTTTCATGCATCTGCCAGCAAGAGGAGTCACTATGCGGCAACCTAGAAAGACTGTCCTAAGCGACGGTCACCTTAAAAGCCAATCAGAACCAACGACCCATGTGTTTGTTTTGGATCGCGACGCGCGTACGACCTTGCGCAACCTCTATCGATGGCTTCAAGCCTTGGCACTCCAAACCGCCTTGGTGGCCCCTGCATTTGCGGCCAACGAAGTGCCGATTGCGCCATTGGCGCACGCCAAGACCTCCCCGGTGGCTGTAAGCGCCCAACCCCCTGTGCCGCCTCACCCTTCCGAAGCCATTGCAAAGCAGACGCCCGCAGCAACGGGTGTTTTGACGCTAGAGCGTCTTGCCAACGCGCAGCGTCAAAAGCTGGCCGCAGAATTGGAGAAAGGAAAATCAACCAACGAGGTGAGACCGGATAACGCCAATCCATCGCTAACGAAAGCGAGCAAACCCAAAGCGCCGAACGAACCCGTAGCCAGAGGGCGCCTCCAAACGCTTGTGGTGGTGGCCACCTACGGAACGCCCGCTAACCCACGCGCTGAGGTTCAGTGGAACGGCGTGACCCGAGTGGTAGGCCCAAAAGCGGCTTTGGGTCCGGCCACCATTGAGGCGATTAGCCATGGCCAGGTTCGTGTAACCCTAGTGCAACAGCAAAAACCCGTCAGTTATGCCTTGCAGCCGGGCGAGCGCCTAGATTTCTAGCCCTAAGCCTTAGGGCTGCGAGGCGATTTGGTGGCCTTTGCTTGGTACTGGTCCAGCGCCTTGAGCGACAGGCCGTCCACGTGCTCGCGCCCGATGTAGTCCACGCCATCCAAGCCCATTCTTAACAAAAGTCGACCCAAGGCAGCACAAGGCTCTGGTAGGGTTTGGTCTTTAATCTCATGCTCACTGGATGCTAGGCACGATTGAAATGCCGCACGCACGTGCTTGAACGAGAAAGGAGTAAGTAAAGCCATATCTGGGTGACGATTTATTTGGGGAATTCCGACACCATTTTACTCATTTTGAGAGTGTTTTCCCTCTGGGATGAGCTCCCATTTATAATAAAATGTCGGTATTTTCTGCAGGAAAGGTCTGCAAAAATCCCTGTGTGGTGTCATTGTCTGGGCCTCAGATCGTGCATGGGGTTTTGCAGAGCTTCCCTGGGAACCCTAATCCTTCACCAGCGCAAGCGCGGTGAAGTCACGTAGAGGGTCACAGGGGTACTAAACCACTTTTGCGATCAGACCCGCCACCAGACTGAGTAACACCGTACTGGCCAATGGAATAAACAACTCCCGTCCAAATAGTTTGAACCGGAAATCTCCCGGTAACCGACCTATGCCCAATTTGCCCAAAAACGGCGCAAACCAATTGATCAGCAGAAGGGCGATAAAAATGACCAAAAGCCATCTGAACATATAGATTCCTGAAGGGGCGCGCACCCTAGAGTGTATGGCTTCGATCACCTGTGCTAAAGCCCATCGATTGCCAAGGCGGACCGGCGTACAGGCCCAGTACCTTAAAAAACTCGCCCATCTCATGCTCATGCACAAGTTTTAAGGCGGCGCTTTGGACTTGGGGCGTGGCCTGCGTCAGCAGATCGCCCAAACCACAGTTAAGCAAGAACCGCCCTTGGTTGCAAAACCCCAAAGTGCCCCTGTCCGCGGGGTGCCCCAAAGCGTCCCCCATCTGCTGCCAGGCCATTGCCATGGCGGTGAAGTCCACATGGGCGGTGATGTCTTTTTCACCTGGCCGGTCCAAGGGGTTGTTATCAACCTGGTGGCGGTAATGGCACACCAAGGTGCCCATGCTGCGCTGCGGGTGAAAAAATTCGTGCGCAGGAAAGCCGTAATCCACAAAAAATGCGGCACCCCGGTTCATACGTTCGGCCAGCGTGGTCATAAATGCCAGTGCGTGGGTGGGCAGTTCGGTTTGGTAGTCGTGGTGGCCCTCAATCGCCAAAAGCGTGGGCAAAAACGGAAGGTAGGGACTGGTATCAAGGGCAGATAGCGGGCGGTCGGCAAATTCCAATTGACCTTCATGCACCGATACCCCCCTGGCCCACCACTGGCCATCGCGCCTGGCCACCAAATGCACAGGCATCGCATCGAGCACCTCGTTGCCCAACACCACGCCGTTAAGGCGGTCAGGTAGGCTGTCGTGCCACTGCACCCGGTCACCAAAGTTGGCAAGGGTTTGTTGTTGCAGGGCGCGCAGGTCAGCCGAAAGCTCCACGATATGGTAGTGGGTGGGGGTTGTGGATGGCTGCATTTCGTCTAAGGCGCCGAGCACCTCACGGGCCAAGGCGCCAGTGCCCGCGCCAAATTCCCAAATCGCGTCGGTGTCGGTAACCCGCAGGGCTTCATGCAATTGCTTTGCCAAGACCTGGCCAAACAGGGGCGAGAGTTCGGGCGCCGTCACAAAGTCACTGCCCGAGGTGGGCATGGTGCCAAATTTTTGGCGGGAACTGCTGTAGTAGCCCAGCGCGGGGGTGTACAGCGCCATGGCCATATAACGGTCAAAAGGGATCCACCCCCCTGCTGCCTCAATGGTCGAAATGATGTGGGAAAGCAACGGCGTTTGGGTTGAAGCCGTTAAACTTGCAGGCCCGCTAGCGGGTACTAACTGTGGTGGTTGCGCCATATCCAATTGTAGAAAGAACTGTATCGTCCATGCAGCACTTGCAAAACGATTCCCCCGCAGTAGCCGATAGCGCTGCTGTTGGCACTGCGCCCAAGGCCGTGCGCCGCGTGCTGGTCACGGGTGGTGCGCATCGCTTGGGGGCGGAAATTTGCACCGCCTTTGCGCGGGCAGGCTGGGCCATTGTGTGTCATTACCACCAATCCGAAACGGCGGCCCGTGCGCTGTGCAACGCGTTAAGTGGCAGCTATGGTTGCCAAGCCGAACCGGTGCAAGGCGATTTGTCTAGCCGCGAAGGCCTGGAGGCTTTGGTGAACCGGCTACAGGCCCTGGGCATGCCGGTGCATTGCCTGGTTAACAATGCCTCTTTGTTTGCGCCTGACGAGGGCCAATCCTTCACCCAAGACACGGCGTTGGCGCATTGGCAGGTCAACCTCATGGCCCCTTTGGCCTTGGCCCGTGATGTGGCAACACGGCTGGCACCCCCACCGTCTGATGATGCGGTAACGGGGCAAAGCAGTGTGATTCATGTGCTTGACCAAAAGGTGTTCAATCTCAACCCCGATTACTTTAGCTACACCGTATCCAAGTTGGCGTTGGAGCGCGCAGTGGCTTTGCAGGCGCAAGCCTTGGCGCCCCATGTGCGGGTGTGCGGCGTTGCCCCAGGTTTGATGTACCTGAGCGGCGATCAAACCCCTGAAAACTTTGCGATGGCCAGCCGCGCCAATCTGTTGCGCCGGCCCATTGACCCCGTTGAAGTGGCCAGGGCTTGCGTTTACCTGGCCGAATCCTCCGCCATTACTGGCGCCGTTCTACAGGTCGACAACGGCCAGCATTTGGTGCCGCTTGAGCGCGACATTATGTTTATGGTGGACCACTGGGCGGGTCACAACAACGAAAGCAAACAACGATGAATCCAGATTTGGGCGTGGCATTTCATCAAAACCACAGAAGGCTTTTTTTGCGCGGGCACACCGTTTTGATGCACATCGGCGCGCATGACTTTGAAAAACAGGCCCCGCAGCGGGTGGTCATTCATGTAGACCTGTGGGTGCCGCTAGCAGCCTCTACCCCCACGCACGACGACCTGACCGAGGTGGTGGATTACGATTTTGTGCGTCGCATTATTGCAACCCTGTGCGGGCAAGGTCCTATCCAATTGCAAGAAACCCTGTGTGATGCGATTGTGAATGCGCTCCTGGCGCACCCCCACATTGTGGCCACCCGGGTAAGTACCGAAAAGCCCGATGTGTACCCCGACTGTGAAGCCGTAGGCGTAGAAGTTTTTCGCATCAAGCCCCTTGCCTGACATTTGCCCTGCAGGTCGTTTCCAACCCATTCAAGCACTGCCCCTAGCGGTCCAATATTTGCCATGAAGCACGACAGTGGTATTCAAATCCTCTCGATCAAAGGCCTGCGATTTCAGGCCAACCTGGGTATTTTGACCCACGAAACCACAGCGCCCCAGCCCATACAAGTGGATGCCGAACTCAACATGGGTGAGCGCACGCTACTGCCAGAGCACAGTGACATCAGCAATGTGCTGGACTACCGCAAAGTGCGTGAAATCATTATTGCAGAGTGCACCGAGCGCCACATTGACCTGCTAGAGAGCATGATAGGTAAGCTGTGTTTGCGCCTGTTGCAACTGCCGGGTATCCAAGGCGTGCGCGTCAAAATTGCCAAGCTAGAAATATTTGAAGATTGCGAAGTGGCCATTGAACACCAGGCGGGCAACTGGGCTTAGTTAGGCCGCTGCTAGATGGTGGGTCTTCCCTATCAGGTTCAGAAGTTCATTGGCCTGCTCATGGTCGTCGTCAGCGTTTGCAGTTTCAAGCAGTGAACGAACTTGTGCAAGCCTGCCTTTCTTTACTGGGCCGTGGATGAGATCAAGGATGGCCAGCCAGTAGCGCGCATTTTCATTTGACCTTTGGGAGAATTGCGCGGGGAAGGCGCAGGCCATGATGTGGTGAAAAGAGGCGCGTGCCAGCTCGAAATCTTGCCGCGCTCCAAAACCAAAGAGGCGACATAGGCCAATTTGCAGATAGGCGTCGTTGTCTCCCATGGCAGCGGCCTTTTCGTACCACCGAAAGGCCAGCTTTGCCTTGCCCATATCTCGGTATATCGTTGCCAAGTTAAATGCCCCCGAGCAGTCACCTTGTGCGATGGCCATTTTTAACCAACATATTGCGGCAGGTAGGTCTCTTGAGATTGCGCCGCCAGAACTGAGGATAACGCCCAGTGCGGCTTGGGCGCTGCTATTACCTTGCTTAGCCGCCGCCGTGTACCACTTGATGGCCGCCTTTGGGTCTGCTACGACAACCACTTTTGAAGCGTGGCTCTTCAAGCCATTTTCGTAATAGTAGCCAAGCTCCCACTGGGCGTTTGCGTCGCCGCTTTCGGCGGTCGACCTTAGCTTGCGCAAGTGCTGGTAAGGGCTATTTGCCATACTTGTCGGTGAGTTCATCGGTGCGTCGCATTCCATCCGTTTCGATAGTCACGGCCTTCCTAGAGGTTTGCAAAGGGTCCTAGAGCCTGCTTTCGACTAATTCTTGCAGTGGTTTAGGAAGGAGTTTCCTGAGCCCGAGGCTGATCGCGCGTTCGTGCTTTTGCCATAAAACGCCAGCAAAAACGATACCAATGCCAACAAGCGTTAGGATCAGTGGGAAGATCATGCTGTCTGCAAATACGCGGTAGGCCAAGTGGCTGAGATACCCCGCAACACCAAGGCCACCGAAAACCGCAAAAACCCTAAGGGAAAGTATCGCACCGGTAGCTACCATGGCCAGGTTAATGCCCAGATAAAGAACGTTGTTGAGTTCATTGTCGTATCTCATCAGCGACAGACCACCCCAAAACGTCATGGTGCCAAACAGATACAGCCAAAACGCATAGTCTTTGCTGTGTCGTGACCGAATATCTACCCAGAAAGCCAACAACACCATGAGCAGGCCGACCCATAGCGAAACCAGTTTCCTTAGCGCCCAGTCGGTGTTGTTGTCTCCTAATATAAATGGCACTAGATCCATGCTCATATACCAAAGCGTCACCGCAATAGGCATGACGGAAAAGGGTAGCCGATAGCGCCACAGCACAGTCGCTCCGCAGGCCAGCGTTGCAAGCTCCATAAACAGCCACTTCCAGTCAATCTGCGTGTGGTAGTCACGATAGGCCACTTCGGTAGCCCACCAACCCAGTGCGGTTTGTAGACCAAAGACCGCCAAAGGGGTGAGAACCACGACCAAGGTGGACATAATGCCCGCAGGAATCGGCAAGTGGCGCTTCAGGAAAAACTCTGTTAACCACAAACCAATCCCAGCATACGCAAGTGCGATAAAGAACATGCCCCATCCGCCAAACAGATTAAATCCCAGCGTCATGAACAAGCTCATTGCGCCAATAGCAATCAATCCACCCAAGTAATAAAGCACTTGGACGAACCCAAAATGGGGGGTGTCTTTTGTTCGTTCGCTGACGAATTGCCAAAGCTGTTCGGCTTGGTGTTCGTCGATCAAGCCGTTGTCAACAGCGTCTTTGAGCAAACTACGATTAAGTTGCATTTAAATTCTTTCTGCATGGGCGGTTTGCCCTGCTCAAACTCTGCCAGTTAGCACTGCCAGTTTCGACGAATTGATGTGATTTAGCGGAACCATTATCTCATTAGCATTGAAATGGTAAATGAGCAAAATGAAATGGGTCATGCTAGTCAAGTCCCAATTTTGCTGCAAATTCAGTTCAACAGATCAAGCCGTATTCCTTTGAGTTTGGTTTGAATTTACCCCACGGCGCTCAGGCTAGAAGGTCGCCCTGCAGGGCGAACTTCTAGCGCCGCACGTTGCCCCACGCTGGCCTCACGCCAC
>JBEIEP010000008.1:0-79030 GCA_040382935.1 Burkholderiaceae bacterium
CCCACTCGGCCATGCCATTGCTCTGGACCAGAATGACCTCTTCTTCTAGCGGCCCCAAGGGATTGGCCCGCATCCAAGCCGCCACGGTTTCCAGCAGCGTCTCGGTGCGGTTGCCGTGCAAGGCCACCAAACCGGGTTGTATGCTGCCAAAGCCTGTGAGTTGGGGGGATGTCATGCCTTTTCCAGTTAGCGATTCATTCGGTGGCCTACACGCCACCGCAGCGGACCGTCAAAGGCCCAGGGGGCCGGGGCTGCTGACGGCTTAGGCGCGTACCGCCAGTTTATCGTGCATGGTGCCCACTTGCATCGCCCAGGCTACGATTGAATCCATAAAGAACCGTTCGACACGACACCGGCAAAGTCAAATGCGCGGCAACCCAAATAGACTTGTAGAAGCCTCGGTGGCTATTGGGCACACCCCTTTACCCGTTAAGCGCAACATGCTGTAGCAACATCACCGTTTTGCCATCCTGAATGAGCCCGGTGCGAATACCCGCTAGCGCCTCGGCCAACGACATTTCGATGACTTCTATGTCTTCGCCTTCATCTGCCAAGCCGCCGCCTTCGTTAACACGGTCCTCGGCACGGTACTCTGCGACAAAGAAGTGCAACTTTTCTGTGACCGAACCCGGACTCATATACGCCTCAAACACCTTTTTAGGGGCACGGATACGGTATCCGGTTTCCTCTTGGACTTCTTTGCGAATGCAGGTTTCTGGGTCATCGCCATCCAACAGCCCCGCACATGCCTCAATCAAGTAGCCATCGGCGCAACCGTTGATAAATGCGGGCAATCGAAACTGGCGGGTCAGTATCACCGTACGACGATGCGGATCAAACAACAGCAAGGCCGCACCATTGCCGCGGTCATAGGCCTCACGCGTCTGGCGCTGCCAACCGCCGTCGCGTCGCCCCAGCTCGAACTCAAACTTGTTGAGAACGTACCAGTTGTTGGATAGGAGGTGCTTGAACTACCCCCTTTTTTTACCAAAATGAAACCGCCTCAGGCTCATTTGTCGTTGGAATCACGCTCCGCGTTCAGGCTCATACGTCATTGGACAAGGCTAACATTCACCCAGCAAGAGTTATCTCGCTATAATAAGTTCTTCGAGGGACAAAAGTCGGCTTCAAGTCGTGTGGTGATTCGGTTCATCCTATATCTCTCGATCCTTATCCCAGACACCCGCTCGGCTTTCCAAAGTTAGCGGGTGTTTTTCATTGAACTCCACCCCAACTTGCACTGGATTTCCCTTTGTCTTAGGGGCTGGCGCATCCAGATCCAATACCCGCGTAAATTTTGGCCACATGGCATGCAGGTACCGCTCTTCATTACGTTCATAAAAGCGCTGCAAAGCCCACAGTAAATAATCACAGGCTTGCAAACCGGCGCTGGCACTTGGATAGCTGCTGTGCACCGCTGTGTAACCGTGCGGCGCAAAGCCAAAGTCACCCTTGAAGCCTTCGTCTATGTTGTCCAGCACTTTTTTCAATATGGCCGTACGTGGCTTGCTGCCACGCACGGCAAAAGTGATGTGGCGCTGTGCACCAAACTCACCAAACCGCCCAAACAGTCTGGCAATCAAGTCGTCATAAATTTCGTGACCATCGGCTTTGTAGCGGTATTTTGCGTCGAGCGCTTGGCGCTGCTGCACTTCTGCCAACAAGATCTCCTTTTCTTTGACCACGGCAGAAAAGCGCAAGTCGTGCCGCAGCAACAACTTAAAAACCCCGTGCCGCACCTCGGCCATGTCATCTTTAGCGTGGAAAAACAGAGCTGTTTTGCCTGATGCAACTTGCATGGACGGCACTGCCTTGAGCAAGGGGTCTGCAAGAAACTCAACGCGCAATGCATCCATGTCTGCCTGAAGGGTTGCAGCGTCATCCACCTCAAGCTTGGCAACCATGAAGAAGCGCGACACTGCTTCGGTGCCCAGCAACTTTTTGCCATGCCGGCCAAAAAGTGTAGTGTCGCCTGCCTCATCTACAAAGTATTGGACTGAACTCATGTACGTTTCAATTCATTGGAGCCGAAAATTTAAATGTTCAATCGACTCAAGTCATACGCCATAGCGGCGCTCTGGCCCACCGCGAAGGGGGCCAGCGGTGCAAATGGGGGTTGACCTGCAAGACGGGGCAAACAACCCATTGAACGCCACACCATAGAGGCCCGGTCCAAAGGCACGCGTTGGGGCACTGCCGCCTTGCCCAACACCTGCCGGTAGGTGCGCCACATAAACCGTGCCGGCAACTCCACCCGGTTGGCCGCGCACACGCCGAGGTGCTGAACCAACTGCATCTTAACCCACTCGGCCATGTCATTGCTCTGGACCAGAATGACCTCTTCTTCTAGCGGCCCCAACGGATTGGCCCGCATCCAAGCCGCCACGGTTTCCAGCAGCGTCTCGGTGCGCTTTTCGTGCAACACCTTCACCAGTTCGCGTATTTCCGCATCCGTCCTGCCAGCGATACGCGCCGCCGCAATGACCTGCGCTTCATAGTCTGGCCAGCCTTCGGCCCTTTGGCCTATGGCAACCCCGGTGGTGAATAACCCGGCACGGATCGCGTTGTAAACGCTTGCGTCCGCCCGGTGCCCCAATACCCGTTTAATTTCGGGCAACCTCAAGATCAACATTGCTAAACCCCTTTAGGCCTCGCTAACGGTTGCTAGCGATTGGGGCCAATGGTGGCTTTTGGGGCTTTGAAAGTCACCGCGTCAAATAGGTGGATATTTCCAGATTTGACGCATCCGCCTAGGTAATTGATTTCCTTAGCTGCGCTACTTCCCGTCTTATCCAATATGCCCCAGCTTCGCCGCCAAGTTCGTAGTGTGTAAAAACTTCATTTAGCAGATTTGCGGCCCAACCATCCGAAGTGATCGCAGGAAATTCGCCTGAAATTGAACGGTGTCGAAAAACCAGATTTTTAGCAATGTTGCTTTTCAATTGCGAATCAAGCTTCCTATTCGTTGCATTGCCGCGCTTGGGTTTCATGCGGTCGCTTGCCCATGCCACCGCAAGACGGAAATGTTCAAGTGAACGTATTACACCAACGGGATAATCACTCGCATCATTGGGTGACACACTTGTTTTCAATGAATCCAGAACAAAGGATCCCACTTGAATTTTTTGCACCAGTGGGGCATCAAACGAATGATCCTCCAATGGTTGCCCTACTCGATGATCCAGACTTTTCAACAGTCGCAACAGGGTATCGGTCGCCTGAAGAATGTCACTTATCTTTGTAAATTGCTCAGTCGGTGAACGGTCAAAGTAGGGATAATTCGACAACCCAATATGCAATTCAGCAACCTCCCACACCCATTCTCGCAATTCGTTTAACTGTTTTGCATCCACCGCAACCCCTGTAACGCCCCGGATAGAAAACCAGCGCCGCCGGGTCAGGGTGTCCCGGTTTTCACCATCGGGGATCAGCCGATAGCTAGGCGTGGTCTAAAAGTGTTCTATGCTGCTTTGAACGGAATCACGTCCGCGCCGCGTGCCAGCTTGACCCACTCGGCCATGCCATTGCTCTGGACCAGAATGACCTCTTCTTCTAGCGGCCCCAAGGGATTGGCCCGCATCCAAGCCGCCACGGTTTCCAGCAGCGTCTCGGTGCGGTTGCCGTGCAAGGCTACCAAACCGGGTTGTATGCTGCCAAAGCCTGTGAGTTGGGGGGATGTCATGCCGTTTCCAGTTAGCGATTCATTCGGTGGCCTACACGCCACCGCAGCGGACCGTCAAAGGCCCAGGGGCCAGGGCACCTAACGGCTTAGTAGCGTACCGCCAGTTTATCGTGCATGGTGCCCACTTGCGTCGCCCAGGCTACGATTGAATCCATAAAGAACAGTTCGACACGACACCGGAAAAGCGAAGAAAACGCGGCGAGTCAAGAATTCCTCGTGAGCGTAGCGGTGAGTCTGCGCAGCAACGCTAAGTGAAAGACTCATGGTGGGTTTCTCTTCAATTAACGGGTTGTGGCGGCGGGGGACGAACCAATAGGCTGATTCTTGGGCGCGATGTTCCAGGCGGCTATGTATTTCCATATTTGCGCATCAATCTCGCGCCAGCGTGGAAAGTTG
The DNA here is from genome assembly GCA_040382935.1 of Burkholderiaceae bacterium. Classification (GTDB taxonomy): domain Bacteria; phylum Pseudomonadota; class Gammaproteobacteria; order Burkholderiales; family Burkholderiaceae_C; genus JALQUL01. The sequence goes on from JBEIEP010000008.1 coordinate 4,079, forward strand.
CTGGTGTGGGTTCGCCATATGATTTCAAGACCGCCGTATTTGGGGCTGAAATAATGGGTCTGCATAAGTGGAAACCGCGTGGTGACCTGGTAGGGTGGGACCGTAATGCGAAACAGCACATATTCCTCAAGATCAGAATCACGTTTGCCATAGCAATATTGCTTATCGCTTTCCGGATCGGGGTTTTTGTAGCAGCGCAGACCGTACTTTTCCTCATACTTGTCAGGATCAAAAGCGCGGAACGGTCCCGTTGAAACTCTTTGAAACATATTGGGCGGATACGACCCCGGTGCACCGGGCGCCATGGAGATCATGGGCGCAGGCGTGATTTCGATAATCTCCACCCTGCTTTCATCGAAGTCTTCCCGGTAGTTGTCGGGGGTGTAACCCGAAAAATCGGGCATGTGCATCGTGAACCCCGCCAGTTTGGCATAGGGTAGCTTTTCCAGTGCCATAGGCGGGCGAAATGAGCTATCTCTGCCGGTGAGCCAATGGCGGTGTGCCCAGAACGCGTGGTACTGCGGCGGTATGGCCAAAATCAACCCGTCATTGAGTTTGACCAGTGCGGGTTTGCCTGGCCACGTCTTGGCAAACAAGCTATCAGGGTCAAGCACTTGCCCAGGTTTTAGCGGGGGCTGCATAAAAGCCACGCCTTGGTTATCTCCATCGCAGGCGACGGTCATCAGCATGAGTGCCAAAATAGTGATTCGTTTTAGAAGATTCATCTGATAACTGCCTGTAGGTGGTATGAACAACCCCCACCAAAAAGAGGGCTGATTCGTAACTGTTCACGTCATGGAACTGTAAAACACATATCCAGAGGCTTCGCTCCGGCCGTGGTGACCTGCCACCAAACCGAGTTGTATGCTGCCAAAGCCTGTGAGTTGGGGGGATGTCATGCCGCTTCTAGGTTGATGGGTTCATTCAGAGGCGCGCCACCCTCCTGTGCTGGCTGGGCTGCAACACCGGCTCCGCCAAGCACGAGCACTTTTGGGGCCAACGCGTACCGGCAGTTTATCGCGCAACAGGCACCCTACCATCACGCCCACACCCGCCAAGGCATTTACCACCCCAGGGCGTAGAAGTGGACATGAAAGACGAGCACAAAAAACCCACGCTCACTGTGCTGCGGGGCAAAGCTGAATCCATCTCACCGGCTGATACATGCACCATTAAAAAGTAAAAATGACATAAATTTAGATAAGTGTCATAATTTTAATAGGTGTCACTTTTTACTGCAATGGAGCATACCGTGTATGAAATGAAAATATCCGAAGGCGGGCGCGTGGTCATACCTGCGCCCATCCGCCGCAGCCTTGAACTGAACGAAGGCGACACCGTGGTGTGGGACATACACGACGGTGAGGTCTACCTCAGCACCCGAAGAAAACAACTCCAAAAAGCCCGCGCTTTGTTTCAAAAAAGCACCCCACCCGGCACGCAACCGCAACTGGTGAAAGATTTTTTGAACGAGCGGCGCAGCGAAAACTAAGGTGATGAACAAGCATGACCGGCAGCAAAACAGCACCGGCGCAAGCCACGGTAATCCCCGCCGATGATCAAGAAGACACGCCCTGCTTCGTGCTGGACGCCTCCGCATTGCTCGCCTACTTGAATGGCGAGCCGGGCGCCGAGCGAGTCCAGCAATGCATTGAGCAAGGGCAAGCCATCATGAGCAGCGTCAATCTTGCCGAAGTGCTCAGCAAATGCGCCGACCAGGGTATGAGCAGCGCCGACCAAGCCGACTTGTGCGCCGCCTTACCACTCAAAATTGCTGTGTTCGACACCGCACTGGCCCTGACCAGCGCTTCCCTACGAAGCAGTACCCGATCACTGGGCCTCTCACTCGGCGATCGCTGCTGCTTAGCGCTGGCGCAGTCACGCAGCGCCACCGCATTGACCGCCGACCACGCGTGGTCACGCCTTGGACGGGCAGACATTGGGGTAGAACAAATACGGCCGCAATGAAGACCTGTTCATAAGCCACAACCTCGGTGCCCGATCTGGATTCAATGCCCATGAAGTGCCGTCGAACCATTGCTCAGACAGTGACTTGGGCAGTGAATTTCATTCGTTAAGATACCTCCAAACAAGGAGGCGTCAAAACAATGTCACTAAATCGGTCAACACTGTGTATTTCTGCCCGGCAGATCACACGGTTTCCCTCTTGGTTGTCTGGCGACCATACGCATTGGAAGGTCAAATTGGTATGACCGATAGCGTATCAAACCCCTTCTTTGACCACCCGATTCTCAACTCCCCATACAACTGCCCACAGCGGCACTGGGAGCTTGACCCCGACGGCCAGCCCACCCAGCAAATACTCGGCACCCGTAGGCGTGCCGAGTTCATAACCCCTATTCCAAAGCCCAAGAAACGCAAAAAGGCAGCAGCCGATCAGCAAGTGATGGTGTTCGACGAAGGCAGGAAGCTGTCCACTGCGGAACAGCAGTACGACCCCACCTCCATCATCAATCAGGTACGCCAAGCCGTAGACACATGGCGCAACCTGCCCAATTCCAATCAGTGGCAGGTGACGCCCGAGACCGCGCGGTTGTTGCAGCATTGGCGGCACCACAACTTCAGCGGCGTGCGCCCCTTCTTCTGCCAGGTCGAAGCTGCCGAAACCGCTATTTGGCTCACCGAGGTTGCCCCACAAAACAAAAGCGGCAAGGTGTTGCTTGACCATTTGATCAGCGCCAATGCCAACGCAAACCCTGGCTTAATGCGTTTGGCCTTAAAGCTGGCCACTGGCGCAGGCAAAACCACCGTCATGGCCATGCTGATCGCCTGGCAGACCATCAACGCGGTGCGCCGCCCCACCAGCAAAAACTTCACACGTGGCTTTTTGATCTGCGCGCCGGGTCTCACCATCAAAGACCGCCTGCGGGTCTTGCAGCCCAACGACCCCAACAGCTATTACAAAGACCGTGAATTGCTGCCCAGCGACATGTTGGACGACATGAGCCGTGCCAAGATTGTCATTACCAACTACCACGCCTTCAAGATGCGCGAGCGCATCGAACTTTCCAAGGGTGGTCGCCAGTTGCTGCAAGGCCGCACAGGCGACGCACCGCTGACACAAGAAACCGAAGGTCAGATGCTCCAGCGCGTCATGCCTGACCTGATGGGTATGAAGAACATCATGGTCATCAACGACGAGGCCCATCACTGTTACCGTGAAAAGCCAAGGCCTGACGATGACGAAGACCTTAAGGGCGACGAGAAGAAGGAAGCCGATAAGAACAACGAGGCCGCCCGCTTGTGGATTTCGGGCCTTGAAGCCGTCAATCGCAAGTTAGGTGTTACCCGCGTCATGGACTTGTCTGCCACGCCCTTCTTCTTGAGCGGCTCTGGCTACCCGGAGGGCACCTTGTTCCCCTGGACCATGAGCGACTTTTCGCTGATGGATGCCATCGAATGTGGCATTGTCAAACTGCCCCGAGTTCCAGTGGCCGAGAATATCCCCGGTGAAGAAATGCCGGTGTTCCGCAACCTGTGGGAGCACATCCGCAAAGACATGCCTAAAAAGGGCCGTGGTACGGGTGGTGAACTGGACCCACTCAAGTTGCCTCTGCGCCTGCAAACCGCCCTTTTGGCACTGTACGGCCATTACGAGAAGACCTACAAGCTGTGGGAAGAACATGGCATCAAGGTGCCACCGTGCTTCATCGTCGTTTGCCAGAACACCGCCATTTCCAAACTGGTGTATGACTTTATATCTGGCTTTCACCGCAAAAACGACAACGACACCACCACGCTTGAAAACGGTCGCCTGGCACTGTTCCGCAACTTTGACGACACCACGGGCAACCCCCTGCCACGCCCTAACACCTTGTTAATTGACAGCGAACAATTAGAGGCAGGGGATGCGCTAGACGACAACTTCCGTGGCATGGCTGCGGACGAAATCGAACGTTTCCGCCGCGAGATTGTGGAGCGCAGCGGTGATGCACGCTCTGGCGACAACATTACCGATCAGGAATTGCTGCGCGAGGTGATGAACACCGTGGGCAAAGCCGGTCAACTCGGTGGCGGCATCCGCTGTGTGGTGTCGGTTTCCATGCTGACTGAAGGTTGGGATGCCAACACTGTTACCCATGTACTGGGCATTCGGGCTTTTGGCACCCAATTGCTGTGCGAGCAAGTCATTGGCCGCGCTTTGCGCCGCCAGTCTTACGAAATGAATGAAGAAGGACTGTTCAACGTCGAGTACGCAGATGTGTTTGGCATCCCCTTCAACTTCACCGCCAAACCTGTGGTAGGGCCACCCCAGCCGCCGCGCGAGACCGTGCAAGTCAAGGCCGTGCGCCCCGACCGGGACGCGTTGGAAATTATCTTTCCCCGCGTTGAAGGGTACAGGGTTGAGTTACCACAAGAACGCCTCAGCGCCAGTTTCAATGACGAATCCATCTTGACCCTCAGCCCGGCTCTAGTTGGGCCGTCCATCACCAGCAACTTTGGCATCATTGGCGAAGGTGCCGACATGAGCATCAAACACTTGGGAGAAGTGCGCCCCTCCACGGTGCTGTTTCACCTTACCCAGCGTTTGCTGTACACAAAATGGCGTGATCCGGGTGAAGCACCAAAGCTTCATTTGTTTGGGCAACTTAAGCGCATCGTCAAGGAATGGCTGGATGCGGTGGATGAATCGGGCAACCGCAAATACCTAATATGCAAGGGCAACACCTTTCTGGCGCAGTTGATGTACCAAGAGTTGGCCGATATGGCCTGCAACAAAATCACTGCTGCCATCACCCGCCAGTTTCTGGGTGAGCGCCCCATAAAGGCCCTACTCGACGCCTACAACCCCACCGGCAGCACCGCGCACGTACGCTTTAACACCAGCAAAACCGACCGTTGGCACACAAGTTCAAAGCACTGTCACCTCAATTGGGTTATTCTGGATAGCGACTGGGAGGCCGAGTTTTGCCGCGTGGCAGAATCCCATCCCAAGGTGCTGTCTTACGTCAAAAACCACAACCTGGGCCTAGAAGTGCCCTACCGCTTTGGCTCCACCATGCGCAAATACCTGCCCGACTTTGTGGTACTGGTGGATGATGGCCACGGCCCGGCCGACCCGCTGCATCTGGTGGTTGAGATCAAAGGCTACCGGGGCGAGGATGCAATAGAGAAAAAATCCACCATGGACACCTATTGGGTGCCCGGCGTCAATCATCTGGGCACCTATGGCCGCTGGGCCTTTGCCGAGTTCACCGAGGTCTATCAAATCGAATCCGACTTCAAAGCCAAGGTGGATGCCGAGTTCAACAAACTGATTGAGGGTGTCGCCGCATGACACAAATCATCCCTAAACCTGAGAGTCTGGCGCAGCTTGTCTTGAAATGCCAAATTGGCATCTCAAGTTCACCAACCGCCGCATCCAAGCAGTTTTTGCAGGTCTTTGACGCCATCAAACAACTCATCACTGAAGACAAAATGCGCAAAGCCAAGCCGCCCATCGGGTTTCTTTGAGCCGCATTGCCCCAGTCACACCGTATTCTGAGGACCACCATGGCCACCAAAATAGCAACCAAACACGTCGAAACCCTCACCCACGACGAGGCCAAGCGCAAGAACATTCCGTCAGTAGAGCAACAATCCATTGCCTCACAGGAGCAAATTGCACCTAAGCAAATCCGCTACCCACGCAATACCGACCTAGACCCGCAACTGGTTTGGCGCGGTAAGGACGAGCAGGACTGGAGCGACTTGGTCGTTAACGCACCACCCATTTACATTCAGGAAAAAGTTCACCCCAAGGTACTGATTGACGACCTACTGCGCACCACCAAAGAACGAGAGTACGAGGCGGGGCAAACCACCGCTGATTTGTTCTCTGACTTCAACGGCATCCCCAAAGGGGCCGACAAAACCGAGTTTTACCAGCACGACCAAAACTGGACCAACCGCATGATCCTGGGCGACAGCCTGCAAGTCATGGCATCCTTGGCCGAGCGCGAGGGCCTGCGCGGCAAGGTGCAGTGCATCTACTTTGACCCACCCTACGGCATCAAGTTCAACAGTAATTTTCAGTGGAGCACGACCAGCAGGGATGTGAAAGACGGAAAGTCCGACCACATTACCCGCGAGCCTGAGCAGGTCAAGGCGTTTCGAGATACCTGGCGCGATGGCATCCATTCCTACCTCACGTATTTGCGGGATCGGCTGACTGTGGCGCGTGACTTATTGACGGAATCGGGGTCGATTTTTGTACAAATCGGAGATGAGAACGTTCACCGGGTAAGGGCATTAATGGATGAAGTGTTTGGGGAAGACAACTCACTATGCCTCATTCCATTTCGCAAGAAACTTATGCCGCTCGGTGCTAGGACGATGGAGACCATGAACGACTACATCATTTGGTATGCTAAATCGTCAAAGGCGGCAAAGTATCGGCAGCTTTATAAAGGGACGATACCTCGGGTGGAATCAAGATGGACAAGCGTCGAACTGGTGGATAGAACAAGGCGCAATTTGAATAAGGCAGAGCGTGAGGACCTCGGGGCATTACCTGCCGGGGCACGCCCGTATCGCATGGTTAGTCAATCCGCGCCGAGTTATGCCGAGAGCGGCGTATACGAATATGAAATGCTGGGTCGCTTATTCAATCCAAAGAGCGGGCAGTCTTGGGTCACATCTAAGGAGAAGATGGACAGGCTAAATTTCGCTGACCGATTGGAGGTTGAGGAATCGCTCCCTGGATACTTGATGTACCACGATGATTTTCCTTTCGCGAAGATAACTTCACCTTGGATGGATACTGCACCAGCTCAAAAACTCCAGTACGTAGTTCAAACTAACGAGGCCGTCGTCCAACGTTGCATTCTGATGGCCACAGACCCTGGCGACCTCGTACTGGACCCCACCTGCGGCAGCGGCACCACCGCCACCGTCGCTGAGCAATGGGGCCGTCGCTGGATCACCATTGACACTTCGCGGGTAGCACTCGCTCTGGCCCGCGCCCGAATCATGGGCGCACGTTATCCGTTCTACCTGCTGGCCGACTCGCGTGAAGGCCAGATCAAGGAGGCCGAAGTCACCCGCACAGCACCCAGCACCCAACCGGTGCAAGGCAACATCCGCCACGGTTTTGTGTATGAGCGAGTGCCGCACATCACCTTGAAGTCCATCGCCAACAATGCCGAAATCGACGTGATTTGGGACAAGTGGCAGGCCACTCTGGAGCCGCTCCGTGATTCGCTCAACACAGCGCTCAAGACCAACTGGCAAGAATGGGAGATTCCCCGTGAGGTAGATGCCAAATGGCCAGCAGCAACTGGCAAATTGCACGCCGACTGGTGGCAGGCTCGCATTGCACGGCAAAAGGAAATTGATGCCTCTATTGCTGCCAAAGCCGAATTTGAGTACCTGTACGACAAACCGTATGACAACAAAAAGGCCGTGCGCGTGGCTGGCCCCTTCACCGTGGAGTCGCTCAGCCCGCACCGCATGTTGGGTGTAGACGAAAACGACGAACTGATCGACACCGTGAACGAACCACAGGCCGAATACCGTGTCCGCCAGTCGTTCCCGCAGATGATTCTGGACAACCTCAAAACGGCTGGCGTGCAGCAAGCCCACAAGGCCGACCGCATCACTTTCACATCACTCACCCCTTGGCCGGGTGAAGGAGCCGTGTGTGCCGAAGGCCGTTACTTGGAGGGCGACGTTGAGAAACGCGCTGGTATCTTCATAGGCCCAGAGTTCGGCACCGTGCAGCGCAGCGACCTGGTCGAAGCCGCACGAGAATGTGGTGACGCAGGTTTTGACGTGCTGATTGCCTGCGCCTTCAACTACGAAGCCCACGCCACAGAATTCAGCAAGCTGGGCCGTATCCCAGTGCTCAAGGCCCGCATGAACGCCGACCTGCATATGGCCGAAGACCTCAAGAACACCGGCAAGGGCAACCTGTTCGTGATCTTTGGTGAGCCTGACATTACCTTGCTGCCCCAGTCCAATGGCCAGATGTGCATCAAGGTCAACGGTGTGGATGTGTTCAAGCCACAGACCGGTGAAGTGGTCAGTGACGGTGCCGACGGCATAGCCTGCTGGTTTATCGACACCGACTACAACGAAGAGAGCTTCTTTGTGCGGCACGCCTACTTCCTGGGGGCCAATGACCCGTACAGCGCCCTCAAAACCACGCTCAAGGCAGAGATAGACAAGGAAGCCTGGGACACGCTGAACAGTGACACGTCACGTCCATTCGATAAGCCAAAGTCGGGGCGTGTGGCGGTGAAAGTTATCAATCACCTGGGGGATGAGGTGATGAAGGTTTTCAGGGTGGGATAACGCCCCAGCCCTTAAGGGTGCCAACAACGGCCAACATCACCTGGAGTATGGACTTCAGGCATGATCGCTTGATTAAGTCCCTAAACTGCTGCAAATTAAAGGGGTAGCCACCCCAGTTTCTGGCCAGTGAGTTGCGGCGGAATCAGTTGGGTCTTGATCGCATCGGTATGGATGCGGTAATTGATCTTGGTCAGGTTATGGCGAATGTCCCACCCCAGTTGCTCGCGCTCGGCTTCTTTGAGGCGCTGGAATTCTTTGATGAGGTAAATTTTGAACTCGGCACTGATCCACATGCCGAACTCGAAAGCGATGTCCTGATGGGCGTAGGTGCCGCCGTAGCGCCCAGCCTTGGCGACGAGCCCAATGGCATTGGTCTGAGCCACCCATTCTTTGACGCTGAGCTTGTCGTTATTCAGCCCCGCCTGATTTTTAATTATGGCGAATTCGCCATAACTGACAGTACATGCGTTACGGCACGGTACAGGTCTGCCGTCTCATCAATGTTGAGGTACTGGGCAAATACATCCAGCACGTTGGCGCGGCATTCGGCAATATTGTCGGCCAGCAGCTCTATGCCGTAGATGCACATCAACCCCAGCATGGCGTAATGCTGTCGCTCAAAATCAGACTTGCCAAATTTGACTTCTACCGCCGCAAGTTTGCGTTTGAGTATTTGCACGATGAAGTTGCCACTGCCGCACGCGGGTTCAAGAAAGCGGGAGTCAATGCGTTCTGTCTCTTCCTTCACCAGGTCCAGCATGGCCTCTACCATCCATGCGGGCGTAAACACCTCGCCGTGGTCGGCTACACGTTGCTTGGATTTGACGAGACTCATGGACACGCCAGCACGAAGTCGTCGAATTCTTTAGAGGTTTGTGCAAACATACTTTTATCTTACCCGTATCAGTTGCTCGGGAGCTCATCACCCTCAGCGACAGGCGCATTTGATACCAAATTCATCAACCGATCAAAGTCGCTGCGATTGCCTTTGGCAGCCTCAAGGTTGAGATAGTCTAAAGTCATGACCTAGGCCATTTTCCCAGACACTGCGGCAATGAACTGATTCACAGAAATCTGGTCACGCTCGGTCAGTTCCCGCACTTTTTGATGGTCGGAATTGGGCAATCGAAGCCAATTAGCGCAAAAAGCCGATTGCCGCTTCTGCATGGGTGCCGGGTGGCAAATGCTTCGGTTTGGTCAACACCGTTTGCCACTCTACACCCAAATTTTACGCATTCCATAGCCCAAAGCGACCGTATCCAGATGCCCTCTAAGCCAGAAATAAACAAAGACTTAGAAGCTTTCGCCGCTAAGTCTTCGTTTATTTGGTCGGTGTGAAAGGATTCGAACCTTCGACCCCTTGCACCTGGTGGTTGAGATCAAAGGCTTCCGGGGCGAGGATGCAATAGAGAAAAAATCTACCATGGACACCTACTGGGTGCCTAGCGTCAATCATCTGGGCACCTATGGCCGTTGGGCCTTTGCCGAGTTCACCGAGGTCTATCCAATCGAATCCGACTTCAAAGCCAAAGTGGATGCCGAGTTCAACAAACTGATTGAGGGTGTCGCCGCATGACACAAATCATCCCCAAGCCTGAGAGTCTGGCGCAACTTGTCTTCATTGTTCGTGGAGAGAAGGTCTTTCTGGATGCCGACTTGACCATGCTCTACGGCGTAGAAACCGGTGCCCTGAACCGTGCAGTCAAGCGCAATATCGAGCGGTTTCCTGCTGACTTTATGCTGCAACTGACTCCAGATGAATGGGAAGACTTGAAATGCCAAATTGGCATCTCAAGTTCACCTGCCGCCTCAACCAAGCTTAAAAAGGCCGAGGCTATTCGCCCATCGGGTTTCTTTGAGCCGCACTGCCCCAGTCATACCATATTCTGAAGACCACCATGGCCACCAAAATAACAACCGAACACGTCGAAACCCTCACCCACGACGAGGCCAAGCGCAAGAACATTCCGGCAGTAGAGCAACAATCCATCGCCTCACAGGAGCAAAATGCCCCTAAGCAAATCCGCTACCCACGCTGAACAGCGACACGTCACGTCCATTCGATAAGCCAAAGTCGGGGCGTGTGGCGGTGAAAGTTATCAATCACCTAGGGGATGAGGGTTTATCCCTAGCTTGCAGCGCAGCCCAAGATACGCCGACGTAATCATTCCTTTGTCCCTTGCCAGACCGACGCGCAAACTCGTTTTGTCGTTTTGCAGGTCTGTGGTGCGAATGACGATGTCGCCGGGCTTAATGAGTTGGTAGGTGTCGAATGATTCAGGAACCAGCCCCGTCATCTTGACTTCTGACTTGACCACGATGCGCCCGTAACTCAGAGATAGGACTGTCTTTTCAGCAAGCCGTTTGTTTCGGTCTTTGTTCTCGTCAAAGCAGGTAAAGCCGGGACGCACATCCCAGTGTGCAGGAATATCACCAACCCACTTCACGCCGCTGGGTTTGTAATTTTCGTGCTTCTGCATTACGTGCTGCCTTTTTTCTTGTTGGCAGGCTTGCTGCGCTCCAGCACCTTGACCTGCTTGATGGCCGCATCAAAGTGTTCCTCCACGGGACTCTTGGTATTGATGAGTGTTTGTCGGTACTTGTCGAATTCGATTTGAGCCTTTTGCATTGCCTTGTCATGCGATACGGAGCCAGCGCCAGACAGAACTTCCCGCTCGGTCAGACGCAGGAACTCATCAAGCTTGTTGATCCAATCGGTCATGTACATGGGTTTGCGGCCCAGTGCTTGTAGCTCAGCAAATTCCAAATAGAAGTTGACGATACGGTTCAACGGGTCAATCTCTTCATGGGCCAAGTAGTTCTTGGCAATCGTGGCATCGGCTTTCCGTGGCTTGCCCCCGCCGTCGGCATTCGCCCAAGAGGTCAGCCCCATGTTAGGTTTGCTGGCATCGGCACGTTTGAAGACGATCTCTGCGGCGGTGTGGCCGTGTGCGGCCCAATGCATTTTGTTCTGGATAGTGGCAAAGAAAGCTTGCGAGGCTTCAGCGCTGGGGTCGTAGTCGATACTGGTGGCGTAGATGTCCAGCACCTTGCGCCAGAACATCTTTTCGCTGGAGCGAATGCGCGGATGCGGGACAGCAGCTCGTCGAAATAGTTACCACTGTTGGCACGCTTGAGGCGTTCGTCATCCATGGCGAACCCTTTGATGATGTATTCGCGTAGGCGCTGGCTGGCCCAGATGCGAAATTGGGTTCCACGGTGCGACTTAACCCGATAGCCCACCGAGATGATTACATCCAGGTTGTAATACACCACTTGGTAGGTTTTGGCATCTGCGGCAGTTGTTGCAAAATTTGCAACAACTGAATCCGGCACCAGTTCGCCCTCATCAAAGACATTTTTGATGTGGCGGGAGATCACCGACTTGTCCCGCTGGAACAACTCTGCCAACTGCGCCAATGACAGCCAGACGGTTTCGCCATTGAGGCGCACTTCCAGCCGGGCTTGCCCATCCTCGGTTGTATAGAGCAGGAACTCACCGTCCGAGGGTAAGGCGCTGATCTGGCTCATGTCTTTACTCCCACAAAACTGACCAGTTGCTTCAACAGGCCATCGGTTTCTGCTTCCAGAGCCAAAATTTCCCGTGTGACCTCTTCGAGGCTGCGCAGTGGCTTGTGCTGATAGAAGTATTTGTTGAAGCTGATCTCGTAGCCGATCACGGTTTTGTCGAGCGCAATCCAAGCTTCGTCAACGTGCGGGCGTACCTCGCGGATGAAGTATTCGTGGATGACATTGGATGCTGATGGTGACTTGCTCTTGGCCAGCGGTACGTTCTCGGTGTCGCGCAACTCGCTGTCTGGCTCATATTCGATGAACTCGCCCGCAGTGGCGCTTGGCCAATAGCCGTAGTCGCCAAGTCGTTCTGCGGTTGTCTGCAATTCCGCAAGCAATTCTTTGAGCTTTGCGCCTGTGAGCTTGTGCCGTTTTTTGATAACTTTGGCCGCCCGCGGGTCGCGCCAGCTCACTGCGTTCAAAACCTGTTTGCGCTCGGGTGTGGAAAGTTTCAGATTCAAGGCCGAACAGGTTTCATCCACCATCGTTTCAAACAAGTTGAAATCCAGGTGTTCGTCCGTTTTCACCTTGGTGGCGATCTGTTGCGCCGCCAACATAATGTCGCGCTGAGCCTGCCATGTGGTCTGCGCCAGTAGCTCTTTGCGGTTCTTGGGCGACAGGGCGATTTCTTCGCGCTCAAGATGGTTTTCAATGGCTTCGGCGTGGGACTTAAGGTCGGTATAGACCTCGTCGCCATACTTGCCATAAACCCATTCCATGATCTCCTGCATGCCCGGTGTGAAGCGCAGGGTCGCAACGCGCTCCGCGCTGAACTGCGCGGCCAGACGCAAGGGGCGCTCGACCGTGACCTTGTAATAGCCAAAGTCCCGGTTATCGAAGACCTTTGAAATGCCGTCATCGGCGAGGCTCAGGTAAAGCCGGGTGATCTGCTGAATGTGCTCGGCGGTGAACTCGCAGTTCTTCTCGCCAAGGTTTTTGCGCAGCTTTTGGTACAGGTTGGATGCGTCGATCAACTGCACTTTGCCTTGTCGCTTTTCTATCTTGTGATTGGACAATAGCCACACGTAAGTGGTGATACCCGTGTTGTAGAACAGGTTGTTCGGTAATTGGATGATGGCTTCGAGGTAGTCGCTTTCAATAATGTGGCGGCGGATGTTGCTTTCGCCACTGCCTGCGTCGCCAGTGAACAAGGCAGACCCATTGTGGACCGAGGCAATCCGTGAGCCGGAGAAACGCTTGCCGTTTTTGTCGCTTACGACTGAGCGCCGTTTCATCTTGTCCACCATCTCCATCAGGAACAGCAATTGCCCGTCTGATGAGCGTGGAATGGCGGGTAGAAGTCGAACGACTCGCCGGTGTAGTCCGAAAGATTGACTTGAAAGCGATGGTCAAGAACCTCTTTGCCCTCAATGATTCCTTTCTGGTCACCCTTCCAAGACTTTCCATAAGGCGGGTTGCTCAACATGAAGTCGAAGCGCGTGCCGGAAAAGTCGTTGGTGGCCAGCGTCGAACCAAACTTGATGTTCTCAGGGTCGTTGCCCTTGATCATCATGTCAGATTTGCAAATGGCATAAGTCTCGGGGTTGATCTCTTTGCCGTACAAGAACACGCCCACCTTGGCTTTAATTTCGCCTTCGGCATCGGTCACGAAGTCTTGCGACTCGGTCAGCATGCCGCCGCTGCCGCAGGCCGGGTCGTAGATCGTGAGTGGGTTGGGTAGCTGATCCTTCACCGGGATGAACACCAGATTGGTCATGAGGTTAATCACCTCACGCGGTGTAAAGTGCTCCCCGGCCTCTTCGTTGTTTTCTTCGTTGAACTTGCGAATCAGTTCTTCAAACACATAGCCCATGCCAAGGTTTGACAGACCTGGCTGGGTGCGGCCATCTGGCCCTTTACGGTCGTCGGGGCTGAGGTTGATTTCCTCTGATACGAACTTTTCGATCACGTCATGCAGAACGTCAGACTGTGCCATCTTGCGAATCTGGTTGCGCAGGTCAAACTTATCGACGATCTCTTTGACGTTATCCGAAAAGCCATCAAGGTAGTTCTTGAGGTTGGCTTCCAACTGCGACGGGTTGCCCAGCAGCGACTTGAGCGTGAACTTGGACGTGTTGTAAAACACGTATCCAGCGGCGTCGCTCAGGCCGTGGGGATCGAGGTCGGCCATGTCCGCGTCTTCGCGCTGAAAGCGCACTTCCTCAAGAACCGTGCCTTTGGAAGGCTCCAGCAGGCAGTCCAAGCGGCGCAATACGAACATTGGCAAGATGACATCGCGGTACTTGCCGCGAACAAAGACATCACGCAGGCAGTCGTCAGCGATTGACCAGATGAACGAAACGATTCTATTGTGTGTGCTGTGATCCACCTAAATCAAACTCCCCGTACCTTATTGCTTTTACTGTCACTAGCCATCATTTTGGCAGTTCATCGCCCGGCACCATAGGCGCATTTGACACCAAACTCATCTACCGATCCTAAGCCAGAAAGAAAAAAAGACTTAGAAGCTTTCGCCGCTAAGTCTTTGTTTATATGGTCGGTGTGAAAGGATTCGAACCTTCGACCCCTTGCACCCCATGCAAGTGCGCTACCAGGCTGCGCCACACACCGAATCCGCTGATTATAGCCGGGGCCACTGGCGATTTCGGTTTGCCAACGCGTCAACTTTACTCCAGCCTCCGCCCCTAAGGGTTCAGTCTACGGCCAGCAACCGCAGTATCTCGCGCAGTTCTTTTCGCACCGTGTCGCGCTGCGCTGTCGGGAGTTCATCAATGGCCGCGTCAACCGCTGAGGGCACCGCATCTAACGGGGCCAGCGTCAGCTCTTCTTCAAAGGCGGCCCGCTCGGGTGGGGCCAAGTCGTTCACCACCGACAAGCCTTCTTCCGTTGCCAACACGCTGGCCCATTGGTCGGCACTGCCCAACTCTTGCAACTGATTGCGGGCCCCGCTAATGGTGAAGCCCTTGTCGTACAGCAGTGACCTAATTTTGCGAATCATCAGCACTTCATGGTGCTGGTAGTAGCGGCGATTACCTGCCCGCTTCATGGGGCGTAACTGCGTAAATTCTTGTTCCCAGTAACGTAAAACATGGGGTTTTACAGCGCACAACACCCCGGTTTCACTGATGGTGAAATACCGTTTAACAGGGATTGGGGGAAGCGACTGACCCATGATGGATTCTGGAATGCGTAAAAGTGAGGGGGGTGGCTATGCTAACCCAAACGGGGCTAAGGCCCAAAAAAGTCTCAACCTCTAGGGCACGCTTACTCCAAATTTTGCTTGAATTTTTGACTGGCGTGAAAGGTCACCACGCGCCTAGCCTCAATGGCAATGGCCTCACCGGTGCGCGGGTTGCGGCCCGGACGTGACGATTTGCTGCGCACCAAAAAATTGCCAAACCCCGAAATTTTGACCTCTTCGCCCACGGCTAGGCGTTGAACGATGAGATCAAAAAAAGCATCCACCATGTCCTTGGCCTCTCTCTTGTTCAAGCCGATTTGCTCAAACAATAGATCGGCCAGTTGCGCTTTGGTCAGGGCACTGGACGCTAGGCTTTCAACAGAAAATTCAAACATGGTCATGGACTCTTCAAACAATAGCGGCTAGCGAAGCCTTACACCCAGAGAACTTGACAATCGCGCCAATACGGACTGCACCGCCCCATCCACAGCGGCATCGGTCAAGGTCGCCTCGCGGTGGTTAAACAGCAAGCGCAGCGCGAAGCTTCGGTCAGCGCGTTCGCCGTCGCCCGTATTGATGAGGTAAATGTCAAACAGTACCGCGTCAATCAAGAGGCCCTGGGTGTCGGCGGACCATACGGCCTCCATCAGATCGGCATAGGACACCGTAGCACCCACCATCAACGCCACGTCGCGCTGCACCGTAGGGTATTTGGACACCGGCTCAAACCGGGGCACTGCCTGGTGCAGCACAGCGTCTAGCGACAGTTCAAACAACACCGGAGCCTTGGGCAAGTCATAACTTTGGCGCCATTTGGGGTGCAGTTCACCCACAAACCCCACTGGCAAGCCCTTCAGCACAACCTGTGCACAGCGCCCAGGATGCATGGCCGGATGCTCGCCCACCACAAACGTGGGGCGCCCGGTGCCAAACAAGCGCTCCACGTCGCCTTTGGCATCGTAAAAATCCACGGCCGTATCGGCCACGCCCCATTGCTTGTCGCTTGCCCCACCGTAGGCCAATCCGGCCACCCGCATGGGTTGGGAGAAACCTTTTACGGTGCGATCAGAATCGGGCACCGAGTCGTCACGGGCAAATACGCGGCCCACCTCAAACAACCGCACCCGTTGCAAACGGCGGTCCAAATTGAACTTGAGCACGTTGACCAGCCCAGCCAGCAAGGACGAGCGCATCACGCCCATGTGGCTGGCGATAGGGTTGAGCAACTTAATGGGGGAAGCATTGCCCGCTAGATCGGCCTCCCACTTTTCGTCCACAAAGCTGTAGTTAATCGTTTCCTGGTAACCCAGGTCGGCCAACTGGTGGCGCACCTGGAAGGGGCCACGTTGTGCCTCCTTGCGCCAGCGCGGGGTAATGGGCGCTTGGGGGGGTGAGGTGGGCAGTTGGTCAAACCCTATCATGCGCACCACTTCTTCAATCAGGTCTTCTTCAATCGCCAGGTCAAAGCGATAGCTGGGCACGGCAACGGTCAGGGTGTCGCCCTCCACCGTAAGGGGTAAGCTCAGTTTGCGCAAAGCGTCCGCGCATTGGTCCACCGTCAAAGGCATGCCCAACACGCGCTGCGCCCGGGTTACCCGCATAGACACACTGCGCGGTGCAGGCATAGACGATTGCACATCGCCAATTGGCCCAGCCTGCCCACCGCAAATGTCTAAGACCAATTGGGTAATGCGCTCCAAATGGGCCACCGTGGTGGCGGCGTCTACGCCGCGCTCAAACCTATGTCCCGCGTCGGTAGAAAAGTTAAACCGCCGGGACCGTCCTGCCACGGCTTGCGGCCACCAAAACGCGGCCTCGACATACACATGGCGTGTGCTGTCGCTAACGGCGGTGGCGTCGCCACCCATAATGCCTGCCAGGGACTCAACGGCCACATCGTCTGCAATGACGCCGACTTTGTCGTCAAGGCTGATAGTGGCTCCATTGAGCAGCTTGAGCGATTCACCCACCCGCCCCCAGCGCACGTCCAGCCCACCTTGGATTTTGTCTAAATCAAAGATGTGGGAGGGGCGACCCAACTCAAACATCACGTAATTGGAAATATCCACCAAGGGCGTAACGCTGCGTTGGCCACAGCGGGCCAAGCGTTCAACCATCCAGGCCGGTGTGCTGGCCTTGGGGTTGACGTTTTCAATCACACGCCCTGAAAAACGGCCGCACAAATCGGCCGCGGAGACCTTAACCGCCAGTTGGCGTTGGGTGCCCACCGAGGCCGAAGCCAAGCGGGGCTCGCAAAGCGGCGCCCCAGTTAAGGCCGACACCTCTCTTGCAATGCCAAACACGCTCAAACAATGCGATAAGTTAGGCGTTAGTTTGAGCGTAAATATCGCATCGTCCAAATTCAGATGGACCCGAATGTCCTGGCCGATAGGCGCATCCGGCGCCAACTCTAACAAGCCTGCGTGGTCGTCTGAGAGCTTTAGCTCACGGGCCGAACACAGCATGCCAAAACTGTCTACCCCGCGCAGTTTGCCCACCTTAATGGCAAACGGTACACCGTCATCGCCCGGAGGCAACGCTGCACCCACCAAAGCACAGGGCACTTTGATACCCACACGGGCGTTGGATGCGCCGCAAACGATTTGCAAAGGGGCTGCCTGCCCCACGTCTACCGTACACACACGAAGCTTGTCGGCGTTGGGGTGCTGCTCTACCGCCACAACGGAGCCCACCACCACCCCTGAAAAAGGCGGCGCAACGGCCGTTAACGACTCCACCTCCATGCCCGCCATGGTGAGGGTTTTTGCCAGCACCTCGGTGGACAAAGGCGGGTTACAAAATTCGCGCAACCACGATTCAGGAAACTGCATAAATACTTCCTAGCGCTAAGCTCTAAACTGCGACAAGAACCGGACATCGCCATCAAAAAACAGGCGCAAATCGTTCACCCCATAACGCAGCATGGTGAGACGGTCAGGCCCCATACCAAAGGCAAAACCTATGTACTGTTCGGGGTCAAGGCCCATATGACGCACCACATTGGGATGCACCTGCCCTGATCCTGCCACCTCCAGCCACTGGCCCGCGTTGGGACCGCTGGCAAACTGAATATCGATCTCGGCGCTGGGCTCGGTAAACGGAAAAAAGCTGGGGCGGAACCGCAAAATCAGATCGTCCGACTCAAAAAAAGCGCGGCAAAAATCGGTAAACACCACCTTGAGGTCTTTAAAGCTGATAGACCGACCCAACCAAAGCCCCTCGCATTGATGGAACATGGGCGAATGGGTGGCATCGCTATCAACGCGGTAGGTACGCCCAGGCACAATCACGCGAATTTCTGGCATTTCTTGCCCTGCATCGAGCAAAGCCCGGTGGCGCTTAACGTGCTGCAAGGCATAGCGCACCTGAACCGGGCTGGTGTGGGTGCGTAACAAATTGGGAGGGCCCTCCCCCTGTGTTTCTACATAAAAGGTGTCGTGCATAGACCGCGCCGGGTGGTCCAAAGGCGTGTTGAGCGCCGTAAAGTTGTGCCAATCGTCCTCAATCTCTGGGCCATCTGCCACATCAAAGCCCATGGAGCCAAAAATACCCTCGATACGCTCCAGCGTAATCGACACCGGATGCAAGCCTCCCGCACTGCGTTGACGACCAGGTAAGGTCACGTCTAGGCTTTCGGCCCTTAGCTGCTGGGCCAGTTCGGCCTCTGCCATTTCACGGCGCCGTTCCTGAAGCGCCATTTCAATCGCCTGTTTGGCCTGATTGATGGCGGCACCCAGTTTTTTCTTTTCGTCCTGTGCCAAGGCGGCCAGACCCTTCATCAGGTCAGTGATGGTGCCGGCCTTACCCAAAAAGGCGGCTTTTGCAACTTCCAACTCCGCAGGCAAGGTGGACTGCGCAAATGCGGCACGGGCTTTTTCTACAACATGTGTAAGGTCATTCATACAGCTTGCGACGGGTTTAAAACACAAAAGGGCCGAGACTACGCCATAGCCTCAGCCCTCCAGGATCAAGCACAAATTAGGCGGCGAGCTTGGCTTTCACCTGGTCAACGATGGCCTGAAACGCCACCATATCGTGCACCGCGATATCCGACAGCACTTTGCGGTCGATCTCGATGCCGGATTTTTTCAAACCATTGGCAAACTGGCTGTAGGTCAAACCGCAGCTACGCGCAGCAGCATTGATACGGGCGATCCACAATTGGCGGAACACACGTTTGCGGGTACGGCGGTCACGGTAGGCGTATTGGCCTGCCTTCATGACCGCTTCTTTAGCGACCCGGTAAACATTACCGCGGCGACCGCGGAAACCTTTTGCAAGGGCTAAGACTTTTTTGTGACGGGCTCTGGCCGTGACACCACGTTTTACGCGAGGCATATAAGTACTCCTTGTGCGTCGTTAAATTAAATACCTTGACCGGGCAACATTTGTGACATTGAGCCCATATTGGTCTCATGCACCCCTGTTGGGCCGCGCAAATGGCGTTTATTTTTGGTGGTCTTCTTGGTCAGGATGTGACGCTTGAAGGCTTGCCCGCGTTTAACGGTGCCACCTGGACGAACACGAAAGCGCTTTTTAGCGCTGCTCTTGGTCTTCATTTTGGGCATTTACTGCTCCCTCTTTGTTTGTGCTCGTGAGGCGCTGAAAAACCAATTCCAGACTTGTTGGCCCCGAGCCACTTTTATTCCCACCACGTGCCGTAGCACAAAGCGGGAGATTCTTTTAACCTTCTTCGCTTGCCTCTGCAGTTTTAACCACCGCAGCGCCCGCCTTTGGCGCAGGCTTTTTACGGCCTGGCGCAATCATCATAATCATCTGGCGGCCTTCCAACTTTGGAAACTGCTCCACCACAATCGAATCGCCCAACTCATCACGAATACGGGCCAGCAACGCCAAGCCGATATCCTGATGGGTAATCTCACGTCCGCGAAACCGCAACGTGACTTTGCATTTATCGCCTTCTTCCAAAAAGCGCCGGATATTGCGCATCTTGATGTTGTAGTCCCCGTCATCGGTGCCAGGACGGAACTTGATCTCTTTGATCTCAATAACCGTCTGTTTGGCTTTGGCTTCTGCCGCCTTCTTTTGTTCCTGGTATTTGAACTTGCCGTAATCCATCAAGCGACACACGGGAGGTGTGGCGGTGGGAACAATTTCAACCAGGTCAACATCTAGGTCACCCGCCATTCGCAAGGCTTCTGTCAAGCTCACAATGCCCAAGGGCTCATTGTTTGGTCCTGACAATCGCAGTTCCGGCGCGAGAATTTCTCGGTTCAGTCGGTGCTTGCGCTCTTCACGGTGTCTACGGTCACGAAATTCGGTAGCGATGGTTACAACCCCTCAGATAAAAAACAAAAACACAGCCGCTATCGCGCCTATGCCAACAAAATCAACACCCGCCTGTCATAAAGACTGGCGACCACAACGTCAAACCTTTTGAGCAATGTCAGAGAGGAGCCTGTCAATAAAGTCCTGAAGGCCCATCACACCAAGGTCACGATTACCACGTGCCCGAACGGCGACCGCACCGGCTTCTTTTTCCTTGTCGCCAACGACCAGGATGTAGGGTGGCTTTTGAATCGTATGTTCGCGTATTTTATACGTTATTTTCTCGTTTCTCAAATCCGTCTCTACGCGAATCCCATGTTTGCTTAAACTTTTCTCCAATTCCTTCACATAGGGGGCCTGCGCATCGGTGATATTCAGGATGCAAACCTGCACAGGCGCCAGCCACACCGGTAGTGCGCCTGCGTGCTCTTCGATCAAAATTCCTATGAAACGCTCCAAACTTCCAACGATGGCTCGGTGCAACATAAAAGGCCTGTGCCGTTGCCCGTCCTCTCCCACATAGGTCGCATCCAAGCGCTCAGGTAAAAAAGGATCGACCTGAATCGTGCCGCACTGCCACTCACGGCCAATGGCATCTTTAAGGGTGTACTCAATTTTGGGGCCATAAAAAGCCCCCTCACCGACCGAGATTTGAAAATCGCAACCCGAGGCTTTTAAACTGTCGATCAAGGCATTTTCTGCCCTGTCCCATGCCTCTTCGGTGCCAATGCGCTGCGCCGGACGCGTCGCCACTTTGTAAATGATGTTCTTAAATCCAAAATCGGCATACACCTTTTGCAGCAAGGTGGTAAAGGCGGCGCATTCCGCCGCAATTTGGTCTTCGGTACATAGAATATGTCCATCGTCTTGGGTAAACCCACGCACCCGCATAATCCCATGCAAACCGCCCGAGGGCTCATTGCGGTGACATTGACCAAACTCGCCGTAGCGCAGCGGTAAATCGCGGTAACTCTTAATGCCCTGCTTAAAAATCAAAACATGACCCGGGCAGTTCATGGGTTTGAGGGCGTATTCACGTTTTTCGGATTCGGTCGTGAACATATTGTCCCGGTACTTGTCCCAGTGCCCGGTTTTTTCCCACAAGGCCTTGTCAATCACCTGAGGGCCTTTAACCTCCCAGTAACCGTTGTTTCGGTAAATCTGGCGCATATACTGCTCTACGCATTGCCAGACCAACCAGCCCTTGGGATGCCAAAACACCATACCCGGCGCGTGGTCATCAATATGGAATAAATCCAGCTCGCGCCCTAATCGCCTGTGGTCACGCTTTTCGGCTTCTTCTAGCATTAACAAATGGGCGGCTAATTCTTCTTTGCTTGCAAAGGCCACGCCATATACACGCTGCAACATCTCATTGCGGTGATCGCCACGCCAATAGGCCCCCGGCCACCTTCATGAGTTTGAAATGCTTGAGGCGCCCGGTGCTGGGCACGTGTGGCCCACGGCACAGGTCTTCAAAATCACCCTCGCGGTACAGCGATACGGGCTCTTCACTTGGAATACCGGCAATGATTTCTGCCTTGTAATGCTCGCCCAAGGACTTGAAATACGCCACCGCCTCGACTCTGGGCAACACCCGTCGAACCACCACCTCATCGCGTGCCGCCAGTTCCACCATTTTTTTCTCAATGGCTTGCAGATCTTCGGGGGTAAACGGGCGGGTGTACGAAAAATCGTAGAAAAAGCCGTGCTCAATCACAGGGCCAATGGTGACTTGGGCATCCGGGAACAGGGTTTTTACGGCGTAGGCCAACAAGTGGGCGGTGGAGTGCCTGATCATCTCCAACCCGTCTGGCTCCTTGGCGGTCACAATCGCCAGCGAGGCATCCGCTTCAATACGGTAGGAGGCATCCACCAGTCGGCCATCCACCCTGCCACCCAAAGCCGCCTTGGCCAAGCCCGTGCCAATCGACTGCGCGACCTCAGTCACGGTTACCCCGGCTGGGTAAGAGCGAATCGATCCGTCGGGCAAAGTCAGGTTAACCATGGGTATGTATGTTAAAAAATAAAAAGGCCCAGCCAAACAGCTGAGCCCATGATTTTAGCCGGTGCAGGCCCTGTAAATCAGGGCCTCAAACCAGGGACTAAATCAAAAACTGATCGCGGCTCTTGCCATCAATCCACTTGGGCGCTTTACCTCTGCCTGTCCAGGTGGCACCGGTGCTTGGATCTTTGTACTTGGCTGCCACCTTGCCAGTCGCCTTGGTTGCGCGATTAGCAGAGCGAGCTTTTACGCCCCCAAAGAGATCGTCCGCCGTAAGCCCATACTGAGCCACCAGTGCACGGGCTTGCGCCAACGCGGCTTTAATTTCGTTTTGGCGCACTTCCTCGATTTGTTTATCCAGGTCGGCACGTTGCTTCAACAAGTCGGCATAAGTGTTCATGAAAATTCTCCAAAAAAATTAAACAACGTGATTATTATATTACCATATTTCTATAAATTTCAATATGCCATGAACAAAACACAGCATTGTGATAATAATTGCGTTGATCAGTTTTATTTCTCAAAACAGTTATGAGTCCACCGCAAAACCCTGCACACCATCGAAGGCTACGATTATGGCGTTGTACAGCTGGTCTTACAGAAGTTTCCCAGATCGGCTAGACAGCCCGCTCCGTCACTTTTTGAAGTTACTGTGGATATTTCGTATGTCGGGCCGTTGATTTATATGGACCTGCGCAAATAGTCGGAATGACTTTAGCAGTTGTTACTGTCTTCCCTTCACCAAAGAGGCTCTGAGATACCATCTGCCCGGCTTTTGAACCACGCGGAGACATCCGGCCCGGTATTGAACCGGGCCATCTGGCTTAATGGAACTGTTCTTCTTCGGTAGAACCAGTCAAAGCGGTAACGCTTGACTGCCCGCCCTGAATCACGGTTGTTACTTCGTCAAAATACCCGGTGCCCACCTCTTGCTGGTGCGAAACAAAGGTGTAGCCACGGTCGCGGGCCGCAAACTCGGGCTCTTGGACTTTCTCGACATAGGCCGTCATGCCACGGGCCACGTAGTCTTGCGCCAAGTCGAACATGTTGTACCACATGCTGTGAATGCCCGCCAAGGTAATGAACTGGTACTTGTACCCCATGGCACCCAACTCACGCTGGAACTTGGCGATGGTGGCGTCGTCCAGGTTCTTTTTCCAGTTAAACGAAGGTGAGCAGTTATAGGCCAGCATTTTGCCGGGGTGAACTTTATGGACGGCCTCTGCAAACTTGCGGGCAAATTCCAGGTCAGGGGTACCGGTTTCGCACCACACCAAGTCCGCGTAATAGGCGTAGGCAATGGCACGGCTGATGGCCTGGTCAATGCCCTTGTTGGTTTTGTAAAAGCCTTCTGAGGTGCGTTCACCCGTAATAAAAGGCTTGTCGTTGGCGTCGTAATCGCTGGTGATCAAATCGGCGGCTTCAGCATCGGTACGGGCGATCACCAAGGTAGGCACACCACAAACATCAGCAGCCATACGTGCAGCAATTAACTTTTGCACGGCTTCTTGGGTAGGCACCAGCACTTTACCACCCATGTGGCCGCATTTTTTAACCGATGCGAGCTGGTCTTCCCAATGCACGCCACCCGCTCCGGCACCAATCATCGCCTTCATCAGTTCAAACGCGTTGAGTACGCCGCCAAAACCGGCCTCGGCGTCGGCCACGATAGGTGCGAAATAGTCGATATAGCCTGTATCGCCAGGGCCTACGCCTTTTGACCATTGGATCTCGTCGGCGCGTTTAAAGCTGTTGTTGATGCGCTCAACCACCTTGGGAACAGAGTCGACTGGGTACAGAGATTGGTCGGGGTACATCGACGCGTAGCCGTTATTGTCTGCCGCAACTTGCCAGCCCGACAGGTAAATGGCCTTGACGCCTGCTTTAACCTGCTGCATGGCCTGGCCACCTGTCAACGCGCCCAAGCAGTTCACGTAGGGCTGGTTGTTCACCAAATCCCACAGCTTTTCAGCTCCACGACGGGCCAGGGTGTGCTCAATGGGAAACGACCCACGCAGCCGCACCACATCGGCGGCGCTATAGCCCCTTTTGATACCCTTCCAACGGGGGTTGGTATCCCAGTCTTTTTGAAGCGCTTCAATCTGCGCGGCGCGGCTCTGCTGAGCATTTTGGTTGGTTGACATGCAATGACTCCAAGTGTTGAAAAAACAGTGGTTAAAGCCTTGGTTAAGGCGCGAAACCTTGGTGTCAATTTTAGTCTTATATAAGACATATTTTTAATCTTATGTCTTATATAAGATAAATTTTTTATTGTTATAAATCAAACACTTAAAAAGTAATTTTTGTATAATGAAACTCAATTGAGGGTTGTGAAATGGCGAATAGTTGATTTCACGCAAGACCAAAAGTCGTTGCAAGCCAAGGTCTCGCGCCCGCGCGAGACCCTTACCCCTCGGAAAACGGCGCCTATACCGGACTGTCGATGCGAATCCAGGTGGTTTTGAGTTCGGCGTATTTGTCCAGCGCGTGCAAAGACTTATCCCGCCCAATACCACTTTGCCGGAATCCCCCAAAGGGCACCGTGATGTCATCTTCGTCGTACTGATTGACGTGGACCGTGCCAGCCCGCAGCGCTCGGGCCACGCCGTGGGCTTTGTTGATGTCACGCGTCCATACGGCGGCCTGCAATCCGTAAACGCTTTGATTGGCTTGCCGCACCACGTCGGCGGCATCGGTAAAACTCAAAACCGACAACACCGGTCCAAAGATTTCTTCGCGTGCGATGGTCATATCTGGGGTTACGCCATCAAATACCGTGGGGGCGATGTAATAGCCTCCAGACGCCTGCATGACTTGTTCACCCCCACTAAGAAGCGCAGCGCCTTCGCTTTTTCCTGACTCGATGTAACGCATGACAGTAGCCAACTGAATAGAGTCAACCACCGCGCCCATGACGGTTGTGGGCAACAAAGGGTTAGCCGGTGCGTACTGTGGCACCAGCGCCAAGGCTTTTTCCAAGAACTTCTCTTTGATGCTGGCTTCCACAAACAGGCGCGAAGGTGCATTGCAGCTCTCGCCTTGGTTGAAAAATATACTGCCTACTGCGGTTTCAACGGCCTTGTCCAAATCGGGGCAGTCGGCAAAAACGATGTTGGGCGACTTGCCGCCCAACTCGGTCCAAGCCCGCTTTAGGTTGCTTTGTCCTGCCATCACATGAATTTGCTTGCCCACTCGTGTGGAGCCGGTAAACGCAATGCAGTCCACGTCCATGTGCAGCGCCAAGGGGCTGCCTGCCTCAGCGCCAAAGCCAGGCACTACGTTGAACACGCCCGGGGGCACGCCCGCCTCCAAGGCCAAATCGGCCAGCCTAAGCGCAGTCAAGGGTGACTTTTCACTGGGCTTGAGTACCACGCTGTTGCCCATTGCCAGCGCCGGGCCAATTTTCCAGGCGGCCATGATCATGGGGTAATTCCAAGGCACGATCACACCGACAACACCCATGGGTTCTTTGGTGATAAGGGCCAGACCCGTTCTGGGGCTAGGAGCGATTTCGTCGTACACCTTGTCGATGGCTTCGCCGTACCAGCGTATGCAATTGGCTGCGCTGTTAACGTCAACGGCCCGGGCGTACTTTATCGGTTTGCCCATGTCCAAGGTTTCAAGCAGGGCCAACTCATCGCCGTTTTTGCTGATCAAATCGGCAAAACGAATCAAAATTTGTTTGCGTTTGGCTGGCGCTAGGTGCCGCCAACGGCCGTCCTCAAACGCCGCCCTTGCCGCAGCAACGGCACTGTCAATATCTTTGGCACTGCCCCTCACCACTTGCCCAAGGATCTTCCCATCAACCGGAGAAATGCAATCAAAGGTCACGCCTTCTGCGCCTTCTACACGTTGCCCGTTAATCACGGCGCGGCCATCAATTTTTACATCAGCAGTGGTATTTGACATATCCATTTTCCAGAAAAATAAACAAGTAACCGCTCGGCGGGCGGTCAAGATGTGAGTCGCTTAAAGCGACAGCAATTGCCGAATGTGCCCAAGGCCTGCCAAGGCCAAGGGAACCTCATAGGGCGCGCCTAAGTGTATAGGAGTGAATAGTCCCGGCGCTATTTGAGTGCGACCGTTTAGGTGCGCATCGCCGCCGCCATTTCGCGCTCTTTGCGCCGCGTTAGCCGCGCCACATAAATGCTGTAGCCGACGATGACGATGGTTACAGACACGATTAGCAAAGTGGCCGCTGCGTAAATGGTTGGATTGATGCCTCGCCTAGCGTAACCAAAGATGACCTGGGGCAGGGTGTTGACGCCTGGGCCCGAAAGGAACTCTGAGATCACCACATCGTCAAACGACAAGGTGAACGACAGCAGGAAGGCTGCCAAAATGCCTTGGGCAATATTGGGAAGGGTGATGAGGAAAAACACCTGAAACGGCCGCGCGCCCAAGTCCATCGCAGCTTCTTCAATCGAACGATTGACCTCCAACAAGCGAGACTGCACCACGACCATGCCATAGGCCATTCCAAGCAGTGTGTGTCCGAAAATAATGGTCAATATGCCGCGCTCTGGCCACCCAAACACGTTTTGCGAGCCCACCATCAGCAGCAATAATGACAGCCCAATGACCACCTCTGGCATCACCAGCGGCGCATTGACCATGCCAGAGAACGCCGTACGCCCCAAAAACCGGCGATAGCGTACCAACACAAACGCAGCAAAAGTACCCAGCACTGCCGACAAAACGCCCGTGACCGTTGCCACCTTCAACGACAGCCAAAACCCTTCAACAATTTTTGTATCCTGGGTAAGGGCCTCGTACCACCGAAACGAGAACCCGGTAAAGCGGGCGTCCTGGCGTGTGCTGTTGAACGAAAACACCACCATAAAAATCAGTGGCAGGTACAAAAACAAGTACACCAGCCCCAACCAGAATTTTCCAAAGTAACGCTCAAGGAATTGCTTCATGGGGATTCCCTATTTTTTGGACTCGGCGGATTCACCGGTGTAGTGGTAGTAAAAGCCTAGCGGCACAATGATCAAAGCGATCATGACCACCGCCAAGGCGCTGGCGCGGGGCCAGTTGTTGCTGGTAAACATTTCGTCCCATACCACGCGGCCTATCATCATGTTTTCTGGCCCGCCCAATAGAGATGGGATGACAAACTCGCCCACTGCGGGGATAAACACCAACATAAAGCCTGCCACGATACCGGCTTTTGACAGGGGTACGGTGACCAACCAAAAGGCCTTAAAAGGCGAGGCCCCCAAATCGTAGGCGGCCTCTAGCAATCTGAAGTCCATTTTTACCAGATTGGCATACAGGGGCAAAATCATGAACGGCAGGTATACATAGGTCATGCCCACCAACATGGATACATTGGTGTATAGCATTTGAATCGGCTCGTTAATCAAGCCTAGCGCCATCAGCAACTGGTTGAGTACACCCTGGTCGGCCAATATACCTTTCCAAGCGTAGACCCGCAGCAAAAACGAGGTCCAAAACGGCAACATCACCATCATCAGCAACGCAGGCCGAACACTGGGCGACGAACGCGCAATAAAGTAGGCAAAGGGGTAGCCTAGGAAAAGGCACAAAAAGGCAGTACAAAGCGCGTACCAAATTGAACGCAGGTAGGCCTCTACATAGAGGGTTTGAAACAAAGCCCCATCTTCTCCTGTTTTGAAGATAGACCAGTAGTTTTCATACTTGAGGTGCAAGATGCCCGCTTCGGCGTCCCACAAGGGTTTGAAGGGGTGGATGTCATTACCCATGTCCACAAAACTGATGTAGAGCAGGATAAGAAACGGCAACAAGAAAAACACAAATAGCCAGACATAGGGAACCCCTATGACAAAGCGTTTACCGGGAACTGGGAGTGCCATAAAAGATTCTCCTTAGTCGCGCAGCACCACGCCTGCTTTGTCGTTCCACCAGAAATAAACGTCATCGTCCCAAGTGATTTCACTAAGATCGTGGCGCGAGGTATTGGCCTCCATCACCTTGACGCGTGAACCATCAGTGGCGGCAAGGATATAGGTGTTGTACGAACCAAAGTAGGCGATTTCTTGGACTTTGCCTGTGTACAGATTAGCTGGCGTGTTGCTGGGCTTTTCCTTACTGATTTCTATTTTTTCTGGCCTGATGGCAATCGTTACCGGCATATTCAGCGTACCACTGACGCCATGACCCACCCTGACCTCACCGATTGCGGTACGCACTGCGCAACGATCGGGCTCGTCAACACTTAGGTGCCCTGCAAAAAGATTCACATTGCCAATGAAATCAGCCACAAACTTGTTGGCTGGATGCTCGTACACCTCTTCAGGAGATGCGACCTGCAACACCCTGCCCTTGCTCATAATGGCAATCCGATTGGCCATGGTCATGGCCTCTTCCTGGTCGTGCGTCACCATTACGCAGGTCACACCTACTTTTTCAATAATGTTGACCAGTTCAAACTGGGTTTGCTCGCGCAGCTTTTTGTCCAAAGCACCCAAGGGCTCGTCTAGCAACAACAGTTGTGGGCGCTTGGCCAGGCTACGCGCCAACGCTACTCGCTGCTGCTGCCCCCCCGAAAGTTGATGGGGTTTGCGTTTGGCAAATGTCCCTAACTGCACCAGGTCCAGCATTTCGCCTACACGGGTTTTGATTTCGTCTTTGGGTAGACCCTCGCGCTTGAGGCCAAACGCGACGTTTTCCCAAATATCCAAATGAGGAAACAGCGCGTAAGACTGAAACATCATGTTGATAGGCCTGTCGTAGGGGGGCATGGTGGCAACGTCTTGTCCGCCCAGCAATATGCGCCCGGAGGTGGGTTTTTCAAAACCAGCCAACATACGCAGCAAGGTCGATTTTCCGCAACCCGAACTGCCCAGCAATGCAAATATCTCGCCCTTGCCTATGCTGAGTGACACGTCGTCAACGGCGGTTGCTTCGTCAAATCGTTTAACTAATTTTTCCGTGACCAGATAACCACTGTCTGCTATTTGTGCGGCCATACCGACTCCTCCAAACTTCAAATAAAAAAGGCTGTCAACCTTCTCGGTTTTGACAGCCTTTTACGCTCAAACAAAAAACTTACTTACCTTTTTTGAAGCCGTTGTACACATTGGCCATGGCTGCGCGCGCTTCGTTGGTAAAACTCTCCGGGGGGACCATTTTTGCGACATTCTCAGCGTCAACAAAAATAGTCTTGTTGGCCGAAATTTCTGGTTTGATTTTGCTTTGGGCCGCTTTGTTGCCGCTGTTGTAACTCATCTCTTCGGCCATGCGCACACCGTTTTCAGGACGAAGGAAAAAGTCGATGAAAGCCATCGCGTTATTCGGATGCTCGGCGTCTTTTGTTACCGCCAACGTATCCACGAACATCAGGCCTCCGGTTGCAGGCAGTAAGGCGACCAACTCGTCTTTGGAGCCGTTTTCCTTTGCCCTGCCAGCCGCGATATTGACGTCGCCCGCCCAACCAATCACAGCGCAAGCCTTGCCGCCGGCGATGTCGTCGATCATCGTCGAACTAAACAGGCGTACATCCTTGCGGACTTTGGCCAACATAGCGCCAGCCGCCTTATAGTCATCAGGATTGTTGGAGTACGCGCTCTTTCCAATGTAGTGCAGTGCCGCTGGGATGATCTCGGTGGGTGCATCAAGATAGGCAATGCCGCAGGACTTAAGCTTGCTGGAGTACTTGGGATCAAACACCAAATCCCAAGCGTTTTCTGGCATGGGCATCCCGGCCAAAGCTTTGTCTACCTTGGTTTTGTTGATCCCAACGGTGGTAAAGCTCCAAGCCCATGGCACCAAGTGTTTGTTATCTGGATCAGCCTTTGCGAGGTTAGCCATTACAGCGGGGTCGAGATTGGCCAGATTGGGAATCTTGGCCTTGTCCAGAGGCGCGAGCAGACCGCCCTCAATTTGCGGCTTGGCGAACACAGAGCCGGGTACAACAATGTCATACCCTGTGCTGCCCGCCACCAGCTTGGCGTGCAGCGCTTCGTTGGTTTCAAACGTGTCGTAGTTGACCTTGATACCGGTTTCTTTTTCAAACGCCGCAATCATCCCTTCAGGAATGTAATCGGGCCAGTTGTAGATATTAAGAACTTTTTCAGCATCCAGCACCGGGCCTGCCGGCACCGCTGCCGAAGCTGGCGCACTAGCGGCTGCGGGTGCGGCTTCTTCTTTTTTGCCGCACGCCGCCATAAAAAGCGCTGCAATGGCCAAGGCTACCAATTGTTTTTTCATCATGTGTAACTCCAAAAATAAACCACAAAGTTATGGGCTAAAAATCGAACTCCAACAAATATCATACCGCGCTAGGGGCATACTGCAAACAGTGTTTGCCTATGGGTTATCAATCTAAGCAGGCATAGCTCCCCGATTTTGTAAATCCCGGAGGGTCAGGTTCAAAGCCAACTCAATAAGGCCTACCATTTCATCAATTTGCGCTTTGGTCATTGTTAGCGGCGGTGCAATAATCATTCGATCGCCAACCGCCCGCATAATGAGTCCGTTTTGAAAGCAATGTCCGCGGCAAATCATGCCCACGGCCAGATTGGCATCAAAGGGCTTCATGGTGGTTTTGTCTTGCACCAGCAGCAGACCTGCCATGAGCCCGCAGTTGCGTGCATCGCCCACCAATGGATGCTCTGCAAGTGCTTTGAATTTTTCGGCTAGGTAAGGGCCGGTTTCATTTTTCACGCGGGCAACAAGCCCTTCTTGTTCGATGATCTGCAGATTGGCCAGCGCCACCGCGCAAGCAGCGGGGTGGCCGCTATAGGTGTAACCGTGATTGAACTCACCGCCTTTTTCTATCAGCACCTGCGCCACGCGGTTGCCGACCATCACGCCACCCAGGGGGATGTAGCCACTGGTGACGCCTTTGGCGAATGTGACCAAATCAGGTTTCATGCCAAAGCGCTCGTAGGCAAACCAGTGTCCCACACGGCCAAAGGCGCATATGACTTCGTCACTAATGAGCAATAGGCCGTATTGGTCTACGATGCGCTGAATCTCAGGCCAGTAGGTGGTGGGCGGAATAATGACACCACCGGCTCCCTGCACCGGCTCGCCAATAAAAGCGGCCACTGTGTCAGCGCCTAGTTCTAAGATTTTTTGTTCCAACTGGCGGGCCAGGCGTAGACCAAAATCGTCCTCTGACTCGCCGGGCAAGGCATTCTCAAAATAATAGGGCTGGTCAATGTGAACAATGCCCGGAATGGGTAAATCACCCTGTGCGTGCATGCCGTCCATGCCACCCAAGGAAGCACCCGCCATGGTGCTGCCGTGGTAGGCGTTGCGCCTGCTGATAATGGTTTTGCGCTGGGGTTGGCCCAGCAAATCCCAGTAGCGCCGCACCATGCGCACATTGGTGTCGTTGCTCTCACTTCCGCTGGACGAAAAAAACACGTGGTCAAAACGGCGGTCACCTACGACGGGCGCCAGTCGGGCCAACTTCGCGGCCAATTGCACCGCCGGGACATTGGTGGTTTGAAAAAAGCTGTTGTAGTAGGGCAGCGTCATCATCTGCTGGTAGGCCGCATCGGCCAGCGCCTTGCGACCGTAACCCACGTTGACGCACCACAGCCCGCTCATGGCATCGAGTACCTTCTTGCCCTCTGAGTCCCAGACGTAGATATCTTCTGCGCGCACCATCACCCGCGCGCCACGGGTGCCCAAGTCTTGGGCATCTGTAAACGGGTGCATATAGTGCGCCGAATCCAGCGCTTGAATGGCCCGCGTATCTAGGCGCTGCTCTGGCCTAACAATAGCGGGGGGTGCAATCGGGTGGAGGGGGTAACTCATGCGATCAGCTCCTTAGACGTGCAGCAGCAGGTGCTCGCGTTCCCACGGGGAAATCACCTTCATGAATTCCTCAAACTCCTGCTCTTTCACTTCCACGTACACGGTGATAAATTCCTTGCCCAATACCTCGTGCAGGTCGGTTTCTTTTCTGAGCAGATCCAGCGCCTCACCCAAACTGCGTGGCAGCGAGAAAGGAGCCAGGTAGGCATCGCCCTTCATCTCACTCTTGGGTTCTATCTTGTTTTTCATGCCCAAGTAACCGCAAGCCAAGGTCATTGCCATCGCCACATAAGGGTTGGCGTCGACACCAATTACACGGTTTTCAATACGGCGCGCCTGTGGCGTGGAGATGGGTGAACGAATGCCTACCGAACGGTTGTCAATGCCCCACTCAATGTTGATGGGCGCGGCGGTATGCCGGGCCAAACGCCTGTAGCTGTTGACATAGGGGGCCACCAGCGCCATGGCCGCTGGGATATACCGCTGCAAGCCACCAATGTAGTGGTAGAACGCCTGTGAGGGGCTACCGTCTTCATTGCTGAATATGTTTTGGCCCGTCAGGGTGTTAATGATGCTTTGATGCACGTGCATGGCGCTACCGGGCTCTCCCGCGATGGGCTTGGCCATGAAAGTGGCAAACATGTCGTGACGCAAAGCCATTTCGCGCACAGTGCGTTTGAACAAAAACACCTGATCGGCCAGGTCCATGGGGTCGCCGTGCAGGAAGTTGATTTCCATTTGCCCGGCGCCCACTTCGTGAATCAAGGTATCCACGTTGAGTTCCATCTTTTCGCAGGCGTCGTAAAGGTCTTCGAACAAGGGGTCGAACTCGTTGACGGCGTCAATGCTGTAGGCTTGGCGCGAGGTCTCGGCGCGACCACTGCGGCCCACAGGCGGGCGCAGCACGGTGTTGGGGTCGGTATTGCGCGCAACCAGGTAGAACTCCAACTCGGGGGCAACCACCGGCATTAAGTTGTCTTGCGTAAACAAGGCACAGACGTTGCGCAAAACGCTACGCGGTGCAAAAGGCACCAACGCGCCGTTGCGGTCGTAGCAATCGTGAATGACCTGTGCGGTAGGGTCGGTAGCCCACGGCACAATGCGAACCGTGGACGGATCCGGGATAAGGTGCATATCCCTATCGACCGGGTTGATCACATCGTAGTAGGGGCCCTGGCTGGGGAATTCGCCGGTGACACTCATGCCCACGATGGCCTCGGGGATGCGCATACCACGGTCTTCGGTAAATTTTTCCCGAGGAAGAATTTTCCCTCGGGCCACCCCGGTTAGGTCGGGGACTAGGCATTCCACTTCAGTGACACGCCGTTGATTTAACCACTGCTCCAAGTCGTTGAACGACATCTGATTTCTGACACTCATACATCCGTCTCTATAAACCCTGTGCCGCGTTAAGTGGCGGTGTTTCAAGACTGCTTTCTTTTACGCGGCTACGCCCATTGAACCACATTTTTGGCTAAAAAACACGCGCTTCAATGGCTACCTAGGGAACTCCCTAGGGACCTAACTGGAAACGCTCAGGGTCTACACCAGGGGGCTTGTTGGTGCACAAAGCCCATCCAAAGAGCGGCTCCCGCCATGAGCACCAAGGCCAAGCCTGCCAATCGAACCCCGATCTCGCTGTGCCGCAATTGAGCAAGGCGCAACAGCAACCACGGGCCGGCGAGCAAAGACAGACTGCTGCCTACTGCAAACAAGGCCATGAACAGCGCACCAGAGGCGACGCCATCGGTCAATGCGGCCACCATCACGGCCGAATAGAGCAAGCCGCAGGGCATCAATGCCCAGGCGCCACCCAATAAAAAGCTTCCATTCAGCCCTCTCTTTTGTATGAACTGCCCGGTGCTGTACCAAACCCGCTTGGCTCGTCGCTCCAGCCAGGCAGGTTGCCGACCTTGAACCAACAGTACGAGACCGACGGCCATCGCGCCCACGTGCAGCAGCGTCCAAACGGGGCGCAGCACGACGGTTTGGGTGGTCAACCAGGCCAGGGACTGCATAGAAAAGGCAACCGCAGCCCCCAATACGGAGTAGCCCAAAAGCCGCCCCGCCAGAAACACTGCCATCGCGCGATTGGGTTGTCCTGTATTGCCTTTGGCCAGTCCGGCGCAGGCGGCCCCACACATCAGTACACAATGGGGTCCACCCACCACGCCCATCGTTAGCGCGGTCAAAAAAAGGGTCAAAGACATAGCAAGACGACCACCTGTAGGGTTGGGGGGGTCAGAGAATCTTAGAGAATTTGGCACGGTCCAAACTGGTCTGCGTATAACGGTCAAACACCATGGCGATGCCGCGCACAAAGTACCAGCCCAAGGCGGTCACCTGAAGGCCCTGCGCATTGATGGTCAACAAGCCGTCATCTGATAGCGGGCCAAGGGCCTCGATCTCTTTTGCGAAGTATTTTTTGAAATCGATGAGAAACGCCAAATTAATATCTTCAAATTGGAGCGCACCTTGGCACATAAGGGCCATGATGACCCCACGGCGGATGATGTCATCGCGGCTCAGTTCCAATCCCCTTACCGTGGGCAGGCGCCCGGCGTCCAGAAGGTCGTAATACTCGTCCAGCGTTTTGGCGTTTTGGGCGTATACCGAGCCAATTTTGCTGATCGAGGATACGCCGCACGCCAACAAGTCGCAATCGGGCTGGGTGCTGTAGCCTTGAAAATTGCGGTGCAGCCGCCCTTGGCGCTTGGCCACCGCCAGCGGGTCGTTGGGTTTGGCGAAATGGTCCATGCCGATATAGACATACCCAGCATCTTGCAAGGTTTGCAACGACAGCGCCAACATCGCAACTTTTTCTGTACCAGAAGGCAGTACCTGGCTGTCAATGCGCCTTTGGGATTTGAAGCGGGTAGGCAGATGGGCGTAAGCATACAAAGCGATGCGGTCAGGGCTCAACACCACCACCTGGCGCAATGTCTCCGTAAAGGAAACGGTGTTTTGCTTAGGTAAACCGTAAATCAAATCGACGTTGATCGACTCAAAGTCCATCGCCCTAGCCTGTGCGACCAGTTCGAATACCTGGTCTGCGGGCTGCACCCGGTTCACCGATTTTTGGACGCCCGGGTCAAAGTCCTGCACACCAAAACTTAGGCGGTTAAATCCCATCTCTTTTAGCGCACCCAAGCGTTGTACGTTAATCGTCCGAGGGTCTACCTCTATGGCAATCTCGCTGCCTGGCATCAAACGAAATCGTTGATTTATTTCTTTCATCAACCGCCTGAGCTGCTCGTCCGATAAAAAAGTGGGAGACCCCCCTCCTAGATGCAACTGACTGATTGATGGCGTTGGGCTTAACTTAGCGCACACCAGGTCCAACTCTTTGCACAGGTAATCCAGGTACTGGTCGGCCTTGTTGTGATGCTTGGTGATGATTTTGTTGCACGCGCAGTAATAGCACAGCGATTCGCAAAACGGCAGATGCACGTAAAGGGACATGGCCCCGCCCGCTCCCGCCGGGGCAATTTGCCTCGCGGCAAGTGCGACTGAGAGGGCGTCCCCATCAAAGGCGTCCACGAACCGCTCGGCGGTGGGATAAGAGGTATAGCGCGGCCCCGAGACGTCAAAGCGACGCAGCAGGTCGGTGTCGATAAGTGGTAGGTGGGTCACGGCAATCGGCTTTTTTGGGATGCCCCACAATATGCCTGTAGCGTGACTTTCCCTCATTGATCTACATCAATTTTGCGTTAAGCTTGCCCTCAAATGTACGATAGTGCGACTAGGAAATAGGCCCATGCCACTGAATTACGATCCTCATGGCCCCTTGAACGGGCAGACAGTGCCGATTTATTCGATCAACGTCAACTCCGTGAAGGTGGCCTGTTCTAACTGCAACTTGCAAGAGCTTTGCATGCCCATGGGCTTGACGCACAGCGAGCTAACCCGCCTAGACGATATGGTGTCCGCTCGGAAAAAGATCAAACGCGGGGCCGCCTTGTTTCGAAATGGTGAGCGGTTTACCAGCCTGTTCGCTGTGCGCACGGGCTTTTTTAAAACCTTGGTCAGCGCGGACGACGGGCGTGACCAGGTGACCGGGTTTCAAATGGCGGGCGAGGTGCTAGGCATGGATGGCATTGTCAACGACGTGCACACCTGCGACGCGATTGCCCTGGAAGACGCCGAGGTCTGCGTCATGCCGTTTGACAAGATAGAGTCCTTCTCGCAAGAAATCCAAGGCCTTCAGCGCCACGTTCACAAGATCATGAGCCGTGAGATCGTTCGTGAGCACGGCATCATGCTGCTTTTGGGTAGCAGCCGTGCAGAGGTAAGGTTGGCGGCATTTTTGCTGAACCTAGCCGAGCGACTTCGCACACGGGGCTTTTCGCAATCAGAGTTGTTGCTGCGCATGACGCGCGAAGAAATTGGCAGCTATTTGGGCTTGAAGCTGGAAACCGTCAGCCGCACTTTTTCCAAGTTTGTCGAGCAGGGCATTATTGAAGCCAAGCAACGGCACATCCGCATTTTGCGGCTTGAAGAACTCGAACTATTGGTGGGTAACCGTAGTTGCGAATAGCACTGCCCTGCCCTATTGGGCAATAGGCGCAGATTTAGCCGTTGCAGCGTGGTTGCGCCCCACTACAGCAGGCAGCAAACCCGGGGTATCACTGGTTCCGGCCTTGACCTGTGGTGCGCTTTGTGCCACCGGGTCTTGGTTCACCAAGCCATCGGCGCTAGACACTGCAATCATGTAGGTAGTAATGGAAGCCACTACCACCACCAATGGGCCGCCAATCACCATCCAGACGTGACCGTAACGCCACCAAGGTAAGCTGGGTTGGGTCGGTAATTGCCGTGCGTTGATCGTGGCCATGGCGGTCCTTGGTGAGGTTTAGTTGGACTTTTTCCAGATGTAGGCGCTCAGCACCTGGATTTGGCTGGCGGTCAGCTTGCCTTCTTGCGCAGGCATTTGGTTGACCTTGCCGTTGTTAACAATGGCGGTGATGGCGGCTTCGCCGGACCCGTGCAGCCAGATGTTATCGGTCAGATTGGGGGCGCCAAGTGCTTGGTTGCCTTTGCCATCTGCGCCGTGGCAGGCGGCGCACACGGCAAATTTGGCCTGCCCCAATTGCGCCTTGGCGGCGTCGTGGGGGCTAGCTGATAGGCTTAACACGTAGTGGGCCACGCTCCTAACGTCATCGGCGCTGCCTACCGCAGCGGCCATGGGAGGCATATTGCCGATGCGGCCTTTGGTGAGCGTTTCTGTGATTTTCTCGGGGGTTCCACCATAGAGCCAATCCTTGTCGGTCAGGTTAGGAAAGCTCTTGCCACCGCGCAGATCTGAACCGTGGCACTGGGCGCAATTGTTTTGGTACAAGCGCTCGCCAATGCCTTGGGCTTGAGGGTCATTGGCAATGTCCTCGGCTTTCATTGAAACAAACTTTTGATAGAGCGGTGCTACTTCGGCTTCACCCTTTTTCATTTCAGCTGCGTGCTGTCCGGTAGAACTCCAACCGGTACTGCCGGGAAACGATCCCAGTCCGGGGTATAGCGCCAGATAAACACCAGAAAAAACGATGGTGATCACGAACAGCCACACCCACCAACGCGGCAGAGGGTTGTTCATTTCGCGCAGGTCTTCGTCCCAGACGTGGCCCGTCGTATTGTCCGTGGTGCTCATCACCTTGGTTTTGCCACTTACCCATAACAACAGGCCGCATGCCAGCACACTGACGACCGTAATGGCCGCTATGTAGATTGACCAAAATCCACTCGTAAAGTCACTCATTTTGTTCCCCTCTGTGCTACGTCTTGTTCAAACGGCAGTTGTGCCGCCTCGTTGAATCGCTCGGCATTTTTTGCCGACCATGCCCAGAAAATAATGCCAACAAAGGTCAAGAGGCCCAGTACCGCGGCAATCGATCGCAATAGATTGATATCCATCTCTATCCTCAGTTTATTTGAGTGCCAGGCCTAGGCCTTGCAGGTGCGCGATAAGCGCGTCCATTTCGGACTTGCCTTTGACCTCCTCGGCCGCCTTGGCAATTTGCTCGTCGGTGTAAGGCACGCCCACGACGCGCAATGCACGCATGTTGTTGGCCAAGGCTGAGCCGTCAATCGTGGCCTTTTCTAGCCAAGGGTACGAGGGCATGTTGGACTCGGGCACCACATCGCGCGGGTTGATTAAATGAACGCGATGCCATTCGTCGCTGTAGCGCCCACCTATGCGTGCGAGGTCTGGGCCGGTGCGTTTGCTACCCCATTGAAAAGGATGGTCGTATACCGACTCCCCAGCCACTGAGTAGTGCCCGTAGCGCAAGGTCTCTGCGCGGAAGGGGCGAATCATCTGCGAGTGACAGTTATAGCATCCCTCGCGGATGTAAACGTCACGCCCAGCCAGTTGCAGCGGTGTGTAAGGCTCAACCCCTTTGATGGCTTCGGTGGTGGAGCGTTGAAAGAACAGCGGAACAATTTCAACCAGTCCACCAAACAGCAGCACAACCAACACCAGCACAATCATCAGGGTGTTGCTGGTCTCAATAGTGGAATGATTCAGACCTTTGGTTTTCGTATCGTTTGACATCAAAGCCCCCTTAAGCGTGTACGACCATGGGAATTTGCACACGGGATGCGCTTCCACTGGTAGCTGTTTTTATGACGTTCCAAAGCATGATCACCATACCGCCCAGATAGAGCAGCCCGCCCACCAGCCTCAGAACATAGAAGGGATAGGTGCTCTTGACCGATTCGACAAACGTGAAGGTCAGGGTTCCATCCGGGTTGATAGCACGCCACATCAAACCTTGCATAACCCCGGCAACCCACATCGCAGCGATGTAAATCACGATACCAATGGTTGCGGTCCAAAAGTGCAGCTCTATCGCCTTAACGCTGTACATCTTGGTTTGCCCAAACAAACGTGGGATCAAATAGTACATACTGCCCATGGTGACCATTCCCACCCAGCCCAAGGCGCCCGAGTGCACATGGCCCACTGTCCAGTCGGTGTAGTGACTCAGGGCGTTGACTGTTTTGATCGACATCATTGGACCCTCAAAGGTGCTCATGCCGTAAAACGACAGGGACACAATCAAGAAGCGCAAGATGGGGTCATCCCGCAATTTGTGCCAGGCACCCGATAGCGTCATGATGCCGTTGATCATGCCGCCCCAGCTAGGTGCCAACAGGATGAGCGAAAACACCATGCCGATAGACTGCGCCCAGTCGGGCAAGGCGGTGTAATGCAGGTGGTGCGGGCCCGCCCACATATAGGTAAAGATCAGCGCCCAAAAGTGAACGATAGACAAGCGGTAGCTATACACAGGGCGTTCGGCCTGTTTGGGGATGAAGTAGTACATCATGCCCAGGAAAGCGGCGGTTAAGAAAAAGCCCACCGCGTTGTGCCCATACCACCACTGAATCATGGCGTCTTGCACTCCTGAGTAAGCTGAATAGGACTTCCAAAACCCGGCGGGTATTGCGGCACTGTTGACCAAATGCAGCAGGGCCACCGCGATAATGAATGCGCCAAAAAACCAATTGGCCACATAGATGTGTTTGACCTTGCGCGTGCCAATCGTGCCAAAAAATACCACGGCGTAGGCCACCCACACCAGCGTAATCAGTATGTCTATGGGCCACTCCAACTCGGCATACTCTTTACCTGAGGTGTACCCCAATGGGAGCGTAATTGCGGCGGCCAATATGACCACCTGCCAACCCCAAAAGGTAAAGCTGGCCAGCTTTGGCATAAACAGGCTGACCTGACAGGTACGCTGAACGATGTAATACACCGATGCAAACAGGGCCGACCCACCAAACGCAAAAATAACCGCGTTGGTGTGCAAAGGCCTTAGGCGACCGTAGCTCAACCAGGAAACACCGAAATTGAGCTGAGGCCAGGCCAACTGTGCGGCGATGATGACGCCCACCAGCATGCCGACCACACCCCAAACAATCGTCATGATCGCGAATTGCCTGACAACGGTATCGTTATAAGTGGTTGCCCTAGCATTGGGAAAGTCCATAAGCACCTCGTCCTAAAAATTGGGATAGGACGATTGTCAGAAATTGACTCCCCTTACGACTTGATACAAGTCAAACTGCGCGTGATTAGCTACGCGATTTTGAGGTTTCTTCGTTGGCGTCAGGCTGCAAAATGCGTTCTCCCTCGGCTTCTATGTCTTCAAACTGCCCTTGTTGAACGGCCCACCAAAGGCCCAGCAGAATGAAAAACACCAATACGACCGACAAGGGGATGAGTAGAAAAAGAATGTCCATCGCAAAGGCCTTTCTAGTGATCAAGGCGTGCCAAACGGCCCGCGTTGGCCACCACGAGCAATGAACTGAGCGCCATACCCAATCCAGCAGCCCAAGCGGGTAATAGACCCATGACAGCCATGGGCACAGCCACCACGTTGTAGGCCAGCGCCCAGGCTAAATTTTGCCGAATCACGGCAACCGTTAACAGCGCCTGCTGATAGGTTTTATGCAAATCGAACAAAGCGCTTGATTGAATGAGAACATCGCATTGGTTTTGCGCCAGCGGTACGGCACTGCCCAAAGAAACCGAGACGTTGGCCGCTGCCAATACCAGCGCATCGTTGATGCCGTCACCCACCATGGCCACCTGGTGCCCTTGTTCCTGCAAGGTTTGAATATGTTGAAGCTTGTGTGCAGGTGAAAGGTCACCCCAGGCGTGTACAACCCCTAGTGCCTGTGCGACCGAGGCGGTTGCCAAGGTGTTGTCGCCCGACAAAATCCTGACATCCTTACCGCTGCTTTGCAACCATCGGACGGTTTGCAATGCATCGTCTCGCAGTAACTGGTCAAACTCAAACGACGCAAGCCATCCCATTTCATCCGCCAGATAAACCACCGAGTTGGCACAAGCCTGGGCTTGTACCTCACAAAAATTGGCCGACCCTAGTCGAGCGGAGGTCTTTGCCTGCGTTGCGGGATCGTGCAATAGACCTGAAACACCAAAACCAATGGTCTCTTTTACTGAGGTAAGTTGCACCGACGAGGCGTCCGCGTCAAGCCTTTGCACTTGTTTAGAAAACTGCACCAGTGATCTAGACAAGGGATGGGCCGAATGCTGTGCCAAGGCACTGCCAATTGCCACAGCACGCGCTTGGGAAACCCCATCGCGGTGCTCCACCTTGCATACCGCCATGGCGTCCTGGGTCAAGGTGCCGGTTTTGTCGAACACCACCGTATCGATATGCGACAGAAGCTCCAAGGCCTCCAAACGCTTGACCAAGACCCCCTCTTTGGCCAAACGGCCCACACTGACCAACAGCGCCGAAGGTGTCGCCAACGACAATGCGCAGGGGCAGGTCACGATCAGAACTGCCACCGCCGCCATCAGCCCGCGCTCGGGGTCGGTTGACCACCAAAACAAAGCAGTCAACCCCGCTACCAACAAGACGACCAATAGGAATGGCTTGGCCAATCGATCTGCCAGCCCCGCCACACTGGGACGGGTGGTCTGAGCCGTCGCCATAAGCGCCATGATTTCGCCCAAGCGGGTTTGATGGCCAACGCGCTCCACTTGAACGGTCACGGCAGTGCCTGTGTTGATACTGCCTGCAATCACCCTATCGCCTGGGGACTTTGCCACGGACTGCGACTCACCCGTGAGCACACTTTCGTTGACGTGGCTGTGCCCACTCAGCACCAAGCCGTCCGCAACAAATGCCTCACCGTTGGGCACCCACAACACATCGCCCTGCACCACCCGTTTGGCCGATATGACCTCAAGGCTGCCATCGGCTTTTTGGCGCTGCACGCTTTGTGGCATTTTGTGAAAAGCCGAGTCCATTGCAAAAAACACCCGATCCCGCAGCTTCAACTCCAGCAAACGCCCACTGAGCAAGAAGAAAACAAACATGGTGAGCGAGTCAAAGTACACCTCGTGCCCAAAGGTGCCAAGAGGGTCAAAAGTGCCTGCTGTACTCACCAAAAAAGTGATCAGTATCCCAATGGAAACCGGAAGGTCCATACCCACACGCGCGTGCCGCAGGTCTCGCAACGCCTTGTCAAAGAACGAAGCACTTGAAAACAACACCACCGGCAAAGAAATCAGCCAAGACGCCCAACGCATCAGGTATTGCGCGTCGGCACCCATCTCTTGGCGGTCGGCCACATAACTGGGATAGGCATACATCATGACCTGCATCATGCACAGGCCCGCCACCATCCAACGCCACAAGGCCTTGCGTGTATCTGCTCTGCGCCCAGTTTCGTTGCGCACATCGGCCACTGGACGTGCTGGGTAGCCCGCTTGCGCCAGTGCCTGCAACCACACAGAGGGTTGGGTGAGGTCGGCGTTCCACGTCACTCTGGCTTTGCGGCCCGCCACACTCACGCTGGTGGACTCAACGCCCACAATGGGCTTTAAGGCGTTCTCTATGGTGATGGCGCAGGCGGCGCAGTAGACCGCGTCTACCGATACAAAGGATTCCCAGCGGCTCCCTCCCGTACCGTCCAACACGCGGCCAAAGACGGGCCACTCGATGGGATCATCGATGGGATCGTCGATAAACGGGGTTGGCAGTGTGGCAGAGGGTTGGGTGACCATAACGGCTTGTCAGTGTACCGGCTGGCATCTCGCAACGGGAAAGTCCAAGGTACTCCCACGCACCAGCTTTGACCTGGATCAATGACATTTGTTGCACAGGGCCTAAGCTTGCAACTTGTATCACCCAAACATCTAAGGAGTCCTCATCATGTACAAACGAATTTTGTTGGCCACCGACGGCTCGGCGCTTTCCAAAAAGGCGCATAAGTCTGCCGTCCAATTGGCGGCCTTGATGGATGCGCAATTGTTTGCAGTGAAGGTGATTCCCCGTTATCCC
The DNA here is from genome assembly GCA_040382935.1 of Burkholderiaceae bacterium. Classification (GTDB taxonomy): domain Bacteria; phylum Pseudomonadota; class Gammaproteobacteria; order Burkholderiales; family Burkholderiaceae_C; genus JALQUL01. The sequence goes on from JBEIEP010000008.1 coordinate 46,959, forward strand.
GTGGCGTATTTTGAAGGTGCTATTGCTATAGACCCTGCCACCGTGAAACAAGTCGAAACCCAGTGGGAAACCGATGCCAAGAAAGTTTTGGAGTCGGTGGTGGCCTTGGGTAGCGCGGCAGGCGTGACCGTCAAGCCCATCGTGGTGCGGTCGGATCTGATTGCCGACGCTGTTATGAGTGCGGCCAAAAAGCAAAAATGCGATCTTATTGTGATGGCGTCGCACGGGCGCAGAGGGATTAAGCGCCTGCTGCTAGGCAGCGAAACCCAACATGTTCTGACGCACTCACAAACACCGGTGCTTGTGTTGCGTTAAGAAATGACCACGTCTCCCATCGCGGTCCGCCAGGTCTCACCTTTACAAATCGTGGGCTGGTTGGGTGCGGGCTGGGCTGACCTGTGCCGATGCGGCTGGTACAGCCTGGGCCAGGGCCTAGCCCTTGGCTTTTTTGGTGGATTGCTAATTTGGCTGGGACACGACCGCTTTTGGCTGCTGGCTGGCGCTTTTTCAGGCTTCTTGGTTGTGGCCCCAGTGTTAGCCACCAGCCTATATGCCATGAGTCGGGCACTGCAACACCAACAACCCATCACAAAACGTTTATTGCTAGACACTTGGTTCAATTGGCAGCAGTACCGCAAAAGCGACCCTAATGCCTATTGGTCGATCTTGCGCTTTGGCACCCTGCTGGGGCTTGCCGCCACCGGTTGGGTGATTTGCTCGGCCGCACTCATCACGCTCATGGCACCCGGCCAGGTCAATACCCCGATTGATTTTTTGCATCAGATCGTATTGGCCCGCCAAGGCCTTGCCTTTGAACTCTGGCTGATGCTGGGAGGGATTTTGGCGGCACCTATTTTTGCCTCTAGCGTGGTAGCGATTCCCTTGTTGCTAGACCGGCACATTGGCTTGGCTGCGGCGGTAGAAGTGAGTTGGCGTTGCGTGCTAGCAAACCCGGTTTCGCTGGTGCTTTGGGCGGCGGTCATTATGGTGCTAACCGCCTTAGGCATGGCATTTTTGATGGTAGGCCTAGCAGTGGTGGTCCCCCTGCTGGGCCACGCGTCTTGGCATGCGTACCAGGATTTGGTGAACACGGATGAGTTGCCGTTACGCCAATTGCAAGTTGAGAGCGCTTGATGTTTGGATTTTCTGAGGAGCAAATCGCTGGATTTGGCCTGACCTTTGGGGTTGGCGCTTTCATGCTGTACATGCTGTTTATCGTTGGCCACTTGGCTTGGGAATCCAAGGCGGGCCGGTTCGGCACCTTTGTTCTGTTTTTTGGCCTGGCCTTTGGCATGACTGGCTTTGCCGCCAAGTTCGTGATCCAGTGGATCATCTCTGGCAAGTAAACCTTGGAGGTCTCAATTGGAAGCCCCCGCACCCTACAGTGAGCCGCCACCTGTTGGCCCCATCATTACGATACGTCGGATTGATGTGCTCACCCCTTTGACCTGGCTAGGCGCAGGCTGGCGCGACATGCGACGCGCTCCGCTGAACACGCTTTTTTTTGGTTTCTGCTTTTGGGCCATGGCCTTGATCTTGGGTGTGGTGTTTCAGAACAAGCCCGAATACGCCATGTCGGTCGCATCGGGTTGCCTGCTGGTGGGACCATTTCTAGCCATGGGGCTTTACGATTTAAGTCGTCGCCACGAGCAGGGTTTGCCAGCGGATTTTTTTGCATCATTGACCTGTTGGCGCTATCACCTCAAAAGCATGGGCCTGCTGGTGTTGGTCTTTATGGTGATTGAGTTGCTGTGGGGGCGCGCATCTCTGGTGGTATTTGCGGTCTTTTTTAACACCGGCATGCCCACGTACAGCAACGCCATACAGGCCATATTTAACCTGGATAACCTAGACTTTTTAATCGCCTATCTGATGGTGGGCAGCATCTTTGCGTTCTTGGTCTTTTCCACCTCGGTGGTCTCAGTGCCGTTTATCCGCGACAAGGAGATCGATGCCATTACAGCGGCCATTACCAGTATTCGGGTGGTGGTGGCCAACACCTTGCCAATGCTGCTTTGGGGCGCGTTGCTCACTGCACTTGTGATGCTGGCTTTATTACCTTTGGGTGCGGGCTTGGTACTGATTGGCCCGTGGCTGGGACATGCTACCTGGCACGCCTACCGCGGCACCGTGCACTACCAATTGCGCGATTGCGCAGCGCCTTAATGGGCTGCCCGCACTGCTCAAGCGGGCTTTTTTTGTGGCCAAAACCAAAGCGCCACACCACCCAGCACCATGGGAACGCACAACCACTGGCCCATAGACAATCCTAGGCTTAGGTAACCCAAATGCGCGTCTGGTTCCCTGAAAAACTCTGCAAAGAACCGAAAACCCCCGTAGCCTACCAAAAACAAGGCCGACACACGCCCAGGCCTGCGTTCTTTGCGTGCAAACCACCACAACACCACAAACAACAGCACGCCCTCTAGTGCAAACTGGTAGAGCTGCGACGGGTGACGCGGCAGGGCATCCATTTTGGGAAACACCATGGCCCATGCCAGTTGTGAATCCGCCACTCTGCCTGGCAACTCCCCGTTGATAAAGTTACCCAAGCGCCCCAAGGCCAGCCCGGTGGGCACGCAAGGGGCCACCAAATCGGCCACCTGTAACAGCGATCTTTTGCGCGAGAAGGCAAACCACACTTCGGCCACCACTACGCCCAACATGCCGCCATGAAAGCTCATGCCACCCTGCCAAACCGCCAAAATTTCTAAAGGATTGGCCAGGTAATACCCGGGTTTGTAAAACAGGCAATACCCCACTCGTCCGCCCACAATGACACCCATCACCCCTAAAAACAAAATGTCTTCAATGTCTTGTCGCGTCCAGGCGGCCGTGCCAGAGAGATGGCGATACGGCGGATGGGCGAGCCGACGCGTGCCTAACCAATAAAACAACAAGAAAGCGGCCAGGTACATGACCCCGTACCAGTGGATGGACAGAGGGCCAAAACCAAAAATGGGGCCAATTTTGAGGGCGACAGGGTCGATGTGTGGAAAGGTCAACATGGCCGAATCATACCCCTCAAATCTTTTGGTTCATGTACCACTTTCAGAATCACACAAGTGCCAAGATGTGCAGTGATGGCAAAAAAAAGCCGCCCAATGGGCGGCTTTTTCTGAACCGGGGTCAATCAGAGTTTATAAGCCAATTGCTCCAAAATGGCTGGGTTCTCAAGGGTAGAGGTGTCTTGCGTAATCGCCTCGCCTTTGGCAATCGAGCGCAGCAGACGGCGCATGATCTTGCCGCTGCGCGTTTTGGGCAGGTTGTCGCCAAAGCGGATGTCTTTGGGCTTGGCAATGGGGCCGATCTCTTTGGCCACCCAGTTGCGCAGGTCGTTGGCGATTTTTTTGGCTTCATCGCCAGTAGGGCGTGCACGCTTGAGCACCACAAAGGCGCAAATCGCCTCGCCCGTCAGGTCATCAGGACGCCCAACCACGGCCGCCTCGGCCACCAATTCGGTCATAGACACCAAGGCGGACTCGATCTCCATGGTACCCATGCGGTGACCCGACACGTTGAGCACGTCGTCAATGCGGCCCGTAATGCGGAAATAACCACGGTCTTCACTGCGCACAGCGCCATCACCCGCAAGGTAAATCGTGCCGCCCATTTCTTCAGGGAAGTAGGATTTTTTGAAGCGCTCGGGGTCGTTCCAAATGGTACGAATCATGCTGGGCCATGGGCGTTTTACCACCAACATACCGCCCACGCCATTGGGCATGTCGTTGCCCGACTCGTCCACGATGGCCGCCATAATGCCAGGCAAGGGCAAGGTACAGCTGCCGGGGACCAAGGGGGTCGCACCGGGCAACGGCGTAATCATGTGGCCGCCGGTTTCGGTTTGCCAGAAAGTGTCCACGATGGGGCAGCGCTCGCCACCCACGTTGCGGTAATACCACATCCAGGCCTCTGGGTTAATGGGCTCGCCCACCGAACCCAGAATACGCAGGCTGCTTAGGTTAGAGCGTGCAGGGTGTACCGCTGCATCGGCTTCTGCCGCCTTGATGAGCGAACGAATCGCTGTTGGAGCGGTGTAAAAAATGGAAACCTGATGGCGCTCAATCATTTGCCAGAAGCGGCCGGCATTGGGGTAAGTGGGCACGCCTTCAAAAATCACCTGGGTGGCACCTGCCGCCAAGGGGCCGTAGGCCACGTAGGTATGGCCGGTGATCCAGCCAATATCGGCGGTGCACCAAAACACGTCTTTGTCTTGCAGGTCAAAAGTCCAATCCATGGTGAGCTTGGACCACAGCAGGTAGCCCCCGGTGGAGTGCTGCACCCCTTTGGGTTTGCCCGTTGAGCCAGAGGTGTACAAGATGAACAAGGGGTGCTCTGCACCCACCGCTACTGGCGCGCATTCGGTGCTCAGGCCATTTAAGGCCTGTGCAAAGGTTTTGTCTCGGCCGGCAACCATGGCGCAGGCAGTGGGGGTACGCTCGTACACATAAACGGTTTTGATGGACTCGCAACCGCCCATGGCCAAGCCCTCGTCCACAATGGCTTTGAGGGGCAACTCTTTGCCGCCGCGCATTTGGTAGTTGGAGGTAATGACTGCCACAGCACCGGCATCCATAATGCGCTCTTGCAAGGCCTTGGCCGAAAAACCGCCAAACACCACGCTGTGGGTGGCGCCCAAACGTGCGCAGGCTTGCATGGCCACCACGCCCTCAAGCGTCATGGGCATATAGATCAAAACCCGGTCGCCCTTCTTGATACCGTCGGCCTTAAGTGCGTTGGCGAACTGGCTGACTTTGGCCAGCAGTTCTTTGTAGGTGGTTTTGGTGACTACACCATCGTCCGATTCAAAAATCACCGCCACTTTGTTTTCAGTGGGGGTGCCCATGTGTTTGTCCAAGCAATTGGCCGAGGCGTTCAGTTCGCCATCGTCAAACCACTTGAAAAACGGTGCATTGGACTCGTCCAAGGTACGGGTAAAGGGTTTGTTCCAGACCACATTGGCCCTGGCAAGGCGCTCCCAAAACCCCTCAAAATCGCTGGCAGCCTCTTGGCATAGGGCGTTATAGGCGTCCATTCCCGAGATACGGGCTACTTGCTGAATAGATTCACTGGGTGGAAACACACGGTTCTCCACCAACACCGATGTAATAGCACTCATTCCTAGTCTCCCAATAAAAAAACACTTGGCGAAATGTCGTCGTTTGCACTTACAAAGCACTGACGTAAGCTACAGCCCTATCAACCGACTCTACAATTGGCGCATTCTATGAACCAGCAAAACCCCCAAAATATCCAATGAATACGCCTCGCAAAGCCAATCCCCTTTCTACCTTGATTTTTGCCAGCCGCTGGCTGCAGGTGCCTTTGTACCTAGGCCTGATCATTGCCCAAGGGGTGTACGTTGTTCACTTTTTGGTGGAAATGACCCATTTGGTAGAAGCCGTCATGGGTGACCAGGCGGCGCTGCAAAGTTTGATTAACAGCATAGGCTACAAAACAACAGCCACCGTCGATGGCCTAAGCGAAACCATCATTATGTTGGTGGTGCTGGCCATGATAGACGTGGTGATGATCTCTAACCTGCTGATCATGGTGATCGTAGGCGGCTATGAAACCTTTGTGACCCGCATGAACTTAGAGGGGCACCCCGACCAGCCCGAATGGTTGAGCCACGTCAACGCATCGGTGTTAAAGGTGAAACTGGCCACAGCCATTATTGGTATCTCGTCGATTCATTTGCTCAAGACTTTTATCAATGCGGCCAATTACGACGACAAGGTCTTGATTTGGCAAACGGTGATCCATATTGCATTTTTGTTCTCGGCGCTGGCGATTGCCTACACCGATCGATTAATGCACCACCCTAGCCCACCAAAGGGTGGCCATTAACTCGCCCGTGCCAAGTCAGCCCCGTGTCGTGTTCGGGATGTAGCCTTTCGAATGCGCCTTGTGGGGCCAATCCACACGCTTTCAACTTTTACTGCTAACAACCCATGTCCACCACCATCAAAGCCGCCGACCTGATCGAATCCGTTGCCGCCGCGCTGCAATACATCAGCTACTACCACCCCGCCGACTACATCGCCCACTTGGCACGGGCCTATGAACGCGAGCAAAGCCCAGCGGCCAAAGATGCTATTGCGCAAATCTTGACCAATAGCAAAATGAGTGCTACCGGGCATAGGCCCATATGCCAAGACACCGGTATCGTGAATGTGTTCCTAAAGGTAGGCATGAATGTGCGCCTAGAGGGCTTTACCGGATCCTTGGACGATGCCATCAACGAGGGTGTGCGCCGTGGCTACAACCATCCCGACAACACCTTACGGGCGTCTGTGGTGGCTGACCCCCAGTTTTTGCGGAAAAACACCAAGGACAACACCCCTGCAGTGATTTTTACCGAGCTTGTTCCGGGTGACACGCTGGAGGTAACGGTAGCGGCCAAAGGCGGTGGTAGCGAGAACAAAAGCAAAATGATCATGCTCAACCCCGGTGACTCGGTGGTCGATTGGGTGCTCAAAACCGTGCCCACTATGGGCGCAGGCTGGTGCCCACCCGGTATGCTGGGCATAGGCATTGGCGGCACGGCAGAAAAAGCCGTTTTGATGGCCAAAGAAAGCCTGATGGACGACATCGATATGTACGAACTGCAGGCCAAGTCCAACCAAGGCGCGGCGCTCACCCCGGTGGAAGAACTGCGCCTAGAACTGTATGAAAAAGTCAATGCGCTGGGTATTGGTGCGCAGGGTTTGGGTGGCTTGACCACCGTGTTGGATATTAAGATCAAGATGTACCCCACCCACGCGGCCAGCAAGCCCCTGGCCATGATCCCCAATTGCGCTGCCACCCGCCATGCGCACTTTGTGATGGACGGCAGCGGGCCGGTCTACCTTGACCCACCCTCTCTTGACCTGTGGCCCAACGTGAACTGGAAGCCCGATACCCAAAAAAGCAAACGGGTGGATTTGAATGCGCTAACCAAGGCCGAAGTGGCCAGTTGGCAACCCGGCGACACGCTTTTGCTTAACGGCAAAATGCTCACCGGCCGCGACGCTGCGCACAAGCGCATTCAACAAATGCTGCAAAAAGGCGAGGCCTTGCCAGTGGACTTTACCAACCGTGTCATCTATTACGTAGGGCCGGTAGACCCGGTTAAAGACGAAGCTGTGGGCCCGGCAGGCCCCACCACTGCCACGCGCATGGACGGCTTTACCGAGATGATGCTGGCGCAAACCGGCTTGATCGCCATGATAGGCAAAGCTGAGCGCGGCCCCGTGGCGATTGAAGCGATTAAGAAGCACCAGAGCGCCTACCTAATGGCGGTGGGCGGTGCGGCTTATTTGGTGAGCAAAGCCATCAAGACGGCCAAGGTGGTGGGCTTTGCAGACCTGGGCATGGAGGCGATTTACGAGTTTGACGTGGTCGATATGCCGGTCACTGTGGCGGTGGATTCTGGGGGTACCAGCGCCCACATTACCGGGCCAGCAGAATGGCAAAAGAAGATTGCCACCGGTGCCTTCAAAAACATCCCTATCGCCACCCCTTAACCCATTGTGAGCGCCGCACCGATTGCCGTGTTTGACAGTGGTGTTGGGGGCCTGAGCATTTTGCAGGCCCTTCGCGCCCAACTGCCCTACGAAAACTTTTTGTACTTTGCCGATACCCTTAACGCCCCCTACGGCGAAAAAGAAGAGGCATGGATACACGACCGCACGGTGCAAGTGGCTGAAGACTTGTTAGCCCGAGGCGCCAAAGCGGTGGTGGTGGCCTGCAATACGGCAACGGCAGCGGCCATTGCCACACTGCGCCAACGCCATCCCTTGGTGCCTTTTGTGGGCATTGAACCGGCCATTAAACCTGCTGCGCACCATACCAGTACGGGACACGTGGGCGTGTTGGCCACGCAACGCACATTGGCCAGCCGTAAATTTAAGCTGGCAACACAGGACATTTTGCCTGGCGTGGCGCTGCACCTGTGCGCCGCTACCGGGTTGGCTTGGGCGATTGAGCAAGGTGACACCGCGCAAATTAACGCGCTACTTGACCGGCACCTGGTCACCCTGCCGCCTTTTGGGACGGCACAGGGACAGATCGACACCTTGGTGCTGGGGTGTACCCACTACCCTTTTGTACGGGCCGCCATTGAACAACGGATAGGCCCAAACGTGCACATTGTGGACAACGGCCAAGCAGTGGCCCGGCACACCCACAACCTGCTGACCCATTTGAACCTGCTCAATGACAACGAGGCCAACGGCCAACTCACTTTACAGGCCAGTGCGCAAATTGAGGCCTTGCAAGCCTTTGCCCAACGGGCTGGGATTTCACAGTAGCACGCTTAACCGACCACCGCGCTAGGCCGCAGCTTCGCGCTCCTTGGCAGGCAACTGCCCCAACAATGAAAACGGCAAAGTTTGCTTGACCAGCACGACGGTACATGGCGCTTGCATCGCCACCTTCATTGGCACCGTGGCCAAAAAGCGTTGGGATTTGAGGCCGTGGGTGGAGGCACCCATCACAATCACGCTAACGTCATTGCCTACGGCAAATTCGATCAAGGCCTGTGCCACATCCCCAGACTCCAAGACGTGATGGGACGTTTGATGCCCCCGCAAGTCCAAGGGCTGCGCCCAAAGCTGCAAGCGGGTCAAGTACTGGCGATGAACCGTTGTTTCGCTTTGTTCATCACAAAACGCGTTGGTTTGATTGGGTGAAATCACCGTTACACAGACCAATCTGGCGCCAGGGCGCGTACCCAGCGAGCGCTCGACCGCTTGGCGTAACGAGTACAAGGTGGCATCTGTCACGTCGCGATGGGGGACGGCAACCATCACTATAGGCACCAACTCCAATTGCTCAGTAGGTTTGGGGCTGGGTTGGTATTGCATACCTGCCGCCTTTACCCAACGCCTCAGGTGCTCCCAAAAACCGGTTCCCTGCGTACGTTGCCCACGGGCTGTCAGCTCTACCTGGTCGGGATTTCGCAAATCAATGGCCAGGTGCGCAGCAGAGGGGTAGCGGCTGGCTGCCAAAGGGGCCAGGCAGCGCAAAATAACCTCTTGCAACCAATCGGGCGTATCTGGATTGAGCCTTTTGGGTGGCACCGGGTCCATCCACAGGCGTTGGCGCAAACCCCCTGCGGTTTGAGGCGTTCCAAAAGGCAATTCGCCCGTGACCAACTGATACAGCATGACGCCAATGGCAAACACGTCGCTGCGCGGGTCTCCTCTCACCCCTACCACCTGCTCTGGTGCTATCCACGCGGGTGACCCCACGGCTTTTCGCAATTGTTCAGCGTGCAAATCCGGGTAATGGGCGTAGCAGGACAATCCAAAATCCAGCAACACGGCAGAGCCGTCGTTTCTGATCATCACATTGGCAGGTTTCAAATCGTGGTGTACGACTTCCTGCAAGTGCAATTTATGCACTGCCGTCGCAACAGCTTGACCAAGGCCAGCAATCTCAGCCGGCTGGGGGCGTTGGTCTGTTGGCAATTCTTCCCAAAGGCTCAAGGTACGCCCTTGCACATATTCCATCACTAGATAGGGGAGCCGTTGCAGATCGCCCGCGGCCACAAACCGAGGCATGTGACTCCCCTGAACGGCCTGAAGGATCTGATGCTCGACTTCGAAACTGACAATGTTTTCGGCACCGTCGCTTTGTGTCATGCGCGGCACTTTCATCACCATCGGAAAGCCCGGACCTAGCGTCCCATCGGCATAGGTGACGCTGTAGATATGCGCCATGCCACCCGCGTGGATGCATGTCTGGATTATGAAGCCGTCGTACAGCGCCCCCGGCTCCAGTAGGGTCATCGCCCGACCTCGAGGCGCTCTGCAAAGAAGGCGGGAAGCTTGGCCCGGCGTATGGCTTCGGCTGCCTGCTGGCTGTCATAGGGTACGCGACAAAAGGTAAGCGTTTGTTTGGTGGTGTCAAAAATCGAGTACATGGCCAAGGGGTTGCCGTCCCTAGGTTGGCCCACCGATCCAACGGTCGCGACCCATCGCCTATGACCCCCGACAGGCATGGCCACACCGGCAGTGGGAGCAAAGGCCATGATGTCACCGTTGCGCCCCTCATAGTAAAGGGTGTGGTGATGCACATGACCACAAAACACCCACGTTGCGGGACTCATGACCATTTGGTCACCCTCTTCAGAGGTGATAAAGGCATTGTCTAAGCAATCTGCAGCAGCCAGTGCATCACTTACATAGTGCCAATCTTCAGGATCGTAGGCGCTTGCGTGTACGAAAAGGCATTCACCCAAACTGGCGGTCATGGGCAATTGATCAAGAAAGGTTCTGTGTTCAGGCGTTAAGGTATCGTGCGTCCATTGAGCCGAGCTGCTACCCAAGGTCTTTGACTCCACAGGAACATTGACCGCCATCTCATCGTGGTTGCCCTTTACTGCAATCGAACCTTTAGCGACCATCGCCTGCACGGCGTCTACCACTGCGCCAGGATCACCACCATAGCCAACAAAATCACCCAAAAACACGTACTTATTGACGCCCTTGCTCTTTGCATCGGCCATACAGGCGTTAAAAGCTTGTATGTTCGAATGAATATCTGATAGCAAAGCCAACTTCATTATGAGCGTCGCGATTAAAAGTAGAAATCAAGTCAAGCGGCCAATGCGGTCTTTTGAACCAAAAATAGCACACCGGGTACTACCTTGATTATTGACTAAAAAGCGGCTGGTCGACGCATCAAAAGCGGCCTAGATGCGTCTAAAAATGGCGTATTGAAGCAATCAATCGCAGATATGAGGTGCCGGCCCCGAAAAAGCCTGCACTAAATGATGGGTGGTAGGACGTACAAGATTCGAACTTGTGACCAACGGATTAAAAGTCCGCTGCTCTACCAACTGAGCTAACGTCCCACTAAGCATAATATTATAGCCGGATTTGGACGCTCCCAAGGAACCTTTGCATTTAGACCCTAGGGTGCCAATCGACTGATGACGCAATTGGCAGCGACCATGCCAAAAACGGCAGTCACAGTGACCAACGAGCCATAACCAGCGCAGTTCAGTGCGGCCCCGCCTCCAGTCAAATCCATACCCTGCGGCCTTTCTATGGGTTCAGCGCTGTACACACAGGCCATACCCAGTTTTTGACCTGCTTGAACCTTGGGCTTTGCGCTTTCTCTCGACTCGCGCCTTAACTGATACCTTAGCTTGGCCAAGAGCGGATCGTGGGTCACCGCGGCCAGATCAGTGACCTGCACGGCTTGGGCCTGACGTTTACCCCCGGCCGCACCAACGCATATATGGTAAGGGTACCCTTTGGCTTGTTTAAGGGCCCAGCGGGCCATCGCTAGTTTGGCGTTGAACTGGTCGCAGCAATCAATGACTGCATCAACCGTCTGCCCGTTAAGCAACAAAGGCCAATTGTCGGGCGTGACGAAATCGTCTAAGGCGTTCACTTGGAGCGCTGGATGAATGCGCAGTAGACGCTCTCGCATGGCCAGCACTTTGCTTTGCCCTATCGTTTCACGCAGGGCGTGGACCTGCCGATTCAGATTGGACGGGCTGATGTGATCCAGATCAATCAGTGTCAACTGACCCACCCCAGAGCGAGCCAAGGCCTCAGCGGCCCACGAGCCTACGCCGCCTAACCCTACAACCACGACATGACTGGCCTGCAAACGCTCCAATCCGGGCGTACCCACCAATCGTGCCAGACTGGTCCAAGGCCTATCGTCCTCACCGGCCTGTGACGCCATAGGTCTACTTGATTGCTTTCAACCGCCCTGCCGACGCTACCGCTGCGTCCGATTGGGGATAAAGGCGTATGAGGTCTTCGAGTGATTTTTTCATGCCTCTTATATCTTTTAACTCCAACTGGCAGTTGGCAACACCCAACAAGGCTTCAGGGGCTTTGGCATTGCCAGGGTCACGTGTCAAAAACGCACGGTAGGACTGCATGGCCATTCCAAAATCGCGCAGCGCGTATTGTGCATTTGCCAACCATAGCATGGCAGTGGTGGTGTAGGCGCTTCGCGGGCGTGATGCTAAAAATTCGGTGAACAACTTTTGCGATCTGACGTAATCTGCTGCCTGAAAACTGACTAATGCGGCATCAAATTCACGCCTCTCGTCTTGCGTCACCCAAACATCAACACCATTGATCTGCACCTGAACGGGCTCTAGTTTGGCCAGACGCACCTCAAAGTTCACCAGCTTAGGGCCTACGCCTTGCACCTGGTCGTCTGCAGCCTTTTGCCATTTACGGGCATCTGCGGTGTCGCGTTGCAAGACTTCTTGGGCCCCCCGCACAACCGCAAGTTCCCCTTTAGAAGCGTCCAGTTGAACCTGAAATTCAAGCAACAACTTCCGAAGTTGGGTACTCTGATCACGGTCGGCAGCCAAGCTAGTCTCCAGCGCAGTCACTCGTTCCGCCAATTTATTTGCAGCCTGTTCACCTGCCGCTATTTGTTGCGTCAACCCCAAATTTTGCTTTCTCAACTCCAGTATGGCACGCCTGGCATCTTCGTCCTCGAAAAGCCCGGCACGCCCAACACCCGGTAAACAAATCAGACTTAAAGCTAACAAAGTAGACCGTAAGACAGGCCCGTTGGGATTGCAAAAGGATTGAAGGATTAACTGCATAGTAATCGTGCCAAAGGTCTAGCGATAAAAAAGTTCTACGCGGCGATTCTTTGCTAACGCCTCGTCGGTGCTTGCAGGATCGGAAGGCTTTTCCTCGCCAAAACTCACACTTTCAATTTGGGCTTCGGACACACCCATTAGCGTCAAAGCACGTGCGACTGAATCAGCGCGGCGTTGCCCGAGCGCCAAGTTGTATTCATTGCTGCCGGTGGCGTCTGTATGTCCCTCTATCGCAGCGCGGCGATTGCGATTGGCTTTTAACCACCGGGCGTGTGCATCAAGTACCGGCATGAACTCGGGGCGGATCTGAAAACTGTCAAGGTCAAAGTAAAGGACTTTGGTGACGTTGGCGGGTGCATCGCCCACTTTGAGTGAGTCCTGAGCGCTCACCTCAGTAACCTGCGGCTGCGTGGTGGCCGTAGATGCGCCGGCGATGGTACTCCCTGTAGCCCTATCAACCCCCGTGCCCGCAATGCCCCCGGTACCGGTGGTCGTGCCGCCGCTTTGTTGAGGCTTGCCCGACAATAGCGAGGGCGTTTTGTCCTCAACGGGCGGTGCGTCAAGCTGTATGCCCGAGGCGCAGCCGCCAAGAAAAACTGAAAAGGCCAGAGCCAATGTGATCGCGTTCATGCCTGATTACTCCTTGCGTCGAAATTCCCTTAGAGGTCTTTAGCCCCTGTTTACTGAAATGTTTTGGCCCATGCCGCTTGCCTGACCTCTCCATCGGCGGTTTGCAACCGTGAGACAACTTTACCGTCCAACGTGACGGACATCAAAACAGATTTTCCACCTTCTCGGGTAGTGAACAAAAGCAACTTCCCGTTGGGCGAAAACGAGGGACGCTCATCCCACCCACTATTGGTCAACGAGGTGATTGCTCCACTGCTCAAATCCATCGAATGAAGCCGAAATATGTTACCCGCCAACCGCGAGATATAGGCCATGGTTTTGCCATCCGCACTGAGCGCGGGCGATGTGTTGTAAGTGCCTGTAAAAGTAACCCGTTCGGCACTACCACCGGTTAAGGCCATCCTGTAAATCTGCGGCGAGCCCCCCCGATCACTAACAAAATAGAGTTGCTGTCCATCGGCACTGAACGCGGCTTCGGTATCAATAGCAGACGATTGGGACAGGCGTTTTAGACCGGAACCGTCTGCATTCATTAAGAAAATTTGCGAGCCGCCGTCACGACTCAAGGTCAAGGCAATCTGCCCCCCATCCCGCGACCAGGCTGGGGCACTGTTGGAACCCTTGAAGTTGGCGACTGTTTGGCGTTGACCATCGCTAACGCGGTGGGTATAGACCACAGGTTTACGGGCTTCAAATGACACATAGGCCAATTGCCCCCCTTTGGGTGACCAACTGGGTGAAATGATAGGCTCGTTGCTGGTGAGCGCTGCTGCCGCCCCCAGGCCATCGGCGTCGGCAACCCACAGCGTGTAGCGAGACCCCGCTTTGGTGATATAGGCAATTTGACTGGCAAAAATCCCGCTCTCGCCGGTTAACTTTTCATACACGTGGTTGGCCAGTTGGTGGGCTGCCAAACGCAGGTCGCCGGGTGAAACGGTCAGTTTTTTTCCTCCGATATCCAGTCCCTTGACCACATCCCATAGCCCAATGCGTAGTTCGAATCGGCCGTCTGGCAATGATGTCACACTGCCCGCAGCGAGAACGTCAGCGCCTTTTTGTCGCCAAAATCCAAAATCAGGCTTGGATGCATCATCAGCCACAATGCCTTTGGTATCTAAGGCCAACATACTGCCGCTACGCTCTAGGTCGGCTTTTATAACGTTGGCGATCGATTGTGGAATCTTGTCCTGCCCTTTGAACTCTGTAACAGCGACAGGAATTTGCGACAAGCCTACACCGCTGACCTCCACGCGCACTTGCGCCAAGGTGCTTGTCCTAATGAGCATTGCAAAAAAACAGATTGCGACTGAAATACCTATTCGCATGTCTCAACAAATGTTATGTGATCATTGTCAAAAGGCTTTATGCCCGCTTCAATGCGGCCTGACGCTGCAAGCAATACAGCGTGAGGTACTTGCCATAGGCGGCTTGGGCTTGCATGGTACACACCACCAATCCCATCGCACCATCCAAAAATCCTAAACGCCATATATAACTTTTCAAAAAAGCAAACACACCAGACAAAAAAGCTCTGGCCAATGAAGTTCTGACACCCTTGGCGTGGCGCTGCTCAGCCCAAGCCTGACTATAACTGGACAATTTATGCCAGTAATGGGCGGGCGTGGGATAACTATAATGGAGTAATGAGTGGGTTAGGCGTCGTGCGGGTATGCCGCTTGTTACGACCCGTTCGTGCACCCTGTCGTCGCTAAACTGGCCGTTGCCACGCGGCCACAGGCGGGTGACGTAATCGGGTGTCCAGCCGCAATGGTGAATCCTATGCCCAAAAAACTCAGTCAGTCGAGGCACAGATACCGACAGCGGCTGATTGTTGGAGACAATCTGCTCAATCTCTTGCGCCAGTTCGGGGGTCACGCGTTCGTCGGCATCCAATGACAGCACCCAGGGTTGATTTGCCAGGGCCAGCGCGCGGTTTTTCTGCGCACCAAAACCGGGCCAAGGGGTGTTAACGTGAACCTCCGCCCCCAACGCGCGGGCCAAATGTACCGTATCGTCTGTGCTTGCCCCATCCAACACCACCACCTGGCGTGCAAAGCTAACCGAAGCAATGCAATCACCTATATTGCTTGCCTCGTTATAGGTGATGATGATGACCGAAAGAGGCAGTGATTGCGGCGTTGGTGTTGAACAGAGGGTGCTTTTCATGGCGGTCATTATGGCCCAATCGGGTTGTATGTAAACTGATTGATAATCGCCCACACCTCTGCTCCTTTGGTCGCCCATGAAGTTGTCTCCTAGCGATAGCAATGCCTCTTCCGCCCCGGCGATCACCCAATCGTTGTGGTCCCGGTTTGCGCGACTGTTTCCGTATTTTGGTGAACCCAAATCGGCCTGGGCTGTTGCCGTCGGGGCAACGGTCCTTGCAGCATGCACTGAGCCATTGATCCCCGCCGCGCTTCGGCTTTTGCTGGACAGGGGCTTTCAAAAAGGGGCCATTGACGTCTGGATCGTCCCTGTCGCACTCCTGGTTTTGTTTGGCATCAGGGGCATGGCAGGTTACGTGACGGAGCTGGCGTTGGTGCACCTCTCAGCCCGTGGTTTAAAGCGCCTGCGCGAACATATGTTTGCCAAGTTGCAAAGTGCCCGCCTTGACGTTTTCAAACAGCAAGCGGGGAGCGAATTGGCCAACACCGTGGTGTACGAGGTACAAAACGGCTCCACGATGCTGGTGAACTCGGTGATCACGCTGGTGCGCGATAGCGTGACCTTGTTGGCTTTGGTCACCTATTTATTCTGGATGAATTGGCAGCTCACACTGGTTGTGGCGGTCATGCTGCCTGCGGTGGCATGGGTGATGGTGGTACTGAGCCGTCGCCTTTATGGATTGTCAAAGTCCACCCAGGCGGCCACCGACAGATTGGCCTATGTAGTGGAAGAAAACGTACTGGCCCATCGTGATGTGCGCCTGCACAACGCCCAAGACCAGCAGGCACGGCGCTTTTCAGCGATCAGCGAAGAACTCAGGCGCCTGTCGGTACGCGCGACGAGTGCTTCAGCGGCCATGAAACCCATTACCCAAATGCTGGCGGCCTTTGCCTTGGCGACGGTGATTTCCATCGCCTTGTTGCAAAGCAACCAGAAAGGCGTGACGGTAGGCGACTTTACGGCCTTTGTGACCGCCATGCTGCTGCTGGTTGCACCCATCAAGCATTTGTCCGAAATTGCCAGTCCTATTACCCGTGGTCTTGCGGCGATCGAAAGGGGCTTTGATCTGTTGGACAGGTGTCCCGATGAATCGGACGGGCAATTCAACGCGACAGCATCTAAAGGACATATCGAGTTTAAAGATGTATCGGTCAAGTATTCTGATGATGCCGGCTATGCCGTGAAGGAGATTAACCTTGGCATTGCGGCAGGTGAAACCGTGGCTTTTGTAGGCGCATCTGGTTCGGGAAAGACCACTTTGGTGAACCTTTTGGCGCGTTTTGTTAATCCCAGCAGCGGACAGGTGATGCTCGATGGGACAGATGTGCTGCAATGGCAACTACCTGCGCTTCGGGCACAGCTGGCCATGGTGAGCCAGCACGTCTATATGCTCAACACATCCATTGCTGAGAACATTGCTCTTGGCCAGACAGTGGACCGTGAACGCGTAGTGGCCTGTTTGAAGGCCGCCCACCTGGAAGCTTTTGTGGCCGAGCTACCCGATGGCATAGACCACCGCGTGGGGCATAACGCCACCAGTCTATCAGGGGGGCAACGGCAGAGGCTTGCCATTGCACGGGCCTTGTACAAAAACGCACCGGTTTTGATCCTGGACGAAGCAACTTCGGCCTTGGATGCCGAGTCCGAGCGCGCCGTTCAGGAGGGCCTTTCCAACTTAATGCAGGGGCGCACATGTTTGGTGATTGCCCACCGCTTGTCGACTGTCGAACACGCCGACCGCATAGTGGTGATGGACGCGGGCAAAATCATCGAGCAGGGTAGCCACCGCCAACTACTGGTCAATGGTGGCCCTTACGCACGCCTGTACCAAATGGGACTGGGATCGGGCGGAATTTGAACCTGGTGCGTTCTTAAAGCAGCACAACGTCGTAATGGTCTTGCACCATGGCTGTCTCTGTCTGTAGAAAAATCGGCTTTTTAATGAAATCGCTTAACTCAGCCAAGTGTTGACTCTCCTCGTCCAGCAAGATGTCAATGACCAAGGGTGAGGCAATGATGCGGATTTCCTTGGGATTGAACTGTCGTGATTGACGCAGTATTTCCCTAAGGATGTCGTAGGCCACGGTACGTACCGTTTTAATCAAGCCCTTGCCCTCACAAACCGGGCACAACTCGGAGAGCAAATGGGCCAGCGATTCACGGGTGCGCTTGCGTGTCATCTCTACCAAGCCCAACTGCGAAAAACCACTGAACATCGTTTTTACCCTGTCATACGCGAGTTGCTTTTTTAACTCAGCCAGTACTGCTTCACGGTGGTCCGGTCGCACCATATCAATAAAGTCAAGGATGATGATGCCTCCCAGATTGCGCAATCGCAGTTGGCGCGCAATGGCTTGGGAGGCCTCTAGGTTGGTTTTGTAAATCGTATCGTCAAAATTGCGCGCACCCACATACCCACCTGTATTGACGTCTACCGTCGTCAAGGCCTCGGTTTGGTCGATGATGAGGTAGCCGCCCGACTTCAAATCAACGCGCCGCCCCAGCGCTTTATTGATTTCGTCGTCTACGGCGTAGAGGTCAAAAATCGGCCGCTCGCCCGTGTAATGCTGTAACTTTTGAACGGCGCGTGGCATGTAGCGCTGACCAAAGGCTTGTAAGGTCTGAAATTGCTCTCTGGAGTCGATGCGCACGGATTGGGTGGACTCATGCACCAAATCCCTAAAGACGCGCTCCAGCAAGTTGAGATCGCGGTGCACTAGGCTCATAGGCGCCATCGTTTTGGTGCCCTGAACAATGGCGTCCCAGGCGCGGCGCAGGTAGGCGATGTCCTCATGCAGCTCATCATCGCCAGCGTCTTCGGCGTTGGTGCGCAAAATAAAACCGGTACTGGCTTGTGGGTTATCGGCTTTTGCCAATGCCCGTACCCGCTCCTTCAGCGCGTGTCGTTGCTCCTGGGGTATCTTTTGGGAAACGCCAATGTGGTTGTCCTGCGGCAAGTACACCAATTGCCTACCGGCGATGCTGATTTGGGTCGATAGGCGTGCGCCCTTAGTGCCCAAGGGGTCTTTAATCACCTGAACCAGTAAGGTTTGGCCTTCAAACACCTGCTTTTCAATGGGCACGGGGATTACGGGGCCAGCCCCATCGCCTTTGCTATCCGCGCCATCGGCGTGGCGTGCAGAGATGGTGCTGATCAGGTCGCCCACATGCAAAAAAGCCGCACGGTCGAGTCCGATGTTGATAAAGGCCGACTGCATACCGGGCAATACCCGAGTGACTTTGCCAAGGTAGACATTGCCCACCAGTCCACGCTCCAAGGCTCGTTCCAGGTGCAGCTCTTGAACGGCACCGTTTTCAATCACCGCGACGCGGGTTTCCTGCGGTGACCAGTTGATCAGAATGTCTTGTTGCATGGCCCAATGCTACCGCAGTACCCAATGGACGCCAGCAGCGCCGCTGTTTCGTACAGGGGCAACCCCACCACGCCCGAGTAGCTGCCTGACAGCTTGGCAACAAAAGCCCCTGCCTGGCCTTGGATGCCATACGCACCGGCTTTGCCAAAGGGCTCGCCCGACTCCACATAGGCCTCAATCTGGGCGGCACTCAAGGCACCAAACTGCACGCGGGTGGTGCTGGAGATGGCAAGGCGCTTGTCGCCCCATTGCACGGCAACTGCTGTAAGTACCCGGTGCTCGCGGCCGGCCAAAAGGGCCAACATGGACTTGGCTTCTTGCGCAGACGCTGGTTTGCCCAGAATGGTTCGCCCTATGCAAACCGTGGTGTCAGCGCACAACACCGGGGCAGATGGTTTGCCAAGCGCCTTGAGCCGCGCCAGTGCAGCGTCAAGTTTTAGGCCGGTCACACGCTTGACGTAAGGGCTGGGCGCCTCGCCCACCAGGGGCTCTTCTAGTCGCTCAGAGGCCTCGCTGGAGGCGGGCAACAAAACCTCAAACGCAATCCCTATTTGCGTGAGCAATGCCTGGCGGCGTGGGCTTTGGGAGGCAAGGTAAATCATATTGGCACAGTGCCCGCACTAATCGCGGTGGTAGGGGTGGTTGGCCATCAAAGACCAAGCCCGGTACAACTGCTCAATCAGCAGCACCCGCACCATGGCATGGGGCAAGGTGAGGTCAGACAGCTTGACCAGTGCATGGGCCTGTTGCTTAAGCGCGGGGTCCAAACCGTCGGGGCCACCAATCAGCCAGGTGCACTCCAAGCATTCGTCCTGCCAGCCTTGCAATTGCGTTGCCAGGGTACGGGTGGACCATCCTTTACCCCGTTCGTCCAACGCAACCACCTGGCTCCCATTGGGAATCGCCGCTTCGATGCGAAGCCGTTCAGCGGCCATCAATTGGGCAGGGGTCTTGCCCGAACGCGGTTCGGCTTTTACGGTGCGCAGCACCGGTTTGAAGTCGGCAGGAAATCGCTTGAGGTAGTCGGCAATCGCCACATCTACCCATGCGGGCATTTTTTGACCAACGGCAACGATGGTGATTTTCAAGCGCTACCCCGCTTCAATCCCACCCAGGGTTTAGGCAGAGCGTGCCCTGGGAGCCCGTTTGGCCACCGTTTTTTTCGCCGGTGCGCCCTTGGCCTTGACCACGATTTTTTTAACCACCACGGTTTTGCTAGGTGCTTTGGTAGCTGATTTCACAGCGGGCTTTGCAACCCGCTTAACCGCAGCTTTGGCCGGTGCTTTGGCGCTTGGCTTTGCCGCAGCCTTTGCGACAACTTTTCCTACGGCCTTTACCGCGCTTTTGACCGCGGTCTTTGCCCCTGTTTTGGGCGACGCTTTGGCAGAAACTATTGATGGTTTTGGACTGGCTATTTTCGCACCGGCGTGGGTCACCTTGGCTGCAACTTTAGCGCTGGGTTTTGCGCCTTTTGCCGTGGTGCCATCTTCTACGGCCGCCACTTCACGGGCGAATGTTTTGGCGTGCGAAGCCACACGCTTGCTGCTTGCCAAGCGCACCGGCGTCTCGCCCCACAATTCTTCCAGGCGGTAATACTGGCGAATGATCGGTTGCATCACGTGTACCACCGCTTGGCCACAATCCACAATGATCCACTCGCCGTTATCCTCGCCTTCAAGCCTAGGCTTGACAAAACCTGCATCCTTTACGGCCTCGCGCACGGCCATGGCCAAGGCGCGGGTTTGCCGGTTGGAGGTACCAGAGGCCACAATCACCCGCTCAAACAGGGGTGACAGGGTTTCGGTGTTGAACACTTGGATGTCTTGCGCTTTTACGCCCTCCAAGGCGTCTACGATCAGACGTTGTAGTTTTTGAATGTTGCGCTTTGCGCTGGTTTCGTTGCTCATGTAGGGCCTTTTAAATCAGGGGTTGAATATACCCTGTTGGGTAGACGGCAAAATCTGCCGCGCCTAAATCCACTCTTTGCGAACCAAGAAATCAGTTAACAGTTGATGCTCAGGCGAGCCGGTCTCGGGTGTGCGTTGGTAGCGCCAGGCCACCAATGCAGGCATGGACAGCAAAATCGACTCGGTGCGCCCGCCCGACTGCAACCCGAAATGGGTGCCACGGTCCCACACTAGGTTGAACTCCACGTAACGTCCGCGTCTCACCAGTTGGTGTTCGCGTTCGCGTTCACCAAAAGGTATGCCGCTGCGGCGCTCAACAAGCGGAAGGTAGGCGGGCAAAAAGCAATTGCCCACAGCCTGCATCATGGCCAAGCTGCCTGCAAAGCCCAACTCCGAAAAGTCATCAAAAAACAAGCCCCCTACCCCGCGTTGCTCTTGACGGTGTTTGAGGAAAAAGTATTCATCACACCAAGTTTTGAAGCGGGGGTATTTGTCTGCACCAAACGGATCTACGGCATTTTTGCAAGTCGTATGAAAATGAACGGCGTCCTCAACAAAACCATAGTAGGGCGTCAAGTCCAGCCCGCCGCCGAACCAGCACACCCAGTGGCCGTCGGGGTGAAGCGCTGAAATCATGCGAACGTTCATGTGAACGGTGGGAACATAGGGGTTGCGTGGGTGAAACACCAATGAAACGCCCATGGCTTCAAACGGTGACCCTGCCAACTCGGACCGGTGTTGCGTGGCCGAGGGCGGAAGTTGCTTGCCACTGACGTGTGAGAAGCCGCACCCGGCCCGTTCAAACACCGAGCCGCCTTCCAAAATTTGGGTAATCCCCCGCCCTTGCAAAGGCTCGCTAGGCGCTTTCTCCCAGGCGTCAATCAAAAAAGGCGTGCCATCCACAGCAGCGATGGCTGCTGTGATGCGCGTTTGCAGCGCCATCAACCAATCGCGCACACCCAAAACGGTTGAGCGGTCAACCTGCATGGTAGGTGCGTCAACCGCCTTCATTTGGGAGTAATCTCTTTCGCGGTCCGTTTGCTGCGCGGTGCAACTGGCGAGACATTGGAGGGGTGGTATCCCTCTGCGTTGGCAAAGGCAAGAGCCAATCGCGCAAAGTCCTTCTGTTCGTCGCCGCTCAGCGTTATAAATTCCAGTACCCTGACCGTCTTGGTTTTAAAGTCCAAATGCACCAAACCCAAGGGCAGCTCAGCCTTCAGAACGGTTTGGTAAAAACCGGTACGCCAGCCCTCCGCTTTACGCCGTGTGCCTTCAGGCGCAAGGGCTACCCACATAAACTGATCGTGCTGCTTGGCCAGTTTAAACTGACTGACGGCGGCGTCAACAACCCCATGGCCCCCCGTGCGTACCACCGGAATACCACCTAACCAGCGAATCCAAGCACCCAGCAATGGCACGGAAAAAAGCGTGTCCTTGCCCCAAAACTGGAATGGCAAACCTACCGACCATTTCGCCAGAATA
Organism: Burkholderiaceae bacterium; assembly: GCA_040382935.1. Lineage (GTDB taxonomy): Bacteria > Pseudomonadota > Gammaproteobacteria > Burkholderiales > Burkholderiaceae_C > JALQUL01. The sequence continues at coordinate 69,092 of JBEIEP010000008.1, forward strand.
CCCACCACAAAATCCCAGTTGCTGGTATGCGGATACACCACCACGACACCCTGACGGGCCGGTAACCCTTCGTACAGCACACGCCAACCGGCGGCCCCAAGCACCCACCGCGCCAGGGCATTTCCTTTGAACCGCACAGGATAAGGGGGATGAAAATCGCGGGCAAGCGGCATTTCGGTACGGGGAAGAGATGGCAGCATCGTGGTCCCTAAATCAAAGTGCCTTGTGGCCAATGTCTCGACGGGCCTGCTGCCCATGAAAGTGGATGAGATCGACCTGCTCATAGGCCGCTTTTTTGGCCTCTTTGAGGGAGTGCCCGAGGGCGGTCACGCAGAGCACACGTCCGCCGTCCGTCAGCACCTGTTCACCTTGCAATGCCGTGCCGGCATGAAACACCTTGCATATCAGCTCACCGGCATCGCCTGTCGCGGGCAGGCCGTTGATCACATCGCCTTTAACGGGTGCGTGCGGGTAGCCGCGCACAGCCAACACCACCCCCAAGGCGGCGCGTCGGTCCCAATCCAAGTTCAAGGTGCCCAGACCGTTATCGGTAGCGGCCAACATCAGTTCAAAAAAATCAGACTTCAGACGCATCAGCAGAGGCTGGGTTTCGGGGTCGCCCAATCGGCAGTTGAACTCCAGGGTTTTAACTTCTCCCTGGCTGGAAATCATGAGCCCCGCATACAAAAAGCCGGTGTATTGAATGCCTTCTTTTTGCAAGCCTTTTATGGTGGGCAGAATGATTTCACGCATGGCCTTGGCGTGCACCTCGGGCGTGACCACCGGCGCGGGTGAATAAGCCCCCATGCCGCCGGTATTTGGGCCCAAATCACCATCCAGCAGGCGTTTGTGGTCTTGGCTGGTTGCCAAGGGCACCACGTTGTGCCCATCCACCACCACCATAAAGCTGGCCTCTTCGCCCGTCAAAAACTCTTCCACCACAATCTGTGCCGCACCGGGCGCGTGGGCATGGTGGCCCAGCATCTCGTCTACCGCGTCAAGCGCTTGGTCCAAAGTTTGCGCTACCACCACACCTTTGCCAGCGGCCAGTCCGTCGGCCTTGATCACGATGGGGGCGCCTTGGCTCCGCACGTAGGCCTTGGCGGCTTGCGAATCTGTAAACACCTCGTAATTGGCGGTCGGAATGCCGTGCCGCTTCATAAAGGCTTTGGAATAGGCCTTAGAGCTTTCAAGCCGAGCAGCCGCTTGTGTGGGGCCAAAAATACGCAAACCGTGCGCCCGAAAATCGTCGACTATGCCCTCTGACAACGGTTGTTCTGGCCCGACCACGGTTAGACCAATTTTGTTGGCGAGTGCCCAGTCGCGCAGCGCTGCCACATTCGTGATGTGCACGTTGGTCAGGTCACGCTCTAACGCTGTGCCTGCATTGCCGGGCGCCACAAACACCTGTTGGATTTTTTCAGATTGCGACAGGCGCCAAGCAATGGCGTGTTCACGACCCCCTCCGCCTACGACCAGAACCTTCATTGGGCAGCTTTCTATTTAGTCAAACTCGGCGTTGTGAAACACCTCTTGGGTATCGTCTAGGTCTTCTAGCGCGTCGATCAGCTTTTGCATACGGGCCGCGTCGTCACCACCCAGCGCAATGGGGGTATCGGCGCGCATGGTCACCCCTTGCACTTCAGCGATCAAACCGGCCCTGGCCAAGGCTGCGGTTAAGGATTCAAAATCGGCGGGGCTGCATAACACCTCCAAGCTGCCGTCCTCTCCGGTAATCACATCCTCGGCCCCGGCTTCCAATGCCACCTCCATCACGCGGTCTTCCGAGGTGCCGGGCGCAAAAATCAACTGGCCACAGTGTTTGAACTGAAAGGCCACCGACCCTTCGGTGCCCATGTTGCCGCCGTTTTTGTTAAAGCAATGGCGCACCTCGGCCACGGTACGCACTTTGTTATCGGTCATGCAGTCCACAATAATGGCGGCACCGCCAATGCCATAGCCTTCGTAGCGCACCTCTTCGTAACTGACCCCATCGAGGTTGCCGGTGGCCTTGTCGATGTTGCGTTTGACGGTATCAATCGGCATATTTGCCGCTTTGGCTTTGTCAACCGCCAGCCGCAGACGCGGGTTGCCGTTGAGGTCACCCCCTCCGGTTCGGGCCGCTACCGTGATCTCACGAATCACGCGGGTCCAGATTTTTCCGCGTTTGTCGTCCTGTCGGCCCTTGCGGTGCTGAATATTTGCCCATTTGGAATGTCCTGCCACGCTTTTTCCCTTAGAGTCTCGCTAGTGCGCCTATTGTACTTTTTGGCATGATATGCACCACAGCCTATAAAAAGGAAATTCGAATGCAGCACCTCACCGTTATCGACCACCCTCTGGTGCAACACAAGTTGTCTCTGATACGCCAAAAGGATGCCAGCACCAACACCTTTCGGCGTTTGCTCAACGAGTTGAGCATGCTGATGGCCTATGAGGTCACCCGCGATATGCCCTTGCAAGCCGTCACGATTGAAACCCCGCTAGAGACCATGCAGGCCAACATGATTGATGGCAAGAAACTGGTGTTTGTATCAATTTTACGAGCGGGTACCGGCATTTTGGATGGAATGCTGGCGGTTGTACCCGGCGCGCGCGTGGGGCATATCGGTCTGTTTCGCGACCCCAAAACCTTGCAACCGGTGGAGTATTACTTCAAGGTACCCGAAAAAATGAACGAGCGCGATGTGGTGGTGGTTGATCCCATGCTGGCCACAGGCAATTCGGCCGTGGCGGCGATAGAAAAAATCAAGTCTTTGCAACCTCGCTCCATCAAATTTGTGTGCCTAGTGGCCGCGCCCGAGGGGGTTGCCACCATGAAAGCGGCGCACCCTGACGTTCCCATCATTACCGCCGCGCTAGACCGGGAGCTGAACGACCACGGGTATATATTGCCGGGCTTGGGCGACGCGGGCGATAGAATTTTCGGTACCAAGTAACCTTACAACAAGGAGTTCGACATGGGTTGGATTAAAGGCATTTTGTTCTTAGCTATCGCATTGGGGGTTTTGATGTTGCTAGCTGGCCGGTTCGGCATGCTGGCTGGACGAACCCCTAATGACTTGGGCGTCATAGACGGGCGATTGAAACCACCTTCCAAAACCCGCAACAGCGTGTCCAGCCAGGCGGCTCTTTACCCGGATCATCCGCAAAAAGACTATGCCCTGGTCAAACCCTTTGCAGTACAGGACGATGGCGCTGCTGCCCTTAAGCGCCTCTCGCAGTTGTTGCAGTCTGTGCCAGGCGTCAAGGTGGTTACCGCCGACGACACCTATGTTTATGCCCAATGCCAAACCCAATGGCTTCGCTTTACCGATGATTTAGAGCTGTGGTGGGACGCTGATGCCAAAGTGATACAGGTGCGCTCGGCCAGCCGTCTGGGCCGTGAGGACTTTGGCGTTAACCGCCAGCGTGTGGAATGGCTGCGCCAGGCGTTTGAGGCCAAGTAGCGCCAGGACCGGCTCAGACGCGGTCTAGCGCCTGAGCCAAGTCGTCTATTAAATCGTCGGGGTGCTCCAGGCCCACCGAGACACGCAGCAAGCCCTGTGGGGTTTCGCTTTGCGGGCCCTCGATAGAGGCACGGTGTTCGATCAGGCTTTCTACCCCGCCCAGGCTGGTAGCGCGGGTAAAGATTTGGACGTGGGCGGCCGTTGCCATGGCAGCATTGAGCCCACCCTTGACCTCAAACGACAACATACCACCAAAGGCGCGCATTTGCCGCTTGGCCAGCGCGTGGTTGGGGTTGTCTGTCAAGCCGGGGTAATGCACTTTGGCAACTTTGGGATGGGTTTGCAAATACTGCGCCACCAAGCCCGCGTTGTGGCAGTGTGCGGCCATGCGGTACGACAGCGTGCCCAAGCTGCGCATCACCAACCAGCAGTCAAACGGTGATGGCACCGCACCCCCAAACAACTGTGCCGTGCGCACCCCTTCAAAATGCGCGTCCAACTCGCGGGTGACCAATGCACCGCCCAGCACATCGCTACGCCCCCCCAGGTATTTGGTGGTGGCATGCATCACCATGTCGCAGCCCAGTGCAAGCGGGTTTTGTACCGCGGGTGAGGCAAAGGTGTTGTCGGCAATCACCCGTATGCCCTTGCCCGCGCACATTTCGACCACGGCCACAATATCGGTGCAATGCAGCAGAGGGTTAGACGGCGTTTCTACCCACATGATGCGCGTGTTGGGTTGGATGGCGGCCCGTGTGGCGTCCAGGTCGGTCATGTTCACAAAGGTAAACGACACCCCCCATTTGGCAAACAGGTGTTTGAGCACATTGGCCGTGCCGTGGTAAATGTCTTTGGGGGCCACCACATGGTCGCCCGGTTGCAAGCCTTGGAACACCGCCGTTACTGCCGCCAGCCCCGAGCCAAACGCCGCTGCGCCAGTGCCCCCCTCTAAGGCGGCCAGAGCTTCTTCCAGGGCGTTGCGATTGGGGTTGTGGTTGCGCGAATAGATAAACCCCTTTGGGTAGCTGCCGTCGGCCTCGCGCTCAAAGGTGGTGGATAGGTGAATGGGCGCGACAACGGCGCCAGTGGCCAAGTCGATTTTGTTGCCTGCGTGTACAGCCAAGGTTTCAAAGCGCAGTTTTTTATTAGAAGTGGTCATAGAGAACGTCATCACGAGTCAAAAATCAGAACTCGAATATAAAGCATCCGAAACGCCACACCCAAGGATAGAGTCCCGTTCCATCCCAATGTCATCATGATCCAGATCAATCAGGCGTCGTTGAAGCCGCTTGCCAGCAAATACATCTGGTGGAAAACGCCAGATGAAGCTGTCGCAATGCCTGAGCGCGTGATTGCTCAAGTCATGAACATCGGTGACTACTCTGACGTTCAGGCACTTGCCTCGCAAGTGGGCGATTCGGTACTTCGAGAAATCCTGACGCATGCACAAGCAGGCCAGTTCAACGAACGCTCTGGGGCCTATTGGCACTACCGACTTGGCCTGGCGAGCGTCGATCATGTTCCGGCCCTGCCTGTGCGAAAGTTTGCATGACAGGCAAGTTCAAGCCTTGCATGGACATATTGCCTACTGCGCAGAAACGCCAAAGCATCTACCACGCAATCGGCTGGCCCTTGTAGTCCACAAAATGCGCCCCTGCCTTGGCGGGCAGGGTGCGTAGCGCTTGCAACATGCCAGCCACCGACTCGGCCGGTTGCAGCACTTGGGGCACCCCGCTCAAAAACGGGGCCGACAAAGGCGATTGCACCGTGCCCGGTTGCAAGGCTACCACCCGCACGTCCGCGTTCTTGCGTTGCAGTTCTATGGCCGCGGTCTGCAACACCATGTTCATGGCCGCCTTAGAGGCGCGATAGCCATACCAGCCGCCCTTTTGGTTGTCAGAAATACTGCCTACGCGGGCCGACAACTTGGCATACACAGAAGGCCCCGGTGCCAGCCAACGCGCAAAATGCCGCAGCACCACGGCAGGCCCAACGGTGTTGACCTGAAAGCTCTGCATTAGTTGATCGGCGTTCAGGCTGGCCAATGACTTTTCTGGGCCTTTGCCGCCCATATGCAGCGCACCCGTGGCGTCCACGATCAGCGCAAAGGGCCCTGCCGCACCCGCCCTATCCGCCGCCGCTTGGATAGAGGCCTCATCGGCCAGATCAAACCCTAAGCCCTGCGACCGCGATACCGTGGCCACATGGGTGCAGTGGGTGTCGGCTTGCAACTGGCGCACAAATTCACCGCCAATGGCACCACCCGCTCCTATCACCAAGGCGCGGTATTGGAACGGGAACAGGGGCAAAGGCGGAGTGGATGGGTTCATATCAACTCCCATTAAACCGAGGCTCACGCCGCTCTGCAAAAGCACGTCGCCCCTCGGCAAAATCTTTGCTTGCCAAGGTCTGCGCTTCACGGGCCAACAGCGTATGGGTGTTGGCATGCCCACCGCCAATCTCGTTGAGTGATTGCTTGGTGGCCTGCACGGCCAAGGGGCCTAACTGCGCCACCCGCTCGGCCAGCGCCTGCCCAGCCGCATCGATCTCTTGCATAGGGTGCAAAGACACAAACGCACCTAACTCGCGAAGGCGATCAAACGGTATCACACTGGCCGTTAGAAACGCCAATTTGGCACCGTCCACACCCAGTACCTGCACGTAGCGCCGCAAGCCGCTGGGGTAGTAATGAAAACCCAAGGCACAGGCCGGCATACGGAACTCGGCCCCCTCAAGGCCCAAACGCAAATCACAGGCCAGTACCAAATCGGTGGCGCCACCGTACACACTGCCATTCACCACCGCCACCACCACTTGCGGCAATCGTGCAACTGCCTCTACCGCGTCCTCAAACAGCCTGGGGTCGTGGTTGGGGTCGGCAAACCCCTCTACGTTGTATCCGGCGCAGAACACCGGGCGCTTCTGCCCTGCCGTGCTGGCCGTTAGCACCACCACCCGCACCGAGGCATCGGTGGCAAGCTCGTCGCAAAGCCGCTGCAACACTGTTAAATCATGGGGCGAGAGCCGGTTCATTTTGGCAGGCCTCGACAGGGTAATCGTGGCCACCCAGCCCTGGCGTTGTAGTTGGGGTTCTAGATCTTGGGGGGATTGCATAGGGGTGAGATAGGTTGGGTAAGGTGCAGCACATTTACTTTGGTTTCGCCAAGTTTCGCCCAAATTGCGGTGCCAAAACAACTATCTCTCTGAGACCACCCCTGATAACGGCCGCCAGCACCATTGAAACCCGCGCAAAGCACCAAGATTTCCACGTTTACAAACTCCCCGCCAGTCGCTAAGATGTACACGTACACACATTGATTCTTTTTAATTGCACAAGCCATGACCCAAACCAAACTATTCAAAAACGGCAACTCCCAAGCCGTGCGTATTCCGGCCGAGCTGGCTTACCGCAACTGGGATATTGAGCTGGTCATTGAGCGCCACGGAGACGAGCTTCGCGTCCGCCCTGCCCGCAAACGCATGGGCGATGTACTGGGAAAACTGGCTCAGTTCTCACCGGATTTTATGGAACAGGGCCGAGGCCAGAACCTTGAAGGTGAGCGGGAGGCCCTATGAAACCCAAGTACATGTTGGACACCAACATCTGCATCTATCTGATGAAGCATCACCCCCCACAGGTGCGGGCACGCTTTGCACAATGCTTTGTGGGCGATGTGGTGATCTCGGCCATTACCCTGGCCGAGTTGGAGTTTGGAGTCGCCTGCTCAGGCCCATCCCAAGCCCGCAACCAAGCCGCGTTGCAAGGCTTACTTGAAGACTTGGAAGTAGCGCCTTTTGAAGCCCGAGCCGCCCACGCCTACGGCCCCTTGCGCGCTGCCAACCGCGAGCGCAACAAAGACGCCTTAGACAAGCTAATTGCCGCCCATGCCATAGCGCTAGACGTGGTATTGGTCACCAACAACGAGGCCGATTTTGTGGGGTTTACTGGGCTGGTTTTGGAGAATTGGATTGGTGCGCATTGATGGCGGCACCGCTGGTAAGGAACAGGCGCTGCTTGCGGGTGGTGAGATGCTACATAGGACATTTGGTACCTCTTTTTTTCTGAGGCAAAGTGTCCGGAAAAAAGCTGGTAACTTCACATCACATTATTCAACCCAATTCACCGAATATTCTGCATAACCCCGTTATTCGCTGAACAGCAAATAACATGCTAGTGTCTCAATCAACCCCTATAAAGATGGATCTGCACGCGGTTGACGGTGAACGGGTGACCCCACCCCATTCCACCCACCCACCGATGCACTAAGATTTCGAGTTCATAAAGCCCAACCGTAGTCATCATGAAAACCGTGCTTGCCCTCTTTGCCTTAGCGTTCGCCTTACTCGGTGCGTCTGCAATGCTGGAGCCCTTTCATTTGGCGGCAGACGGCAGTCTCCCAATGGTAAATGTCCCAGACCTTGATTCAGAAGCGTACTTTAGCGCTCGGGAACAAGCAGTAACGGCAAAGTTCAAATTGCAGGATTACGGCGTGACCGTGCTGATCGCTGCCGTGCTCTTAGCTGCAATTCGTAGTCATGGATTACGAGCCCCATCATCGCGACTGGGGTTCGTCATGATCGCCTTCTTAGCCCCGACTCTGTACTGCGGTGGTGTCATCCTCGAACTCTATCAAGCTAATTTCACGCGTTTGGAATTTCCGCCTTGGGCCGATTCGTTGGGGATCCCACTCATGGGGGTGCCCCCCATAGCGGTGGTCGGTTTGGTGTGGTCGTTCTCCCACTTGGTTCTACTCAGGGGAGCACCGAAACGCAGTGCGGTTGAATTGTCGCTTTCAGCCGTCCGGAGTAGCCACTGGTGGCTATTGACCGTCAGCATTCTCACCGCGATTTACATTGCTGTTATGGCCGCATTAGGCGAGTACCTGTATGCCGTTCCAGGATTGGTCTGGCTGTATTTTTATGCGGCTATTGCTGCGGTCAGGCAGGCGCGGTAATCTCAACAAAAATCCACCCCATGACCACCCCCACCATCCCGCTCATAGACATCACCCCTCTGTTCGGCACCAACGCCACAGCCAGCGCTCAGGTCGACAGTCTGATTCAGACAGCCGCTCGCGAGCACGGTTTTATGGTGATTACTGGCCTGCCGGATTGGGCCTTGCAAGGCAATGCGCAGCGGCGGCGCTTGTTGGCGTTGTTTTCTTTGCCGCCAAGCCAGCAGCGCAAGTTGTGGCGTTGGAACTTTGACCCGTCGCGGCCCAACATTTATCGTGGTTGGTTTCCGTTGCAAGACGGCGTGGCCACCTATAAAGAAGGGATAGACATGGGGCCGGATGTGGCCTTTGGCCCTTCTGTGGTAGACCCCTCTGACCCGCTGCGAGAGGCCACGCCCCTGCCCGATGAAGAGGTCTTACCCGGCTGGCGTGCGGCCGTTAGGGATTACTACTTTGCGATGGACCGCCTATCACGCCTGTTGATGCAGTCCGTGGCCCGTGGGCTTGGCCTGCCACCCAACGTTTTTGATGAGGCGTTTAAAGGCGGCATTTCGACATTGCGGCTACTGCATTACCCCGTGCGCCCACCCTCTTCTTGGGCGGATGCAGACCCCAACGAAGTGTGGGTGGAGTCCAATGGTGAACGGCGCTACTCACTGGCACGGGCGCACGTAGACAGTGGCTTTATGACGCTGCTCGCGCAAGATGGTGTAGAAGGCTTGCAGGCCCAGCATCTGGATGGCAGTTGGATAGACGTACCGCCCCAAGAAAACGCACTGGCAGTCAACTTTGGCAAGGTGCTTGAACTGTGGACCGGCGGCCTAATCAGAGCCACCCGCCACCGGGTTCTGGGCACCGGCCGCCAGCGCTATTCCATCCCATTCTTTTACGAGGCCAGGCCCGATGCGGTCATCGCCCCCCTACCCCTGCCCGGTGCACAGCCGTTCGACCCCTTTTACTTTGGGGACCACCTGTGGGAGGTGACCACCAAGTTTGTTGAGCAAAAAGGCATCGCCCACTTGCGTACGCCGCGTGGGCAGCCTGCTGGATAGCCCTTACGATGGGCACTCCCCCAAAGCAGCATTTAGCCCAAGCCGCGTGACTCTGCTACTTTTAGTTCCGATGGTTAATGGGGGCACTAGCATGGGCCTCTTTATCTCGTAGCCTGAGTAAATCAGCCGCGGTCAGTTCAACATCTTTCCCGTCTAATGACACCAAAATACTGGTGTTGGTCTTGATAGCAACATCTTCTGCTGATCGAGCGGCACGAAGCATTGCTGCGTATGAGCCTGCCAAATCTGGGTCAGATGAGGTACGTATGTCTTTGGGATTCATTTGTTGCTCCAGTCAATCAGTTTAGGTGGACGGTGATAGCTGTCAAATAGTGCCCATGAGTTAACGACCTTGCTGTAACGCTCATGGAAGTTTTCTAGACCGGAGTCAAGTCCCAATTTTGCTGCAAATTCAGTTCAACAGATCAAGCCGTATTCCTTTGAATTTGGTTTGAATTTAACCCACGGCGCTCAGGCTAGAAG
>JBEIEP010000009.1:0-76002 GCA_040382935.1 Burkholderiaceae bacterium
GAATCCGTGTTTGCGCCCCATCTCCTTGATCGGCATTCCGGCCTCAGCCTGCCTCAGGAACCCTATGATTTGCTCATCGCTGTATTTGCTTGTTCTCATATCCATCATTCTCCATGTTGATGGACTTCTTGGAAATATGCTTGGTACGGTTTATGGGGAGCAGGTCACCGACTGCTGCGCGTTGATACCAAAGCCCTTGTTGGCGAACTTGCTATCGTGAAAAACCGCAACCAGATTCACTTCAGATCCGGTTCCGTCGAGTTGATTGCCAAAGCGACTTCCCACCCCAACCAAGCCGGTATTTCCATTGTGTCCCGTCACAGCCTGGCCAACCAACCGGTACCGCCAATCGGCATCTAGGGCACGACGTGCTTTTAGCACCAGTTCAGCCCCCTCTTCTGCGTTGCCGAGCCCTTTCAAACGACCGTCTTTGGAGTCGCTTTCTTTACGGCCTTCACCAAAGCCCACAGCGGCCTCGAGTAACCACTTATCGGCACGAAGACCACGCCAGCCTAGCGCTTCCCCCGCCCAATAGAAAACATCGTTACCTTTACGCCATTGAACCCCGCCCGCTGGCTCAAGTTTGAAACCAAACTCGTCCGAGCCTTCGTAGGCGGATTCATATTCGATGCCAGCGCCTATTCCGAAACCCCATCCATCCTGGCCTCGGGTGAGGTCTTCGATGGAGGGCAAAGGTACCAATGCAGTTTTGCCCTCTTGCGCTACCGCTGAATGCATAAAAAGACCATTGAGTAAAAAGAGCGACAGCAAACTCGTAAATTTTTTCATGTGATGGCCTTCCTTTTTGGATTGGGGTTGCATTCACAAATAATTTTATTGAGCTTCAGCCACGCCAGACACGCTGAAACAGTCTGTTACCCCCTAGCAAAGTGCTAGCCAGCGACGTGCAGGCGGCGGAATAAGTCTGACGGATGGCCAAACTCACAAAAATTGAGTTGGCGATACGCCCGCCAGACTGCAGCACTTTTTGGGGTTCAAGGCTTGCTTTGCATTTCCCTCGCCACCGCATCTCCCAACTCAATCACCGCCATGGCGTAGTAGCTGCTCCAGTTGTAGCGGGTGATGGTGTAAAAGTTATCGGTGCCTGCCACGTAGCTGGGTGGGTCGCTGCCGTTTTGTAGTTCAACCAAGGCCAGCTTGCCGTTGTATACCTTGTCTTGGGGCAGCAGGGCCACGCCTTTTTCTAGCAAGGTGGCCTGGTCAAAGGTGGGCAGTATGTCGGGGGCCAGCAGGCCGGGTAGGTCTAGCTTGGCGGGATTCATCTGAATGGCAAAGTGGGTGGGTGCGCCGGTTTGCCAATTAAAGGCCTGAAAGTAGTGGGCCACTGAACCGATCACATCGTCGGCACTGTTAAACAAATCGACCTTGCCATCCCCATCAAAATCCACGGCGTAGCGGTTGATGCTGCTGGGCATAAACTGCGGCAAGCCAATGGCCCCGGCGTAGCTGCCTTTGGCGTTGAGCGGGTTGGTGGCATTGCGGTGGCTCATAACTAAGAATTGCTCTAGCTCGTCTCTAAAAAAGGCTTGCCGTGCGGCGGCCCTTGGGTGTTCAGCCGGGAAGTCAAACGCCAGCGTGGCCAGTGCGTCGATCACCTTAAAGTTGCCGGTGTTGCGCCCGTACAGGCTCTCAATGCCAATGATGCTGACGATGTATTTGGCGGGCACGCCGTAGGTGGCCTCTGCTCGGGCCAGGGTTTTGGCGTGGGCTTGCCAAAACAGCAACCCCGCGTTAATGCGTACCGGTTCTACAAACCGTTCGCGGTAGGCGCGCCAGTTTTTGGGCACACTCACAGCAGGGGGTAACACCAACTGGGTAATGGCTGGGATGTGGCGGGCTTGTCCAAGCACTTGGCGCACCCAAGCTGGGTCTAGCTGGGTTTTGCTGGCAATGGCCTCTACCTGGCCCATCGCGGCGGGCCGTGCGGCATAGCTTTCGTAAATAGGGGTGACTGGCTTTTTCTTGGCTTTGGCGGCCATGGCGGCGGGCTTTTTAGGTGCTTTTTTGTGTTTTGTGGTGTTGGCCGCTTCTGCCGTAAACGACAGGGCCGTCAAAAGCAACAACAGTGCGCCCAAGCGGACTGATGCTTTGAACGACATGGCAAAGCGTGGTGTTTGACGCGGATTAAACAGGAGCGAATTGAACAGGGCAATAGGGCGCATAAGATCCTAGAATGAGTTTGTTGCTAGGAAACCTCTGCAAAACCCGCTTTGCGCATATGAGCCACGAGAATGGATGCACCACAAGGCGGATTTTGCAGCTCATACCGGGCGGTATGAGCCAAAAAGCCAACGCAGTGGGGCGCCATTATCGGGGCCTCAGATCGCATATGGGGTTTTGCAGAGGTTTCCTGGGGAAATAAACAACAAAGAGGACACACCGCATATGGGCATGACTGGATATTACACACATCCTGTTTTCCAAAGTCACGCTATGGGTGCTGGCCACCCCGAGTGCCCGGAGCGCTTGGCGGCGATTTCGGACCGGCTGTGGGCCAGTGGCCTGATGGACGCACTGGATGTGCGCCAGGCACCCCCTGCTTCGGTGCACGACTTGGAGCTGGCCCATAGCAAGCGCCACATTGCGGGCCTGCGCGGCATGCATGACCAGTTGATGGAGGAGATGGCCGCCGGTGGCCCCAGCCTGGTGCACCTAGACCCCGATACCGCCATGAATGCCAGCACCTGGCCTGCGGCCATGAATGCGGCCGGTGCTGCCATTGCCGCTACCGACGCCGTGATTGCGGGCGAATTGGCCAATGCATTTTGTGCCGTGCGCCCACCGGGCCACCACGCCTGCCGCGACCAGGCCATGGGCTTTTGTTTTTTTAACCAAGTGGCGCTTGCAGCCAAGTACGCGGTAGAGCGCCACGGCTTGGCACGGGTGGCGATTGTTGATTTTGATGTGCACCATGGCAATGGCACCGAAGACATTGTGGCGGGTGACCCGCGTATCTTGATGGTGGGGTTTTTTCAGCACCCGTTTTACCCCCACAGTGGTGACCAAGCGCTGGCCGACAATATTGTGAACACGGCCTTGCCTGCCTACACCCGTGGTGACCGGGTGCGGCAACTGCTGGACGAGGACTGGATCCCCCGCTTAGAGGCCTTTAAGCCCCAGATGCTGTTTATTAGCGCCGGGTTTGACGCGCATCGCTTGGATGACATGGGCCAAATGGGACTGGTGGAACAAGATTACGCCTACATCACCGACCGCCTAAAAGCCTGTGCCGACCGCCACGCCAAAGGCCGCATTGTTTCCTGCCTAGAAGGGGGCTACCATCTACCCGCCTTGGCGCGTAGCGTAGAGGCGCATTTGCGGGTCTTGGCTGATTTGGGCTAAAGAAAGACGAAAAGGAGTGAGCTATGGACATGACGTTACCAGTATTGCAAACAAGAGACGAGCGGGGCGTGGTCACGCTCACCCTGAATCAACCCGCCAAGTTCAATGTGTTGAGTGAGGCGGTATTGGTCAGTATTCAGCAGGCGCTGGATGCCATCGCACAGGACGAGTCGGTACGGGTGTTGGTGATGCGTGCCAACGGCAAGGCTTTTTGCGCCGGGCACGACTTGAACGAAATGATGGCCAACCCACGCTTGGACTATTACCAGGGCTTGTTCAAGCAATGTGGGCGCATGATGCAAACCTTGCAACAACTGCCCGTGCCGGTGGTGGCGGTGGTGCAGGGGGTGGCCACGGCAGCGGGCTGCCAATTGGTGGCGCAATGCGATTTGGCTATTGCCGCCAGCCACGCCAAGTTTGCCACCAGTGGCATTGGCTTGGGCCTGTTTTGCAGCACGCCTGCGGTGCCGCTGTCACGCGTGGTGCCCGCCAAACAGGCCATGGAAATGCTGATGACCGGTGAATTTATCTCGGCCGAAAGCGCCAAAGCCAGCGGACTGGTTAACCGTATCGCAGAGGCGGACGACCTGGACCTGGAGACCGAGCGCTTGGTGGCCAGTTTGGTGGCCAAACCCCGTGAGGCCTTGGCCATGGGTAAGCGCTTGTTTTACGCGCAACAAGGCCTGGGTTTGGCCGCTGCCTATGAGCTAGCCGCGCAAACCATGGCACAAAACATGATGGCTCCCTGCGCGCAAGGTGGCATTGGTGCTTTTGTCAACAAATCCAAATCACGTTAGGGTTGGGCGCGATGGAGCAACACTTTTTTCAGGCGGTGGACCTCACCACAATGCTGCGTTACGGTAGTGGTGAGTTGTTGCTAGAGCTTGGGCTGTTGTTGGCCGCCCTGGGTTCTGCGCTGGGGTTGACATGGTTGATGGGGCGTCGGCATACGCTTGATTCGGTTTGGTTTGGCAGGCGACTGATCGATGGGGTCTTGTTTCCGGTGGTGGCACTGGTCGCTGTATACATGGCCTACCGCTGGAAGGTGGATCACCCACCTGTGTTGGGCCTCTTGGTGGTGGCCGTGCCGGTGCTGGCCACGCTGGCGGTGATACGGCTGTTTGCACGCGTCATCGTGACGGCGTTTCCGGCCTCGGCCTGGGCCAAAGTGGTGGAGCGGTTTTTGTCGTGGGCAGCATGGCTAACCGTCATGGCCTGGCTCACGGGGCTTGCGCCTTTTATGCTGGCCGAGCTAGATCAAATCACCTTTCACCTGGGTAAAAACAAAATCAGCGCCCGCACCATCATTGATGGCGTGTTGGCTTGCGGCTTTGTACTTGCCTTAACGCTTTGGATTTCCAAGCTCATCGAAAAGCGCTTGCTGCAAACCACGGTGCAAGACCTGTCCTTGCGCAAGGTCATGGGCAACACGATTCGGGCGGGTATGTTGCTGCTGGGCGGTTTGGTGACCCTGTCCATCGTGGGGGTGGATTTAACGGCGCTCTCGGTGCTGGGCGGCGCTTTGGGGGTCGGTTTAGGGTTCGGGTTGCAAAAGCTGGCAGCCAACTATGTAAGCGGCTTTGTGGTGCTGCTAGAGCGCAGCCTGCGTATAGGCGACAACGTAAAGGTAGACGGTTTTGAGGGCGTGGTGGTGGACATTAAAACCCGCTACACCTTGGTGCGTGCGGGCAACGGCCGCGAGTCCGTGGTGCCCAATGAAATGCTGATTACCCAACGCGTTGAAAACCTGTCATTGGGCCACTCCCAGGTGCTGCTACAGGTCAGCGTGTTAGTGGCTTACGGCAGTGATGCGGTTGCCGTAAAGGCCTTGTTAGAGTCCGCAGCATTGGGTTGTGCAAGGGTGTTGGCCGATCCACCCCCTGTAGCCCTGCTGGAGCGCTTGACCAGTGATGGTTTGGCATTCAATCTTCATTTTTGGATAGCCGATCCGCATAACGGGCAGGGCAATGTGGTCTCGGATGTCAATTTTGCAGTGCTGGCGACTTTGCAGGCCAACGGTATCTCTATTCCCTACCCGCAGCGGATGGTGCATGTGCAACGTTAGGGAACCTCTGCAAAACCCCATGCGCGATCTGAGGCCCCGATAATGGCGCCCCACTGCGTTGGCTTTTTGGCTCATACCGCCCGGTATGAGCTGCAAAATCCGCCTTGTGGTGCATCCATTCTCGTGGCTCATATCTGCACAGCGAGTTTTGCAGAGGTTCCCTAGAAACACTCTGGCTAGGTTTCGGTCGCGTTTTCAGGGTTGTGCAGGTAAAAGATCAAGAAGACGGCTGATGACATACTCTCCCGCTTCAAGTGGGTCGTAATGTAAACCCGTCCGCAGCAGGGGCCTCATATCGTTTAAGAATCCAGAATCTCTTAGGTGGCCTCGCAACAGCTCAATCAGTTCCGCGCGCTCGGCGTTGGTGTTCTCCTGCGCCATGTAATGCAGGAAGGAATCAATGATCTCGCTGGGGACTATGGCGATTTGAGAGTATTGAAGAGCCCAGTACAAATCAAATAGATCACGTCCTCTGCGACGTTGGAACATGGCTCGCATTTTGGTTCCAAGCATTTCGTGAATGTCGTACCCGGTGATACGGACAGAGACACTTTCTCCACGAAACGGGTAGGAGAACGGCAATTGGACAATGGGTCGGTGAGGCGTTCTCTCGCTTACGTTGGCTTCAACAACAATCTCAAGCGGCGCGCCTTGAGGATCGGTGAGGGACGGGACGCTGTAGGTTTGCTGCAAAATCTCTGAGGGCCGAACAATGTTCCTAACCGCTAGTTTCACAAACCGCCAAATGGATTTCTTTGGGCTTCCAAGAGTATGTGCCAGAACCCTATTGATGGCCTTCTCGATATGCTCCTTGGGCCGGTCACCGATCACCACAAGGTCAATGTCCTCGCTATACCTTGAAGCGGGTGCCAGATGAACTTTGTGCAGAAGCGTCCCTCCGCGCATGGCCACTTGGGTCTTGAGAAACTCATCTTTGAAAATCGCGGTCATTGCTCGGCAAAGCAAAAGGTCTTGTTCAACCTGCCTTGCATTGGGCCATGGAACGGTGGATTGGTGAGCGACGATGTCGCGGCGCGTGATTTGAGTCACCGAAAGGCTCCTGTGTTGTCAATCACTTTCCATTGATTGTTGGGCGCTGAATAGCCATCCCGGCGAGGTTGACTGGAGAGAAAAACGGACTGAGGTTTTTTGGGGAGCCACTTGGATGCAATTTTTGCAAATTTTTCGGCGCCCATTTTTTCAAAGATAAAGCCTAGCCTTTGAATGGAGGCAATCTCATTTTCAACCTGAAGTACTGCATCGATAGAGGCTGGCTTGGCGTTGTGAATCATGGGGGCAATGGTTTCTATCATGCGCTCGATGCCGCCAAGACTGTTGGCGTAACGAACCAAATCGAAAATGGTTGTCTCGATGGAACTGATACGCAGTGGTGCGTATGCGCTCTTTGCTTGGGTTGTGACTGATTTTTCAATAGCTGTCTTTATGAAAAATTTGACGTGAATTCTTCCCAAGGTGATATCGCGTTTAGCGATATCCGTGATGACTTGCGTTTGTTGGATGGCCTGCGCACCGGAGCCCAACATCGTGGCAGCCGAGAGGAGGGCAATATAGTAGGGACGACCGATTTGGCGCATGTAGTCATCCAGCCACCAATCTACAGGGGGCGCGCCAAAAGCACGGTGTTCTGGACGCACGATGAGAAAGTAGGGTTGCCGTGGGGTGATCCGAACGACTAGCTCTCCCAAGCGAAGCAATTGATGTTTGGCTGCAATGGGTGATAGCTCTGTCTTAGATAAGAGTTCATCTAACGTGAAGAACACTCGACCCACCCTAGATAGGTCTTGGATAAAGTGAGAAGCAGCGCCAGGAAAATGCTTTTTATCAGAGTATTTCACTTTTACATCGTAGCGTTTAGTGGTTCAATGTGCAAGTAATTTATGCCTGTGAATGGCGACCAAAACACATACACCAACAAAAAAGCCGCTCAACACAATGAAGAGCGGCTTTTTGCTTTTTTGCTTTACTGACAGCGCACCTTGCGATACGGCAGAGCCCTAAGGCTCTGGGCTAAAGTGAAGGCTAGTGCTTAACTTAATTAGAAATTAAGCAGCGCTGGCCAATGCTTTGACTTTGGTGCTAAGACGGCTTTTGTCTCGAGCGGCCTTGTTTTTGTGGAAGATGCCTTTGTCGGCAACCGTGTCCACCACTGTTTGCATTTTGGCAAACAGCTCTGTGGCTTTGGCTTTGTCACCGGTCAAAACTGCTTTTTCTACATTTTTGACGGCGGTGCGGTATTGCGAGCGCAGCGAGGTGTTCGCGGCGTTGATTTTTTCGTCTTGACGAACGCGTTTACGGCCAGAGGCTAGGCGCGGATTTTTCTTTTTGGGTTTGGTCGATGCCATGAATGATGGTCCTTATTTGAAAGCAGATGATGTCAGCAAAGCCCAACATTCTAACACTTTTGTGTTTTATCTCGCGTTAGCTGCGCAGCGCTGGGCTTGCCGTTGCGATGCGTGCAATTTGGTTGGGCGGGCTGACTAGGGCCTTGGGCAAAGCGCTAAACTCCAACGCGTGTCGCTATTCAAATCTGTTTCCACTGTTTCTTTGTTCACCTTGCTGTCCCGAATCACCGGATTGATTCGGGACCAGTTGATTGCGGCCACCTTTGGCGCAAGCGCCCTGACCGACGCCTACAACGTGGCGTTTCGCATTCCCAATATGTTCAGGCGCTTCTTTGCCGAAGGGGCCTTTAGCCAAGCGTTTGTACCCAGCTTGGGCTATGCCAGAGTACAAAAAGGCGACGAGGCCGCGGCCCAGTTTGTCAGCCAGATTGCCACGGTGTTGTTGTGGGTGCTGACCCTCACCTGCGTGGTGGGCGTGATAGGCGCGCCAGCGTTGGTGTGGTTGATGGCTGGGGGGCTGCAACAAAACCCTCAGGGCTACGAAACGGCCATTGGCCTGACGCGGTGGATGTTTCCCTATCTTGGCTTGATCTCTTTGGCAGGGTTGTGCGCCGCGGTGCTCAACACCTACCAGCGATTTGCAGTACCCGCGATGGCGCCTGTGCTGCTTAACCTTTCGATGATCGCTGCGGCCTGGCTGCTGGGGCCGTGGTTGGGTAGCCAGGGCGTTGAGCCTATATACGCCATGGCCGCCGGTGTCTTGTTGGGCGGCGTGTTGCAGTTAGGGCTGCAGGGGTGGGCGCTGGCACGCCTAGGGCGGTTCCCGGATTTCGGACTGACTTGGACTCGGTTCCGAGCGGCCTATAAAGACGAGTCCACCCGTTCGGTGTTACGCCTGATGCTGCCAGTGTTGTTCGGGGTGGGGGTATCGCAGATCTCATTGCTGATTAATACCCAGATTGCCTCGCGGCTGGCCACGGGTAGTGTGACGTGGTTAAGCAATGCGGACCGGTTGATGGAGTTCCCCACTGCCATGTTAGGGGTGGCTCTGGGCGTGGTTTTAACCCCACGCCTGAGCGCCGCCCGTGCCGCCATGCAGGTGGAGCAATACAGTGCCATGCTCGATTGGGGATTGCGTTTGGTGGTGGTTTTGGGCTTGCCCTGCGCTTGCGCCCTGTTGTTGTTTCATGTGCCGCTGGCCGCCACGCTTTTTCACTATGGGGCCTATCTGGCAACCGATGCGCTGCAAACGGCCAAGGCACTGCAAGCCTATGGCGTGGGCCTCTTGGGGTTGGTGGCCATCAAGGTGTTGGCCTCTGGGTTTTATGCCAATAAAGATACCAGCACCCCAGTAAAAATTGCGGTGGTGGTATTGGTGGTCACCCAATTGCTAAACCTGCTATGGGTGCCCTGGCTACAGCACGCGGGGCTGGCTTTGTCAATTGGCGTGGGCGCGTTGATCAACGCGGGGGGTCTGTTGTGGGTGTTGGTGCGCCGAGGCGTATTTGTGCCCCAGCCGGGTTGGGGGTTGTTTTTGTTGCAGGTGGTGGTGGCGACCGCCTTGATGGGGGGCGTATTGTTCTGGGCCAATGGCCAGATCAATTGGTTGAACCCCGAAGGGGGCAAAGCGCTACGTGCCTTGATTCTGGCTGGTGATATTGTTTTGGCCGCGGCCGTATTTTTTGGGGCATTGGCATTGTTGCGCTTTAACCTTAAGCGCCTGGTGCGGCCGTAAAGCAGGGGCAAACACGGTTCAATTTGGCTGTTGCGATTCCTAATTTTCAAACTATGTTCTCCATTAGCGTTCCAACCCCACTTGAATACTTTGCCAGTCTGGTGCAGTCAGACGACGAGCTGCCATTGCTAGAGGCAGCAGCGGCCATTGCACAAGACCAGTACCCCGACATTGATATGTCTGCCACCCTCGCTGACGTGGACCGTATGGTGCAAAAGGTTAAAGCCCGCATGCCCCTGGACGCGCCACCCCTGCAACGTCTGCGCGTGCTCAACCAGTACTTTTATGGGCAGTTGGGGTTTGCCAGTAACGTCAACCATTACTACGACCCTGAAAACAGTTTCATCACGGCTGTACTTGCCCGGAGGCGCGGCATTGCGGTGACCTTGGCGGTGCTGTGGTTGGAGGTGGCGCAGGGCATTGGTCTTAAAGCCAGTGGGGTGTCGTTTCCGGGGCATTTTTTGGTAAAAATCCGCATCGCCCAAGGCCACGCGGTGATGGACCCGGTGAGTGGAATGTCCCTCAGCCGCGAAGAATTGATAGAACGTTTAGACCCATTGGTCAAGCGCTCACAGCCGCAGCGCGACGCCACAGAAACGGATGCCTTGTTGGCTTTTTACCTGCAAAGCGCCACCCCGCGCGAGATACTGGCCCGCATGCTGCGCAATCTAAAAGAGATTTACACGGCAGAGGAGGACTGGTCCAAGTCCTTGCAGGTCCTGGACCGCCTGGTGGTGCTATTGCCCAAAGAGGCCGACTACCTAAGGGAGCGTGGCTTGGTCCACGCCGAGTTAGGGCATATCAAAAGCGCCGACGACGATTTGTCCAACTACCTTGACGTTTGCAGTGATTCAACGCAAACGGCCGCGATAGCCAAAAGGCTGGCCGAAATCAGAATGCAACTGAATTAGACCGAGATTTTTTAGGCTCTAAGCCGCGGCCTAGGTTTTCAAAACCACATGCGGTGCCAAGTCTGTGCGCTGTACAGTGCCTATGCGGTACACCGTTTCACCTTCTGCCCCAAAGGCGGCACTAACGGCGGCGGCTTGATCGGCCGCAACGACCACTGCCATGCCAATGCCGTTGTTGAAGGTGCGGTTCATCTCTGCGTCGTCGATACCTGCTGTGGCCTGAAGCCAGGCAAATAACTCGGTTTGGGGCCAGGCGGCGGGGTTGAGTTCTACACAGGTGCCCGTTGGCAAAACGCGTGGAATGTTCTCTAACAAGCCGCCCCCCGTGATATGCGCCAGACCTTTGATGGGGTGCTGGGCCAGCACCTTGAGCATGGGTTTGACATACAGGCGGGTGGGTGCCATCAAGGCCTGTTTGAGGGGTTGGCCGTCCAGCGTGAGAGGCAATTGGTGCGCTGCCCGCTCTAGGCACTTTCTGACCAGGCTAAATCCGTTGGAATGCACGCCGTTACTGGCCAAGCCCAGCACCACGTCGCCCGCCGCTATGGTGCGGCCATCCAGAATTTTTGATTTTTCGACCACCCCTACCGCAAAGCCTGCCAAGTCGTACTCGCCGTCAGGGTACATCCCAGGCATTTCAGCGGTTTCGCCGCCTATAAGGGCGCAGCCGCTGTCGAAGCAGCCTTTGGCAATACCGCCAATCACCGTGGCGGCGGTCTCTACATCCAGGTGCCCGCAGGCAAAGTAGTCCAAAAAGAACAGGGGCTCGGCCCCTTGCACCAGTACGTCGTTCACGCTCATGGCAACCAGGTCAATGCCTACCGTGTCGTGCATATTCCATTCAAAGGCCAGTTTGAGTTTGGTGCCAACGCCATCGGTACCACTGACCAGCACGGGTTCTTTATAACGCTTGGGCACTTCAAACAGTGCGCCAAAGCCGCCAATGCCCGCCATCACGCCCTCGCGCATGGTTTTTTTGGCCAGGGGTTTGATGCGTTCGACCAGGGCGTCGCCCGCCGCAATGTCTACACCGGCACTTTTGTAACTGAGGGGGTTGGGGTGGGCGGGGGATGTCATGGTGGTGAGGGGGTGGGTAGAGGTGAGGCGGGCAATGAGGGGTACGGGTATGGGGCAGGGCGCTTGACCAGCCGCGCTGTCCCGCCAGTTAAGAAGGGCGTGGGGAGATGCGATTTGAGGCGAAGAAGTTAGAATGCCCCTTTATTTTACGGTTGCCGCCCGCCCCACTTGTATGCAATCCCCCCTAGCACTTACGCGCTCTACCCGTTCCACGCTGATCGGTGTTGCGATCGTTACCGCTCTTTGCAGCCTAGTGTGGTTGCTCGGCCCGGTGCTGACGCCGTTTTTGATCGCTGCGGTGATTGCTTATGCCTTGGCCCCTATGGTGGGATGGTTGGTCCGCCGCAGCAAAGGCAAGTTGCCCCGTACGCTGGCGGTGGTGTTGGTGGAGCTGTTGTTTTTGATTGCGTTGGCTGGGGTGGCCCTGCTGATTGTGCCGATACTGGCCAAAGAGTTGCCGTTGCTTAAAGACCAGGTGCCCCTGGTGTTTGAAAAGCTGGCGCGGGTATTGGACCCGCTGCTCGCACAATGGGGCTTTAAGGTGAATCTGGACGTAGGGGCAATCAAGGCCTTTGTTTTGAAGTACCTCGGAACGAATTTTGACGACGCGTTTGGCCAGGTTTTGGCCTCGCTCAAAATTGGTGGCAGTGTGGCCATGACCGTGATTAGCAACGCCATTTTGGTGCCCGTTGCGCTGTTTTATTTTTTGATGGACTGGGACGCGTTGGTGTCAAAGACGCTGCGTTGGGTGCCCGCGCCGCTGCGCCCGGCGGTGGATAGCTTTACCCACGAGGCCGACGAGGTGTTGGGGCAATACCTGCGTGGCCAGTTGTTGGTCATGTTGGTTTTGGCCGTTTTTTACAGCGTGGGACTGGCCTTGTTTGGGTTGGATTTGGCACTGCCCATAGGCGTGTTCACAGGTCTTGCGGTGTTTGTTCCTTACCTGGGCTTTGGACTGGGCTTGGTGTTGGCGCTGTTGGCCGGGTTTTTGCAGTTTGCCTCTAGTTGGGCGCTGGTGATGGTGGCGGTGGTGTACGGACTGGGGCAAGTTATTGAAAGCATATTTCTAACCCCCAAACTGGTGGGCGAACGCATAGGTCTGCACCCCTTGGCCGTGATTTTTGCCCTGCTGGCCTTTGGGCAGGTATTGGGCTTTGTCGGTATTTTGATCGCCCTGCCCGCCAGCGCCGTGCTGCTGGTGGGGTTGCGACGCTTGCAGACCCTGTACCTATCCAGCAAGTTTTATGCGGGTTAGCAGGTTTACCGTGGACTGCCACTTATTCTTAGCCCCTTCGTTTTGAAACAGATTGCATTACCCATCAGCGCAGGGAGTGAGCCTTCGTTTGACAATTACCAGGCCGAGCGTAACGCGCCTGCTTTGCAAGCGGTGCAGGCGTCGTTGAATGGGCCGGGTGCACCCCTTGTGTACCTGTGGGGCCCACCGGGTACGGGAAAGACGCACTTGTTGCGGGCCGCGTGGCGGCAGTTAGCCGGCATGGGACTAGGTGCCGGGCAAATGGGGGTGTGGTCTGCGCTTGACCTGACGCAATCGGGCGGTGAGCCCCAGCAGGCCTTTGACCCGGCCTGGCGGGTGATTTTGTTGGACGACGTGCACCGGTTCACACCGGCACAGCAACAGACCGCGTTTGCCTGGATGATTCATGCCCAAAGCGTGGGCTGCAACGTGGTTGCCGCCGGGCCGGTGCCGCCGGTCAATTTAACCCTGCGCGATGACGTGCGTTCGCGGTTGTCGCAGGGGCAGGTAATGGCCTTGCACCCCTTGTCGGAGGCACACGTGCGCGAGGTGCTTAAAAGCGCTGCCCACGCCCGTGGCATTGTGTTGAGCCACGAGGTGCTGGACTATGTGATGCTGCGCTTTAGCCGTGACCTGTCCAGCCTGCACCAATTGCTAGACCGCCTAGATACGTTTTCTTTAGAGGCCAAGCGAGGCGTTACCGTGCCTCTGATCAACGCCATGTTTAAGTCCATGGAGGGCGACGCGTGAAAAAAGTGACCCTGTTTGACCTGGACCACACCCTTTTGCCCGTAGATTCTGATTACGAGTGGGGGGTGTTTACCACCCGCATCGGTTGGACCGATCCCGGCTACTTCACGGCCCAAAATGAAAAGTTTTATGCCGACTACAAAAACGGCAGCTTGGACATCGCCGCCTACGTGCGTTTTGCCACCGAGGCCCTGCGCCTAAAGGGCGAGATGGCCAGCCACTTGGCGCACCAACAGTTTATGGCAGAGGTGATTGTGCCCGCCATAACCCAACAGGCACAGGCGCTGGTGCAGGCGCACAGGCAGGCCGGCGACGAGGTGCTTATCGTGACCGCAACCAATGAATTTGTGACCCGCCCCATTGCCAAGGCGTTTGGTGTGGACGAATTGATCGCGGTCCAACTCGTGGGATACTGCGGTGAAGGCCAAATGCCAAGCGCGCAGGCTTGGATTACCGGTGAAATTGAAGGTATCCCCTCTGCGCGGGAAGGTAAGGTGCATCGAGTGGCACAATGGCTGGCCAAGCGCCACTTGGATTGGGCCGATGTGCACCTCACCTTTTACTCTGATTCCATGAATGATTTGCCCTTGCTAGAGCGCGTGCAAGAACCGGTGGCCACCAACCCCGACCCGGCTTTGCGTGCCTTGGCAATCCAACGCGGCTGGCGCGTATTGGACCTGTTTGAAAAGCGATAAAGGGTTATGGTGCGGGCCTGGTGCGGCACACAAATTGCCTGGGTGTGAAAGCCCCAACGTGCCCAGCGCACCCCAATGAAACACAACAATGATTAAGACTTTTATCAAAAAACTGCTTGGCGGCACCGGCAGCAAAAGTGCCAAAAAAGGCGCTACTTCCTTTGGCCACCGCGAGCAATGGCCGCAAGATGTGCACCAGATCGATCTGAAAAAAGTGGACCACCGCGCTTTGGACGTGGTGCGCACCTTACAAGATGCGGGCTACGAGGCCTACATTGTGGGCGGTGCGGTGCGTGACCTGTTACTCGGCCTGACACCCAAAGATTTTGACGTGGCCACCGACGCCACGCCCGAGCAAGTGAAAGCCTTGTTCAGACGGGCCTTCATTATTGGTAGACGCTTTCGTATTGTGCATGTGGTGTACGGCAGAGGGCGCGAACACGAGGTGGTCGAGGTGTCTACCTTTAGGGCTTATCTGGACAACGCGGCGGCCGAGGCCGTTGCAGGCAATGAAAAAACCAGTAAAGCCGATCTTGTGCACCTCAAGCACGCCGTGGACGCCAGCGGGCGCGTGCTGCGCGACAACGTGTGGGGCTCCTTGCACGAAGACGCCGCGCGGCGGGACTTCACCATCAATGCCATGTATTACGACCCCCAATCGCAGGTGGTGGTGGACTACCACAAGGGTTTGGAAGACACCAAAAAGCGTGTGATACGCATGATCGGCGACCCGTTGACCCGCTACCGTGAAGACCCGGTTCGCATACTGCGTGCCATCCGCTTTGCCGCCAAACTCAACGCGCTTGGGTTTGGGTTAGAGCCCAAAACGGCCAAGCCGTTGGTGCAGTGCCAAAGCCTGTTGGAGGCGGTCCCACAAAGCCGTATGTTTGATGAAATGCTCAAGCTGGTACAAACCGGCCATGGCGTGGCCAGCATGGAGCAGTTGATTCATCTGCATCTGAACAAAGGCCTGTACCCGCTGCTGGATTTGATGGTCGAGCGGTTTACCCAACCGCTGGTGCGACGGGTGCTGGAAGACACCGATCAAAGAGTATCAGAGGGTAAAGCGGTAGCGCCCGGGTTTTTGTTGGCCGTGTTGCTGTGGCAGGACGTGTACGAGGGATGGATGAAAATCCAAGCCAATGGGGTACACCGCATGCCCGCCTTGCAAACGGCAATCGACGAGGTGTTTGATGCCCGTATTGGCGATGTATCGGGCCGGGGCAAGTTGGCCGCCGATATGCGGGAAATCTGGACCTTGCAGGCGCGCTTTGACAAACGCGTGGGCTCAGGGCCCTACAGCCTAGTGGACCATCCACGGTTTAGGGCCGGCATTGACTTTTTGCAACTGCGTGGCCAAACCGGGGAAGTGGACCAAACCCTGGTGGACTGGTGGCAAACCTTTTACGGCACCGATGACGACACCCGTGAAGCCATGCTGAGCGCGGTGCGCGACGAAACCCGTCCCACGCGCAGCAGAGGCCTCAGACGTAGCAATGCCACTGCTGTAGACGCTGCGGCTCCCAAGCCAGCGCCCGAAACGCAAGACCCCACCGCGTCGGCGCCGGCAGACCTTGAGGGCGCACCGGCACGCAAACGCCGTCGCCGCCCGCGCCGCCCCAACGGACCCGCCGCACCATCCCATGAAGGTGACTAAAGAAGCCGTTGCGGCAGATCAGCCGCCGCGTGAAGCGGTGCAGGCATACGTTGGGATGGGGGCCAACCTGGGCGACGCCGCCGCTGCTTTGCAAAAGGCCTTGACTGCCTTGCGCGCCTTGCCGTTAACGCAGGTGACCGCCGTGTCCAGCCTGTACGGCAGTGCGCCGGTGGATGCAAGCGGCCCCGATTACCTCAATGCCGTGGTGGCCCTGCATACTGCTCTAGGGCCAATGGCTTTGCTCGACCACCTGCAATCCATAGAGCTTGATCTGGGCCGCGAGCGGCCCTACCGAAACGCCCCACGCACCCTGGATTTAGACCTGTTGCGCTACGGTGAGGCCACCATCAACTCGCCCACACTAACCGTGCCCCACCCCCGTATGTATGAACGCGCCTTTGTGCTGCAGCCCCTGTTTGAGGTGGCGCCCCATCAGGTAACGCCTGAGGCGCTCAACGCGGTTGCGGGCCAGCGCATTCAAAAAAACGGACCCTTTGGCTAATTGCATTTTCGAGGGGCGCTTGCCGCCCTAAAGACAACCCTATCCAAGTCATACTCCATGCAAGCTCATTTCTTTAAAGACCTCAGCCTTTCATCGGCCACTGCCGGATTTGTTGCGGTGCTGATCGGGTTTACCAGTTCGGTGGCGATTGTGTTTCAAGCGGCTACTTCTTTGGGGGCTACCCCTGCAATGGTGGCGTCGTGGATTTGGGCCTTGGGGCTTGGCATGGGGTTGTGCAGCGCCTTGCCCTCTCTGTGGTGGCGCGCGCCGGTGATGGTGGCTTGGTCGACGCCGGGCGCGGCCGTGTTGGCCGCCGCAGGCGCGACTGGGCAATTTACCATGGCCCACGCGGTGGCGGCCTTTATGGTGGCTGGCGTTGCAACGGTGGTGGTAGGGGCCACGGGGTGGTTTGAAAAAGGCGTTAAACGGGTGCCGTTGAGCCTGGCCAACGCCTTGTTGGCCGGTGTGTTGGCTCGGTTTTGTTTGCAGGCCTTCAAAGCCTTGGAATCGTCCTTGGTGCTGGTGGCGGCCATGCTACTGGTCTACCTGCTGGCCAAACGGGCCACGGCGCGATATGCCGTTACCCTGACCTTTGCAGCGGGCGTGGCCCTGGCGGCCGCGCAGGGGCATATTTCAGTGCAAGGCATTGAATGGGCACTGGCCACGCCGGTATTTGTCATGCCAGAGCTAACGCTCCCGGCGCTGCTGGGTTTGGCGTTGCCTCTGTGGGTGGTGACCATGGCATCGCAAAACCTGCCCGGTGTTGCGGCGATTCGTGCCTTTGGCTATGACGCGGCCACACCAGGGCAGACGGCTGGAACCATCCCCATCTCGAAAGTCATTACCTTAACGGGGGCTGCCACTTTGGTGCTGGCGCCGTTTGGCGCGTTTGCGCTCAATTTAAGTGCGATTACAGCGGCCATTTGCATGGGGCCGCAGGCGCATCAAAACCCGGCCAAACGCTATACCGCCGCCGTGGTGTGCGGTGGCATTTACATTGTGATTGGACTGTGCGGCGCGGCGTTTGTCGCTTTGCTGGCAGCCTTTCCAAAGGACCTCATCATGGCCATTGCGGGTTTGGCCTTGCTGGGCACGGTAGCCAGTAGTTTGAATACCGCCCTGGCCGAGCCCGATGAACGTGAAGCGGCGTTGGTCACGTTTTTGGTGACGCTAAGTGGCGTGGTGATCGCGTCGATTGGGTCGGCCTTTTGGGGCGTGGTGGCAGGTGGCTTGGCCCTGGTGATTGGGCGCTGGGCAAGGCGTTCGTAAGTGACGGGCTTTGGGTTATCTTTTGTTGACCAGCACGATGCCCATGGCCACCAGTACCAAACCGGCCATGAGTGAATGGGTAATGGGTTCTGACAACCAAAAAGCGCCAATCAGCAGGGCAAAGATGGGCGTCAAAAATACGAATGCCGCGACTTTGGTTGCGGGGTAGCGGCCCAGCAACCACATCCAGGCCAGGTAGCTGGCAAAGGCCCCCACCACTGTTTGCAGCAGTATCGACCCCGTGGCAAATGCACTCCAGCGAAATGTCCAACTCTCCCCCAGGCCCAGCGACACAAAGGGAAGCAAAAGGCCGCTCATACCAATTTGATAGAAGAGCAGCTTTTCGGCAGAAATTTTTGTAAGGCCACTTGCACGTATCAACACCGTGGTCAAGCCCCAAAACAAGCCTCCTGCCAGTGCCATCAAGTCGCCTTTCCAGGTCAATGGGTCCAAACTGTCGTGGCCACGCAAACCGTCGGCCAGGGCAATCACGACCCCGGCAAAGGCCAGTACCAAACCCACCCATTGCCATTTGCCAATGCGCTCGGTGGCCACCCACAGCGGCACCAGCAAGGCTACCCAAAACGGCGAGGTGTAGGCAAACACAGTAGTACGCGAGGCGGTGGTGTATTGCAGGGCATGAAACATAAAAGCGAATTCAATAGCAAACAGTGTGCCCGCCATCAGTCCTATCTTGAGGCTACCGTCGGCCTGCCATAACGGGATGCGCCGCCAATGGCACCAAGCCATAAGTACCAGCGTGGCACCCAAAAACCGCACACTGGCCTGAAACACGGGAGCCAGTTCGGGCATGGTGGCTTTGACCAACACCTGTTGGTAGCCCCATAACAGGCAACAAATCACCAAGGTGCCGTAGGCAACGCCGTCGAGTTGAGATTTACGAAGTGTCATCGGGGCTAGGGGGCGGTTAACATACAGGCATGAACGAGACCTCATCCAAAGGCTTAGTATGGTTTAGGCGTGACCTGCGCAGCGCCGATCACGCGGCACTTTACCACGCACTGCGGTCCTGCCAGCAGGTGTTTGCCGTGTTTGTGTACGAGCGCGAGATTTTGGAGCCACTGCCCAGAACCGACCGGCGCGTGGCGTTTATCCATGACGCGCTTGCCGATTTGGAGCGGCAATTGTCTGCTTGGGTCAACCACCACCACGCAGGCCAAGCGCCGGTACACGGGGTGCTGATACAACGGTATGGGAACTCGGCCGATGAAATCCCTGCACTGGCACAGGCCCTGGGCGTGCAATGGGTGTTTGCCAACCACGACGACGAGCCTTTCGCCTTGCAAAGAGACCGGCAGGTCAGAGGGCGATTGGCCGAGCGCGGTATAGGTTTAAAAACCTTTAAAGACCATGTGATTTTTGAGCGCCAGGAGGTGCTTAGCGCAGCGGGCCACCCCTATACGGTGTTTACGCCCTACAAAAACGCATGGTTGAAAAAACTCACCCCTGCTGACCTTGCCCCTTACCCCACAGAATCACTGGCCGCTGGCTTGCGCACCCCCCCTAAGGACCTTGCCACACCCCCTATGGCCTTGGCGCAATTGGGGTTTGACCAAGCCGTTCACACGTCTGACAAGCTGGGCAAGGGCAGCCAGGGTGGGCAGTCATTGTTGGCCGATTTTTTGCCACGCTTGGATCGCTACGACAAAACCCGTGATTACCCGGCCGTTAAAGGCCCGAGCTACCTGGGCATACACCTGCGGTTTGGTACGGTTTCTGTGCGGCAAGTGGCCGCGCTCGCATGGCGGCGCGCGCAGGAACAATCACCCGGCGCCCAGGTTTGGCTCAACGAGTTGGTGTGGCGTGATTTTTATGCGCAGATTCTGGCCAACTTTCCGCAAGTTACACAGGCCTCTTTCAAGCCCGCTTACGACAAAATCGAGTGGGAAAAAGGGGTGCTGGCCAAAGCGCGGTTTGACGCGTGGTGCATGGGGGCCACAGGCTATCCGCTGGTGGATGCAGCCATGCACCAACTCAACCAAACCGGCTATATGCACAACCGATTGCGCATGGTGGCGGCGAGCTTTTTGTGCAAACACCTGGGCCTGAACTGGCGTTGGGGCGAAGCCTATTTTGCGGAAAAACTCAACGACTTTGATCTGGCCTCTAACAACGGCGGCTGGCAATGGGCCAGCTCCAGCGGGTGCGACGCCCAGCCGTTTTTTCGCATATTTAACCCGGTGCTGCAAAGCAAAAAATTTGACCCTGACGGTAAGTTTTTAGCGCGCTACCTGCCGGTGCTGGCCCAACTGCCACCGGCGCTGCGCCATGCCCCTTGGATGGCACCCGCTGAATTACTGGGGTCAGTGCGTCTGGGGCAAGACTACCCGCTGCCCATAGTTGACCATCAAGAGGCCAGAGCCCAGACGCTGGCGCGCTACCGGTGTGTGCAAACCACCCCTGCAAAAGGCGGCTAAAGCGCACCTAGCGATGCCCAACCCTCTTGCACCGTAGGGTAGCGCAAACGCAGGCCCAGCTCAGCCTTTAGCCGTTGGTTGGACAGGCGGCGCGATTCACCCATAAAGCTCAGCAGTTGCAACGGCAGCTCGGTTGACGCGGTAGAACGCTTGACGCGCGGAGGTCGGGGCAGCCCTGCCCTATCGGCCAGCAGGTCGTAATAGTCACCCATTAAGTAGGCCGAGTCGTCGCATACGTTGATTGTGCGTTGTGAAGGCCCCTTCCAAAGGGCCAACCAGCAGGCACGGGCCAGGTCATGGGCATGGATGTGGTTGGTGTACACGTCGTCTTCACGCACCAACACGGGGGTCTGGCGGGTTAGGCGCTCGCGCACTTGGGCACCGCTGCGGTCGGGGCTGTAAATACCGGGTACGCGCAATGTGGTGCAGCCACACGCGGTAGCACGCCCAAACTGGCGAACCAGTTGCTCCGCATGGGCCCGACGCTTGGCCCTTGGGGTGAGGGGGTTGGGCGGCGTGGCTTCGGTGCACACGGCACCGGCTTTGTCACCGTATACGCCGGTGGTGGAGGCGTACACCAGTTGCCGGGGTGCTTTTCTTTGGTTGAGCACGCTTAGCAATTGGGCAGTGCGTGTATCGTCCCACCCCTGGCCCGGGGGGGACGCAAGATGCAACACCCTGTGTGCGATGCCCGCCAGTCGGTGCAGGGTGGCCAGATCGTCCAAATTGCCGCCCGCCACGGTTAGGCCCAGTTTTCTTAAATTCGAGTACTTGGCTGGAGAGCTGCTAAGCGCGTAGGTTTTAACGGCAGCGGACGTGCCGAGCGCCGCCACCCGCTGCCCTATGTCACCGCAACCCACGATCAATACGCGGTTTCGCCTAAAAAGTCGGGGCAATGCGCCAGGATGGGTGTTTGAGAGGGCCATGGTGAGAATACCTGATGCGATATTATCGAACATGGGGCTGCGCGCGGTGCGCAACCAACTGGAGTTTAGTTTTGAAGATCACATTTGAGCCCAGCGGACGTAGTTTTGAGACCGCACCCGATGAGGAGATTTTGACCGCCGGGATTCGCGCCGGGTTGACACTGCCCTATGGCTGCAAAGACGGGGCCTGCGGCTCGTGTAAATGCAAAAAATTGGCGGGAACAGTCATCCACAGGGCGCATCAAGAGAAAGCACTTTCGGCCGCTGAAGAGGCCGACGGCTACGTGCTGACTTGCTGCGCACGCGCCATCACCGACGTGGTGTTGGAGTCCAAGCTGGTGGGGGCTGAAGGAGCCCTGCCGATTGTCAAAATGCCGGTGCGCGTGGCGTCAATAGAAAAGGTATCGCCCGATGTGGCTATTCTGCGTTTGCAATTGCCCGCAGGCAATACCTTTAAGTACCACCCGGGCCAGTACATCGAGGTGTTGTTAACCGGAGGACTGCGGCGAAGCTACTCCATGGCCAATGCGCCAGGGCAGGGCACCGGTGTTGAGCTACATCTGCGCCACATGCCGGGGGGGCGTTTTACCGACCATGTGTTTTTGCGTATGCAAGAAAAAGAGATCTTGCGCGTAGAAGGGCCGTTTGGCAGCTTTTACCTACGCGATTCAGATAAACCCATGGTTTTGTTGGCCTCTGGCACCGGGTTTGCGCCCATCAAAGCTTTGCTGGAACATATGGCAGCCGCTGGCATACAGCGGCCTGCCACATTGTTTTGGGGCGGTCGCCGCCCACAGGACCTGTATATGCACCAAGGCTTATTGGAATTGTTGAAGATCCTGCCGCAGGTGCGCTATGTGCCGGTGGTCTCTGAGGCGCAAGACGAGGACCAGTGGACGGGCGAAACAGGCTGGGTACACCAAGCCGTGATGCGCGAGATACCTGACCTGTCTGGCCACCAAGTCTATGCGTGTGGCGTACCTGTGATGGTGGATGCGGCACGGCGCGACTTTACATCGCTGTCCGGCTTGCCGTCTGATGAGTTTTACGCCGATTCGTTTACCTCAGAGGCTGACAAGTCTCACTGAAGGACCGGCCTGAAAGGCCTTGAGGGGGTCAGTTGGAGGGGGCTTGGCCGCTCGCGGAATCGTCCATTGGCAATTGGGAACTCATGATGAAATGGCGTACCTCGGCCACGTTGCGCCTTGATACCTCCAAACGTTCCTGCACCATTTGTAGTTCGATCTCCCAACAGTCATTCACCCCGCGGCGCAGGCCCAGAATTAAACGGGTAGGCACCAGGGCATTGCGGTGGATGCGGATAAAAGCGTGACTCCAGCGTTCTTGCAGGCTGTTGAGGCTTTCTTCAATCAAAAACGTGGCCTTGCCGGTTTTGACCAGCACATATTTTTGTTCGGCCTTGAAGTACAGCACCTCGTTAATGGGAATGCGCCGCGTACCATGCCGTTCATTGATCAAAATCGTGTTGGAAGCATCTATGGCCTCGTCCGCCACGGGGCTGGGTCTATTGACATAGTGGTAACTCACCCGTTCGATGGCCACCCGCAGGCGCTCAATCCGCACGGGTTTGGTCAGGTAGTCCACAGCGGCCAGATTGAAGGCTTCTAGCGCGTGCTGGTCGTGCGCGGTAACAAATACAATCGCAGGAGGTTGCGGGGTGTCTTTGATGCGTGCAGCCAAGGCCAATCCCGACTCGCCGGGCATCTGAATGTCCAGCAAGACCAGGTCCACTTCGTGGTCTTCGATGATTTTGTAGGCAACCTCGGACGATCCGGCCTCCAAAATATGCACGACGCCCAACGACCGTAGCAGTTCTCGCAGACGTGCCCTTGCGAGGGTTTCGTCGTCTACCACCAGCACGTGAATGTTTTCCATAAGAACTCTAAAAAAACGTTGAATGATTGTCGGTTAACACCAACGCGGGTTTACGTGGAATGCGTA
The DNA here is from genome assembly GCA_040382935.1 of Burkholderiaceae bacterium. Lineage (GTDB taxonomy): Bacteria > Pseudomonadota > Gammaproteobacteria > Burkholderiales > Burkholderiaceae_C > JALQUL01. The sequence continues at coordinate 22,969 of JBEIEP010000009.1, forward strand.
CCAAAACCCTGTAGCGCCCATTGGCGACTCGGGTGTCTATCGTCGCCTCTGTATCGTAAAACAGTTGCAAACGGGTAGCCACATTGCGAAGGCCAATGCCGGTGCTTGGTTTTTTGGGCATCATGGCACCCGCACGCCCTATGGAATTTTCGATGCGAATTTCAACCACCCGTTCGAGGGTGCGGGTTTCTATCCAGATGTGGCCTGGCTCCAAGTTGGGCTCTATTCCATGCTTGACCGCGTTCTCCACCAGTGGTTGTAGCATCAAAGGAACGATTTTGGTCTCAAGGGTATTGGCATCAATGCGCCAATGAATTTCCATACGGCTCTCAAACCGAATTTTTTCAATGTCCAGGTACTGGCGCACCAAGGTCAACTCTTCTTCTAATGTCAGCACCGTATTGCTTTTGGAAATGGCGTGGTGAAACAGGTCTGACAGGTCTTGCAGCAGGATTTCGGCCTTTTCAGGTTCCAGTTTGACCAATGCAATGGCGCTATTGAGGCTGTTAAACAAAAAATGCGGTTGTATGCGCGCCTGCAATTGCTTGAGTTGCGCGGTGGTGTTTTCGGGTGCCACCGCGTTGCGGCGCAGGCTGGCCAGCCAAATCAGCAGGGCCGCCAAAAACGCGCCCGCTGCGCTGCTGGCCAGCGGTTGCGGGTTGGCCAACGATGCGATAGGCAAGGCGGAAATGCCTTTGGCCGATGCCCATCCCAAAACGGCTCCGAGTGCCAGTCCGTAGCTGAACTGAAAGGCGTAACTTTTGCCATACAACCAACGACGGCTTGAGCAGCCGAGTATTAGCCAAACAAGTGTCGCCGGTAGCGTCACCCAACTGACCAATGCCACCTGCTGAAGCCATTGCAGTGCGGAAAGATTCAAAAACAATAGACTGACGGCAACAAAGCCATGCACCAGCGCCACCGCCCGAAACACCATACCCGCCTGGCAGTTGTTGAACATGAGGGCCGACCTCTGATTGATGTCCAACGCCGCACCGGCTTGGGCCTTCTTCGAATGAAAGCCCGATAGAATTCCCATGTTCTTCTGTGCCCTTCGATGCAATAAAAACCAAGCAATGACCCAAAGCCAATTACACAACAAATCCACCGCGTGGTCGGCCCTGTTTTCAGAACCCATGAGCGACCTGGTCAAACGCTACACTGCCAGTGTGGATTTTGACAAGCGGCTGTGGCGGGCGGATATTGCCGGGTCTTTGGCCCACGCGCAAATGCTGCACGCCCAAGGCCTCTTGAGCGCCGACGACTGGCAATCCATTGTGTCTGGGATGGATACCATACGCCAAGAAATCGAATCGGGCCAGTTTGTCTGGCAGCTAGACCTAGAAGACGTTCACCTCAACATTGAGGCGCGCTTGACCGCCTTGGTGGGCATGGCTGGTAAGCGCCTACACACGGGGCGTAGCCGCAACGACCAGGTTGCCACCGACGTGCGCCTGTGGTTGCGCGATGAGATCGATGTATTGCTCGATTTACTGGTGAAGGTGCAGCAGTCATTGGTGACGGTTGCAGAGAAAAATGTTGAGGTAATTTTGCCGGGCTTTACCCACTTGCAAGTGGCGCAACCCGTGAGCTTTGGTCACCATTTGCTGGCTTATGTCGAAATGTTCAGCCGCGATGCTGAACGCCTGCAAGAGGTCAGGACGCGCGTGAACCGCCTTCCCTTGGGTGCTGCGGCGTTGGCGGGAACCAGCTATCCGCTGGACCGCGAACAGGTGGCCCGCACCTTAGGGATGCAGGGCGTTTGTCAAAACAGTCTGGACGCGGTGAGCGACCGTGATTTTGCGATTGAGTTTACCGCCGCGGCCAGTCTCATCATGTTGCACTTTAGCCGCCTAAGTGAAGAGCTTGTGCTGTGGATGAGCCAAAGTTTTGGATTTATCTCAATTGCCGATCGCTTTTGCACAGGCAGTTCCATCATGCCGCAAAAGAAAAATCCCGACGTGCCCGAGTTGGCCAGAGGCAAAACAGGCCGTGTGGTAGGTCATTTGATGGCTTTGATCACGCTGATGAAAGGCCAACCCCTGGCCTATAACAAAGACAACCAAGAAGACAAAGAGCCTTTGTTTGACACGGCAGATACCGTAAAAGACACCCTGCGCATCTTTGCCGAGTTGATTTTGGGGATCACGGTTAAGCCCGAGGCCATGCGGGCAGCCGCGCTCAAAGGCCATGCCTGCGCCACCGATCTGGCCGATTACCTGGTCAAAAAAGGACTGCCGTTTCGCGACGCGCACGAGGCGGTCGCCAAGGTGGTACGGGCCGCCACTGAGCGCCAATGCAATTTGGCGGAGCTGCCCTATGAGGTGTTGCAAACCCTGCATCCCGCGCTGGAGCAGGATGTTTACGAAGTGCTTACCCTTGAGGGCTCGTTAAATGCCCGCACTACTTTGGGTGGCACCGCGCCCATACAGGTGCGCCACCAGCTATCGCTGCACCGCCAGCGCCTGGGGCTGTAGGCACGCCAAGCGGCTTATAGTTCGGTAACGCCCAGCGCGGTCGCTTGGTCGCGCATCGCAAGGCAAATGGCGTAATCCGACAGAGCAATGGGCTCAAACCCTGTCATCAGCAATGCGGCGCATACCGGGGCCATGGCTGGGTCTTGCACCACCGCCACAATCGCGTCAAGGATGGCTTGGCGAACATCGGGTGGAACGGTATTGGCGCAAATAACAGGCAAGCCGGGGTAGTGCGCGGTCTGCCCAATAATGACCAAGGCCTTTATTGCGCGGTCCGGTTGGGCCCCCAAACCCGCCAGTGTGACCGCATCTACCGCCGCAATATCCGCCCGTCCCTCGAGCACGGCTTGCATTGAGGCCAGGTGCGAGCCGGTCGCAATGGACTGCCCAAAAAAGCGGCCCTGTACGGCCAGTGGCGCCACCATGGCGCGTAGGCTGTTGTAGCCTGACTGCGAATCAGTGCTGTTGAAGGCAACGGTCATGCCCCGAAAATCACCCAAACCCTTGGCCGCGTTGCGTGGGTGCACCACCAGTTGGCTGGAGCAACGAATGCCCTCACAACCTTGGGCGCGGTAACGGAAAGTACCCAGCATTGCTACGCGGTGTTTAAGTTCGGTCGCCAAGGGGTAACCGCAGGTTTGGCTGACCAGCAGGTCGTTGCGTAACCAATGATTCAAATAGGGCGTGTCTGGGGTGCTCAAGGCATTCGGAATATCGGTCACCCCGCTGGCGTGCAAACGCTGGCTTACTGCGGACCAAAACGCCCCAAGAGCTGCTGGCGCAAAGCCGTACATGGGCAGGGAAGCGATCCATTTCATGGCTTATAGTCCTCGGGTTCATGGGTGCTGTTGCTTGATGCAAACGGATGCGCTGGCGTATCGACCGGCTTAAAAAGAAAACGTCTGAACAGGCTTGCATAGCCATGAATCAAAAAGCCTCCATTGCGTTCTAGGTACCCCAGTCGGTCGGACTGGTAGGCCTTCGGGATGCGATACCAAGACAGGCTAGGCTGTTCATGGTGAACGGCATGAAAATTGTTGTTCAGATAAAACAATCGCCAAAAAACGTTGGCTTCGTTGATCACGATGCGGTGCTCGGGGAGTGGCGCGGCGCGGTGTTCAAAAAAAGAACGCAGCACGATCAACGCCAGAGCGGGGTAAGCCAACCCTAGCAACCAGACCCATGGTGACATCTCGGCCTGCCGGTCCACCCAGTAAAGCAGTACCGCCAAAAGCGATAAGTGAATGGTCCAGGTTCCCAGGTAACGGCGGTCGCCTTTGAGAATGTCGGCCATTGAGTTGGACCATACATGCCATGCCGAAAGGCCGCTAAAAACAAGCAGTCGCCCGGTTAAGGTTCTCTGAAATGACAACCACCGCTGTCGGTAACGCGGCAATTGGGCATAGGCCTCACGGGTGACAAAGTTGGACTCTGGATCAATTCCCGGCAGTGTCAGATTGGCGTCTTGGTGGTGCGCCAAATGGCTGTCACGGTACAGGTCATAGGGAAACCAGGGCGAAATTGGGAAGAGTACCAAGGCACGATTGAAACCCCGCCACGGTGTGGGGTGACCGTGCAGCACCTCGTGTTGCAGACTCATAAACCATGCGGTCACAAAAATCAACACCGGGTGGGAAAACCAAACCGGCAGTTGCGTATAGAAGGTGATTGTGAGTATCCATCCGCCGTAGATGGCAAATACGACGCACCAAGTGGGCCATTCAAGCGGAGCAGGTTTGATAGAAGGCGAGGTCATGACGGGTAGCGAGGGAACAGTTGAGATGGCTGCCAGTAGGCAAAGGCTATGCTGATCCTCAGTCCATTTTATTTTTACAGGGGCACGACACGTCGACGAAATGGCATACCCGTGCGTGAGAAAAATGCATGGGTCAGCGCTTGCCAATTATCCGGGCAATGGTTCACTCTCGGAATTTTGGTTGGCCTCATTGTCGAACGCGGCGGTGTAAAGCGCCCACGCCACCACAAAAAAGCCGAAGGTATTGTTTTCGTGAATCACGCGGTCGGTCAGACCGAACGACAATGGCGCTAGAGCGATCCACAGCAGAACCGGATTGCCAAAGGCACGGCGCACAAGCAATGCGATAGTGACCAGTTGCCCTAGCAACAGCACGATACCACCCATCATCAGGGGCTGAATCCAATCACTATGAAAATGATTGTGGACCGCAAATGCCGGCTGGGATGTAGTGGCCCCGCCCACGAGTAAAAATAGCTCGTTTACTCCTTTGGTTCCTGGTCCCAGCACAGGCCATTGTTGAATCGCGCTTAGCGCCATGTCCCACATCAGCAAGCGTTGCCCCGAACCCAAGTCTTCGCGTGGCTTTGCGTCGGTTAACTGAAGCAATTCGCCCACGGTTGCAAATAGGCGGTTCTCAGGTGCCAATATCCATAGCGCAAGGGTCAAGACGGCGAACAAGGCAGCTGTCAACAGTCCGGCGCGCCAACGCCGTTGGGGCGGTACAAAAACCAGAGCCAGTAAAAAGAGCAAGGGCAAGCCCAGCAACGGCCCGCGGCTGAGTGTGAGCAGGCAGGCCATGAGTCCCATTGCGGCCGCCACCCCAGCATAAAGGTGATTGCGTTGACTGTCTGGTTTGACCAGCAATTGGGTCATCACAACGATCCCCACTAGCCAGATCACTTGATTACCCAAGGCGATGGGGTTGGCACCTAGCCCTACACGAAACGTTGACAAATGGGATCGGAAAGCAGCCGTAAAATTGGCCCCAGTCGCAGGATTAAACGCACTCCACCATTCGTAGAGGGCGAATGCGCCATAGATGCCGCAGGCCAACCAGCCGGCCCAGCGGAGATGTGTCCAGCGCAGGCCAATCAGTCGCGCTGACGCATAGACCAGAGCACCTAGCAATAGGCGCGAGACGTTAATAGAAATCAGGCCAAATGACTTTTGATGCCAGAGCGCCACTACCAGATAAGTGACCAAAAAAGCCATCCAAGGCAATAGCCATTGCCAAGTCTGGCGTGCCAGCAAGCCTGCCTGAGGTCTGCCCCAACCAGCCAGAATGATCAAGGGCATTAGCACAGACAACGCGACCCAGACGGGTCTTAGCGAGGGTCCAAACGGCAGGTAGGGCGATGCCATTGCCGGAAAACTGCACAAAACCACTAGGAAAAAGAGCCGCAATCTAGCAGGAATGGTGGGTGTGTTTAGGCTTTGGGCATCAAGGGAGGTGAAAGTCGAAAAAACAACCATAGGTGAGAATAGCGCCACGAAGACCTGCTCCGGTCCGCATGAAAATCTTTAAGCCCGAAAAAGAATTTTTCATTATATTGGACGTCTAAAAATCGCTAACATTTAGAAGTAACAGGAGATAACCATGACCACCATCACCCATATCGAAGACCTGCGCGTTTTGGCACAAAAGCGTGTGCCCAGAATGTTTTATGACTACGCCGATTCTGGGTCGTGGACGGAGTCCACCTACCGTGCCAACGAGGCGGATTTTCAGAAGATCAAATTTCGCCAGCGCGTGGCCGTCAATATTGCCAACCGCAGCACCGCCACCACCATGGTGGGGCAGTCGGTATCCATGCCGGTGGCCATTGCCCCTACGGGGCTGACGGGGATGCAGCACGCCGACGGTGAGATCTTGGGGGCCAAAGCCGCCAAGGCTTTTGGCATACCGTTTACCCTGTCCACCATGAGCATTTGTTCGATTGAAGATGTGGCGGCCGCTACGGGCGGTCACCCCTTTTGGTTTCAACTCTACGTCATGAAAGACCGTGGATTTATCGAGCGCCTGATCGACCGCGCGAAGGCTGCGCGCTGCTCAGCCTTGGTGTTGACGCTGGACTTGCAGATTTTGGGGCAGCGCCACAAAGACCTGAAAAACGGGCTTTCAGCGCCACCCAAAATGACCCTGGCCAACTTGATCAACATTGCCTCTAAACCGCGTTGGGCTCTGGGTATGTTGGGCACCAAGCGTAGGCAATTTGGCAATATCGTTGGCCACGTCACAGGCGTTGACGACATGGGGTCACTCTCGACCTGGACGGCCCAGCAATTCGATCCCGCATTGAATTGGTCAGACGTGGAGTGGATCAAAAAACGCTGGGGCGGCAAGCTCATCCTTAAAGGCATTCAAGACGTGCAAGACGCGCATCTGGCCGTTGAAAGCGGTGCTGACGCGCTCATCGTATCCAACCATGGTGGCCGCCAATTGGACGGCGCGCAGTCGTCCATAGAGGCCTTGCCCGCTATTGTTGACGCAGTGGGTCAACGCATAGAGGTGCATATGGACGGTGGCATACGCTCGGGGCAGGATGTGTTGAAGGCCGTCGCCTTGGGCGCGCGTGGCACCTATATTGGGCGGGCCTTTTTATACGGCCTGGGGGCGGGCGGGGAGGCCGGTGTGACCAAAGCCTTGCAACTGATACGCAATGAGTTGGATTTGTCTATGGCTTTTTGCGGCCGAACCTCAATTCAGGATGTAGATGCGTCAATTTTGCTGCCGGGTAGCTACCCCAGGGCGGGCGTTGGAGAGAGCGCGTGAAGGCCGTAGCAGGCGTTTGGCCCGCGCCGGCACCCCATTGGGTGGGTGACGGCTTTAGGGTGCACTCCCTTTTTTCATATGACGCCATGGGTGCTTTGGTCAGCCCATTTTTATTGCTGGACTATGGCCCACCCCACCTGTATTCGCCCACGTCCAAGCCGCGCGGCGTGGGTGACCACCCGCACCGTGGTTTTGAGACGGTCACCATCGCTTTTTCAGGAGAAGTGTCCCATCGCGATTCAGCGGGCGGGGGCGGCACCATTGGCCCAGGCGATGTGCAGTGGATGACTGCGGGCAGCGGCATCGTGCACCAAGAGTTTCATTCGCCCGCCTTTAGCCAAACCGGCGGCACTATGCACATGGCGCAGTTGTGGGTGAACCTGCCTTCTCGCTGCAAAATGATGGCGCCCACTTACCAAGCCATTGCAAAGGACGACATTCCGGTGCTTACCTTGCCCAATGGTGGGGGATCGCTGCGACTGATTGCCGGGGCCTACCAGGGGCAGCAGGGTCCTGCGCGTACCCAAACGCCAATGTGGGTGTGGGACTTGCATTTACAAGCGGGTGCGGCCTTTGATCTGCCCGTACCTATGGGGTGGTCTACGGCGCTGGTGGTAATGGCCGGGCAGGTGCGAATCAACGGCAGCCACACCGCAGGTGCTGCACAACTGACCGTACTGGGGCATGAAGGGGAAGGGGCCACGGTACACGCTGGTGCCGACAGCCACATTTTGGTGCTTGCGGGCCAGCCCATTGACGAGCCTATCGTTGGCTACGGCCCCTTTGTGATGAATACCCGCGAGGAAATCATCACCGCGTTTCAAGACTTCAACGAAGGGCGTTTCGGTACCGTACCCGCCTGAGGTTTTGATAGATCACAGCTAACCGCCACGGCCGCGAAGGCTAGGCTGGTGCAAAGCGATGGGTAGCCTTAAAAAGCCACCATCTCAAATTCTGACTTTCCCATGCCGCAGTCGGGGCATACCCAGTCGGTGGGCACCTGCTCCCACGGTGTGCCCGCCGGAATGCCCTCATCAGGCAGGCCAAGCGCCTCGTCGTAAACAAAGCCGCAAACAATGCAAGTCCAAGTTTTCATGGGGAGCTCCAGAAAGATCAATGGTCTAGTGCAAATCGCACGGATTGTAAAAAAGCTGCCGCCGTAGGTGCAACCTGGTCGCGGGCCTGGTCCTCTATGAGTTGGATCAGGCGGCTACCAATCACCACGGCGTCGGCGCTTTGGCCTACGGCTTTGGCGCTGGCCCCGTCGCGTATGCCAAAGCCAACGCCCACGGGAATAGTGACGTGGCGGCGTATGCGGGGCAGCATGGCGGCAACGGCCTCGGTGTCCAGCGTACCTGCGCCGGTCACGCCCTTGAGCGAGACGTAGTACACATAGCCAGAGGCCAGGGCAGCCACCTCTTGTATGCGTTGGTCGGTGCTGGTGGGGGCCAACAAAAAGATCAAGTCCATGCCGTGGACTTTGAGGTCTGCCGCGAAGGGGGCACATTCTTCGGGTGGGTAGTCAACAATGAGCACACCGTCAACGCCTGCCGCCGCGGCGTCTTTAACGAAAGCGCCGGGGGCGTGGCGTTGGTCGTAGCGCTCCACGGGGTTGGCGTAGCCCATTAACACCACGGGGGTTAGCGCGTCTTGTAGGCGGAACTGGCTGACCATAGCCAGCACCTGGGTCATGCCGATGCCCAGGGCCAAGGCCTTTTCGCCGGCTTTTTGAATCACCGGGCCGTCGGCCATGGGGTCAGAAAAGGGCACCCCCAGCTCAATCACATCGGCCCCAGCCGTCACCATGGCGTGCATAAGGTCCACCGTTACATCGGCAAACGGGAAGCCCGCGGTCACATAGGGAATCAAGGCTTTGCGGCCGGTGGCGCCCAAACGGGCAAAAGTAGCACTGATACGGCTCATCACAGACCTCCTTTCACGCTTTGGCCACGGCAACTGGGGCGACAATAAAAATCGGCGCCACTCAAATCGGCTACGGTGCCAATGTCTTTGTCGCCTCGGCCCGAGAGGTTCACCAAAATGGTTTGATCGCTGCCCATGGTTTTGGCCAGCTTAATGGCGTAGGCCACCGCATGGCTGGATTCCAACGCCGGAATAATGCCTTCTACCCGGCACAGGGTGTGAAAGGCCTCCAGCGCTTCTTTGTCGGTAATGCCCACGTACTCGGCGCGGCCAATGTCTTTAAGCCAGGCGTGCTCAGGGCCTACGCCGGGGTAGTCCAGACCCGCGCTGATGCTATGGGTTTCAGTGATCTGGCCGTTGGCGTCTTGCAGAATATAGGTGCGGTTGCCATGCAGCACACCGGGGCTGCCTTTTTGCAGTGAGGCCGAATGTTTGCCGCTTTCTAGCCCCTCGCCTGCCGCTTCCACACCAATCAAACGGGTGGCTGCGTGGTCGATATAGGGGTAAAAAATGCCCATCGCGTTGCTACCGCCGCCAACGCAGGCCAGCACCGCGTCGGGTTGTTTACCGCCGGTGTGCAGTGGCATCTGGGTCAAACACTCCTGGCCAATCACACTTTGGAAATCCCGCACCATCATGGGGTAGGGGTGGGGGCCTGCCACGGTGCCAATGATGTAGAACGTGTTCTCTACATTCGTTACCCAATCGCGCATGGCTTCGTTAAGGGCATCTTTCAGGGTTTTGCTGCCCGACTCCACCGGCACCACCTTGGCACCCAGCAGGTGCATTCGGTACACGTTGGGGCTTTGGCGCTTGATGTCTTCGCTGCCCATGTAAACCACACATTCAAGCCCGTAGCGGGCGCAAATGGTGGCTGTGGCCACGCCGTGTTGGCCCGCGCCGGTTTCGGCAATCACACGGGGTTTGCCCATGCGTTTGGCCAGCATGGCCTGCCCAATCACGTTGTTGATCTTGTGTGCGCCGGTGTGGTTCAAGTCTTCACGTTTCAGGTAAATCTGCGCGCCACCCCCTTCTTGGCTCAGGCGTGCCGCGTGATAAATGGGCGAGGGCCGTCCCACAAAATGCGCCAGCTCATACTTGAACTCGGCCATAAATTGTGGGTCGTACTGGTACGTGGCGTAGGCGTCTTTGAGCTCGTTGATGGCGTGGGTTAGCGTTTCGCTCACAAAGTTGCCACCATATAAGCCAAAGTGGCCTTTTTCATCGGGTTGGTGATAGGGGTTCATAGGTGTAAAAATCGAAGTAGTAGGCAAAGAACAAAGGTTCGGGTTGGGGGTCGTCGTGACCATTGAGGCTGGTCAAGACACACCATGCACGGTTTACCGTTTGGGCGGGGGAAATGCTGTCGCGGAGCGAAAAAACAATGGCATTAAGCCGTATTGGCCTTGGCCCTGTCACCGCGATGCGACCGCGGGATACGCATTTTTAAATCTGACGGGCGGCTCGCGAATCGTCTTTGCACGTCCGAGTCCACCACACAAAACGTGCGGAAAGTTGGCGTTTGGTGGAGGCGGTGAGCATAAGAAAAATTCTAGCACGGCCGCTGACTGCGGCAATCGCGCCAAGGTCACACCAAAGTCGCATGCACACCACGCTGCGCTTGGCGATAATCAAACGATGCAAATACAAGATGTCCTTTTCTCGCAAGGCTTTGGTACGCGGCGTATTTGCGCCGGTTTGGTACAGCAGGGCTGGGTGTCAGTGTTGGAGCCCGATGGCGTGCATCTGCGCCCCTGTAGGGACGCTTCGGAGGAGGTGGACCCAGAGGGCCTGGTGTTAGAGGTGCAGGGCCAGCGCTGGCCCTACCACCGTCACGCCTACCTCATGATGCACAAACCGGCCGGTGTGGAGTGCTCGCAAAAGCCGTCGCTTTACCCCAGCGTCTACAGCCTGCTGCCGCCACCGCTGCGCCAGCGTCCACAAAAAAGTGCAATTCAGGGCGTGCAGGCGGTGGGGCGGCTGGACCAAGACACGACGGGCATGCTGTTGTTGAGCGACGATGGGCAGTTTATTCACCGCTTAAGCTCACCCAAAAAGCATGTGCCCAAGGTGTACGTGGCCACCGTTAAACACCCGCTCACGCCAGATCAAACCGACCGTTTATGCGCTGGCGTGGTGCTGGATGATGACCCCCGCCCGGTCAAGGCCACGCGCGCGACCGCGCTGGCACCCGATACCTTGGAATTGGTACTTACAGAGGGCAAATACCACCAAGTCAAACGCATGGTGGCGGCGGTAGGTAACCGGGTGGAGCGATTGCATCGCTCGCAAATAGGCGCTCTAAAGCTACCTGCCACCTTGCAAAGTGGGCAATGGCAATGGCTTTCAAAGGATGACCTTGATCAAATTTTGTTGCCTACCCCTTAAAGTGCAAGGCGCCGGGCGTGAAGTAGTTTGACACCATTCGGGTCACAGCCCAAATGGGCGAGAGTCACCACTTGGGCTATGCTTGATCAATGAACAAACTACTGGATTCTTTTTGGCGCGCATGCGCCTACTGCCTGCACCCGAGGGTGATGGTGCTCAGTTTGCTCCCCTTGGTTCTTTTGGTTGCACTGGCCATGGGGATGGCGTATTTTTTTGGCCAGTCAGCCATGGACTGGACGCGCGAAAAACTCGACAGCGTGGCCGGCCTACCCTTGGTGTGGCAGTGGCTCGATGGTCTGGGCCTTGGTAGCATAAAAAGGGTGTTGGTGCCGGTGCTGGTGGTGTTGGTGGCCACGCCGCTGCTGGTCATGACCTGCCTTTTGGTGGTGGCTGCCATGATGGGGCCAGCGGTGGTGCGTTGGGTGGGTGCCAGGCGCTTTGCGCATTTGGAAAGCAAGCTAGGCGCATCGTGGGTGCAATCGGTGCTTTTGGCGGCTGGTACCACCGCGTTGGCCCTGTTCGTCTTGTTTGTGTCCCTCCCATTTTGGCTAATTCCGCCCGTCGCGCTGGTAGTGCCCCCAATGGTGTGGGGTTGGTTGACCTACCGCGTAATGGCCTTTGATGCGCTGTCTCTGCACGCCAGCGCGTCAGAGCGAAGCGTGATTCTGCGCGAGCACCGCAGCACGCTATTGGCGATGGGTATTTTTTGTGGCTATCTAGGCGCATTGCCCACCCTGGTCTGGGCATCAGGAGCCATTTTTGTGGTGTTTTTTTGGTTCTTGATCCCCGTGGTGGTGTGGATGTACACCTTGGTGTTTGCCTTTTCAACGCTGTGGTTTACCCACTACTGCTTGTCTTCGCTGGCGCAGTTACGGGCCAAAGAGGCGCAGTACGGGCCGGTGGTCGAGCCTGTGCCAGCCGCCTCTGACAGTGCTACACCGTTGGCCCATTTGCCGCCGCCTATGTAATGCGCCCGTGCCAGTGTTTGATAATGCATTATTTTGGTGCGTTGCGCACTATTGTTGTGCGTGTGCGCAGTGTGAGGCGCAGCATCAAGCACGAAAACGCGAGCTTGGTGCCACCCAAATCGCCGCACAGGCGCGAACGCCATGACAAAAATCAATGCGACAATAACGGACTGGCAAGGGCGATGCAGAGGTTCCTTAGGACGCGGTGAGTTTTCTGGCACGCTTTTTGCTGACTAGATATCGTTCAGTTTTGAATCACCGCAATACAAGGAGAGATAAATGGCCAAGACAGTAGCTGATGTGATGAAGATGGTTGCCGACAACGAAGTCAAATTTGTTGACTTCCGGTTTACCGATACCCGTGGTAAAGAGCAGCACGTGACCGTGCCTGTGAGCCACTTTGACGAAGACAAATTTAGCGATGGTCACGCGTTTGACGGCTCGTCCATCGCAGGTTGGAAGGGCATTGAAGCCTCTGACATGTTGTTGATGCCCGACCCTAACACCGCCAATTTGGACCCCTTCTTTGAAGAGCCCACCATCACCATCAGCTGCGATGTGCTAGAGCCGGGTGACGGCAAGGCCTACGACCGCGACCCACGCTCGATTGCCAAACGCGCAGAAGCCTACCTCAAGGCCTCTGGCATTGGCGATACGGCCTACTTTGGTCCTGAGCCAGAGTTTTTCATCTTCGATAGCGTGCGCTGGAAAAATGAAATGAGCGGCGCATCGTTTGAAGTGGACGAATACGAAGCGCCTTGGAACACCAACGCCAAGCTAGAAGGCGGCAACCGCGGTCACCGTCCCACCGTTAAGGGCGGCTACTTCCCGGTGCCCCCGGTTGACAGCACCCACGACATGCGCGCTGAAATGGTGATGGTGCTTGAATCCTTGGGCATTCCTGTTGAAGTGTTCCACCACGAAGTGGCGGGCGCGGGTCAAAACGAGATTGGCACCAAGTTCAGCACGCTGGTGCAACGCGCCGACTGGACCCAAACGATGAAGTACGTGGTGTGGAACGTGGCCAACGCCTATGGCAAAACCGCTACCTTCATGCCCAAGCCTATCGTTGGCGATAACGGCTCTGGCATGCACGTGCACCAATCCATCTGGAAAGACGGCAAAAACCTGTTTGCAGGCAATGGCTACGCAGGCTTGTCGGATATGGCGCTGTACTACATTGGCGGCATCATCAAGCACGCCCGTGCGCTGAACGCCATTACTAACCCTACCACCAACAGCTACAAGCGTTTGGTGCCAGGGTTTGAAGCGCCGGTTAAATTGGCTTACTCCAGCCGCAACCGTTCTGCATCCATCCGCATTCCCCACGTTGCCAGCGACAAGGGTCGCCGCATTGAGGCACGTTTCCCCGATCCAATGTCCAATCCCTACCTGTGCTTCTCGGCCTTGCTCATGGCCGGTCTTGATGGCATTGAGAACAAAATTCACCCCGGTGAAGCAGCGACCAAAGACCTCTACCATCTGCCCCCAGAAGAAGACGCTTTGGTGCCTACCGTGTGCCATAGCCTGGACCAAGCCTTGGAGTATTTGGACAAAGACCGTGCCTTCCTGACCAAAGGCGGCGTGTTTACCGACTCCATGATCGACGCCTACATTGAGTTGAAAATGACAGAAGTGACCCGCTTCCGTATGGCGGTGCACCCTGTTGAGTACGATATGTATTACTCGCTGTAAGGCGACCTGTGGGCACAGGCCACGCGCAGCGCTTGGGTCGTCGGTGATAAGATTTTTCCTGCCTGTGCCCGTGCGGACTACGTTAAACTTCGTCCAACTTCTTCATAGCCCATTGACGCGTAACACCCCATGAAAACCATTCGGCTCATTGCTCTCACTTTGGTGGCTTTTTGCTCAGTGGCGCAGGCCCAGCAAACGATTTACCGCTGCGGCAACGAGTACACCAACGACGGCTTTGATGCCAAGGCAAGGGGCTGCAAGCCCGTTGGCGGTGGCAACCTCACCGTGGTGCCGTCATTGGTCACTGCGGCACCTGCTTCTAACCCGCCACCACCCAAACCTGGCCCCAGTACCAATCAAAAAATAGACACCAACGAGCAGCGTGCCCGCGACGCTGACGCCAAGTCCATTTTGGAATCTGAATTGCGCAAGACTGAGCAAAGGCGCGACCAACTCAAGCAAGAATTCAACGCTGGGCAACCAGAAAAAATGTCAGCAGAGGCCAAAAACCACCAAAAATACCTAGACCGCGTCACCCAAATGCGCGAACAGTTGTCTCGCTTGGACAATGACATTGTGGCACTGCGGCGCGAGTTGGGGCGTGCGGCAGTTAAACCCTAGTCGTGAGCAAAATAGCCAGTCTGGGAAACGTGAATGCCGGAACTTAGTTCCGGTGAATCCCGCTGTGAACCTGCGAGAGCGTTACACCGCATTTGATCAATTGGCCACTTGGGTAGCGGTGGTCAATGGGCGCGGGCTGGTGGTGTTTTGCAGTGCCCCCCTTGAAAGTGCACTCAACGTTCCAAGTCGCCAGATTGAAGGCCACTTGCTGACCGAGCATTTTGTCGACGCCGCGCCTTTGGTCAACGCGCTGGCACGCGCTGAGGTATTTAGCTTTACCACGCTGCGCTATGACGCACAACTCAAACGGACCAGTGGTGCACCTATTTTGGTGCACGTGGTTGTGGTTCAAACGGAAACCCCGGGCGAATGGTTGGTTGAAATGCTGCCCCAAGACAAACAGGCCCAGCAAGACCGCGAAGAACGCATTCAAAGCCAGGCGCAAGTCACCAAAGAGTTGATCCGCAACCTAGCACACGAAATCAAAAACCCACTGGGGGGCTTGCGCGGCGCTGCGCAACTGCTGGAAATGGAATTGCCCGATTCAGCCCTTCGCGAATACACCCAGGTCATCATCCACGAGGCTGACCGCCTGCAGTCCTTGGTTGACCGCTTGCTTGCACCGCACCGCCACGCACGCACGGTGGGTGATGTGAATATCCACGAAGTGTGTGAACGCGTGCGTTCTTTGGTGCTGGCCGAGTTCCCCAAGGGCTTGAGCGTCGCGCGGGATTATGACGTCTCTATCCCAGAGTTTCGGGGGGACAGGGAACAGTTGATACAGGCCCTGCTCAACATCTCGCACAATGCCTGTCAGGCGATGGAGGCCATGATTGCACAGGGCAGTGCACAGTTGGTAATGCGAACGCGAATTGCGCGTCAACTCACTTTTGGGGGGCAGCGGTACAAGTTGGCATTGCAATTGCATGTGATAGACAACGGACCTGGTATACCCGAGGCCATCATGGACAAGATATTTTTCCCGCTGGTGTCGGCGCGGGAAGGGGGGTCTGGGCTGGGGCTTACGCTGGCGCAAACCTTTGTGGACCAGCACGGTGGACAGATTGAGTGCGAGAGCGTGCCAGGCCGTACCGAGTTCAAGATTTTGATTCCGTTGCCATAACAGGCGCGGCCGAATGCCAACACACAGGAAATCGCCATGAACAGTATCTGGATCGTTGACGATGACCCGTCGATTCGCTTTGTTTTAGAAAAAGCGCTCGCGCGCGAGGACTTGCCCTCACGCAGTTTTGCAAGCGCGCGTGACGCCCTGTCCGCGCTCAATCTGGCCGTGGCAGATCAACAGGACCTACCCGCGGTGGTGGTCAGCGATATTCGTATGCCAGGCGCTTCGGGTCTGGATTTATTGGCCAAAGCCAAGGCCTTGGTGCCGGGCCTGCCCATCATTGTGATGACGGCCTTTTCTGATTTGGACAGCGCGGTCTCGGCGTTCCAAGGCGGTGCGTTTGAGTATTTGGCCAAGCCTTTTGACGTGCCAGAGGCGGTGGCCTTGGTGCGCCGCGCCTTGGAAGAGAGCCAACGCGAGGCGGTGGCGCAACAGAGCAGCCCCACCAACGCTGAGATGCTGGGGCAGGCCAGCGCGATGCAAGATTTGTTTCGAGCCATAGGGCGGCTCAGCCAAAGTGCCGTGACCGTGTTGATTACCGGCGAGTCGGGCACCGGCAAGGAGTTGGTGGCGCGTGCCTTGCACCGTCATTCACCGCGAGGAGGGGGGTACGGTGTGGCCGCCGGGCCGTTTGTGGCGATCAATACCGCGGCCATTCCTAGAGACCTGCTAGAGAGCGAACTGTTTGGGCACGAGCGCGGCGCGTTTACCGGCGCGCAAGCCACAAGGCGCGGCCGCTTTGAACAGGCCGATGGCGGTACCTTGTTTTTGGACGAAATCGGCGATATGCCGCTGGAGCTGCAAACCCGTTTACTGCGTGTACTGAGCGATGGACAGTTTTACCGGGTGGGTGGCCATTCGGTGGTCAAAACCAATGTGCGGGTGATAGCCGCAACGCACCAGGACCTGGAACAACGCGTCAAAGAAGGCGCGTTTCGTGAGGATTTGTTTCATCGGCTGAACGTCATTCGCCTGCGCATCCCGCCACTGCGCGAGCGGCGCGAAGACATCCCTATGCTGACGCAACATTTTTTGCAGTCAAGCGCCAAGCAGTTGGGTGTAGACCCCAAAAACATCTCAGAAGACGCACTGGAGGTGTTGCAGCGGTTTTCGTTCTCAGGCAACGTGCGGCAACTGGAAAACATTTGTCACTGGTTGAGCGTAATGGCGCCTGGCCAGGTCGTGCAGCGCAAGGACTTGCCTCCAGAGGTATTGAATGAGATTGCGGCCACGGTGCGGTCTAGCGATCCCGTATCGTTAGGCACTGCGTCCAAAGTCGCTGGGGCAGAACCCAGCACTGGGGAGCAAGCCAAGGCGCAAAGTTGGCAGGCTGGGCTGTACACCGATGCACTGATCCGTGCCCAAGCGGGTCAAAGCGATGTGTGGACCGTTTTACAAAATGATTTTGAGTTGGCCCTTATCAAGGCGGCCTTGACGCAAACCAAGGGGCGAAAAATTGAAGCAGCCCTTTTGCTTGGCATAGGCAGAAACACCATCGCCAGAAAAATTGTAGAACTTGGACTGTATAAGCGTGCACCTGAGTAGAGGGCGCACCCACCTAGCCCTCGTGTCTGACCAAGCCTGTCACACGCCAGGCAGTTTTTGCACCAATTCGGACGCGGTCAGGCTTTGGTTGTTGGGCCAACGGTTAGCCATCAGGCCGTGCCAATAGCAAGCCACTTCGGCAGCTCGCTGAGGGTTGACGATCTGTGCCAATGCGGTAGCTATCATGCCAGCCAGCACATCCCCAGTTCCCGCAATCGCCAGTTTGCCATTGCCCGTTTGATTGATCAGCGGACACCCCGTGGGCGATGCAATGATGGTTCCAGATCCCTTGAGTACCACGGTAGCTTGAAAGCGGACAGCTAACTCTTTGGCTGCGGTCAATCGATCCTGTTGAACGGCCACCACTGTCACCCCTAACAACCTAGCGGCCTCTTTGGGGTGCGGCGTGAGTACTGTTGCCCAGCCTTTTTTATTTCGCCTCTTCAGTTGTTCATCCCAGTTGCCGCCGCTTGCGAGAAAGTTGAGTGCATCCGCGTCTAGCACCAGCGATGGGCTATTAGAAATCAGGTTCGGCAAAACCCCTGAGATGCTGTGTCCCGCACCGCAGCCGGCCACTACGGTGCATCCGGCTAAGTCGATTTGCGTCCAAGGGATGACCATGATGTCAGGCAGTACCGTTTGATGCATTGCTGGGCTGAGTACCGGCTCCTTACCCGTACCGATATCGTTCAGCAACGACAGGTACACCCGGCCCGCACCGGCCTTTAACGCGGCGTGTGCAGCCAAGACCGCAGCACCCTGCGTCGCACTTTCTCCACCGACCACCGCGACATCGCCAAACTGACCTTTATGGCTGGCCTCTGAACGCCTGCTGTACACCAAAGGTGCTCCTTTTTGGGCGGCCGAAAGACCCAATATCGCAAGGGGTTGCACATCGGGTAGTTCGGGTATGACGGCGTCGGCACCCAGTGGTTCCAACCAAACTTTTCCGCACAGTTCTCGCCCCATTGCAGTAAACAGGCCGGCCCGCAAGGCGATCAAACTAAGGGTATAGCTGGCCTTCACCGCTCCCGACTCGTTGGCGTGACCGGTATCGGCCATCAACCCTGTGGGTACATCCACCGCCAATACCGTTGCACCGCTTTGGGCGCGGCGTCGAATGGCTGCAACGACTGCCGCAAGCTCACCTATCACGGGACGGTCAGTGCCACATCCAAGCAGTGCATCGATAATCAAATCAGCCTGCGCAACTGGGCTGCTCGAATCGAACGCATGAACTGGAATTTGTGCGCTATTTAAAGCCTCCAAAGCCCATTGGGCGTCAGGGGTAAGTGGCTGTGAGCCCCCAGTTCTGGTCACGTAGACGCGCTTACCTTTTTGATGCAATTGCAGTGCAGCCGCCATTCCATCGCCCCCGTTGTTGCCGGGCCCGCAGGCCACCCAAATTTCTTGGGCATGTGGCGCCACCGCCATGGCCAGCTTAGCAATGCTGTGTCCTGCATCGCCCATAAGTTGATGCGGTGGTAGCTTATGCGCGAGCGCCTGCTCAATGGTCTTGCAGGCAGACAAGCCATACATGCAAGGGCGCACCAATTGGTCAACAGGTTTCATGGGACGATAGGAACTGTTGCATATGAAAAGAGCCGTGTACCCTAGTGTATTGAAACGACAGTTGGCTCCAGCGGTCAAGGGGGTTGGGCAAGCCATCGGTGTATTCCGGGCTGGCCGAAAAACTTGACCAAAAGGCCGAGCCCACGGTGCCTACCAGTACCAAAACGCTTTGGGAATGACCGGGCAGCGCTGGTATGCCCGTGTCGGCGTTAACGGGCACGCAACCACGCAGGTGCAATCCCTTGGCTTGTAGCTCTTGGGTTAACCAAGTCTCAGCTTGCGTGGACAACGGCACAATGGTGTGCGGAGCGGGTGGGTTAGACATTGGGGGCGGCATAGGTCTCTAGTATGGCTGCAAACCTCGGATGCTCTTTAATGGCGGGTCACTGGAGGCCCAAACGCCACGGCGGTGACGCGAGCCTCAAAAAATAAATTACCGTCGATGTCGTTCTTTACGGCATTTTCATCGGTTTCGTAGCGCAACTGAACTTCGCTAGCCCCTGCCTTTATGGCCAGCAACATGGCCCGTTCGGCGCCACTGGCCTTGGCCGCCTGGGTGGCGCTGGCCAGCGTGTCAAAGTTTTGCGGTCCTTCGGTTAAAAACACCCTAAAAACGCCTCGTTGAACCTGTGAGATGGTGACATGCACACGCTGGCACACCTGGCCCAACACGGCCCCATAGGCGCTGGCCACGTCAGCGTGCGGCGGTAAATGCAGGGCCATGCCAAAACTTCGTGCCACGTTGGGATAAATGGTGGCGGCGGGCGCACCCACCGCGACAAGCGGTAGACCGTTAGAGAAATGCAGCCTGAACAGGTCGGGCAGGCGGTCGCCACTTGCGCTTGAAGAAGCATCACTTCTCGGTGCGGGCAACGCAAAGCGCGCAGCGGTGTGCAGGGCGATTTGCGTCATGAGGGTGGCCGTTTTGGCAGCGGTAGACTCGCTAAAGTGGCCCAGCTCGTTCAGCCCGGTCTCAATGAGCCTTTGGCAAATGGCCTCAACCAGTTTGTCCAGCGCGAACTGCGCAGGGCCGATTTCATCGCCATTGGGCCACTTGCCCATGCCATACAAATGACGCATCTGGCGCGCCCAAATGCGTGCCGCAAACACGGCAGCGGCACGACTCCAATGGTCGCTCGCACCCAGCACATGAGCCGCGTCGGTGGGCGTAAATCCCGTGTAAATCGCCAGGCCCTTGTGTTCCAGCCGCGCCAAGGCCTTGGCCAAGGAACGGTCGTGTTGGTTGGCCCATTCCAGATCGATAGGTTTTTCACCCAGCGCGTCAAACGCTAGGCGTTCGTCTTCAGGTAACTCACGCAAAAGGGACTGGTCAGCGCGCTGGCGTTGTACAAAACGCAACTGGCTGGCATGGGGCACCTCTTGGCTTTGTCGCTCCAGCACGGCCAGCAGGTGGGGGTGTTGATGGACCAACAAACTCAAGGGAATGACGCGCCTGGGGCCTATCGCAAAACCTTCGCCGCCCTTGTAACCCAGCTCGCTGTCGCCACCCAAGCCTATGGCATAGACCCTTACCGACTCAACCATAGGCCGCCACTGGCCTATCAAGGCACCGTCAAAACTAAGCGCCGGGCGTCCTTTTCTAACCACTGCAATATCGGTGGTCGTGCCGCCCATGTCGGCAATGATGGCGTCGCCCGTCTCGCCTATGCCTGCCAGGGCACATGCTCCCATTACGCTGGCCGCCGGGCCCGACAAAATGGTGGTAACCGGTTGCTCTAAGGCCCCGGCCACGTTAATCAGTGAGCCATCGCCTTTCACAATCATCAACGGCGCGGTAATCGCATGGTGTTCAAGCGTTTTTTCAACCGCATGGATAAGGTCTTTGACATGACTGATCATGCGCGCGTTCATGGCCACGGTCAACGCGCGGCGGGGTGCGCCCAGGCTGCTGGCCAACTCATGGCCGCAGGTGACAGGCACTTGGCACAGAGACTGCACCAGTTGCTTGAGCGCCAACTCGTGCGCCGGGTTGCGCACGGCAAACGTGGCCGATAGGGCGAAGGCGCTGACCCGCCCCATTTGCGCCTGTATGGCGACACGCGCCGCCTCCAGGTCAAGTGCCTGCTGCTCGTTGCCCAGGGCGTCGTGACCTCCTGCTATGCACACCACCGACTGAGGCCCCACCAAATCGTGCAGGCCACTGGAGCGTACCTGGGTCTCGTTGTATCCGGCCAACAAAACGCAAACCGGTGACCCTCGCCCTTCCACCACAGAGTTGGTGGTTAATGTCGTGGACAAGGCCACCAACTGCACCTGCTGCAGCAGTGACACAGGCAGTCGCGACAGCGCATCTCCTATGCCAACAGATAGATCAAAACGGGTGGTTAAACTTTTGGCCGTCGCTAAAATTGCACGTGAGGTGCTGTCGCAAATAACGGCGTCGGTAAACGTACCGCCGGTGTCTATCCCCAAATAGCATGCCATGCGGTTTTACTGGTCAGCGGCAGCACAAAGCCAGTCGCGCAGATAGGGTGCAAAGCTGCGCCGAACGGTAATTTCAAAATGCGTACCCGCTTCTAAGACCAAAAGCGTCACAGCGGCCTTTCCCACGTGCGACTGCGCCACCTTATGGGCGGTAAACACCTTGGGATGCAAATCCAATGGGCAGCCCCGCGCCAACAGCAGGGGCGCGGCCTCACCTTTGAGTACCAAAGTGGTGGACCCACTGGTCACGTCCACTACCGAATGATGCATACCAGCCAGTGCGTTGCGTAGGCCAGCGCCCATAAAATCGGCCCTGTCTGGACGGGTCTTGTACAACCATTCATCGGGCCCGAGCCAGATCAGCTGTTTATGTTCCTTGACCGACGCGGTGTTGGCGATGCGTGGCAGTGCCAACTCAACGCACCGGTAAACCGCCTCAGGAAATCCGGGCAGATCGCCATCGCCTCGGATGTTGAGCAGCGACAAAAACGAGCGTTCTGAAAGTTCACAGCTTGCACCATCAACTTCCAACCTCGTGCTGACGGCTGGATAAAGGGTGTCGGCACTGCGTGGGGCACCTACTGCACCCAAGGGGCTAATGCGTTCCATGTTAGCCATTTTGACGTTCTCCTTTCGGGTCTACAAAGACCGCGCTGGAAACAGTAGCGGGCACATGTTCGCCGCCGGGAAGAACCGCGTAAATGGTTTCACCCATGCGTTGATGCCCACCCTTGACAACAGCTAGGGCGATGGAGTGACCCAGCGTAGGGCTATGGTAGCTAGATGTGACGTGACCTACCATTGGTATGGGCATGGTGTTGCAACTAGCAAGCAGGGTCAGTTGGGAGCCTTCTGGCAATACCCGCCGTGGGTCTTGGGTCAGTAAGCCTACTAGTTGTTTGCGATCGGTGCGCACCGTGTCGCTTCGGGTTAGAGAGCGCCTGCCTAAAAAGTCTTTGGTTTTGGCCACCATGCCGCCCATGCCAAGATCAATGGGCGACATCGAGCCGTCGGTGTCTTGGCCGACGATGATGTAACCTTTTTCAGCACGCAGCACATGCAGCGTCTCGGTGCCATAGGGTGTGATGCCAAACACCTCACCTGCTTCCATCAGGCCTTGCCAAACGCTGGCGCCCATGTCAGAGGCCACATTGATTTCATAGGCCAGTTCGCCAGAAAAGCTAATTCGCATCACCCGCGCAGGTACGCCAAACACATGGCCAGCACGCCAGCTCATGAACGGAAATGCCTCGTTGCGCGTATCAATCCCTTCGCTCACCCGATTAAGTAGATCACGGCTTTTGGGCCCAACAATGGCAAAGGTCGACCAGTGGTCAGTGACCGAGGTCAGGTAGACCTTCATGTGGGGCCATTCCGTTTGCAGCCAGCGCTCCATCCAATTCATCACACGTGCCGCGCCACCTGTGGTGGTGGTCATCAGGTACTGGTGTTCCCCCAAACGTGCGGTCACGCCATCGTCAAACACCATGCCGTTTTCGTCCAGCATGAGGCCGTAGCGGCACCGTCCTACCTCCAACTTAGACCAAGCGTTGGTGTACATCCAGTTAAGCAACTGGGCGGCGTCGGGGCCGTTGATCTCGATCTTGCCCAAGGTAGAGGCGTCCATCATCGCAAGGCCTGTGCGAGCCGCGATGACCTCGCGCTCCACCGCTTGTTTCATGGTCTCGCCCTCCTGTGGGAAGTACCACGGACGCTTCCACTGTCCCACATCTTCAAACACTGCATGTGCCGCCCTATGGGCTTGGTGCGCACTGGTGGTGCGTATGGGGTCAAACAATTCACCTGAATCAATACCAGCCAAGGCCCCAAAGCTGATGGGCAGGTAATTGGGTCTGAAAGTCGTGGTGCCTACTTCTTCGATGGGTTTGTTCAGGGCCTTAGCGGCCAACGCCATTCCGTTGATGTTGCCCAGCTTGCCTTGGTCCGTACCAAAACCCAGCGCGGTATAGCGTTTGATATGTTCAATCGATTCAAACCCTTCGCGTACCGCCAAGGCGATGTCTGCCGCACTGACGTCGTTTTGATAGTCCACAAAGGCTTTGTGCCTACGCGACACCAGGTGGGGAACATCGGCAATCCAAAAATCGTCAGGCTTATGGGCAACTGGCTCGTACACCAAGGGCATACGCGAACCCGCCAAAGGCAGGCCCACCGCCTTGGCTGCCTCCTGCGCTGCCAACAGAGCCTCAAGCAAGGATTTGGACAGATTCCAACTGGCATTGCATGCGCCAACCATGGCTTGGTTACGCACGCCGGAGCTGGGTCTGAAGGAAACACTGACTTTGTCCCACACCACTTTGCCACCAGCCTGTGAATAGAGGTGCACCACAGGATTCCAGCCGCCGGCCATTCCTAAGGCGTCACAGGCAATCGTTTTAATCGCCCCCGTTGCAGTTTTGACCAGCAGCCCTGTCACCTCGGTAGATCCTTGCGCCGTAATCGGCGAAATGCCTTGGAACACTTCAACACCCGTTTGTACCGCTAGCTGGGTTGCGCTACCCCCCAACACCGTACCGATGCGAGTGTCCATGACCGTCACACTAGCCCCTGCCTTTTGCAGAACCATTGCATCGTGATAGGCAGAATCGGTGGTAGTGGTGATAACGATTTTCCCACCCACCCGAACGCCATACAAAGCGGCGTAATCAGCCATGGCCGACGACAGCATAATGCCCGGCAAATCGTTGTTGCCGAATACGACTGGGCGCTCGTGTGCACCCGTGGCAAGAATCGCCTGCTTGGCATAAACATGCCAGATACGCTCTCTAAAGCCCTTGCGCTGCGACAGGGGCAGGTGGTCGGTACGCGATTCACGCAGGGTAAAAAAATTATCGGTGTGACTGCCAAAGGCCACTGTCCGGCGCAGCACCGTAATCTGTGGGTCAGTACTCAAGAGGGCTTGGGTTTCTTTCACCCACACCGACGTGCGTTTGCCATCAATCGTTCCCAATTGGCGATGTGCGCTACCGCCTAGGTGCGGCGACAGCTCGCACAAAATCACCTGTGCTCCGGAGTTCACCAGAGCACGCGCAGCCATCAGTCCGGCAAGGCCTGCGCCTACGATCAATACATCACAGTGGGTGTTTTGATGCACATAGCGGTCGTTGTCAGCCACCTCTGGCGCAGCGCCCAGGCCACCCGCGCGGCGTATGAATTTTTCATAAAACATCCAGGCCTTGGCCGGCCACATAAACGTTTTGTAATAGAACCCAGCCGGAAACAGGGGTGTCAGACGTCGGTTAATGCTGAACAGGCGGCTCATCGCAGTAGGCCAGGGGTTGACCGCTTTCGCCGACAGTCCCTCATACAACTCTACTTCGGGGATTTTGGCGTTAGGGATCAGCGATTCATTCGATTCGATCTGAGCCAGCGCAGATGGTTCCTCAATGCCTGAGGTCACGATGCCTCGTGGCCTATGGTATTTCCAAGAACGGCTAATCAACAATTGGTTGTGGGCCAATAAGGCAGAGCCCAGGGTATCGCCTTCAAACCCACTGAAAGTTTGGCCATTGAACTCAAACTTAAGGGGGCGGTTGCGGTTAATACGCTCGCCCATGGCGTCAACGCGAACACTGGTCATGGTTGTTTGCCTTTCCCTTGGGGCACGGGGTTCGTTGTGGCACTCTCACCGGGCTTGTAAAAACGGGTGAACTGGTAAGTCACGGTGTCGCGTTCTGCGTTAAACCAGCGCCGGCAACCCATGCTGTGCAACCATTGCTCCTGGTGCTTGCCTTTCGGGTTTTTCCGCATAAACAAGTAGTCCGCCCACTGGTCGTCTGTCAGCGCATCCGTGTCCAGCGGGCGTGCAATGTGCGCCTCGCCGCCATAGCTAAATTCCGATTCGGCACGGGGACCGCACCATGGGCAATGAAGGGTTAACATGGCTTTTACCGATGAAAAGTTAGTGGGCAACGCCAGCAGCGCCGTGCTCGTCAATCAGGTGGCCGCTGACAAAACGATTCAATGCGAAAGCCGCGTTTAGCTCGTGGGGCTCGTCGTTGGCAATTGTATGCGCCATCACCCAACCCGATCCCGGCGTCGCTTTGAACCCGCCGGTGCCCCAGCCGCAATTGAAGTACAGGCCTTTGATATCTGTTTTGGAAATAATCGGGCAGGCGTCGGGGGTCACATCCACAATTCCTGCCCACTGCCGGTTCATGCGCACCCGGCGGAATATAGGGAACAATTCGCAAATGGCCTGCAAGGTGTGTTCAATCACCGGGAAGCTGCCTTTTTGCCCATAGCCCAAATAGGAGTCAATGCCCGCGCCAATCACCAAATCGCCTTTGTCTGACTGGCTTACGTAGGCATGAATGGCGTTCGACATCACCACGGTGTGCAATATGGGTTTCATGGGTTCAGACACCAAGGCCTGAAGTGGATGGCTTTCTATGGGTAGCCGAATGCCCGCCATAGAAGCCACGACCGAGGTATGTCCGGCAGCCACCACGCCAACCTTGGCGCTATGGATCACGCCTTGCGTGGTGTCAATGCCCACCACCTTGTCACCATCCCGCAAAATACCGGTAACTTCGCAGTTTTGAATAATATCTACCCCCAGTCGGTCGGCCGCGCGGGCAAAGCCCCAGGCAATCGCATCGTGCCGGGCTACGCCACCACGGGGTTGAAACGAAGCGCCCAACACCGGGTAGCGCAAGGATGAGCCTAGGTTCATGATGGGCACAATTTTTCGAATTTCACCTGGGTTTAACACCACGCCGTCGATCCCGTTAAGCCGGTTGGCATTGACCCGTCTATGGATGTCACGCATATCTTGGAGCGAGTGCCCCAGGTTCATCACACCGCGCTGGCTGAACATCGTGTTGTAGTTGAGGTCTTGTGACAAGCCCTCCCACAATTGCATGGATTTTTCGTAAAGGTGGGCCGCTTCGTCCCACAAATAATTGGAGCGCACGATGGTGGTATTGCGCGCGGTATTGCCGCCACCTAGCCAGCCTTTTTCAACCACCGCAATATTCGTCATGCCATGCAGCTTGGCCAGGTAATAGGCCGTTGCCAAACCGTGGCCACCGCCGCCCACAATAATCGCGTCATACGACGATTTGGGTGCCGGACTGCGCCACTGCTTTTGCCAGTTTTCGTGGTGACTGACCGCGTTACGGGCGATTGAAAATATGGAAAAATTACTCACGTCGTAATCCGTAGTGAACAACTAAAAATAGGAATTGGGCCGCTCAACACTCAATAACATTCACTGCCAGACCGCCTCGGCTGGTTTCCTTGTATTTTGACATCATGTCGCGACCCGTGTCGCGCATGGTTTTGATGACTTGGTCCAAAGATACAAAGTGCGTGCCATCGCCTCTAAGCGCCATACGCGCCGCATTGATGGCCTTGACAGAGCCCATGGCGTTTCGCTCTATACATGGGATTTGCACACGCCCACCCACAGGGTCGCACGTCAAACCCAGATTATGCTCCATGCCTATCTCTGCCGCGTTCTCAACTTGCAGGACGCTGCCACCCAACACCGCTGCCAGACCCCCCGCGGCCATGGAGCAGGCTACGCCCACCTCACCCTGGCAGCCCACCTCTGCGCCACTGATGGATGCGTTTTCCTTGTACAAAATGCCAATTGCCCCAGCAGTGAGTAAAAAATCCCTGATCCCTTGGGCGTTGGCACCTGGGCAAAACCGGTCGTAATAATGCAGCAGTGAGGGAATAATGCCGGCGGCACCATTGGTGGGGGCTGTGACCACTCGCCCGCCCGCCGCATTTTCTTCGTTCACCGCCATGGCGTACAGGTTCACAAAATCAAGAATCGTCAGTTGGTCTTTCAGCGCCTGCTCAGGCCGGCTGTTGAGAGACTGAAACAACTCGGGAGCCCGTCGCTTGACCTTGAGCAACCCGGGTAAATAGCCCTCGGTCCTACAGCCCCGGTTCACACAAGCCTGCATCACCTCCCAAATTCGGTCCAGGCCGTGGTTGACCTCCTGCTCAGAGCGCCAGGCCAACTCGTTTTGTAATACCAATTGGGCAATCGTCATGCCGTGCGTTTGTGTGTGCGACAACAACTCGTAGCCGGAGATATAGGGGTAAGGAATAAGCGTTGGGTCGGCAACGATTTTTTTACCCTCCATGGCTGCTTGCGCGTCGTCCTGGTTGACCACGAAGCCACCACCCACAGAGAAGTAACTTTTCTCCAACATCACCGCGCCATCAGCGTCATACGCCGCTAGCGTCAGACCATTGGTATGGAACTTGAGCACTTCTCGCCGATAAAAAACGATGTCTGTTTTCTCGGTAAACGCTATCGGATGCTTTCCCGCCAAAGGCAATTGGCGACTTTTCCGAATCTCTTCTAGGCGTGGATTGATGGTGTCCGGGTTAATCACATCGGGCATCAAGCCTTGCAGGCCCAGCATCACTGCAGTGTCGGTGCCGTGCCCTTTGCCGGTGGCGCCCAAAGAGCCGTACAACTGTGTCTCAACTCGCGTCACAAAGGCCAGTTGTTGGTTCTTTTCAAGCGCACGAACAAACAAAGCTGCGGCCCGCATAGGCCCCACCGTATGCGACGAAGAAGGGCCAATGCCAACTTTGAACAAATCAAACACGCTAAGTGCCATGTGGCGAGCCTTTTCTAAGGTATTTCCAACAAAGGGCAATCCTAAAGGCCAGCCAAGCCCTTGTCACCCAAAAGGTGCGACCCACCGTATCACGGTTGCGACGGTGGTGCCCGCGCATTTTACGAGTGGGATGCAATGGCGGTTCGGCACAACCCAATGTCGCCTCAAGATCATTATTGGCAATTAGCATTTGTAATACTGATCATGAATAAACACACATCCTCAACGCAGCCCGTGCCTGCACCCACCTTCGGACAAAACACCCCATGGACACCCTAGCATCCAATCCCGCAAGCGATTCAGCCCCCCGCTCCCGCAGGCCAGGTGGTGGGCGCGAGGCCAAACGGGCCGCACGCGCAGCCCGTACGGCTGTTGCAGTACCCTACATCACACGGCAAATTCCAGTATATGAAGTCATGGGCGAGGAGAGCCTGTCCATCATTGAGCGCAATGCCGACATCATTTTGGAAGAAGTAGGCATTGACTTTCGTGACGACGCAGAGGCGCTAGAAATATGGCGTAACGCTGGAGCCGATGTGCAAGGCGAGCGGGTGCGTTTTCCCAAAGGGATGTGCCGCCAATTGGTCCAAGCCACTGCGCCTGCGCAGTTTACCCAGCATGCCCGCAACAGCGCCAACAACGTGGTGATAGGTGGGAACAACACCGTCTTTGCACCGGCGTATGGTTCGCCCTTCGTGCGCGACCTCGACAGAGGCCGCCGCTACGCCACCATTGAAGACTTCCAAAACTTCGTCAAACTGGCCTATATGTCCACGTCGATACACCATTCGGGTGGCACGATTTGTGAGCCCGTCGATTTGCCGGTGAACAAACGCCATTTTGATATGGTGTACGCCCACATGAAGTACTCGGATAAGCCCTTCATGGGTTCGGTCACCCACCCCAGCCGAGCCACCGATACCATAGAGATGACTCGGCGCCTGTTTGGTGACGACTTTATCGATCCCGTCACTGGCAAAAACAAAACCTGCATCATCAACCTTATCAACGCCAATTCCCCCATGACGTTTGACGAGACCATGGTGGGTGCCGCCAAAACCTATGCACGGGCCAACCAAGCCACCATCATTACGCCGTTCATTTTGGCCGGGGCGATGTCGCCCGTGACCGTCGCAGGCACCTGCGCCCAAACCTTGGCAGAGGCCTTGGCGGGTATGGCCTTTGTGCAATTGGTTAGCCCTGGCGCACCGGTGGTACTGGGCAGTTTTGCCTCGTCCATCTCTATGCAGTCGGGCGCCCCCACCTTTGGCACCCCCGAACCCGCCTTGGTGTTGTATGTCATGGCTGCCTTGGCCCGTCGCTTAGGTGTTCCTTTCCGTTCGGGCGGCGGTTTATGCGGCTCCAAAATTGCCGACGCGCAGGCGGCCTCAGAATCGGCCCAAACCCTTTTGCCCACCTGTTTGGCAGGGGTCAATTTTGTGCTTCACACCGCCGGATGGCTAGAGGGTGGCTTAAGCATGGGTTACGAAAAATTCATCATGGACGCCGACCAGGCCGGCATGATGCACACCCTTTTGGCTGGCGTGGATATGTCCGAAAACGGCCAAGCACTGGACGCCATCCGAGAGGTGGGTCCAGGTAAACACTTTTTGGGTTGCGCCCACACCCAAGCCAATTTTGAGTCGGCGTTTTACCGTTCACCCATTACGGACAACAACAGCTTTGAACAATGGGAAGCCGAGGGCAGCAAAGACCTGGCACAACGCGCCAACAGCTTGTACAAACGTATGCTCGCTGAGTACGTGCCCCCTGCAATGGACCCCGCGACTGACGAAGCCATTTTGGACTACGTCAACCGCAGGCGTTCATCTTTCGCAGATGCCAACGTTTAAGTGCCTGAATAGCTAAGCGGCCAAAGCGCGTTTAGCCAATACCTCGTCCAGCCAGTCCTCGCGCATCTCGGGGACGGCGGTAACCAGTTTTTCGGTATAGGGGTGGTACGGCCCTTCAAAAATGCGTGCCGTGTTGTCAAAGGCCACAAACGAACCTTTAAGCATCACCGCTGTTCGGTGGGCAATACGCCTAACCACATCCAGATCGTGGGTGATGAGCACATACGATAGGCCCAACTCAGATTGAAGGCGTTTAAGCAGCTTTAAGATTTCTTCAGCCACCAAGGGGTCAAGTGCCGAGGTGGGCTCATCCAACAAAATCATATCGGGCCGCGCCGCCAGTGCCCGCGCAATGCACACCCGCTGCTTTTGGCCGCCCGACAACTCGGTGGTTCGGCGTGAAATAAACGCCCTGGGCAGCTCGACCAAATCCAGAATCTCTTCGGTGCGTTGTTTAAGCGCCGCGCCTGTGGTGCCAAAGTAAAAGGTGGTCGGGCGGCCTATCACCTCGGCCAGCGTTTGCCGCGGGTTTAGTGCCACATCGGGGATTTGGTACACCAACTGAATAGTGCGCTTGAGTTCCTTTTTGCGTTCCTTCAGCGAGCGTGGCAATGCCTGCCCTTTGAACAAAATCGTGCCGCTTGTGGGAGGTAGCAAGCCGGTGATGACCCGGGCCAGTGTGGATTTACCCGAGCCCGATTCGCCCACCACGGCCACGGTTTCACCGCCTTTAACGTCCAAGCTCACCCCACTTATGACCTTGAAGGCACCGTAGGCCGCATCAACCTGGTCGATTTTTAGGACCACTTGATCGGTCACACTGGCAAAGCTGGCGCGCTCGCTGGACGCGGCGCCGCGCACGGCCACCAGTTTGGCGGTGTACTCCTGGCTGGGGGTATGCAGCACATGGGAAACAGTGCCTTCTTCTACTTCCTTGCCGTGGCGCAACACCTTAATGCGGTCAGCAATCTGCGCCACCACCGCTAAATCGTGGGTGATGTAAAGCGCAGCGGTACCGTACTCGCGGATCAGTTTTTTGAGCAGAATCAAGACCTCAATTTGGGTCGTTACATCCAGCGCCGTGGTGGGTTCGTCCAACACCAAAATATCGGGTCGACACGACATGGCCATGGCCGCCATGGCCCTTTGCAACTGCCCGCCAGAGGCCTGGTGGGGGTATTTGTTGCCAAAGGTGGTGGGGCTGGGCAAATCCAACGCGGTAAAGAGCTCAATGGCCCATTTTTCAGCGTCGACGCGGCTCATCACCTTGTGCAGTGTGGGCGATTCGCATACCTGGTCCATGATGGTGTGCGCCGGGTTAAAGGCCGACGCGGCCGATTGCGCTACATAGGCGATACGGCGGCCGCGTATCGCACGCCGTGAGTTGGTGTCGCCCGCACGGATGTTGATACCGGCAATCTTGACCGATCCCTCGGCAATATGAACACCGGCACGTGCGTAAGCCATGGCCGATAGCCCAATGGTCGATTTACCGGCCCCGCTCTCGCCAATCAGGCCCAGCACCTTGCCCTGCTCTAACTTGACATCAACATGGTCCACGATGGTGTTGCCAGCGCGAACGCCCGTCAACACCAGTCCTTCAATGTGCAAAATAATGGAATTGTTAGCCATGGTTGGTCCTTACAGTTCAGGGGGAGCGCCTGACGGTTGTGCTGAAATAGACAGCAACCAGTCCACCACCAAATTAACGCCTACCGTCATCAGGGTAATGGCCGCGGCAGGGTAAAACGGCGCCACGATTTCATACGTAATGCCATCCCCCATCTCTTTCACCATACCTCCCCAGTCGGGTGTGGGTGGCTGAATACCAATGCCTAAAAATGACAAGGCAGCAATAAACAAGAAGTTAAAACAAAAGCGCAGTCCAAACTCTGACACCAGGGGTGCATACGTATTGGGCAAGATTTCTTTGAACATAATCCAAAGGTTTCCTTCCCCGCGCAGACGCGCCGCCTCGACATACTCCAGCACGGTCAGGTTCAAACCCAAGGACCGGGCCAAACGAAACACGCGCAACGAGTCTAGAGCGCCAATCGCAATGATTAGCACCGGGAAGGACGAACCGAATACGCCTAGGATAATCAAAGCGAAAATCAATAGCGGTATCGACAACATCACATCCACAAAACGTGAAATCACCGTATCCACCCATCCACCCATCACGGCAGCGGTAAACCCAAAGGTGATGCCTATCGTGGCCGACACCATGGTGGTGGCCAGCGCAATGCCTATGGTGATGTGTGCCCCGTGCATGAGTCGGGACAAAATGTCTCTGCCCAACTGATCTGTACCTAACCAAGCCAACTTGGATGCGGGCTCGTAGGATTTACCAATAATGTCCGAGGCTTCATAGGGCGCTATAAATGGTCCAATGACTGCAACCAGAGCAAAGAACTCAATGATGAATAGGCCGACCAACGCCGTCAAAGGGGGGGGGTGACCAAATAGTTTAATTTTCATAGGGCGCCCTTAACGTGGATTTTTAAGGCGTGGATTGACCAAAATGCCCAACACGTCCGCCGTTGTGTTGAGCACAATAAACACCATAGCAAACACCAGACCGCAGGCTTGAATGACCGGTACATCGCGTTTCGATACCGCATCCACCATCAATTGCCCCATACCTGGGTAAACAAATACCGCCTCAATCACGACCACTCCAACAATCAGGTAGGCCAAGTTAAGGGCAATAATGGTAATGATGGGGGCTGCGGCGTTGGGTAGCGCGTGCCGGGCAATGACCCGACTGCGCGCCGCACCTTTCAAAAATGCCATCTCGATGTAAGGGGTGGCCATCACGCCCAACACCGAACTGCGCGTCATGCGTTGCATATGGGCAATCACCAGCAGGCCCAGCGCAATCACCGGCAGGGTCACTGTAAACAGCTTTTCCGAAAAATCCATACCTGGGAAGACGGTAGCCAACGAAGGAAACCAACCCAACTTGGTACTAAACACCATGATCAAGATGTAGCCCATGAAAAACTCTGGCACCGATATCGTGATAAGCGTGAGGATATTGGACGATTTGTCAAACCACTTGCCCTCATTGATGGCGCCCATAACGCCCATTCCAACGGCCAGAGGCACCGCGATCAAAGCCGCGTAACCCGCCAAGAACAAGGTATTTCCTAACCGCGGCATGATCTCGTCGATGATGACGCGCTTATTGGTCAAGGCCTGTCCTAAATCGCCTTGCAGGGCGGCAAACAACCAGTTGAAGTACCGGATATAGGCCGGTTGGTCTAGACCCAATTCCTTGCGAAATGCCGCCAGCGCTTCTGGAGTAGCCTGGTTACCCAGTACCGCCGAGGCGACGTCGCCGGGAAGAATCTGGGTACACAAAAAAATGACCACCGAAACTGCAAGCAGGGTAAAAAATCCCTGTGCAACACGACTGAAAATAAGTCTTAGCATGATGTTCTACCTTTCCGTGGAAGGGAGTCGACCTGACGCACATGCCTTGCCAAATCACTTGGCGGCAGCGCCCTGATGCCGATCAAAAAAAAACTGGTGTACTACGCAAAAAGCATATTACACCAGCGTGCATTTTTCCCACTAAGGGATTTCCATCCTACACTGCGCACTGGCCTGGCGAATGACAGGCCAGTGGCAAGGGTCGACCGAAATTAAGCGAACCAGCCTTTCTCAGGCAGGCGCTGGTCGTTCATGTCGTAACGTGCGTGAGGCACCAAGCCTTGCAGCTTTTTGTTGTACGCGTCCATCGCATCGCCAATCGCAAAGCAAATCATGCCTGCCTCGTCGGCAATCATGCGCTGAACTTCGGAGTACATTTGGGCGCGCTTTTTGTCGTCGGTTTCGACGCGAGCGGCACGCACCAGGTTGTCGAACTTCTCGCTGCGGTAGCGCGTATCGTTCCAGGCAGCAGTTGACATAAACGTTTGCGATACGGCAAGGTCAGCCGTGGGACGGTTGCCCCAGTACACCGCGCAGAACGGGGCTTTGAGCCACACGTTATCCCAGTAGCCGTCGCCCGACACTTTTTTCACTTGCAGGTCAACGCCTGCTTTCTTGGCCGATTCTTGGAACACCAAAGCGGCATCAACAGCACCAGAGAATGCACCGTCCGAGGTTTGCAACTCGAATGGACCCGAAAAACCGGCCTTTTTGAAGTGGAACTTGGCTTTGTCGGGATCGTAGGCCTTGGCCTTGAGGTTGTTGTCGTGGTACTGGATGGCAGGGCCGATGGTGTGGTCTTTACCCACAGTGGCGTAGCCTGACCACACGTTTTTAACGATTTTTTCACGGTCAATGGCGTACTTCAAGCCCAACATCACGTCCTTGTTGTTGTAGGGCGCTGTGTCAACATGGGCAACAAACGCAAAGCGGTTACCTGCGCCTTTTGTGCGGTTAATGCCCAGCTTGGAATTTTTTGCCAGCAGTTCAACGGTTTTTGGATTAACGCGGTTAATGGCGTCAACCTGGCCGGTTTGTAGGGCTTGCGAGCGAGCGGCTGCGTCGATGATGTAGCGGATCTCGACCGTATCAAAGTGACCGCGGCCTTTTTTCCAGTATTCGCCTGATTTGCGCTTACCGACAACGCGGGTGCCAGGCTGCCACTCGGCCAATGTGAAGGCGCCAGTGCCATCAGGCTTGGAGAAGTCGGTGGTGCCGGCTGGAACCATGATCAAGTGGTAGTCGGACAACACGGCTGGGAAGTCGGCATTGCCGTCTTTCAGCACAAACTGAATTTGATTGGCCGACAGCTTTTTGATTTCAGTGATGGATTCGAGCAAGCTCTTGGCCGGCGATTTGGTTTCGCCGCGGTGCAGGCCGATGGAATAAATCGCGTCATCAGCGTCAAAGGTTTTACCAGAGGTAAAGGTAATGCCTTTGCGCAGGTTAAAAGTCCATTCCTTGGCACCCGGTTTGACTTCCCAGCTTTCGGCCAATTCGCCAACGGGTTTACCCGAGTTGTCGATTTCGATAAGCATATTCCAGAACATCAGGCTGTACATGATGGGGATGGAGTCGGCGTAGGTGCGTGGATCCAAGCTGTCAGAGGGTGAGCCACCTTCCATGCCCAAGCGCAAGGTGCCGCCTTTTTTCGGCGCGCCTTGAGCCAAAGCAGGGCCTGCGCCCAACATGGCACCCAAGCCTACAGCGGAGGCACCGCCTATCACTTGGCGTCGATCTAACAAGATTCCAGATTCAGTGGCTTCAAAATTTTCCATCTTCATGATCTCCAAAAATGCCCTGCGACAGGCGAAAAGTTTATGCCGTACCCGTAAAGCCTTGCGGCCAACCTAACGACTTTGTTTTGCCACTGTTACAAGGAGGGCAAAAACCAAGTTTTCCTCTCGCTATGCTAACGGACAAGGCATTGACCTAAGCATCCGGACATTCCCTTAGTTGCAGGGGGGCGCTTTCCTCTGTGCAGACCCAAACGTGACACGGGTGGTCCACTGGAGTCGCTTGAGCGATGCTTGGCGTCGCATTTCGAAAGCATGGGTGAAGGCGATGGCGCTATTTGCGGCGTTGTTGGGGGGCCAAACCCTAATGGGTGGAGTGAAAGAACTGGTTCACAATAGCGCAGCAAATGCGCAGTGAGCCTACAAACTCACGCACAGGCCGTGCCTTACTGGACAGACAAAAAGGATGACGATGAGTACAAAAAAAGTCGAGGTCAAGCACCTCTACAAGATTTTTGGTCCCAGACCCGACACAGCCATGGAGATGATTCGTTCAGGTGTGGGCAAGGACGAATTGTTCCAAAAGACTGGGATGGTGCTGGGCGTTAAAGATGCGTGTTTTGACGTGCAGGAAGGGGAAATATTTGTACTGATGGGATTGTCGGGCTCGGGTAAATCGACGCTGATCCGCCTGCTTAACCGACTGGTGGAGCCGTCCTTTGGTGAAGTATGGCTGGACGGGCAAGACGTTGCAAAATTGGATGAGCGCGCACTGATTCAGTTGCGCCGAAAAGATCTGGCCATGGTGTTCCAGTCGTTTGCGTTGCTGCCACACCTGACGGTGTTGGCCAATACGGCCTTTGGACTGGAGATCGCAGGCGTCGACAAAGGCAAGCGTGAGGCAAGGGCCATGCAAGTGTTGGAACAGGTTGGCTTGAAAGCCTTTGCACACAAAAAGCCTTCAGAACTGTCCGGAGGTATGCAGCAAAGGGTGGGATTGGCGCGCGCTTTGGCAGTAGACCCTACCTTGATGCTAATGGACGAGGCTTTTTCGGCACTGGACCCGCTCAAACGTACCGAGATGCAAGATCTGCTTCTTGATTTGCAGCGCGAACAAAAGCGAACCATTGTGTTTGTGTCGCACGATTTGGACGAAGCCTTTAAAATTGGCAACCGCATTGCCATTATGGAGGGTGGGCGCATCGTGCAAGTCGGGACTCCGGCCGAGATTCTACGCAACCCCAGCGAGGCCTACGTCAAGGCGTTCTTCAAAGGCGTTGATACCAAAAAATACCTGGTTGCCAGTGATCTAGCTGAGCCAGCAACCGTAGCGGTCTGGAGCGGTTCACCCGGTGCCGATCAATTGTCTACTTGGCTGGCTCAGGTCAGGGCCAGTGGTCAATCATTGCTCCTGTTGGTTGACGAGGCGGGTCGGGTCGTGGGTCAGACGACCGAGGCCGATCTGATGTTGGCGCAGTTGGATGCCGCGGTTTGGACCCTTAGCACAGACGTGCTGTGCCTTGACGGGCAACGGCGTTTGGGCGACGTCGGGCGTGAGGTTCTTCGTGCAGGGCACGGCGTTGCCGTGCTGGATGGGCAGGCATGCCTCTTGGGCGTGATTACAAAAAGTGGGTTACTGGCCCGCCTCATGGAAGAGGAGACTTGAGATGGCAAACGAAATTCCTTTGGGTCAATGGGTAGAGAGTGGTGTCAAGTACGTGATCGACAACGATGGAGGTACCTTGGAACGCTTAGGCGAGGGCATCAGTTGGATGACCGAAATGTTGGAAATAGGCCTAGATCGAGTGCCTTGGTGGATTTTGGCGGCCGTCGTCGTTCTGATTGGTTTGTGGCGAGTGGGATGGAAGTTTGCCTTGTTTTGCGCCTTTTGCTGCTGGCTAATTAATGGGACCGGGTTTTGGCCACAAACCATGATTACCTTGGCGCTGATCGTTGCATCCACACTGATCAGTTTGTTGCTGGGGCTGCCATTGGGTATCTGGACCGCTAAAAGCTATCGCGCGGCGGCGTGGGTTAGGCCGGTGTTGGACTTTATGCAAACCATGCCTGCTTTTGTTTACCTCATACCAGCGGCTATGCTGTTTGGGCTGGGCCGCGCGCCCGGCGTGCTGGCCACTGTCATATTTGCGATGCCGCCCGTTGTTCGTTTAACCAGTCTGGGTATCCGGCAGGTCAGCAAAGAGCAGGTGGAGGCGGGTATTACCTTTGGCTGTACCCCTTGGCAACTGCTGATGAAGGTACAAATTCCTGGCGCTTTGCCCTCCATCATGGCAGGCATCAACCAGACCATTATGATGGCTTTGTCCATGGTCATTATTGCGTCTATGGTTGGCGCGGGAGGTTTGGGCAATGATGTGCTGGCGGGAATTAGCCGCCTGGATATAGGCCTAGGATTTGAGTCGGGCCTAGCGGTGGTGTTGCTGGCGATCATATTGGACCGCATCACTGAAACCTTTGACGGCAGCCGCCGCTCCTTTCCTTTACCGTGGAAGAAATCAGGACGATGAAACCCACACAGGCTTTACCCCGGCGGCACTTTGCATTTTTAACGCTAGCGCAATATTCCTTTATTGCCTTGTCCAGCGCGGTCGAGGCTTTGCGCATGGCCAATCGCGTGGTAGGACAGGAGGTTTACCGTTGGTCCATTGTGTCTATGGACGGGCAGAGTGTGGCGGCTAGCAACCAGCTAACTCTTTCGCCCACAGTGGCCATAGCCGACGTGTCGGTAGCCGATATCGTTTTTGTGTGTGGTGGGTTGAACGTTGAACATTACGCTGGCTCTGACGTATTAGCGGTGCTCCGACGATTGGACCGGCACGGAGTGGCGTTGGGATCGCTATGCACCGGGGGTTACGCCTTGGCCAAGGCCGGTTTGCTGGACCGGGTAAAAGCGGTGGTGCACTGGGAAAACATGTCCACATTGCGTGAAGAGTTCCCACAGGTTTTGTACTCGGACCAGGTGTTTGCGATTGACCAGAACCGGTATACCTCGTCAGGCGGTGTTGCGCCCCTTGACATGATGCTGCATATCATCAAAAAAGACCTAGGCCGGGATGTGGTGCCTCGCATTTCTGACCAGTTTATTGTGGACCGCATACGCAGTGACCAAGACCGCCAGCACATTCCTTTGCAAACGCGGGTGGGTCTTTACCATGAAAACCTGATTGAGGCGGCCGCCCTGATGGAGGCCAACATCGAGGAGCCGCTGTCGCTGGACGAGGTGGCGCAGTTGGTAGGGGTGTCACGCCGCCAGATCGAACGCCTGTTCAAGCGTTACGTTGGCCAGGTGCCCGCCAAATACTACTTGGACGTGCGGCTGCAACAGGCGCGTCGTTTGCTGCTGCAGTCGTCAATGTCGGTCATGGAGGTTGCGGTGGCCTGTGGCTTTCAATCGCCACCGCATTTTTCCAAATGTTACCGCGGCAAGTTTGGTCATACCCCCAGCGCGGAGCGGAACAAAGGAACGTCGGCGTAAGTGCAGGGTTGAGCCACACCGACCACAAAGTGCTAATCACCGGGGTTGCCAGCGGTAGTATGGGTTTGCGCGGCGCTCGCCCTACGCCTCGGTCAAATGGGTAATTCGGGGGCTTACACGGTCTCTCGAACAAAAGTTGGGTCCCCACCGCATCAGGGTCAACTGCCTTTGCCCCTGGGTCTGTCGCAGGGCCGCGTATTGAGGCAGTCATGCACAGAGAGGCACACGCGACCGGGCAGCCCTTGGAATCGGTGCGTCAGAGCTATCAAAACGCCAATTCATTGCGGTGCTTTGTGACGGCAGATGACTTGGCCCAGGCGGCGCTCTATTTAACCTCTGACGCCGGAGAGAATGTCTTTGGCATAGACTTGGTGGTCGATGGCCATACGGAAACCTTTTGAACCTGCTGGGTACACCCGACTTTGCAAGCGCAAGGTTTAGAATAGAGTGGTATTTGGCATTCGGTTTTATGATTCGGTGGATGATAAAAATGAATGTCGTGACGGGGCAAGGCCGCGTCGCTAATCGGGCAGAGGTATAGAGAGTGGGCGCTTACCATTTTTGTAATCGCTAGGGCGGCGTCTAGGCAAATCAACACACCCCTCAACACAGCATTTGGAGAACATAATGGCAGACGATTTTGACGACTTGGATTTGAACTCATTAAACGATGACGATCTGGTCGAGCAGGTACACGACGACCTGTACAACGGACTGCGCGAAGAGGTGGTTGAAGCCACTGAAATTTTGCTAGGGCGCGGCTGGTCTGCCAGCAAGGTGCTCGATGACGCCTTGGTTGAAGGCATGCGCATTGTGGGTGTTGATTTTCGCGATGGCATCCTGTTCGTGCCAGAGGTGTTGTTAGCCGCCAACGCCATGAAAGGCGGCATGGAAATTTTGCGCCCGCTGTTGGCGGAAACCGGCGTTGAACCCATTGGCAAGATGGTGATTGGCACGGTCAAAGGCGACATTCACGACATCGGAAAGAATCTGGTGGGCATGATGATGGAGGGCGCAGGTTTTGAAGTGGTTGATCTGGGCATTAACAACCCGGTTGAAAAATACTTGGCTGCTTTGGAAGAGCATAAACCCGACATTTTGGGTATGTCAGCGCTGCTCACCACCACCATGCCTTACATGAAGGTGGTGATTGATACCTTGAAAGAGCAGGGCCTGCGTGACGACTATATTGTTCTGGTGGGAGGAGCTCCGTTGAACGAAGAGTTTGGCAAGGCTGTCGGCGCGGACGCGTACTGTCGCGATGCAGGCGTGGCGGTTGAAACTGCCAAAACCTTGATCGCCAAGCGCCGCGCTGCACGCGCGGCTTAAGTTCTTTCATGCAAACCATCAGGCCGCCGGTATTGGTATTGGCCTGCGGTGCGCTGGCCAATGAAGTGTTGGACTTGTGTCAGTTCAATCGATGGACGCATTTTGAGTTGCAATGTCTACCCGCCCATTGGCACAACCGGCCCGAGCACATTGCCCCGGGTGTTAAAGAAAAGTTAACCGAGCTTGCGCCCCTGTACGAAAGGGTATTGATCGGTTACGGCGATTGTGGGTCAGGCGGATTGCTCGACGAGGT
Source organism: Burkholderiaceae bacterium (assembly GCA_040382935.1). Taxonomy (GTDB): domain Bacteria; phylum Pseudomonadota; class Gammaproteobacteria; order Burkholderiales; family Burkholderiaceae_C; genus JALQUL01. Next base: position 62,974 of record JBEIEP010000009.1, read on the forward strand.
GATAGACGAATTTGTTGGGCAAGGGTTTCGGGTTGAACGGATACCCGGCGCGCATTGTTATGAATTTTTCGCCGGTGGCAAATTGTTTGAGGCCTACGTCGAGGAAGAGTTGGGTACCTTTTATCTCACCGACTTTTTGGTGCGGCATTTTGACCAACTGGTGATGAAAGGCATGGGCATAGACAAGCACCCTGAGCTTTTGGACCTGTATTTTGGAAATTACAAACGCCTGATGTACCTGGCGCAGGTGGTGACCGATGAACGCTTGATTCAGGCCAGGGCGGCGGCTGAACGATTGGGCTTGGCTTTTGAATACCGGGTAACCGGTTATGGAGACCTAGAGCGGGCTATGCACCAACAGGTCTCACCGGAATTAGAAAAGGTGATTACGTGGCAAAGTTGATTGTGATTTGGTGGCGGGATATTCCGTCACAGGTGGTGGTTAAGCAAGGCCGGGAGGCTGCCAAAGTGCTGTTGGCGCACCGCTTTCAAGAGGCCATAGACCGCGCTGCAATGCGCGCTGGTAAGGCCAGTTCGGATGCCTATATGGCCGATTGGCGGCGCAGTGAACCTGTCGCCTGTACCGGGGACATGGCGGAGGCGGCGCAGCTTGAGGCCACCCGTTTGGAGGGCTTGTACACCGACGACGATTTGCTGCGCATCATCCGGGCCCACGGGGTGGACGAGTCCAAACCTGCGGCAATGCCTGCAGCCCTGGCACCGGATAGCAGCCAAGAATAGACCAGCGGGCATTGGACGAAGGGAGGCAGTTATGGTGAGCGTACGTCTTTGGTCGGTCCGTCATGCACGGGGTTTGCAATGGCTTTACGAGCGACTGGAATGGGTTTTGATCGCCTTGCATCCTGTGTTTGAGCGCATTGGCTACCGGCGCCTTGAAAAGCCGGTTGCTGCCTTTGAAAAGCTAGCAAAGGGGTTCCTTTTTGACTGCAAGATGTGCGGGCAATGTGCGCTCAGTTCTACCGGTATGTCCTGCTCCATGAACTGCCCCAAAACCATACGCAACGGCCCCTGCGGTGGTGTAAGGGCCAACGGCAATTGTGAAGTTAAGCCGGACATGCGCTGCGTTTGGGTAGAGGCCTATGGGGGCAGCCAGCGCATGAAAGGCGGCACAGAGGCCATGCGTGTCATCCAAATCGCCGTTGACCGTCGCCTTGAGGGGCGCTCGTCATGGTTGGCCGTGGCCAAAGAAAAAGGCACTGCCAAGCAAGCCGTAAAAGCCGCGCAGACCCAGCCCAGCAAAGGGGCATCGCAATGAGGTTTGACGACGAACCCGTACCCGGTTACCCGCTCCCGATTTTGCCTGGCCATACCTCGCCAGGGCGGCTGGAGCGCGTGTTGCGCAGTGGCGCGTTTGCCGTAACGGCTGAGCTTGACCCGCCTGATTCGGCCGATGCCGATGAGGTTTTGCGTCGCGCCAAATTGTTTGATGGGGTAGTAGACGCCATCAATGCCACAGATGGGAGCGGTGCCAACTGCCATATGTCAAGCTTGGCGGTATGCGCTATCTTGACGCGGCAAGGGTATGCGCCGGTGATGCAAATTTCCTGTCGGGACAAAAACCGCATCGCCATACAGGGCGATATCTTGGGCGGTGCGGCCATGGGGGTGTGCAACGTTCTTTGCTTGTCGGGCGATGGCGTGCAGTCGGGTGATCACCCGCAGGCCAAGCCTGTTTTTGATCTAGACTGTATGTCTTTGCTTGAAATCGGCACCAAAATGCGCGACCAGCGCCAGTTTCAAAGCGGGCGCAAGATCACCTACGCACCACGCGTTTTCTTTGGCGCGGCAGCCAACCCTTTTGGCTTGCCATTTGATTGGCGCGCGCAACGCACCGCCAAAAAAGTCGCCGCTGGGGCCCAGTTTATTCAAACCCAATACTGCTACGACATCCCCCGCCTGAAAAACTACCTCAAAGAGCTGGAAGACTTAGGTTTATCGGACAAGTTCTTTTTGTTGGTGGGCGTAGGCCCCATGCGTTCGGCCAAGGTGGCCGAATGGATGCGTACCAACGTGCCTGGCGTTCACATTCCCGATGCCATCATCAAACGCATGGCCGGTGCTGAGAAACCAGCCTTAGAGGGGCGCACCATCTGCGTTGAACTGATACAGGAAATCAGCGAACTCAAAGGGGTGGCTGGTGTGCATATCATGGCCTACAAGCAAGAAGACACGGTCCCAGAAATCGTTCAACGCGCTGGCATACTTAAAGGCAGAGTTCCTTGGTATCCCGGACGCGATGCCGTCTGAATTACAAGTTTCAAACATCCAATTTACTCAATTTATTCTGTTTTTTAAGGAATTTCAAAGTGACTGACACCGTAATTAGTTCTGGCAGCAAAGAGATCGTGATTGGCTTTAACCGGCCTTTTGTGATCATTGGTGAGCGCATCAACCCCACGGGCCGAAAAATCATGGCGGCAGAAATGTTGGCGGGCGACTTTAGCCGTGTCATTAGCGACGCACTGGCGCAGGTGGCCGCTGGCGCACATATGCTCGACGTTAACGCGGGTATCCCGCTGGCCGATGAGCCCGCTTTGTTGGCCAAGGCCATACAGTTGGTTCAGTCGGTCACCGATGTGCCCTTGTCGATTGATTCGTCCATCGTGGCAGCCTTAGAGGCCGGGCTGGCGGTCTACAAGGGCAAGGCCTTGGTCAACTCGGTCACGGGCGAAGAAGACAGACTTGAAACGGTGTTGCCCCTGGTCAAAAAATACGGCGCCGCAGTAGTGGCGATTTCTAACGACGAAACAGGTATCTCCGAAGACCCGGACGTGCGCTTCTTGGTGGCCAAAAAAATCGTCGAACGCGCCAGCGATTACGGCATTCCTGCATCAGACGTTGTGGTGGATCCACTGGTCATGCCGATTGGTGCGATTAACCAAGCGGGTGTTCAGGTGATGCGTTTGGTATACCGGTTACGCACCGAACTAAAGGTCAATACCACCTGCGGTGCGTCGAATGTGAGCTTTGGACTACCTGAACGCAATGGCGTGAATGCGGCGTTTTTAACAATGGCGATTGGCGCGGGCATGACCTCGGCGATCACCAACCCCATGCATGAAGAAGTCGTTCGTGCCGTAATGGGCGCGGACGTCATGATGGGACACGACCCCAATTGCACGCGCTGGATCCGCAAGTTTCGAGCCGATCCCCCCATGGGCGCCGACGGTGAGGTCGGGCGCGGCAGGCGTGAGGGCGGCAGCCGCAGACGCTCTTCCACCTAGGGTCATAGCCAGCCAAGGCTGGCGTTCGCAACAGGGCACTTGGCCGTGTCGTTTTCTTCACTGAGATGGGTTCATGAGTAGCATAAGTAACGCGTTGGTAGTTTTCATGCCTTCGGGTCGCCGGGGTAAATTTGCAGTCGGCACACCCGTTCTAAAAGCGGCCCGATCGTTGGGTGTCGATATCGACTCGGTATGTGGCGGTCGCGGCATATGTGGTCGGTGCCAAGTAGTGTTGGCCGAAGGTGAATTTGCCAAACACGGGGTTAGTTCAAAGGCCGAGCATTTATCCCATTTCTCTGACGTCGAGCAGGCCTATTGCGACACCCAAACCATGGTGCCGGGGCGTAGGCTGTCCTGTTGCGCTGTGGTTAAGGGCGATGTAGTGATTGACGTGCCGCCTGACAGCCAGGTGCATCGCCAGGTGGTGCGGAAAGAGGCCGAGGCCCACGATGTCCACCTCAACCCCCTGATTCGGCTGCATTACGTGGAAGTGCAACAACCCGATATGCACGACCCTTCGGGAGACCTGCGTCGCTTAGAAGACGCACTGGAGTTTGAATGGGGACTGACCCAGCTCAGTTGCGATCTCAACGTGTTGCACCGCTTACAAGACGCCCTGCGAAAGGGGCTGTGGCGCGTCACGGTTGCCGTGCACGCAAGCAAGCAAATCGTCGCTGTGTGGCCGGGTTTGCACGAACACCTGTATGGCATGGCGGTCGACGTGGGCTCTACCACTATTGCAGCCCATTTGTGTCATTTGGCGACCGGGCAAGTCGTGACCTCGGCTGGCATTATGAATCCGCAGATTCGTTTTGGTGAAGACTTGATGAGCCGCGTATCGTATGTCATGATGAACCCAGGGGGCGAGCTGGAGATGACCACTGCGGTGCGCGGTGCGCTCAATGAACTGGCGGCGGCCGTCGCCCAACAGGCGGGAATTCGTGTGAACGACATTCTGGAGGCGACCTTTGTGGGCAACCCCATCATGCACCATCTGCTGTTGGGAATTAATCCCGTCGAGCTAGGTGGGGCCCCGTTTGCTTTGACCACCGACCGCGCCCTCACGCTGTGGGCCAGTGAAATCGAACTGGGTATCAACCGCAACGCGCGCATTTATGTTTTGCCCTGTATTGCTGGACATGTGGGGGCCGACACGGCGGGGGTCATATTGGCCGAGAGACCAGATCTATCTGAAAAAATCAGCCTGCTGGTGGATGTGGGCACCAACGCAGAAATTGTTTTGGGCAACAACCAACGTTTGTTGGCCTGCTCTAGCCCAACGGGACCCGCCTTCGAGGGGGCGCAAATCAGTTGTGGCCAACGGGCGGCACCGGGTGCTATTGAGCGCGTGCGCATAGACCCCGAAACGCTTGAGCCACGGTTCAAAGTCATAGGTAGCGATTTGTGGTCGGATCAACCCGGCTTTGCCGCTGCCATCGCCGATTCTGGTGTGACCGGTGTGTGCGGTTCGGGAATTATTGAAGTCTTGGCAGAAATGTTTTTGGCCGGTGTTATCTTGCACGACGGCACGATTGACGGCAGTTTGGCACATCGATCGCCCCGCGTCCAAAGCGATGGAAGAACCTTTTGCTATGAACTCTACCCGGCCACCGATACGCGCCCTGCGATGCGTATTTTGCAAAACGACGTGCGCGCCATCCAGTTAGGCAAGGCGGCCTTGTACGCAGGGGTTCGCTTGTTAATGGAACGTATGGGCGTCGAAAAGGTCGATCGCATCCGCCTTGCCGGGGCATTTGGCAGCCACATCGACGTAAAGTATGCGTTGGTACTTGGCATGATCCCCGACTGTGTGTTGTCAGAGGTAAGTTCGGCCGGCAACGCAGCCGGTACGGGGGCCCGTATCGCTTTGCTGGATCAAAGCTCCAGAGGCGAAATTGAATCACTTGTGAGGCGTGTGGAAAAAATAGAAACCGCTGTCGAGCCTAGGTTCCAAGAGTTTTTTGTAGAGGCTATGGCCATTCCGCACCTGACCGCCCCCTTTGCCGAATTGCAAAAAGTAGTCACCTTGCCGGTGCGCAGGGAAACGGCGGATCAACCGGGCAGCCGCGCGCGTCGTGCCTCGCGCCGTGCGACCGATAAAAACGCCCTCTAACGACTTTGGGACTGGTGTTTTGAATACGATCAGCGGCTCTATATTTGATGGCTTGCGCGTGACACCACGCACATGTCTGACCTAGAATGGTGGGCAGGTTCGCCATGGGCGCGCTGTGAGATCAATTGACAACTTATTTGGGAGCTTTATGGTTACGAAAATGAAATTTAGTTTGGCAATTCTTGCCGCTATTGCCCTGTTGGCCTGTGGCAAAAAAGAAGAAGCCCCAGCGGCTGCACCCGCACCTGTTGCCTCTGCTGCAGCCCCTGTCGCTACTGCGCCAGTGCCTGAAGACGCCAGTTGCAAAAACGTGCGCTTTGCCGACGTGGGTTGGAGCGATATTGCTGCCACTACCGGCTTGGCTTCGGTGGTTTTGGAAGGCTTGGGCTATACCCCCAAAACAACCATCGCTGCTGTTCCTATAACTTTTGCGGGCATGAAGAAAGAGCAATTGGATGTGTTCTTGGGCTATTGGAGCCCCACTATGACCACAGACATCGAACCCTTCATTAAAGACGGCTCGATTAAAGTGTTGGAAACACCTAACCTTGAAGGTGCCAAATACACTTTGGCTGTTCCCACCTATCTGTACGACAAAGGCCTGCAAACCTTTGCCGACATTGCCAAGTTTGAGAAAGACCTAGGCGGCAAAATTCACGGCATTGAGCCAGGCAACGATGGCAACCGCCTGATCGCTGGCATGATCAAAGAGAACAAGTTTGGCTTGGGCAAGTTCAAGATGGTCGAATCGTCTGAAGCCGGTATGTTGGTGGCCGCACAAAAAGCCATCAAGGGCGAAAAAGGCATCGTGTTCCTCGGTTGGGAGCCCCATCCTATGAACGTGAAGATGAAGATGAGCTACTTGGCTGGTGGAGACGACGTGTTTGGTCCTAACCTAGGCGAAGCCAAGGTTTACACCGCGGTCACCCCCGGTTTTGAGAAAAAATGCGGCAACGTCAGCGCCTTCCTGAAAAACTTGCAGTTCACTTTGACCATGGAAAACGAAGTCATGGGCCCGATTCTTGACAAGGTTGCACCTAACAAAGCCGCTAAAGACTACTTGGCCAAAAACCCACAGGTGTTGGACAAATGGTTGGCTGGTGTTAAAACCTTTGACGGCCAGGATGGTTTGGCCGCGGTTCAGGCAGCCTTGAAGAAATAAGCGCTAGGCTTAGATGCAGCGGCAATTCATTTGTCGCTGCAAACACAAAAGCCCGATGCGAGTCGGGCTTTTGTGTTTGCAGCCTGTTGAAGATTTAATGAAAGATTCGTGATGGCAATGGCAGAAATTCAAGGTTGGGTCGGTGGCGTTTACGTGACGGGGAACGGGCAGGGGTTTGACAACTTCAACCCGGCCACGGGTGCCGTGCTGGGTGTTGTCCACGACGCCAACGCTGACGATGTTGATGCGGCCGTAGTGGCCGCGCAACAAGGCTTTGCCGTATGGTCGGCCATGACGGCGGTGGAGCGAGGCCGGGTGTTGCATCGCGCTGCTGCGCTGCTTCGTGAACGCAACGACGAGTTGGCGGCCCTTGAAGTGGCCGATACCGGCAAACCCCTGCAAGAGGCCAATGTGGTGGATGTGGCCAGCGGGGCCGATTGCCTAGAGTATTTTGCGGGGGCCGCCGCCACCTTGACCGGCGCGCACATTCCGTTAAGAAATGCATTCGCCTACACGCGGCGTGAGCCGCTGGGCGTTTGCGTGGGCATTGGGGCTTGGAACTACCCCATTCAAATTGCCTGCTGGAAGTCTGCCCCTGCGCTGGCCGCAGGCAACGCCATGATTTTTAAACCCTCCGAACTCACCCCCATGACGGCCCTGAAGTTGGCCGAGATTTACCACGAGGCAGGCTTGCCGCCGGGTGTGTTCAACGTGGTGCAGGGCAGGCGTGAAACAGGGGCTTTGCTGGCGGCCCACCTCGGTGTGGCCAAAGTGTCTGTCACAGGCTCGGTACAAACGGGCAAAAAAGTGATGGCGGCAGCGGCCGGCACCTTAAAACGCGTGACCATGGAGCTGGGGGGTAAATCACCCTTGCTGGTGTTTGACGATGCCGACCTAGAGCAGGCGGTCACTGCCGCCATGATGGGCAATTTTTACACCCAAGGCGAGGTGTGCACCAACTGCACCCGGGTGTTTGTACAAGAGGGCATTGCCCAGCGCTTTTTAGCCCGGCTTACAGAGCGCACGGCATTGCTGCGGGTGGGCAACCCCATGGATGTGGCCACAGAGGTGGGGGCCTTGATTTCTCCCGAGCACACAGAAAAAGTATTGGCCTATATTGCCAGCGGCGTTGAAGAGGGTGCGACCTTGGTCACCGGTGGCCAACGGGTGGCGGTAGCGGGTGGCAGCCAACAGTTTGTCGCCCCCACCATTTTTGCCAACTGCACCGACGGCATGCGCATCGTACAAGAAGAAATTTTTGGCCCCGTGCTGTCTATGCTTACCTTTGCCACCGAAGCAGAAGCCATTGAGCGGGCCAATAACACCCGCTTTGGTCTGGCCGCTGGCGTGTTTACCTCTGATTCCAAGCGGGGGCATCGCGTGGCCGCGCAACTCAAGGCCGGTATTTGTTGGATTAACAATTACAACATCACCCCCATAGAAATGCCTTTTGGTGGGGCCGCGGAGTCCGGCATTGGCCATGAAAACGCGGTAGAAGCACTGCACCACTACACCCAGTTAAAAACGGTGTACGTGGAGCTGGGTGAGGTGGCTAGCGGTTATCAATAATCGGTCAGTGTGGCGGCGGGACGGTACCCGCCCACCGTGCAAAAAGGGTCTTGAGATGACAACAAAAACAGTGGACTACGTGATCGTAGGGGCAGGTTCGGCAGGCAGTGTGCTGGCCAACCGTTTGAGCGAAGATGCCAACACCTCGGTGTTGGTGTTAGAGGCCGGTGGCATGGACTACAGCATCTTCATTCACATGCCTTCAGCCTTGGCCTATCCCATGGCCAACGGCAAATACACTTGGCTGTACGAGTCTGAGCCTGAACCCGGTATGGCCAATCGGCGCATTCACTGCCCGCGTGGCAAAGTGATTGGGGGCTCGTCGTCCATCAATGGCATGGTGTACATACGCGGCCATGCACTGGACTACGAGGGCTGGGCAGAGGGCCAAGGCATGGCCGACTGGTCTTACGCCGACTGCCTACCCTACTTTAAAAAATCAGAAACCCGCGCCAAAGGCGGCGATGCGTACCGGGGCGATAGCGGCCCCCTGCACGTGAGTACCGGTGAGGGCAAAAACCCTTTGTACCGCGCCTTTATCGACGCGGGCATGCAAGCGGGCTACGCCTACACCGATGACATGAACGGCTTTCAGCAAGAGGGCTTGGGACCTATGGACATGACGGTGCACAAAGGCCGCCGTTGGAGCACTGCCATGGCCTATTTGCGTCCGGCGCTTAAGCGCCCCAACGTGCAATTGCAAACGCACACCATCGTCACCCAAGTGCTGTTAGAGGGGCCTAAAGACGCCCCCAAGGCGGTGGGTGTAGAGGTGCTGTGCAATGGCCAGCGCCAGGTGATACGCGTTAACCGCGAGGTCATTTTGTCGGGCGGTGCGATTAACTCGCCGCAGGCCTTGATGCTCTCGGGGATTGGTAACCCCGATGACCTGCGTGCCGTGGGGATTGATACAAAAGTGGCGCTGCCCGGTGTGGGCGACAACTTGCAAGACCACGTCGAAACCTATGTGCAATACGAATGCAAAGAACCCATCACCTTGTACTCGGCGCTTAACCCCTTGGTAAAGGGCCGCATTGGTGCCGAGTGGTTGTTGTTTCAGTCGGGCTTGGGGGCCACCAACCACTTTGAGTCTGGCGGCTTTATTCGTAGCGACGCGGGCGTCAAACACCCCGATTTGCAGTACCACTTTTTGCCTATGGCCGTGCGTTACGATGGCAACTCACCGGCCACCTGCCACGGCTTTCAGGCGCATGTGGGGCCTATGCGTTCCACCAGCCGGGGGCACGTCAAGCTACGCAGTGCCGATCCGCTGCAAGCGCCCCTTATTCGCTTTAACTACATGTCCAACGACCAGGACAAAAAAGAGATGCGCGCAGGCATACGCCTCACCCGCGAAATCTTTGCCCAAAAAGCCTTCGACCGCTACCGTGGCAATGAAATGTCGCCGGGGTTTGATGTGAAATCAGATGCCGAAATCGACACCCACATTGCCAGCAACAGCGAGACCGCCTACCACCCCAGTTGCTCGTGCAAAATGGGTAACGACGCCATGGCCGTGGTCAACGGCAAAGGGCAGGTGCATGGGGTAGAGCAGTTGCGCGTGGTGGATTCGTCCATCATGCCCAACATCGTCAGCGGCAACCTGAACGTACCCACCATCATGCTGGCCGAAAAACTGGCCGATGTGATTCGTGGTCGCACGCCTTTGGCACGCTCCGACGCGCCCTATTTTGTGCATCCGCAGTACGCTTCGCAGCAACGCTGAGGGGTTGGGCGTTTCCTCCGCTAACCCATTATGAGTAACCCATCACTCTTGGCCCTTTGGCCAGAACCGGCCGCCAGTCAACTGCGTGAGTTGGTGCGCACCCACGAGCACAGCGGCGCTTATGCGGTGTTTGACGCCGACAACACCACCTATCAGCACGATTTGGTGGGGGCCTTGTTGCCGTTTATGGAGAACAAAGGCTTACTCACCCGTGAGCGTTTACACCCCGCCTTGCAAGTAATTCCGTTCAAAGACTCCCCTGACTTTGTTGAGACGCTGAACAGCTATTACGGGCGCTTGGGTGAGATTGACGACCAGGTGGGTTACCCCTGGGCCTCGCAGATTTTTTCGGGGTTTACGCTACGTGAACTCAAAACCGAGTTGGACGAGATGCTGGCGCAGCCGCACCCCATTGAAGCCAAAGCCTGGGTGGGCGGTGAGGTGGTGGTGCAGCGCCACCCCGTCCCGCGCTTTTTACCAGGCCAGCAAGCCCTGTTTGCCGCGCTGCGCGAGCATGGCATAGAGGTGTTTATTGTGAGCGCCGCCGCCGAAGAGCTGGTGCGCATGATTGTGTCGGACCCGCGCTATGGCTACCATGTGAAGCCCGAGAATGTGATTGGTGTGTCGCTGGCCTTAAAGAACCGCAGCACCCACGAGCTCACCACGGCACGCAAGCTGATCGCAGCGGGACGCTACCAGAGCGAGCAGTTGCTAGACCACGAACTCACCCACAGTCTATGGGCGCCCCTGCCCTGGTACGAGGGAAAATACGCCGCCATCCGCAGCCACATCCACGCCTACCAACGCCCCATCTTGGTGGCCGGTGACACGCCCCAAAGCGACGGCCCCATGTTTTTTAGAGGCCCCGACACCGCCGCCGGGGGCCTGCGCCTGTTCATGGCCAGGGGCCAGGCGCATTTGCAAAAAATGCTGGATTTGCAGCAGCACCATGCCATGGCCCAACAAGCGGCCAAGCACCCGGTGACGGCGGACCACAATTGGGTGGTGGTGCAGGTGGAGGCGTTGGGTGTTTTAATTTAATCATGTAATTTTGCTATTTTTAGGTAAAATTACATGGATGAATTACATCTATTCCCCTACACACCGTGCCGTCAACGAGGACCTGGCGATGCTATTGCAGGAGTTTCCTGCGGTGGTTTTGCTGGGTGCACGTCAAGTGGGCAAGACAACACTGGCCCGCAGTTTAATTGCCAGTCCGTCGAGCCAATCCCCTGTTTATTTGGATCTGGAGCTACCATCGGCCCGTCAGCAAATCGTAGATGCTGAGGCGTTTTTTGCGGCCCAGCATGGCAGACTGGTCATTTTGGACGAGGTGCAACGTGTACCCGAGCTATTTGCCACTTTGCGGGGCGTGATTGACCATAGGCGGCAACAGGGGGAGGCAGCTGGGCAATTTTTGCTTTTGGGTTCTGCCACGGGTGTGCTGCTGGGGCAAACCTCTGAGAGTTTGGCCGGGCGTGTGGCCATGCTGGAGCTAACACCTTTTCAAGAGCGTGAACTAGGCTTGGAGCGCTACGATGCGCAAGAAAAAGCCATGCTGCAAAACCGCCACTGGACACGGGGCGGTTTCCCTTTGTCCTATCTTGCTAAATCTGACGCGGCCAGTTTGCGCTGGCGCGAGGCCTTCATCACCAGTTATTTGGAACGTGACATCCCTGCACTGGGTTTAAAAATCCCGGCCACTACGCTACGCCGTTTGTGGACCATGCTGGCGCATCACCAAGGGCAAATGCTCAATGTGTCAGTGCTGGCGGGGGCCTTGGCGATTTCTGGGCAGGCCACCGCCAGGTACATCGACGTGCTGTGTGATCTGATGCTGGTGCGCCGCTTGCCTGCTTGGAGCGGCAATGTGGGCAAGCGTTTGGTGCGCTCACCCAAGGTGTATGTTCGCGATAGCGGTTTAACCCACGCCCTACTGGGTTTGCCCAGTTTTGAAGCCGTTCTGTCGCACCCCGTGGCAGGACAAAGCTGGGAGGCCCACGCAATAGAGCAACTCATCGCCGCAGCCCCCCATGCACAGGCGAGTTTTTACAGAACCTCGAACGGCGCAGAATGCGATTTGGTACTCACGCTACCCAGCGGCGAGACCTGGGTGTGTGAAATCAAGCGATCTTCAGCCCCTGCCGTATCGCGGGGTTTTTACGAAGCGGCCAACGACGTGAAAGCCACGCGCAGGTTGGTGGTGGCACCTGTGCCCAACCGTTATCCAGGCCGCGACGGGGTTGAGGTGATGCCGCTAATTGATGCGGTCGAGTTAATCTCTTCAAAAAGCCCAGCGGATTAGGCTGGGCTGAACCCTTGCGGGGCACTGCTCAAGTATTAAAAGCGCAGGAGGTTTGTGCCGATGTAAATATGGGCAGATTCCTACTTTGAAGTTCCGTAAGGCGACTGATTTGTCGGTTTCAGTGAAATGCCGAGTTCTTGTGCATGACTTTGAACTGCTTCAGGCGTGCGTCCGAGTTTCAAGCCCATAACGCGGGTTGGTGTATTTCCCTGAGCAAGCTGTTTCAGTTGCTGATTTTGGCTGGGTGTCCAGCTTTTGCCATGATTGGCAGGAGTTTTGGCCATGATTGGCTCCATGTGAAAGTTTGAGGAATGCCCGGGCTATTACCCGGGCTTCAATTCCAACTACCATCGGTGTTGGACACCGGCCTCACGGCCGGGCGCTACATTCCGGTTTTGAACCGCGTTATGTGAACAGCTGTAGCTGTCCGGGATGGGAGCGCCAATGCTTGCACACAGACTCCATTCGCCCAAGGCGAAATCGGGTGTATGCGCGGACAGCGACACTCTTCAATCGGAGATAGAACATAAAGTTCCTCATCATAAAGTTGAAGGGTTTTTGTTGCGCCGCATACCAAGGAGCTGTAAACTCACTCGTCTTCCCCAAGACTGGTATGTGGTGGTTTGGTAGACCCTTATTCACCTCACCGAAGGTCCTGATGTGTAGTTAGCACTTCAGGGCCTTTTCCTTTTCAAACTCAACTAATCAATTTGGCCCCCCGGCTTTCGGTTGTGGAGTTTCAAGTTCATTGAGCGCCTTTTCGGCAACATTGGACTTACCCCGTTTCCACGGACACATTTAGGTTCTTGGAATTAGAGTCTGATCAGATCGGACTCTAGGTTGATTATCACCGCTGCAGGGTTATCCACGGGGCTTGCCTGTGGACAAGGCGACGTGCTTTTCATTGGC
>JBEIEP010000010.1:0-73760 GCA_040382935.1 Burkholderiaceae bacterium
GTTCACTGGGCTTGCGCCCGCTGCGAACCAATTCGACCATCTGGTCACGAAACGCTTGCGCATAGCGAGGGGTTTTATTTGACATTTGGGACTCTTCCTTTCAGGGAGAAAGTGTCCGCGAAAAAGGGGTAACTTCATGGAGGCCCTCAGGGCCGCCATTGCATGAAATGAATCTTGACTACAACAGTAATACCCCCGAAAGCCATCGGAACCAATAGGAGAAGAGTCACACAGCGTTCACCAAATGCATCTTGCATAACCGATTTAATGCCCCTACAATAAATGCATTCATGCAATTCACATTTGACCCGCGCAAGGATGCAACCAACTTCATCAAACACGGGCTTTCAATGTCAGACGCACCACTGGTTTTCAATGCGGTCGATAAGCTGACGATTGAGAGCAACAGGGGCGATGAAGCTCGTTTGATGGATATCGCCATGGTGGAAGTTGCTGGCGTGGTGTTGGTGCTGGTTTATGTGTTGCGTGAACCCGACGTGGTGCGGTCCATATCGCTGCGCCGTGCATCCAAACAAGAAAGAACGCTGTATGCCCAAAGTACCCACTAAGCCCAAAGCGACCGATTGGGAGCGTGTCAAACGCGAAGCTGTCCAAGACTCTCCCATAGTCCACACCGCCGCCGATGGCCCCTATGACCCCAACGACGCCAACGCCGTGGCCGCGTATTGGCAACAGGCTAGCATCAAGCGGGGCAGGGGCAGGCCTACCACTGCCGTTAAGCGCCCAAACCTGAATATGCGCGTCGACGCCGATGTACTCCAAGCCTTCAAGGCTACCGGGCAAGGTTGGCAAACTCGCATCAATGCAACGCTGCGCGAAGCCGTGGCGCACGGATTGGGTAAGGCGTGAGTTTTTTACCCAGCCTAGGCTCTATACGCTAAACCCTTTGAGGTCTAACATGGCTTGCGGGTCTGGGCGGTTGTTTTTACGGGACGGTTCCAAAAACAATGAACTGCTCTGCTATGTCTTCCCAGAATTGGCGCGTGCCTCTGTAAGCGGGCATCCAGATCGTATGTGCGCCAGGGTCGTCCAGAATATCGATCAGTAAAAACCCCTCTCTTTTTCCGCCATCTGCGTAAAACAAATAGCGATCACTGGTTCTACGGCCATGTCGTGACTCCCAAGCGTGATCCCATTTTTCTTGGTCAGTGGCAACAAACAAGGGAACGATGTGTACATGCCGCAGGTTGTTAGAGCCCGCATTGAATCCATCTTTACCAAAGAGGTAATGTTCATCAGGATCATGATCTTTCCATTCGGAAAAATCGACCATCAGCTGATTGGGATCGAGTTCTGCAGCGGATAAATCACGCGCAAGACTCGAAGTCATGCGAACTTTAGCCATGAGCCAAGTTCAGGCGCGGGCTGCAGTTTTTTCGCTCGACAGCACAGGTTTAGATTTTGTCTCCAAAGAAAACGCAGAGGTTTTCCCTAGACCGCCATAAAAAGCGGTTTGTGCCGCCGTTAGTTCTGGAACGACACGTTTTGCCGACGCACCCAACGCTCCAATCGATTTGGTTTGCGGCGGGGTGAAAGTCTGTTTGCGTAAGGTCAACATGTCAAAAATTATATGCTTATCAACTCACTCATGCAATTTACTTGCCGGTGTTGAGGTATCCGAACCTCGGTTCCTCTAAAAGCAAAAAGCCCAACCGTTAGGGGATGGGCTTTTACTTGATTTTGGTGGGGTGGCTGATGGGGCTCGAACCCACGACAACAGGAATCACAATCCTGGACTCTACCAACTGAGCTACAGCCACCGTAGTCCTTGGATTATAACCACAGGTAAGCGGCTACTGGGCCAAGCCGGATGCCCATGCAAAGGCAATCCCTTTAGGGGCGCAGTCCCTAGTTCACCATTACCAATTTACCTACCACGTCGCGCTGCCCCATACGCTGGAAGGCTTGTTTGAGTTCGGACATAGGCAGGGTGGCGTCAATATGGGGTTTTACCTTTCCTTGCAGGTACCAGGCGATCAGCTCGCCCATCATGGCGGCATTTTCTTTGGGCTGGCGCTTGGCAAACTCACCCCAGAATACGCCCACCAATGACGCGCCTTTGAGCAGCACCAGGTTCCAGGGCAGGGCGGGGATGGGGCCTGCAGCAAAGCCCACAACCAAATAGCGGCCACGCCATGCAATGGAACGCAAGGCCGCTTCGGCGATGTCGCCTCCTACCGGGTCATAGACCACGTTGGGGCCCTGGCCTTGGGTGATCTCCTTCAGGCGGTCTCTCAGATTTTCTGTGGTGTAGTTGATCACGTGATCGGCGCCGAGCGCGGTGCAGGCTGCGCATTTTGAATCTGTCGACGCGGCAGCTATAACGGTGGCCCCCACTGCTTTGGCAATTTGAATAGCGGCGGTTCCTACGCCACCGGCAGCGCCTAGTACCAGCACCGTCTCGCCGCTTTTAAGGGCTGCGCGGTCGATGAGGCCGTGATGGGACGTTGCATAGGTCATGATAAAGGCCGCAGCATCAACCGCAGGGAAGTTGGGCGGCAAGGGAACGCATAGCGCTGCAGGGGCAAGCACATGGGTGCCAAAGCCGCCGGTTCCGCTCAGGCAGGCCACGGATTGCCCCACCACCAAGTGCTTAACATTGGCCCCTACAGCCTCCACCACACCCGCGTACTCGGCGCCCGGCACAAAGGGCAATGGGGGTTTCATTTGGTATTTGTTTTGTACGATCAAAAGGTCAGGAAAATTTAAACTGGCCGCTTTGACTGCAATAAGCACTTCGTTAGGGCCGGGCACCGGCGTATCCAAGGTTTTCCATTGCAGGGCGTCAACGCCGATGGGGTTTTCACATAGCCAAGCTTGCATTTGTTTCTCCGGTGGTTAGATGGCTGAATGATAGCGGCCCGCACGAAGCGCATTACCTCCCTACAATAGTGCCCACACCAGCAACATGACCAGCGCTTCTTCTCACCCCAACCTAACCGTATGAAGGAACGTCCTAGCTTTCCGGCCACTGGCGCGATTGCGCCACGGGCTCAAACCGTCCGCGCCAAATCTGGCGTAAAAAGCACGACCACCTCGCCTTTGGTGCAAAAGCCTGGGCCACAACAGGGCTACTCGCCTATTCAGGCGGCCGGTGAGTGGGCCGTGGCGCATCAGCGCCGATTGATGGACCGCCTGCAGGCCGATCCACACGTAGACCCGCGCGTGGTGCAGGCCATGGGGCGCATTCCCAGGCACCAATTTGTCGATTCGGCGCTGGCCGCTCAGGCCTATGAGGACACCAGTTTGCCCATCGGTTTGGGTCAAACGATCTCCAAGCCCAGCATCGTGGCGCGTATGCTCAGTTTGATGCTGACCAAGGGACCACAACCTTTGGGTCGCGTCCTTGAAATTGGCAGTGGTTGCGGCTACCAGGCCACCGTTATGAGCCAACTGGCCAAAGAGGTGTACTCCATCGAGCGCCTCAAGCAGCTGCACGAGAAGGCAAGGTCCAATGTGCGAACCCTGCTTGTGCGCAATCTGCATTTGATTTTGGGTGATGGCATGCTGGGGTTTCCAAGCGGGGCGCCCTACGACGTGATTGTTTCGGCGGCGGGGGGCGATTTGATTCCAGACGCGTGGTTGGCCCAGTTGGCGGTAGGCGGCTGCATTATTGCCCCCACAGTGGTCAACGATGGCTCGGGGCGTGCGCCCAGTCAGGCCTTGGTGGTACTTGAAAAATCTTTGAGCGGTGTTAAAAAATCAGTTTTCGAACCGGTTCAATTTGTACCCCTAAAATCTGGGGTGGCTTAGGGATGGGTCGCATCACTGTTTGCGCATGGTGATGCCTAGGTAATGGCGCGACAAAGGTTTTGATAATGACGTTGAATTCAGACGTAATGGCGACAAAGTGGACAACCCGACTACTTGTGGCGGTAATGGGCGTCGCACTGGTCGCATGTGCCTCGCGCGGGGGTAGAGCGCCGATAGAAGATAGGCCGGTCACAGGTGTGCCAGGAGCGGTAGCCAAGCCTGTTAGCCCTAGCCCATCCAAACCGGCAGTAAAGGTCGAGTCGGCATCTCGCCCGTCGCATTACACGGTTAAACCCGGCGATACTTTGTCCTTGATCGCGCGGGAATGGGGTGTTGCCTGGCAAGAGCTTGCCCGCTGGAACGGCCTAGAAAATCCCAACCAAATTGAAGTGGGGCAGAGTCTGCGTCTGACAGCACCCGCTCCAGGAATGGTGGTTCAAGAAGGGGGCCCGGTTAATCCGCCAACGGCCCAACCCGCCAGCTCAAGCGGTTCGCGGCCAGTGGCCTCTGTGGTGACCGGCGGCGCAGAAGCACCAGCAAGCAACAAAGCGGCTCCTGCGGCGACACCTAATCCTCCGGCAACGGCCGCCAGTGCCGCAACCGCGCCGGCCGCTGCTGTAGACGATGGCATTGGACTCATTTGGCCTGCCAATGGCGCCGTGATTTCAAACTTTGACGCGCAAAAAAATAAAGGGATCTCCATTGCAGGCAACGCGGGTGACCCTGTGTTGGCAGCTGCCGATGGGGTCGTGGTGTACGCGGGTGCAGGCCTTAGGGGCTACGGCAATTTGGTGATCGTTAAACATAACGCAGTGTTCTTGACGGCCTACGCCCACAACCAAACCCTGTTGGTGAAAGACGATCAACAAGTGCGCAAAGGACAAAAAATTGCCGAGATGGGTAGTTCGGAGTCCGACCGTGTGAAACTGCACTTTGAACTGCGCCGCAACAGCACACCTGTTGACCCCGCCAAATACTTGCCGCCACGGTAACCGGGAATGGCGTTACGTTTGTTTAAACCGCAACACCTGCAGGAATACGTAATAGTTTTTGTACCAGATCGGCCGGGCTGGAGGCGCTAAATTTATGCATCAAACTGGCCCGGTACACCTCCACCGTTCGCGGGCTCAAGAGCATTTGCCTGGCGATCTCTTTGGTTTTAAGCCCCCCCAACAATAAGGCCGCCACTTCGCGCTCGCGTGGGGTTAGATCGACGCTGGTAAATTTGCGTGGAGTGAGCTCGTCAAACGTCCATATACCGGCCTGATGGGGTTGGTCGCGGTTGAGTGCGCGCCCTGTCACATGGCACCAGAATACCTCGCCTGTAAAACGGCGCATAACACGGTCATCTCTGTAGTGGCCGTGCGCGTTAAGGATGGGCGCGATACGCTCGCCGGTTCGTTCAAACTCTTGTTGGCTGGGGTAAAGCGATTTGAGCGATTGCCCTTGCAACTGCGCTTTATCGGCTTGGAACATTTCACACAGGCGCAGGTTGCAATCGGCAATCATGCGATTGGACGACAGCACCATGCCGACTGGGGCCAACTCAAACGCCGTTTGGTAGTCAATGACCCAGGTGTCTTGTGTCATGGCAACTGTAGGCGTGTCACCACATAGGCAGAGCCGATTTTTTCAGCAACAAACTTTACTTTGTCACCGGCTTTAGCGGTTTCTAGCATGGCAGGGTCGGCCACTTGAAACACCATGGTCATAGGCGGCATCTCAAGATTTTTGATCTCGCCGTGCCGGATCGTGATTTTTTTGGCGTCTTTATCGACCTTGCGAATTTCTCCCTCGGACAGGGCCTGCGCAGGGGCAACAGCCGCGGAGGCGGTGGCCGATGGCGCCGTCGTTTGTGCAATTGCATGGGGGCCATTGCCAAAGGTGAAGGCTAGAGCGGCGGGTAAAAGGAGGGCGAAACGATTCATAGTCTGTTGATGAGGGTGGAGGGTAACAATGGTAACTACTTGGTTTTAACTTGGATTTGACCTTTCATCCCCGCATCGTAATGACCGGGGTGAAGGCAAGCAAAACTGACTTTGCCACTCTTTGTAAACTGCCAGACGATGGTGCCAGTTTGACCCGGCGCGACGCTGGCCATGTTTTCGTCTGCATGTTCCATATGGGGGTGCTTTTTCATGACTTCGTAGTGGGCTTTAAGTTCTTTGTCGGTGCCCAACACCATTTCATGCGGGAGTTTGCCTTCGTTTTTGACCACGAATTTGATGGTCTCACCCCGTTGTACTTCTATCTGTGAGGGCGAAAAACGCATGTTGTCGTTCATGCTGACGTGAATGGTTCGGCTTACTTTTTTGGCATCACCCGGCTGTCCAATCGCGCTTTTGTGAGCGTGGCCATCTGCCTGATGGGAAGCACTGGCTAAAACGTTGCTAGCAGCGAGCAGCGTGATGCAACTAAGAATCAATGAACGAATCAACATGACGAAATTCCTTAAAAATAGTTATGAAACAGAGTAAACGAATTGAAAATGCAAGCGACTTGAAAACACGAAAGGGGCTGAAGGGGTAGTTGCGGCCTATCCTTGATTAATGATGGTTGTGCTGGGATGCCGCGTTGGGTTTTTTAACCTTCACGTGCACTTCGGGTTGCGAGGCTTGGGCCGCAGGCATCGACGATGCACCTGCCTGGGTACTGCGCGGAGCCTCGGGCAGCTGTCCCTTCCACTCATAGGCCACTTCACCTGCTGGGTGTTGGTACCAGCCCGGGTCACTATAGTCACCCGGCTTTTGCTCACGGCGCACTTTGAGCACTGAGAACATGCCGCCCATCTCTACACCGCCAAAAGGGCCTTGTCCCGTCATCATTGGTAAGGTGTTTTCGGGCAGCGGCATTTCCATCTCGGCCATATCGGCCATGCCCCGCTCGCCCATCACCATGTAGTCCGGAATCAAGCGCGTAATGGTTTTAACCACTTCGCGGTGGTCTACGCCGATCAGGGTCGGCACATCGTGGCCCATGGCATTCATTGTGTGGTGGCTTTTGTGGCAATGAAAGGCCCAGTCACCCAACTCGTCGGCCACCAACTCGATTTGGCGCATTTGCCCCACGGCGATGTCTGTGGTGACCTCGTGCCAGCGGCTGGATTTGGGTGTGGGGCCGCCGTCGGTGCCGGTGACTTGAAACTCGTGCCCGTGCAGATGGATGGGGTGATTGGTCATGGTCAAATTGCCAATGCGAATGCGCACCTTGTCGTTCAGCCGCACGTTCAGGCTGTCGATACCCGGAAACACACGGCTGTTCCAGGACCAAAGGTTGAAATCCGTCATGGTCATGATTTTTGGGGTGTAGCTTCCCGGCTCAATATCGTAGGCGTTGAGCAAAAAGCAAAAGTCCCGTTGCACCTCGTCGATCAGTGGGTGTTTGGTCTTGGGGTGGGTCACCCAAAATCCCATCATGCCCATGGCCATTTGTGTCATTTCGTCGGCGTGTGGGTGGTACATAAAGGTGCCGGGGCGCCGTGCTTGAAACTCGTACACATAGGTCTTGCCCGGCTGTATGGCGGTTTGTGTCAAACCAGAAACACCGTCCATACCATTGGGTAGCCGTTGGCCATGCCAATGAATGCTGGTGTGTTCAGGCAGTTTGTTGGTCACAAAAATACGCACCCTGTCGCCCTCAACCACTTCAATTGTGGGGCCTGGGCTTTGGCCGTTGTAGCCCCACAGGTGGGCCTTCATGCCGGGGGCCATCTCGCGCACCACGGGTTCGGCCACCAGATGAAATTCTTTAACGCCTTGGTTCATGCGCCAAGGCAGTGTCCAGCCGTTGAGCGTGACCACGGGGTTATAGGGAAGTCCATTGGGCGGCACGAGCGGGGGCATGGTATCGGGGCGCGTTTGAATGAGGGGTTCGGGCAGCGCCGCCATGGCAACGCTACTTACCGTTGCGCCTGCAACGGCGCCGGCGGCCATGCCAGCGGCTTTAAAAAAATCTCTGCGGGTGTTCATGGGATTGTCCTTTTGTTAGGGCGCCAATAGTCTGCGCTTAGTGTCCTTCTGGAGCGGCGGCGCCTAGGGGTGCGGCACCCAAGGGGATGGTTTGCGGCACCCCCAAAATGGAGGCCTGCAACGCAGTTTCAGCCAGCCAGAACTGCTGTTGTGCGGCAATAGCGGCTTGCACACTGCCCATTTGCTCACGGGCGTCTGCCAAAAGCTCAAACACGCTGATAAACATGCCGTTGTAGCGCAAAAGGTTTTCGTCAGATATTGCTTTTCTTAAGGGAACCACTTCATCGCGGTAGTGCTTGGCCAGATCAAGCGCGGTGCGATAGGCGCTGTAAGCCTGCCTGACGTGGGAATTGGCCGCCCGTGTTGCGGCATCAAGGCGATGCGCGGCTGCCTGTGTGCGGGCGCTTAGCGCCTGTCTGCCATAGCGTCCAAAATCCAGCAATGGAATCTGCACCGACAACTCTAGGCCGCGTGATGTCGATCGCGTCAACTGGCCGTGGTCGTTGACAGTGGTTTCGCCTAAGTTGGCCTCCAAACCCACCCAGTTTTCTATCGTGTCTAAGCCCTGTGCTTTGAGTTCTGCGTTCAGCGTATGGCGGGCTTGTTGTACATCCAGCCGCTCGGCCTGAACCTTGGCCTGTACCTGCACCGGGCTTATCGCTTGGGTGGGTAGTTCTGGAAGGCGATCTGGCAGCTGCATCTGGGCCGCGTCAGCGTCGTTGAGCCCCAACAGACGTACCAGTTCTTCGCGGCCCGCCTGGTGGGCGTGCTGGGCCAAGGCCCATTGCGCCGTTGCATCGGCATAAAAGGCCTGCTGCCGGGCGCGTTGCAATTCACTAAAGTTACCCACTGCCTTTAAGCGCCTGGCCAATTCGCTGCTGGCTTTTGCGGCGTCGTTGATTTGCACCGCGTAGACCAGTTGCTGCTGTGCGGCAACCGCTTTCACCCACGCCTGCCTAACGGATGTTGCTTGGTGGACCAGATCCATCACCAACCTGGTTTGTTGCTCTAACTGGCGATGTTGTGCCACGGCCTGGCGTTGAGGCAGGAAAAGCAATTCCAACAAACCAATATGCAGGACCTTTGATAACTCGATCTCTTCGCCCGAGCGTACGCGCTCTATCACCAGACGCGGATTGGGTGGGGCCGCGCGTTGCGCCAGTGCGGCTGAGGCACTCCAGTGCTCAGCCACCAACACCTGCAATTGCGGGCTGTTCATCCAAGCCAGTTTGACGGCGCTTTCTTGGCTTAGCGGCGCTTTGAGCAACTCAGAGATGGTTTGACTGCTGGCTTTGGGCATAACCCCATCGCGCGACAACTGAACGCTGAGTGGCAGGTGCGATTGGGCGTGGCGTGTGGCTTGCTCAATGGATTGATCAATATCAAATGTGGTACATCCGACAACACCCATTGCCAAGGTACAGGCCAGTACAACACGCTTCAATGGAACCCTTTTTTGCGCCGGGTTGATTGCATTCATGGCGTGCTCCCGGGCTTGGGCAGAGTGGGTGAGGGGGCTGCTTCAAGCGCTTGGCGAGCGTAGGCACGCCAGCCTCCAATCGACTGCACGGCTTGATTGGCCTTGGGCCAGGGTGTAAGGGCCACAGGCTCGTAGCGCACAAAAGACGCCAGCACCGAGGTATACGTAGGAAGGGGTGCTTTGGGGCTAGTTTGTGCCGGTTGATCTTGAGCGAACGAGGCCCCAACCCAAGTGCTGAGGGCCATCAACACAAAACAGGTGTTGAACTTGAAGTGACCACGAGGTAAAAGAACCATATATTTCTTTCCGAGAACGTCTTGACGGCCTGCAATTGCATCAAAGCCTGCGGCACGTAAGGAGGAGAAGGGCAAAGGCGTGTTGACGCAAAGAAACGCATCAAAAGACTTTGCAGGCGCAACGCGGGCTGCACTTTGTGCAACCCATGGCCAGGATTAAACCGTCTTGGGCGGCGGATCTGGCCGGTCAGGGGTGTAGTCTGAGAAGAGGCTTGGAAAGAACGGGATTGGCAAGTTGATCGGAGATCCCAATTGCGCTTGTTGGGCCTGGCTGATAGGCGCAGTACAAGCAAAACAAGCCGCGCAAACGCTGCATTGACCGGGACTTGGGTAATCTGCTAGTGCCTTTGCCTTTGCATCTACATCTGCATCTGCATGTTGTTGATGCCCATGGTGCGAAAAATCCGATGCGACTTGTGTGTGCGCACTGGTTGATGCCGTCGAGGCATGATGACTGGCGCAGCTAAACCCGACGATTGCAGCCAGGCCCTGTAAGGGAGTTGCCAAAATCATCAGCCAAACTAAAAAGCCAGCCCGAAGTGAACGCATGGGGGTATCTTACACAACCTTGATGGGCCACCTTGACCTTTGAAAGCGCCAAGAACAGGGTCAGCCCTAGGGACCCTCTGCAAAACCCTATGCGCGATCTGAAGCTCCAATAATGGCGCCCCACTGCGTTGGCTTTTTTAGCTTTACCGCCCGGTATGGGCTGCAAAATCCGCCTTGTGGTCCATCCATTCTCGTGGCTCATATTCGCACGGCGGGTTTTTCAGAGGATCCCTAGGAGTACTACGTAGTTTAATACGTAGTATGCTAGACCCAAGGTGCGGCAAAGCAGGGCTAGGTCATGACCGCTGCTGTAGTACCGGTTTCTTTATGTTGATAAGGGTTCCACATGAACAAAATTTATCCGTCCGCACAAGCGGCCTTAGAGGGTGTGGTGCAAGACAACCAATTGATCGCCGTGGGCGGTTTTGGTTTGTGCGGCATTCCAGAGGCATTGATCGATGCGTTGCGCGATTCTGGCGTGGGCAATTTAACGGCGATCTCCAATAATGCGGGGGTGGACGGCTTTGGGCTGGGCAAGCTGCTTGAAACCCGTCAGATCAAAAAAATGATCTCTAGCTATGTGGGTGAAAACAAAGAATTTGAACGGCAATTTTTGGCTGGTGAACTGGCGCTGGAATTTACACCCCAGGGCACCTTGGCCGAAAAACTGCGGGCAGGGGGTGCGGGCATACCCGCCTTTTTTACCAAAACTGGCGTAGGCACGGTGGTGGCCGACGGCAAAGAGTTACGCGAGTTCAACGGCGAAACCTATGTGATGGAAATGGCTTTGATACCCGATGTGTCATTGGTCAAAGCGCAGGTGGCCGACAAATCTGGCAATTTGCGGTTCAACTACACCGCCCGTAACTTCAACCCGGCGGTCGCGACAGCCGGCAAGGTGTGCATTGTAGAAGTCGAACAAATTGTTGAAACGGGCGAGCTGCACCCCGACGATATTCATTTGCCCGGCATTTATGTACACCGCATCGTGTTGAATGCCCACCCAGAAAAGCGCATTGAAAAACGCACCATCACCGAAACCTCAGGAGTTTGATCATGAGTTGGAGTCAAGACCAAATGGCGGCCCGTGCCGCAAAAGAACTGCAAGACGGCTTTTACGTCAACCTAGGGATAGGTATCCCCACCTTGGTGGCCAACCATGTGCCCCGATCTATCGAGGTATGGTTGCAAAGTGAAAACGGTATGCTGGGCATCGGGCCCTTCCCGACTGAAGATTTCGTTGACGCCGATTTAATCAACGCGGGCAAACAAACAGTCACCACGATCAAGGGTTCGTCGATTTTTGGCTCTGATCAATCGTTTGCGATGATTCGTGGCGGCAAGATCAACCTCAGCATCTTGGGCGCCATGCAGGTCAGCGAAAAAGGCGATTTGGCCAACTGGATGATTCCGGGCAAGATGGTCAAAGGCATGGGCGGCGCGATGGATTTGGTGGCCGGTGTGAAACGCGTGATCGTGCTGATGGAGCACGTGGCGCGCAAAAAAGACGGTACTGAGGATCTTAAAATTTTGCCCCAATGCACCTTGCCGTTGACGGGCGTAGGGGTAGTGGACCGCATCGTGACCGATCTGGCGGTCATGGACGTAACCCCTGAAGGCTTAAAAGTGGTTGAGATGGCCCCCGGGGTGAGCTTTGAATTGCTGCAAAGCAAAACTGGCGTCACCCTGATCCCCTAAGGCAGTGTCTGCAAAAAGGGTGTTAGGCCCTTGAAGTTATCGCCTTAAGCACGTTTTCAGCCGTTGCTGGGGCGATTAGTTCTACTGGGCGACGGTCGCTACTTTGCCCGGCCGCACCAATCGCATCGCGAATAGCCTCGTACACACTGATGCCCAGCATAAATGGTGGTTCGCCTACGGCCTTTGATCCAAACACATTGTCCTCACGGTTGGCTTCGTGCCACAGTTTGACGGTGAAATGCTTGGGAATGTCGCTGGTAGCCGGAATTTTGTAGGTGCTGGGCGCGTGGGTTGACAGGTAGCCCTTGGCGTTCCACACCAATTGCTCGGTGGTCAGCCAACCCATGCCTTGCACAAAGCCGCCTTCAACCTGCCCGATGTCCAATGCGGGATTGATGCTGGTGCCAACGTCGTGCAAGATGTCTACACGCAACACTTTGTTTTCGCCGGTGAGCGTATCAATCGCTACCTCGGTGCAGGCAGCTCCGTAGGCAAAGTAGTAAAACGGCCGCCCGGTCAGTGTGACTTTGTCGTAATGAATTTTGGGGGTGCGATAAAAGCCATCGCTCCACAATTGGATGCGGTTGGCGTAGGCTGCTCCTACCACCTCTACAAACGAGCGCGTTTGTTTGGGCGTCATCACCTGGCCCGCAACAAACTGCACCGCACCCGCACCACAGCCATCTAAACCCCCAACAAAAGCAGCTAGGTTGTCGCGCACATTGCGCGCGGCGTACTGAACAGCGCGGCCATTAAGGTCGGTTCCGGCCGAAGCTGCGGTGGCTGACGCATTGGGTATTTTGCTGGTATCACTGGCGGTAATCTGGACACGGTCCAAACCCACACCCAAGGTGTCGGCCGCAATCTGGCAAATTTTGGTGTGCAGGCCTTGTCCCATCTCGGTGCCACCGTGATTGACCATGACGCTGCCGTCGGTATAAACGTGCACGGTTGCGCCCGCTTGGTTAAACAGGGTAGCGGTAAACGAAATACCAAATTTAACCGGCGTAATCGCCAAGCCGCGTTTAATGGTGGGACTGCTGCGGTTGAAATCGTCGATGGCTTTGCGCCTGGCTTCGTAACGCGAATCCGTGCGCAATTGGGCCACCAAAGGCTCAAGGATGTTGTCCTCGACCTTCATTTGGTAGTGCGTAACGTCCCTCTCACCAATACCGTAAAAGTTGCGGCGGCGTACCTCTAGCGGGTCTAAGCCAAGGTGCCGGGCGATATCGCCCATGATTTTTTCGATCAGGATCACACCCTGTGGCCCACCAAAGCCCCTGTAGGCGGTATGACTTTGGGTGTTGAGCTTGAGGCGGTAAGAGGTGATGGAGACGTTTTCCAGAAAGTAGGCGTTGTCCGTATGAAAAATAGCGCGGTCGGCCACGGGTCCGCTAAGGTCGGCGCTAAATCCGCAGTGGGCCAGCATCACCACCTCAAGTGCTTTGATTTGCCCCTGTGCATCAAAGCCTACGGACCAGTCGTAACTGAAAGGGTGGCGTTTGCCGGTGACCATAAAGTCGTCGTCACGGTCCATGCGCAGCTTGACGGCGGCACCAAATTTAAGCGCCGCTAATGTGGCCCATACGGCCATATGGCCTGCCTGGGTCTCTTTGCCACCAAACCCGCCACCCATACGGCGGCACTCTACGGTTACTTTGTTGTTGTCGATGCCCAAGGCATGTGCCACCCAATGTTGCACTTCACCGGGGTGTTGCGTACTGCTATGAACCAGCCACGTGCCCTGTTCTTTGGGCAGGGCGTAGGCAATTTGCCCTTCTAGGTAAAAGTGCTCTTGCCCGCCGACTTCCAGCGTTCCGGCAAGCCGGTGTGGTGCGTCACTCATGGCCTGTTGTGCATCGCCCCGTTTTACAGTAACGGGTGGCAGCACAAAGCTTTTCTGCGCCAAGGCCTGGCGCACATCGAAACAGGCGGGTAGGGGATCAATAGCGAGTGACACCTGTTTGGCCGCACGTCGCGCCTGGTTGACGGTGTTGGCAATAACCAATCCCACCACCTGCCCTACGTGTTGTACGGTGTCGATGGCAAATATGGGCTCGTCGTGTCCGAAGGCGGCCAGCAACGGGTCGCCCGGTATGTCTTTGGCCGTCACAAACCCTTTGACGCCAGGCATAGCAGCAGCTTTGGTGGTATCCATACCGCGCAAGTTCCCGTGCGCAACAAACGACAAAATAGGGGCCGCAAACAGGGTTCCCTTGATCTCGGGCAGGTCATCAATGTACTGGGCCTTACCACTGACCTGGGCTGCCGCGCTCTCATGAAAATGCGATTGCCCGGCCGGGCTGCGTGTGAGATCGATAGTGTTCATTGGATTTCTCCGGCCAAGGCTTCAAGTTCGGGCGAGAAGACGGAATTGGGCGTGCCTGTGGGTTGGGATTCCTGCCAATACCGTTGCAACAGGTGTTCAAGAACCGTGCGTCGGTACGCCCCTGAGGCCCGCATATCGGAGATGGGTGAAAACTCTTGGGTCAATACCTGACCGGCTTGTTGGGCCAGAGCCGCACGCCAGGTTTGCCCGGTTAACGCGGCCTCGGTCTTGACGGCCCTCACGGGTGTGGCGGCAACACCACCAACGCCTATCGAGGCCTGTGTCACGGCGGAGCCTTTGATCTGCAGGCGTAGGGCGAGGCAAACGGCCGAGATGTCATCGTCAAACCGTTTGGAGACCTTGTATACCCGTAGGTATTCGCCTTTGGTGGGCTTGGGTACTTTTATCCAGGTGAGCACTTCATCGGTTTTCATCACGTTGGTTCGATAGCCGGTATACAGGTTCTCTAAGGGCATTTCACGGTGATGAATCTTGCCCCTGCGCCAGGCACTCAAAACGACGTTTGCACCCAGGGCGATCAGCAAAGGCATGGAGTCACCAATGGGTGAGCCATTGGCCACATTGCCGCCCAGCGTGCCCGAGTTGCGAACCGGTAAGCCGGCAAATCGTTGGGCAAACTCCGCCAACTGGGGGCGAGACTTTTGCAGAGCGGTAAATGCCGATTCCAGTGAAGCGGCCGCACCTATGGCGATATGGTGGGGGTAGTTTTCAATGGTGGCCAACTCTTGTACGCGGGTCAGGTCAATGATGCGGTCAAACTGCTTGTGCATCTTGGTAATCCAAAGGCCTACATCGGTGCAACCTGCTACCAGTTGTGCGGCAGGGTATTTGGCACGTGCGCTGAGCAATCCGGCCAGCGTGGTGGGTTGAAGGTAGTGGCCGCTGGGGCTGGGATTGGGCGTCGCTTTGGCCTGCTTGAGCAAGGACTTTAGGCGTCGCTCGTCTACTGTCACCTTGGGGTGCTGGCCCATGTCACAGGCTGCCTCAAGTATGGGCCGGTAGCCTGTGCAGCGGCACAAATTGCCGCTCAATGCCTGCTGGGCCATGGGTCGGCTCACGGGCTGGGCACCTTGCTGGGTGTTTTGGTACAGCGCAAACAGGCTCATTACAAAACCCGGTGTGCAAAAACCGCACTGGCTGGCGTGGGCATTGACCATGGCCTGTTGCACAGGATGCAGTTTTATAACGCCCTGGGCTGGCGTGGCTGGCTGGGCTTGGAAAGGGGCCGGGGCCGGTTGGAGCAAGGGGTCGGTGGTGAGGTCTTCCACCGTCCAGAGCGCCAATCCGTCTACGGAGTGTGCTGTTCGAATACAACTGTTGATCGCTTGGTAATTAAGCTTGGTACCACTGGTATCTGCTAGAACAACCGTACAGGCGCCGCAGTCGCCTTCGCCACAACCTTCTTTGGTACCGACGCAGGACAGGCGGTCACGTAGCAGTTCTAGCAAAGTCGTATTGGGATCTAGGCCTTGGATCTGAACGATTTGGCCGTTTCGAACAAATTGGATTGATTTTTCGTGCATAGTTTGAAGCGTTTGAATGTTCTGTTTTTGTACCGGAAGCGCCAAAAGAAGCGATACGCGACCTAGACGTTTAGGTGACTGCTGCGAACGGATGCACAGGCCCGGTCAAGGGCCGTTTCAGTGCTAGGGTAAGCCATTATGTCAACAATACTGTATACAGTGTAGTATGAAATAACAGTTGTAGGAAAGCAAATTTTCAGCCAAAAACTCCGTACTATTTAATCCATGACGACCCCAAGATTAGAGCTGTCCAATATCACCAAGCGCTACCCGGCGGTAGTGGCCAACCGCGATGTTTCGCTCAAGGTGATGCCGGGTGAAATTCATGCGGTGCTGGGTGAAAACGGCGCGGGCAAGTCCACCCTCATGAAGATCATCTACGGATCGGTAAAGCCCGACGAGGGGACGGTCTCGTTCAATGGCAAGGTGGTAAAGATACGCAATCCTCAAGAGGCACGGGGCATAGGCATCAGCATGGTGTTTCAGCACTTTAGCCTGTTCGACACACTAACCGTTGCGCAAAACGTGTGGTTAGGCCTTGGCAAGGAGCTGTCGTTGGCTCAAGTGGGGCAACGCATTACGGCCAAGGCCAGCGAATATGGTTTGGATATTGATCCCAACCGACCCATCCACACCCTAAGCGTAGGAGAAATGCAGCGGGTAGAAATCATTAGGGCCTTATTAACCCAGCCAAAGCTGCTCATTCTGGATGAGCCCACCTCGGTGCTTACCCCTCAGGCTGTTGAAAAGCTGTTCGTCGTATTGAAAAAGCTCTCCTCTGAAGGCTGCAGCATTCTTTATATCAGCCACAAATTGCATGAAATTCGAGCACTTTGTACGGCCTGCACGGTATTGCGTGGGGGCGTTGTTACAGGCGTTTGTGACCCTCGGCAAGAAACCAATGCGTCACTGTCGCAGCTCATGATTGGCGCTGAGCCTGCCCGTTTACAACACCAGCAAGTTCAGTTGGGGCCAGCAGTTTTGGAGATTAACAATTTGCGCTTGCCCAAAGATGACCCCTTTGGTGTGGACCTGGATGGCATCACGTTTCAAGTTCGCGCAGGCGAGGTGGTGGGTATCGCAGGCGTATCGGGTAACGGGCAAAAAGAACTTATGGTGGCTTTGTCTGGCGAAGACACCCGTGCCCCCAGCGATGCGGTGCAGTTGGGTAAAGTTGGAGTGGGCAAGTCCCATGCAGGCAAGCGGCGTGCCATGGGTTTGCATTTTGTGCCGGAAGAGCGCTTGGGCCGCGGTGCCGTACCTGGAATGTCTTTGGCACACAATTTTTTGCTAACACGTAGCGAGGAGGTGGGTTTTGGCGGATGGTTGAAGATTGCCAACCTCAAACGCCAGTCCAAAGGAATTATTGACCGATTCAGCGTGAAGGCCGGTGGCCCTGATGCCCTTGCCAACTCGCTTTCTGGTGGCAATCTACAAAAATACATTGTGGGCCGTGAAATAGAAGCCAACCCCAAAGTGTTGATCGTCTCCCAGCCCACTTGGGGCGTAGACGTGGGGGCAGCGGCACAAATACGCGGCCAGATATTGGCGCTGCGCGACAAGGGGTGTGCGGTATTGGTCGTGAGCGAAGAACTGGACGAGTTGTTTGAACTGAGTGATCGCCTGCATGTCATTGCGAAGGGCAAATTGTCACCCAGCCTGCCTATTGCACAGGCGACGGTAGAAAAAGTAGGTGAATGGATGAGTGGTTTGTGGGACGATTCAGAACCGGGGCTCGGCAGTAGGCTACCACCCAACAGTTTGGCGGCAAGGGGATAAGGCGATGTTCAAGTTAGAAACCCGCGCCGAGCCCTCCAAGCTATGGACCTATGGCTCACCCCTGTTGGCGCTATTGATTACGGTGGCGCTTGGAACGGTGATGTTTGTGGCATTGGGCAAGGATCCTATTAAGGGCTTGTCCATGTTCTTTTGGCTTCCTATTCAAAGTGGTTACGCCTGGGGAGAGTTGCTGGTTAAGGCCACGCCTCTGTTGTTGATTGCCTTGGGGTTGGCCATTTGTTTTCGCTCAAATATTTGGAACATTGGCGCCGAAGGCCAGTATATTTTTGGTGCAATTTTTGGCGGTGGCATCGCGTTGCTAGCCGAACCGGGAATGGGCCGTTGGTGGGTTGTCGTCATATTGCTGGCCGGTATGCTGGGGGGCATGCTATGGGCGGGGCTTACCGCACTCCTCAAAGACAAGTTCAACGCCAACGAGATTTTGGTCAGCTTGATGTTGGTTTACGTGGCCATCCAAATACTGGGGTACTTGGTTTCTGGGCCTTGGCGTGACCCGAACGGCTTTAACTTTCCGCAAACCAAAACCTTCGATGCAATTACCAAAATTCCCCGGCTGTTCGACGGCTCCAGGGTCAGCATTGGCGTGCTTCTCGCCTTAGTGGCGGTTGCATTGGCATGGATCTTTTTGTTTAGAACCAAATTAGGATTTGCGCAGCAAGTCGGCGGTGTTGCACCTATGGCGGCTCGTTATGCGGGGTTTTCCTCTCGCGGGGCGTTGTGGACAGCGCTTCTTATTTCAGGTGCTTTGGCAGGCTTGGCTGGCGCGCTAGAGGTGGCCGGGCCCATCGGTCAGTTGAGCTTGTATGTGCCTGCGGGCTACGGTTTTGCCGCCATTATTGTGGCCTATGTGGGCCGTTTGCACCCGGTAGGGATGATTTTCTCAGCCCTGCTCATGAGCATGTTCTACATCGGTGGTGAAATGGCCCAGTCGCGCCTTGGCCTGACAAAGTCCCTGACGGGGGTATTCCAGGGTTTGCTTTTGTTTTCGTTGTTGGCGTGTGACACGCTGGTCAACTATCGCTTGAAACTTCAATCCAAGAAGGCGATGTAATGGACTCTTACGCTCTACTTTTGGCTGCGGCGCTCAATGCGGGTACGGTGCTGGCATTGGCCTCTTTGGGTCTGTTGCTTACCGAGAAGGTTGGCATTGTTAACCTGGGAGCAGAAGGCATTATGTTGTGCGCGGCAATTGCCGGGTTTGCCACGGTGGTGACCTTTGGCAATGACTGGCTGGGATTTTTGGCAGGAATTGCGGTTGGCGCAGTGCTGGCCGCCATGTTTGGCGCGCTGGTGATTTGGCTCAATACCAATCAGTTTGCCACTGGACTGGCTTTGACGCTGTTTGGCACAGGATTTTCGGCGTTTGTGGGTACGCGGTTTGTGCAGGCTACAGTGCCCGACCGCATGAAGTTTGAGATTCCCTATCTGTCCGAACTACCCTTCGCGGGCTTGGCCCTGTTTAGGCACCATCCCATGGTTTACGCCACGGTGGCGCTGGCTTTGGGGATGATTTGGTTTTTTTACCGCACCAAGGCAGGGCTGGTGGTCAGAAGCGTGGGTGAAAGCCCTGAATCGGCCCATGCCCTTGGCTATCGCGTGCGCTTAATTCGATTTTGCGCGGTAGTGGTGGGCGGCGCGCTTTGTGGCTTGGCCGGCGCCTATTTGTCCGTTATTTACACGCCCCTTTGGGTGGAGGGCATGGTGGCTGGAAAGGGTTGGATTGCCCTGGCGCTGACAACCTTTGCAACCTGGCGTCCGGCAAGGGTATTGCTGGGTGCCTACTTGTTTGGCGGAGTGACCATGATTCAGTTCCATCTGCAGGCGTTGGGCGTCGATGTTCCCACCCAACTCTTAACGATGATGCCTTACATCGCCACTATCGTCGTGTTGGCGGCTATTTCTCGTAACCCGCAATGGATACGCGTCAATATGCCGGCCTCCTTGGGCAAACCCTTTTTTCCGGGCCATTGATGGGGAGCGTCAGTGCAACAACAATTTAATTTTGCAAGGTTTCTTTTGTCAAATTAGCTGATAATTTGACTTGGAATTGGTAGATCCGTTTCTTTTTCTTTTTCTCTTTCACTTCAATCTCAAAGGAAAATCAATGACTGACATAAACAAACGTAAGCTGATGAAGTTTGCCGCACTGACGGCAGTTGCCGCCGCGGCACTGGTCGGTTGCGGCAAAAAAGAAGAGGCCAAAGTGGCCGAGCCTGCTGCGGCCGCTTCGGCCCCGGCCAAGCCTGAGCCACTAAAGATTGCCTTTGCC
Organism: Burkholderiaceae bacterium; assembly: GCA_040382935.1. Lineage (GTDB taxonomy): Bacteria > Pseudomonadota > Gammaproteobacteria > Burkholderiales > Burkholderiaceae_C > JALQUL01. Next base: position 19,708 of record JBEIEP010000010.1, read on the forward strand.
TACGTGGGCCCTGTGGGTGACGGCGGTTGGACATTCGCTCACGACAATGGCCGCAAAGCCGTTGAGCAGGAGTTTGGCGACAAGGTTAAAACCTCTTTTGTTGAGAGCGTGCCTGAGTCCGCCGACGCTGAGCGTGCCATTCGTGACATGGCAGCACAAGGCAACAAGCTGATTTTTGGTACCACTTTTGGTTACATGGAGCCAATGCTCAAGGTTGCGGCTGATACCAAAGGTGTTATGTTTGAACACGCCACTGGCTACAAACAAGCCGAGAACCTACGTACCTATGACAGCCGCACCTACGAAGGCGCGTACATGGCGGGTGTGATTGCAGGCAAGATGACCAAGACCAATGTGTTGGGCTTTGTCGCTTCGGTTCAAATCCCTGAGGTTGTCCGTAACATCAACAGCTTTACCATGGGTGCCCAGTCCGTTAACCCTAAGGTTAAGACCAAAGTGGTGTGGGTCGGTGAGTGGTTCAATCCACCCAAAGAAACTGAAGCTGCGACCTCGTTGATCAACGGTGGTGCCGACGTACTGTTGCAAAACACCGACTCACCGGCTGTCTTGAAAACAGCCCAAGAGAAGGGCAAGCGGGCGTTTGGTTGGGACTCTGACATGACCGCTTATGGGCCTAAAGCCCATTTGGGTTCCGCAGTGATTAACTGGGGTCCTTACTACATTAAAGCCACCAAAGAGGCTTTGGACGGTACTTGGAAGGGTAATTCGAGCGTGTGGTGGGGTCATAAAGAAGGCGCCATTGATATGATCGGTATCGCTGAAGACGTACCTGCTGATATCAAAACCAGAGTAGATGAAATCAAAGCAGGCCTGAAAGATGGAAGTTTTCACATCTGGAAAGGTCCAATCGTTGGACAAGACGGTAAAGTCATTTTGGCGAAAGACGCTGTTGCTGACGACAAGTTCCTAGGCGGCGTTAACTTCTACGTCAAAGGCGTGGAAGGTAAACTGGCTAAGTAAAGTCGGTTCGCCGTAAAAAGGCCGCCTGGTGCGGCCTTTTTTTGTTGCTGGAGTGATAGGGGAGTAAATCCATGTCGATTTTGGAAATGATTCGCGCACGTGGCGCGGTGCCACAAAGTCAAATTGCGGCATTCGTAAAAGGGATGCCCAAAGCAGAGTTGCACATTCATATCGAAGGCTCTTTAGAGCCCGAGTTGATGTTTGCACTGGCCAGGCGCAACGGTATGCAACTGCCCTACGCCAACGTGGAGGCGCTACGTAGTGCCTACGTGTTTGACAGCCTGCAAAGCTTTTTAGACCTGTACCACGCGGGTACTATGGTGCTTAAAACCGAACAAGATTTTTACGACATGACCATGGCCTACCTGGTGCGCGCCCACCAAGACCATGTGCTGCACACTGAAATTTTCTTTGACACCCAAACCCATACAGGCCATGGTGTGGCCGCTGAAGTGGTAGTGAACGGCATTTGGCGGGCCTGCCAAACCGCAGGTGCGCAATGGGGCATGAGCAGCGGCTTGATCTTGTGCTTTTTGCGGCACTTAAGCGAAGAAGAGGCCTTTACCTGCCTAGAAGAGGTACTGCCCCTGCGGGACAAGCTGCTGGGTATTGGGCTGGCCTCTAGTGAGGTGGGCCACCCGCCGGCAAAATTTAAGCGGGTGTTTGCCAAGTGCCGTGACCTAGGATTTAGACTGGTGGCCCATGCGGGCGAGGAAGGACCACCCGAATACGTATGGAGTGCCTTGGATGATTTAAAGGTGGAGCGAATCGACCACGGCGTGAGAGCCCTTGAGGATACACGGCTGGTACAGCGCCTAGTACAGGACAAGATACCGCTGACGGTATGCCCGTTCTCTAACGTGAAGTTGCGGGTGTTTGACACCTTAAAAGACCACAACCTCAAGCACCTGCTGGACCAGGGTTTGATGGCCACCGTGAACTCAGACGACCCCTCGTACTTTGGTGGCTACATAGCGCAAAACTTTACCGATACCTTTGCAGCCTTGGGCCTGGGCTTGGACCATGCCTATACGCTGGCACGCAATTCGTTTGATGCCAGCTTTGTTCAGGACGGCAGGCGGCGGGAGTTGGTGGACGCGTTGGACCAATATGCTTCTGAATTTTTGGCTTAAGCGCTAATCACGACTTATTGAACCCAGCTCGCCCTTAGAATACCCACGCCTTCGGGATGTCCGTTCCTGAAGGCGTTTCATTTTCGGACCATGTAGAGGACTACCATGTACAAAAACCTCATTAACCGCCGTATTGCGGTTGTGGGAGCCTTGGGCGCTATTTTTCAGGCCAACGCCGCGGCAACATCCAAAACACCCATTTCAAAACCCCTTAAAGTGGGTTTTTTATATGTGGCCCCTTTGGCCGCAGGGGGCTGGGTACAGCAACACGATTTGGGCCGGAAGGCCATTGAAAAAGCCTTTGGCAATGCCGTCACCACGCATTACGTTGAAAACGTGGCCGAAGGCCCCGATGCCGAACGTGTGCTGCGGGACATGGCGGGCAACGGTTATGGCCTAGTATTTACCCCCAGCTTTGGCTACATGGAGCCTACGATCAAGGTGGCTGGTGAATTCCCAACCGTTAAGTTTGAAAGCATTACCGGCTATAAGACCGCGCCCAACGTGGCAGTGGCCAACGCGCGTTACTACGAGGGACGCTATCTGGCGGGGGTGGCCGCTGGTGCCGCAACCAATGCCATGGGCCGTGAACCCTTGGCAGGCTACGTGGCGGGCTTTCCTATCCCCGAGGTGTTGCAGGGCATTAATGCGTTTACCCTGGGGATGCAGTCGGTTAACCCCAAAGCCCGCACCAAGGTGATTTTTTTGAACAAATGGTTTGACCCAGCGGCAGAGCGTGAGGCGGCGGTGACCTTGCTTAACCAAGGGTGTGAGGTGTTGGCGTATCACACAGGCTCTAATGCCGTGGTGTTGGCTGCGCAAGCGGCGGGCAAAAAGGTGGTGGCCTACCATTCGGATTTGCGCCACATTGCACCCGACGCGCAGTTGCTTGCGGTGGGCCACCATTGGGGCGGCTATTACACCCAGCGTGTCAAAGCGGTTTTAAACGGCACTTGGAAAAGTGGTGCGGTATGGGGTGGTATTGCAGAGGGCATGGTGTCGGCCGACCAGTTTGGCACCTGGGTGCCAGCCGCTGTGCAGTCCCGTGTCAAGGCCGCCCAAGCGGCGCTGGTAAAAAAGCGTTTGGCCCCGTTTCAAGGCCCGATATGGAGCCAAGACAAAAGCATGGTGGTTGCCAAAGGCGGTGCATTGAGCGACGCGCAAATTGCCAGTATGAACTTCTTGGTGGCGGGCGTTGAGAGTTCGCGTACCATGACAACTTCTTAGATTTATCAAGGCCAGTTGGCTCTTTAAGCTCCATGAAAAAAGGCTACCGCGCTTCGATTTTGTCGTTTGATCCTACCGGCACCCCCCGCTATGAAAGCGACGGCTTGCTGGTGGTTGGTACCGATGCGAATGGTGTTGGCCGGGTGGAGGCCAACGGCTCTTACGCGCAAACCAGAGGTTTGTACCCCGACCTGCCAGTGACCCATTGGCCGGATCATTTAATCGCACCGGGCTTTGTGGATTTGCATGTGCATTACCCGCAAACCGACATCATTGGCGCGCCCGCACCCGGCCTGCTGCCCTGGCTAGAAAACTATACCTTTCCAGAAGAGTCGCGTTACCACGACGCGGAGTACGCCCACAGTACCGCCACGTTTTTTTTGGACGAAATGTTGCGCAACGGTGTTACCACCGCACTCACGTTTGCGACCTCTCACCCTGCGTCGGTTAATGCACTGATGCAAGAGGCCGACCAGCGCAATTTGCGCTGGATTGCGGGCAAGGTGTTGCAAGACCGGCATAGCCCAGATGGCGTGCGGGACGAAACCGAACAAAGCCTGATTGACACCGAAGAGTTGATTGAACGCTGGCATGGCAAAGGGCAGGGCGGGCGACTGGGGTATGCCATTACCCCACGTTTTGCGCCTACCAGTACCGACGCACAGTTGGCAGGGGCTGGAGCGTTGGCCAGCAAGTACCCCAGTGTGTGGGTGCAGTCGCATGTGGCGGAAAACAAAGACGAGATTGCCTGGGCCAGAGCCTTGTTTCCCAACAGCCGCAGCTACTTGGCCACCTACCAGGATTTTGGGTTGATGCGCGCCCGTTCGGTGTTTGCCCACTGCATTCATTTTGACGAGGCGGACCGGCAGTTGATGCGGCAAACCGGGGCGAGCGCTGCCGTTTGCCCCACCAGCAATTTGTTCTTGGGTAGTGGCTTTTTTGATTTTGTCGAGGCCGATAAGGCCGGGTTTGGCTACGGTTTGGCCTGTGATGTGGGTGGCGGCACCAGTTTTAGCCCGTTTCATACCATGATGGCGGCGTATTACGTGGGCCGAGAGGGTGCAAGCAAGGCGGGCACCAGTTTGTTGCCAAGCACCCTTTGGTGGCGTCATACCGGTGGTGCGGCCCAATCCTTGGGGCTAGGTGACACCATTGGCACGCTGGCTGTTGGAAGTGAAGCGGATTTGTTGGTGTTGGACTTAAAAGCCACACCTTTGCTGGCACGCAAAATGGCGCGGGCCAACAGTCTGGACGAGTTGTTGTTCAGTCTTATCGTGCTGGGGGATGACCGGGTAGTTAAATACACCTTGATTGCCTAGGAACCGTCTGCAAAACTCGCTGTGCGGATATGAGCCACGAGAATGGATGCACCACAAGGCGGATTTTGCAGCTCATACCGGGCGGTATGAGCCAAAAAGCCAACGCGGTGGGGCGCCATTATCGGGGCCTCAGATCGCGCATGGGGTTTTGCAGAGGGTTCCTAGCTCTTACATCCGGTGTTTTGGGTGTTTTTACCGGCGTTTAGACACAGCGATACTCATTTAGGACAGGGTCACCGGTGGCTGTGTCAAAATCGGCCCAGAGGAATGGAACGACATGAGCATTAAAAGCGACAAATGGATTCGACGTATGGCCGAGTCCACCGGCATGATAGAGCCCTTTGAACCGGGCCAGGTGCGCCAAGTAGACGGGCAGCGCATCATTAGTTACGGCACCAGCAGCTACGGCTATGACATTCGGTGTGCCCCTGAGTTCAAGGTGTTTACCAATATCCACAGCACGGTGGTGGACCCCAAGAACTTTGACGAAAAAAGCTTTGTCGATTTCAACTCCGACGTGTGCATCATTCCGCCCAACAGTTTTGCACTGGCTCGCACCATGGAGTACTTTAGGATTCCGCGCAATGTGCTCACCATCTGCCTGGGCAAAAGCACCTATGCCCGTTGCGGCATTATTGTCAACGTGACGCCTTTTGAACCCGAGTGGGAAGGCTATGTGACGCTGGAGTTTAGCAACACCACACCGCTGCCCGCCAAGATTTACGCGGGTGAGGGTTGCGCTCAAGTTTTGTTTTTTGAAAGTAACGAGCCCTGTGAGACCAGCTACAAAGACCGCGGCGGTAAGTACCAGGGGCAAACTGGTGTTACCTTACCGAGGGCCTAGTCCATGAACCGACGGTTTTTTACTAATTTTCGTGGTTCGTTTGCCGCATTTTTTTTAGGCGTGATGCTGTTGGCCAATGGCATGGCGCAGTCACGCGATATCTTGATTGGCGCTTCACTGCCCTTGACCGGCCCGAATGCAGCAGCAGGTCAAGAAGGCCTAACGGCCATGAAAGCCGCGTTTGGTGCGCTGAATGCCAAAGGTGGTATTCAGGGGCGAAAGGTGAGGCTGGAAGTATTGGACGACGCCTTTTCGGCGGCCACCGCGGCTGAAAATGTGAAGCTTTTGAACGCCAAAGGGGGTGTCGCACTGTTTAACTGCTGGGGAACCTCAAGTTGTTCAGCGATGATGCCCGTCATTACTGAGGCCAAATTGCCTATGGTTTCAGGTATCGCAGGGGGTGGTCCTATGCGGGCGCAACCGGGCCGCTACGTTTTTAACGTGCGTGCCTCTACAGCCGACGAAATCCAAAAAATGGTGGATGTCATGCTGACCGGCGGACAAAACCGAATCGCGTTAGTGTACCAAGATGACCCTTTTGGAAAAAGTGGACAGGTCGCCGCACAGGGTGTGCTGCAAAAGGCTGGCCTGAAAGCCAAGATCGAGTTGCCTCTGGCACGTGATGGTTCTAATGCACTGGCAGTGACTCGACAAATTTTGCAGTCCGGTGCAAACGGTGTCATTTTGGTGGCTTCGCCGGTGCCGACTGTGGCACTCATCAAACTGGCCCGTAAAGAAGGGCTTGCGATCCAGTTTTACAACCTGGCCGCGCAAGCCAATATCAAGGTAGCCAATGATTTAGGACCGAACGCAGGCAGTGTGGTCTTTACCACGGTAGTCCCCAGCCCTTGGAAATCAAGGATGTCCATTGTGAGCGAATACCAGCAGGCAATGCAGGCGTTTACCGGAAAGCAGGACTACTCGTATCTAAGCCTAGAAGTTTTCATCAACGCCAAGGTGTTGATTGAAGGACTTAGCCGTGCCGCACCCAATATCACCCGCGATGGTTTGATCGCGGCGTTGGAAACCATGGGTGAGCAGCGTTTTGGTGATGCCATGAACATCAAGTACAGCCCATCAGAGCGTAGCGGCTCCGAGTATATTGGGCTCACCATCTTCAATAGCCAAGGCCGATTTATGGAGTAGGCGGTAGCCGCCACGCCAGCCTCATCGCTCCCAAGCTCTTTGTGCTCGGTGGCTACCGTCGTTTAGTCACTCATTGCCAAACGATCGGTTAACGCCAGCCACTGATCTTCCAACTCGGCCACTTCGGCGGTGATTTGTTTGAGGCGTTTTGCGCCTTCTGTGCGAAGCTGTGGCGATTGGGTGGTGGCCACTTGTAGCGCCAGTTGTTCGTTCTCTTGGGCCAGGGCTTGCATTTGGGCCTCTGCCGCTGCAATCTGCTGCGTAAGTCGGGCCACCTCGCCTTTTGATAGCGAGGGTAGCTTTGGCGCAGCGATTGCAGGGCTAACCAGGGCCAGTGATGGTGACGGCGATGCAATACTAGGCTTGGTGTCTTTTGCCTCGTCCCGTGCCCGCTTGGCCTCTTGCAACAAGAAGCGTTGGTAATCGTCCAAATCGCCCGCAAAGGGTTCGACGTTGGCGCGGGTAACCAGCCAGAATTCGTCGCACACGGCGCGTAGCAGGGCGCGGTCGTGGCTGACCAGTAGCAGGCTGCCTTCAAACTCGTTAAGCGCCACCGACAGCGCCTCACGCGTGGCCAAATCCAGGTGGTTGGTAGGTTCGTCCAGCACCAACAGGTTGGGGCGTTGCCACACCAGCATGCACAGCACCAGGCGGGCCTTCTCGCCACCACTCATGCTGCCCACGGCTTGTTTGACCATGTCGCCAGAAAAGTTAAACCCACCCAGAAAGCTGCGCAGATCCTGTTCACGCGTGGCCTGCCCAGCCAAGGTGCCGTTGGCCACGGCCTCGCGGGCCAAACCAATCATGTGGTCCAGCGGGTTGTCGTTTACGTTAAGCACATCCAGTTCTTGCTGCGCAAAATAACCTATGCGCAGGCCCTTGCCTTGGGTCAAGGTGCCAGTTAGTGGGGCCAGGCTGCCGGTAATGGTTTTGATCAGGGTGGACTTGCCTTGGCCGTTGGCGCCCAAAATACCAATGCGCTGGCCCGCCAGTACCGATTTGTTGACAGATCTAACAATGGTGGTGGTGGCAAAAGGGGCCTCTTTGCTAACATAGCCGCAGGCCACCTCGCTCAGGGTGAGCATGGGGTTGGGAAGGTTGGGCGGCTCTTTGAACTCGAACGAGAAATCGGCCTCGGCCAGCAATGGGGCCACTTTTTCCATACGTTCCAGGGCCTTGACGCGGCTTTGCGCCTGCTTGGCTTTGCTGGCCTTGGCTTTGAAGCGGTCAATGAACTTTTGCAGGTGGGCAATTTTGTCTTGCTGTTTGCTAAACGCGGTTTGCTGCAAGGCCATTTGCTCGGCCCGCATGTCCTCAAACTTGGTGTAGTTGCCGCCATAGCGTTTAAGTTTGGCCCCCTCAATGTGCACGGTCACATCGGTCACGGCGTCTAAAAACTCACGGTCATGGCTAATCACCAGCATGGTGCCTAAATAGCGTTGCAGCCAGGTTTCTAGCCACACCAGTGCGTCCAAGTCCAAGTGGTTGGTGGGCTCGTCTAACAACAACAGATCAGAGGGGCACATCAGGGCACGCGCCAGTTGCAAGCGCATACGCCAGCCCCCTGAAAAGCTGTTCACTGGCAGGTCCAATTGGGCTGTAGAAAAGCCTAAACCTAACAACAATGCCTGGGCGCGGGCGGGTGCATCGTGTGCGCCTGCATCATTCAAGTCGGTGTAGGCGTGGGCCATGCGCTCATAGTCTTCGGTGGCCTCGGCCAGTTCTACCTCTTGCATGGCGGCGGCCAGTTGCAAGTCACCCGCCACCACAAAGTCGGTAGCGCCTTGCTCGGTTTCGGGCATGTCTTGGGCCACTTGTGCCATGCGCCATTGGCTGGGCACGAAAAAGTCTCCGCTGTCTTCGTGCAAGGTGCCGTTAAGCAGGGCGAATAAGCTGGATTTGCCCGCTCCATTACGCCCGACAATGGCGATTTTTTCGCCGGGATTAAGGGTAACGCTGGCGCTGTCCAATAGGACTTTGACGCCACGGCGCAGTACAACATTTTTTAAGGTGATCATGAATCGTGAGGTGCCCCGCGCCAGGCTTTAGCGCCGGGGTTGAGTTAGGTGGTTTCGCTCGCCAAATCTGATGCTTGGATCAGCAGTACCTGGTCATCACCAGCACTGGTAGGGAGCCAGTCAACAGGCAGCGTCGGAAACGCGTTTTCGAAATTTTGGCGCTCATTACCAATCTCTAGCACCAACACCGCGTTGGGCGAGAGCAAAGGGGGCAGTTCGGCCAACAGGCGGCGTATGAAATCCATACCGTCTGAGCCACCATCAAGGGCCAATGAGGGCTCGGCACGGTATTCCGGTGGCAGGGCAGCCATGCTTTTTGAGTTGACGTAGGGCGGGTTGCACAGCACCAGGTCAAATGGGCCGGCCAGTCCCGCCACACCATCACATTGCACCAAAGAAATGCGCTTGCCAAGCGCATGGCGTGCCACGTTGATGTGGGCCACTTCAAGTGCAGTGGCCGATAGATCGGTTCCCAACACCGTCGTGTCAGGGTAGGTCATGGCGGCCAAAATAGCCAAGCTGCCGTTGCCTGTACACAGGTCCAAAACGCGCTGGGTATAGGAGCTAAGCCATGGGTCAATGGTGCCTATGGCTAGGAGTTCAGCGATAAAGCTGCGTGGCACGATGGCGCGGGGGTCGCAATAAAAAGGAATGCCTTGCAACCAGGCCTCTTGGGTTAGGTAGGCGGCGGGTATGCGCTGCACAATGCGCTTTTCAAAAATTGACGAGAGCGCTTGTTTTTGTGGGGCATTCAAACGGGTGGCCTGTGCGGTGGCGTCGCCAATGTCGGTGTCTAGGGGCAGGCCCAATGCCCACAACACCAACCATGCGGCTTCATCCAATGCGTTGCTTGTGCCATGCCCGTAGGCCAATGGCGCATCGCTTAGCTGCTTGGCGTAATGCTGAACAGCACGGCTCAAGGTGCTGGCGTCTGCCTCTTTTAGGACCATGTTCACGGGGTCGCCGCAGCCAGTTTGTCGAGTATGCGCCGGTACACGTCTTTCAAGGGTTCAATGTCCTGTAGGGCAATGCGCTCATCAATTTTGTGGATGGTGGCGTTGGGGGGGCCCAGTTCAATCACCTGTGGGCAGATTTTGGCAATAAAGCGACCGTCGCTGGTGCCCCCGGTGGTAGACAGCTCGGTGGCAATGCCGGTAACTTCGGTAATGGCAGCTTGAACCGCCTGAACCAGTGGGCCGGGCGTGGTCAGAAAAGGCTCTCCACCCAATGTCCAGTGCAGATCGTAATCGTGTTCATTCTGTAAACCATGTTGTGCCAACAGGGCATTGACGCGGCTTTTCAGGCTATCGGCCGTCGATTCGGTAGAAAACCTAAAGTTAAAGTCAATGACCACCTGCCCAGGTATCACGTTGCTGGCACCGGTTCCGCCGTGAATATTGCTGATCTGCCAAGTCGTAGGCGGAAAGAAGGCGTTGCCCTCGTCCCAGCGGGTAGCCACCAAAGCGGCTAAAGAGGGTGCAATTTTGTGAATGGGGTTGTCGGCCAAGTGGGGGTAGGCGATATGACCTTGTACCCCTTTGACGGTGAGTTTGCCGCTCAGGGTTCCGCGTCTGCCGTTTTTAATCATGTCGCCGGTTGCGTTGACGGAAGTGGGCTCGCCAACGATGCAGTAGTCCAGCTTTTCGCCCCTTTTTTGCAACCAGTCACACATGATCTTGGTGCCGTCGACGGATGGGCCTTCTTCGTCACTGGTGAGCAAAAACGCCACGGACAACGGTGCGTTGGGATGCTGGGCAAAAAACTCCTCAACAGCCACTACCATGGCGGCGATGGAGGTTTTCATGTCGCTGGCACCGCGTCCGTACAGGTAGCCATCACGGTGGGTGGGGGCGAAGGGGTCACTGGTCCATTGGTCCAGTGGCCCGGTGGGCACCACGTCAGTGTGTCCGGCCCAAACCAGTAAAGGCGCTGGCACCGGCGAGGTGCGTTTGGCCCAAAGATTGGTGACCCGAAAATGCGCGGGGCCGCTTTCAACCGTTTCACATTCAAAACCAGCCTGGGTGAGGCGCTGGCCAACCAGGCGTTGGCAGCCGCCGTCATGCGGTGTTACTGAGGGCAGGGCGATGAGTTGTTCGGTTAGTACCAGCGTGGGAGAAGAAGGCATTGGGGAAAGTGGTGGGCGTAATGCAGGCAGGCGACTTAAAAAATGGCGTCTAGCTTGCGCAGCAGGTTGTTGGGTGAGTCAGCGTGTTCCAGTGCGGTTTCGCGGCTAATTTGTCCGGATCGAACGAGGCGTACAAAGTCTTCGTCAAAGGTTTGGCAGCCGTCGGTCAAGGATGCCGCAATCGCATCTTCTACTGCGTCAAAATCGTCTTTTTGAATCAAATCGGCAATGTAGGAGGTGTTCATCAGAACTTCAATGACCGGCACACGTGTCCCGTCTACCGAGCGGACCAAGCGCTGGGCGATGATGGCCGTCAATGTTTGGGCCAGATCGTTGCGAACGCCCGCACGAACCTCTGGCGGGAAGAAATTGACCGCACGGTTAAGTGTTTGCTTAGCGGTCCCGGCGTGCAGGGTAGAGATGCACAACTGACCCGTTTGGGCATAGGCCAAGGCTTGTGCCATAGTGGCAGCTTCGCGAATTTCTCCAATGAAGATGACATCAGGCGCCTGGCGCAGGCCGTTGGCCAAAGCAACGGTGAACGAGGTCGAATCCAAGCCGATCTCGCGCTGGTTGATGACTGAGCGTTTACTGGTGAACATGTATTCAACAGGGTCTTCGACGGTGAGAATATGCCCGGATTTTTTCTCGTTGCGACGCTCAAGCATGGAGGCCACGGTGGTGCTTTTGCCTGCACCCGTGGAGCCGACCACGAGAACCAAACCCCGGTTGAGCATGGCGAGCTTTTCAACGGTGGGCGGCAGGCGGAGTTTTTCGATACTGGGTACGCTGGTGGGGATGGCACGAACAACCACCGCGTAGCCGTTACGCTGGCGCATAGCGCTTACCCGAAAACTACCCAGATCGGTTGTGCGCAGACCACAGTTGAGCTCGCCCGTTTCACGCAGCGTGGCAATGTCCGATTGGGGGACCATCTCGCTCAGCATGGCGATAGGTCCGTCATCGGGCAATGGTTGCGCATTGATGGCCACACACGTTCCGTTCACCTTGATCGTGACGCTGGCACCTGGCGACAAAAACAAATCCGAGGCGTTTTTCTGAACCACCAGTGAGAGTAGGGAATGTAGTGATGCCATGGCAAGTCCGTAAAGTTGAACGAAAAATGGTGGAATTAGTCGCGCAGCAAATCGTTCAGGCTGGTTTTGGCACGGGTTTGGGCATCAACGCGCTTGACGATAACGGCGCAATACAGGTTGCATTTGCCGTCGGCGCTGGGCAAAGACCCTGACACGACCACCGACCCGGCCGGCACACGCCCATAGCTGACGGTGCCGGTGGCACGGTCATAAATTTTGGTGCTTTGACCAATAAACACGCCCATTGAGATCACTGAGTTTTCTTCGATGATGACGCCCTCTACCACTTCAGAGCGAGCCCCGATAAAGCAGTTGTCCTCAATGATGGTGGGGTTGGCTTGCAAGGGTTCCAGTACACCGCCAATACCCACGCCACCGCTTAGGTGAACGTTCTTACCGATTTGGGCGCAGGAGCCTACGGTGGCCCACGTGTCTACCATGGTGCCTTCGTCGACATACGCGCCGATATTGACGTAACTTGGCATCAAGATAGCGCCTTTGGCGATGTAACTGCCGCGCCTTGCCACGGCAGGGGGAACCACCCGCACGCCGGTGGCGCGCAGTTCGTCTTCGGTCAGGTGGCCAAATTTGGTGGGCACTTTATCGTAAAAGCCCAGATCACCGGCCCGCATCAACTGGTTGTCGTTGAGTCTGAAGCTGAGCAATACCGCCTTTTTAATCCACTGGAGGGTTTCCCATTGCCCCACGGCCAGTCGGGTGGCAACCCGCAACGAACCGTTGTTCAGATGGCTAATGACATGGTTGACCGCGTCGCGGATTTCGGCAGAGGAGGAGGTGGGCGACAACTGGGCGCGTTGTTCCCAGGCGGCGTCTATGATTTGTTGCAGTTGTTGGGTCATGATGGCTAAGGAGTAAATAAGTAGATTATCGTGCCTTCACGTAGGCAACGATACGCTGGGCCGCTTCTAGGCATTGTTCGGCACTGGCCACCAGGGCCATGCGGACACGTCCGCGACCCGGATTGTGTCCGTTAACTTCTCTGGACAAATAACTTCCCGGCAAAACAGTGATGTTTTTTTGTTGGTAGAGGTCTTTGGCAAAAGCGGTGTCATCACCGCCCACATCGGCCCACAAGTAAAAACCTGCGTCGGGCCGTTGTACATCCATGCAGGTGGCTAGTAGGGGGGTAATTTGGTCAAATTTTTGCCGGTACAACGCGCGGTTGGCCACAACGTGGGCTTCGTCGTTCCAGGCTGCAATACTGGCTTGCTGCACCACCGGGCCCAGGGCGCTGCCATGGTAGGTGCGGTAGAGCAAAAACCGTTTTAGCAAGGCGGCGTCACCGGCGGCAAACCCTGAGCGCAACCCCGGTACGTTGCTGCGCTTAGATAGGCTGGTAAACGCCACCAAGTTTTTGAAATCGTCGCGCCCCAGCGCCTTGGCGGCCTCTAGGCCGCCTAGTGGGGCTTGGTCATCAAAGTAAATTTCGCTGTAACACTCGTCTGAGGCAATCACAAAACCATAACGATCCGACAGCTCAAACAGTTGTTGCCAATCGTTTAAAGGCATGACCGCACCGGTTGGGTTGCCAGGCGAGCACACATAGATGAGTTGGGTGCGCTGCCAAACCGATGGGTCAACCCCTGACCAATCCAAGGCAAAATGACGGCCAGGGTCACAGGCTAGGTACACAGGTTGTGCTCCGGCCAGCAGGGCCGCCCCCTCGTAAATCTGGTAGAAAGGATTGGGTAGCATCACGCTGGCGCCCGGTTGGGTGGGGTCAATCACCGTTTGCGCAAAGGCAAACAAGGCCTCACGCGAACCGGACACGGGCAGCACTTGGGACTCGGGATGTAGCGCTACGCCATAACGCCGCTGCGCCCAAGCCACAAACGCCTGGCGCAGGGCGGGTTCGCCCAGGGTAGCGGGGTACACAGCCAGACCAGCGAGGGACTGCATAAAGGCCTGTTTGATCAGGTCAGGCGTGTCGTGCGTGGGCTCGCCAATGCCAAGGCTGATGGGGGAATAGGCGCTATTGGGTTCTACGCCAGCAAACAGGGCTTTCAGGCGCTCAAACGGATAGGGATGCAGGTGGTCTAGCAGGGGGTTCATGGCGCAATTATCGCCGCCCTGCGGTGAAATGACTGGTCGGCAGGGCCGGAAATATTGAAGAACTGTTGTTGGTACATCGGCTTACTCAAGGTTTTTGAGAGCAAGCGGTACACATCCAGATCAAACGCCAGCGGGGTGGTTGGGCCTGCAATGGCAACGTCGAGTTCGGCGTGGTCATGTACGGTGGCCAAATGGCACCAGTGATGAAAAATGTGCAGATCGGTACGGTCACGGGCCGCGTCAAATTCCCGTATGCCTATCATCCCGTCAAACGGCCATTGTGCCAGGCGGTGGCCGCTTAGTGCTACTTTTACCCTGGCATGGTGCAGCGCGGGGGACTCTTGGCCGCAGCAAACCCCTCGGCATTGGCCCACTTGGTGGGCAAAGCACAGCCCTTTGCCGCTTTCAAGCCCGAGGGCTTTGGGGCACAAATGGTGGGTTTGAGCCAATTGCCGCAGCAGGTCTAGCGCTTGGCGTTTGGACCGAAACGGGCCGTAGAAATTGTCTTTCATGGGGTCTATTTCGGTATCCAGCCCCATCAATTGCACCAGCGGTTTGGTTTGCGGCAACTCGGCCAGCGCCCATCCGCACAATTGATTTTGTCTGCGCAGTTGTTGGTTATACACGGGTTGGTGTTGTTTGACCAAACGCGATTCAAGCAACAAGGCACCCAACTCGCCCGCCGTTTCTGTCCATTCGATGCGGCGCACCTCTTGGGCCATCCGCATTTCTTTGCTGCTTTTGTGATCCGCTTGAAAGTGCGACATCACCCGGGTGCGCAGGTGTACGCTTTTGCCTATGTAAAGCGGCAGCGCAGACGACCCATAAAACGTATAAACACCAGGCCCCTGGGGCAGGGTGTGCAAGGGTGTCTCAAGATGCGAGGGTGTGCTACTGCTACCTGCTAACAAGGCCTGTGCCGCCTCTTGCAGGGCCTCTTGCCCTTTTTGCTCTGCTACCTGCAAAAGCCAGGCCAGTAACACCTCGACGTCGCCCATGGCGCGGTGGCGCGATGCGGTGCTCAGCCCATGCCGCAGCATTAAGGCATCTAAACCATGGCTCTTGAACTCTGGAAACAACCGGCGAGAAAGGCGCACCGTACACAAGGTTTTGACACGCCAGTCCAGCCCCACGCGGGACAGCTCGTTTTTTAAAAAGCTATGGTCAAAACGAACGTTATGGGCCACGATCACGCATCCGTCCAGCAGGTCTATTACTTCTTTGGCGACGGCCTCAAAGTAGGGTGCTTGGGCCACCAAGGCATCGCTAATCCCAGTTAGACGCTGAATAAAGTACGAAATGGGCACGCCCGGGTTGACCAATTGGCTATAGCGCGCCACTTCGCGGCCGTTCTCAACACGGACGATGGCGATTTCAGTGATGCGGTCAAAGGTAGCGGTCGCGCCCGTAGTTTCTAGGTCTATGACGGCATAACGCGGGCATAGCAGCGGGTAGGAGGGTGTGGAGGAACCGGCCATAAAGGGTGCGAAGGTCAGCCTTGCCCAGCAAAGCGCAGGCCCCTGCCGGCGCCACCTGGCTGATATGGGAAAATAGCCAAGACACAGTGTCTAACTGCAGGTATTTTTTGTGCGTCTTTCATCGATCAAATTAGCAGGGTTCAAATCCTTTGTCGAGCCTACCACCTTTGGGCTGCCGGGGCAGTTGGTGGGCGTGGTGGGCCCCAATGGATGTGGCAAGTCCAACATTATCGACGCGGTGCGCTGGGTGCTGGGCGAGTCCCGCGCTTCAGAACTGCGTGGCGAGTCCATGCAGGACGTGATATTTAACGGAAGCACCCTGCGCAAGCCAGCCAGTCGTGCCAGCGTAGAGCTTGTTTTTGACAACAAAGACCACCGCGCGGGCGGCCAATGGAACCAGTACGAAGAAATCGCAGTGCGGCGCGTGCTCACGCGCGACGGCACCAGTAGCTATTATTTAAACAACATGCCTGTGAGAAGGCGTGATGTGCAAGATGTGTTCCTAGGAACGGGGCTTGGGCCACGCGCATATGCCATTATTGGACAGGGCACCATTAGTCGCATCGTTGAAAGCCGGCCCGAAGAACTGCGCATGTTTTTGGAAGAGGCAGCGGGCGTTTCCAAATACAAAGAGCGCCGACGTGAAACCGAAAATCGCCTCAACGACACCGGCGAAAACCTGACCCGGGTGAGCGACATTCTGCGTGAACTCAACGCCAACCTAGAAAAGCTGGAACGCCAAGCCGTTGTGGCCCAAAAGTACAAGGCCTTGCAGGCGGATATTTCTCTCAAGCAAAATCTTTTGTGGTTTTTCAAACGCGAAGAAGCGCACAAGGAACAACAACGACTCAAAACCGAGTTTGACGAGGCTACGAACGCTTTAGAGGCAAAAATTGCAGACTTGCGCCACTTTGAGGCCAATCTGGAAACCGTCAAGCAGGCCCACTACGCGGCGGGTGACGCGCTCAACCAAAGCCAGGGGCGGCTTTACGAAGCCAGTGCCGAGGTGGGTCGGCTAGAGGCAGAGATCCGGTATGTGGTGGAAGGTCGTAACCGCGTGGAGCAGCGTTTGTTGGCCTTGCAGGGGCAATCGGCACAGTGGGCGGGGCGCATGGAATTGGCCAAGCAAGAGACCCTGGACCTAGAGGCCATAGAGCTAAGCAGCCAGGAACACCTACAGCGGTTGCAAACGCAGTTGAATGAGCAAAACCAAGCGCTTCCCGTGCTGCAAGCTGAGGTGACCCAGGCCCAGAAAAACGCCAACGAGCAGCGCAACCAAGTCAATTTACTTCAGCAACAACTGCAAGTGCTGGGCGCCGAGCAGCGCCACTTGGATGAACAGACCAGGCAGTTGGCACAACGCCAGGAGCGACTAACGCGCAGCAAACAGGACATTGCGGCCCCTGATGAGAATCGCTTGGTCGCACTTAGCCAGCAATGCGAGCAGGCGCGGCAGGCCAGCGCACAAGCAGCGGCCCAACTAGCCGAACTGCAAAACCAACTGCCCGCGCTAGAGGCCGACAGAGTCGAGCAGCAAAAGGCGGTCAACGCCCAATTGCACAAGCAAGCCCAATTGCAAGCCCGTTTGCACGCCTTGCGCGCACTACAGGAAAAAGTCATGGGGCAGGGCAAGCTAAGCCCTTGGCTGGCTCGTCATGGCTTGGATGCCTTAACTCCCCTGTGGCAAAAACTGCATGTACAAGCGGGTTGGGAAAATGCCTTAGAGGCCGCCTTGCGTGAACGGCTGGGCGCGCTAGAAGTCTCGCAAGTTGAGCGGGTTTTGGCGTTTGCAGACGATGTGCCGCCTTCTAAGCTGGCATTTTATTCGGCGCAAATAGCCACGCCCCCGGCCTCGGATGCCTTGTTGCCGCCGCTGGCCGATTTGCTGCAGGTGGGTGACGCAGGCCTCAAGCATTTGCTGGGGCAGTGGTTGGCGGGATGCTACCGCGCCGAATCCATGACCCAAGCGCTCGAAATGCGGGGCCAACTCCGGGCCAATGAGTGGATTTATGTGGCAGCGGGCCACGCTGTTGCGATGGGTGGTGTGTGCTTTTTTGCACCAGACTCTGAGCAATCGGGCTTGCTGGCCAGGGCGCAAGAAATCGAGCGTTTAGACAAAGAAGTAAGAGCGCAAAATTTAATGGCCGACGAAGCCAAACTGGTATTGGGTCGTGCCGAAACCCGGCTCCAACAGGCTGCATTGGCCTTGGGCCAGCAGCGGCAGGAGGCAACGCTACGCCAGAACCGTGCCCACGAACTTACGCTACAAAAGGCGTCCTTGGCGCAGGCCATAGAGCAGGCACGGGCAAGGTCGGCCCAACTGGATGCGGAGTTAGACGATTTGGTTGTACAAGGGCAAGCCATTGCCCAGCGCAAAGTGCAGGCAGAGGCGCGGTTTGAAGCCTTGGACATGGACTTGGCAGCCGCCCAGGAGCAGCACGCGACCATGGACGATGTGGCTGAAGGGGCCAGGCGTGGTTTGGCCCAAGCCAGTCAAGCCCAGCGCGACCTAGAAAAACGCCTGCAAGAAGCCCGATTTCAAGGCCAAAGCCTGCAAGCCAAGCGCGCTGAATTGGCCCGCGCGATAGACGACGGTCAGCGGCAGCTCAACACGATTGCCGCTGAAATAGAGCAGGGCCAACAAGAGTTGCAGCGCTTGACCGCCGTTTCTGCGCAGGCGGGACTGCAGACCGCCTTGGCGTTACGCGCCGACTGTGAGGCGCAATTGGCGGCGCTTCGCAGCGAGTACGACGATTTAACGCTCAGGCTGAGGGCCATAGACGAACAACGCCTCAAAACCGAGCACGCCTTAGAGCCCATGCGTGCCCGCCTGGTTGATTTGCAGCTGAAAGAGCAAGCGGCACGGCTGAACTTTGACCAATATGCGCTGCAATTGCACGACGTGGGAGCCGACCTTCTGCAATTGGCCGTGTTGGCCGAACAAGGGGGTGACAAGTCCAGCGGTTTGACCTTGGAGATAGACCGCCTGTCCAAAGAACTGGCCGCCCTCGGGGCGGTGAACTTGGCCGCGTTAGAGGAGTTGGGCACCACGCGTGAGCGCAAACAATTCTTAGACCAGCAATCGGCTGATTTGCAAGAGGCGATTGCCACCTTGGAGGCGGCCATCAAGAAAATTGATGGTGAAACCCGCGACCTGTTGGCCGGCACTTTTACCGCCGTTAATGAGCATTTTGGACGCATGTTCCCTGAGTTGTTTGGGGGGGGCAACGCCAAGTTGGTGATGACCGGTGATGAAATTTTGGACTCAGGCGTACAGGTGCAGGCCCAGCCCCCTGGCAAGAAAAACCAAACCATTCACCTGCTTTCAGGCGGCGAGAAGGCGCTCACGGCGATTGCTTTGGTATTTGCTATTTTTCAGTTGAATCCGGCACCTTTTTGTTTGTTGGACGAGGTGGATGCACCACTGGACGATGCCAATACCGAGCGTTACGCCCGGTTGGTGGCAAAAATGGGCAAGGAAACCCAGTTTTTGTTCATTAGCCACAATAAGATCGCCATGGAGATGGCCGAACAATTAATTGGTGTGACCATGCAGGAGCAGGGTGTGTCACGCATCGTGGCCGTCGACATGGATGCCGCGCTTTCTATGGCGCAAACGGGGTAAAAAGTCATGAGTGAATTCACCATAGCCTTGGCGTTAGCTGGGGGATTGATACTTCTTGGCGTAGTGGCGCATGGCGCATGGGCAAGTCGCCGTAACAAGATTCGGCAGCCCGACCCCCTAACGCCAGAGGATGCCGCTTTTGCCGCGTCCCACTTGCCCAGCCGCTTTAGCGAATTGGGCGACGTCCATCCGGACTCGATATTGAACGACGATGCTTTGCCTTTACTGGGTGCTCGCGACGATGGGGTGATCGACCCGCCTGTTTGGGTGCCGACACAAGAAAAAAGAAGTGGTGCGGATCCGCTGATTGATTCTTTGGCGGTCATCACGTTGGAGCAAGAGGTGTCTGGCGAGGCGATTTTGGCGCATTTGCACGGCGTGCGCCGCGTGGGTACAAAACCCCTACAGTTTGACGCGCAAGCTGCGGCGGATACCCCTTGGGAGTATCCGCATGCAGGCGGGCGCTACCATCGTGTGCAAATGGGCGTTCAGTTGGCCAACCGCACAGGCCCTTTAACCGACATCGAGTTTTCCGAGTTTTTGGTACTGGTGCAGCGCATTGCAGATACGCTGGGCGGCACCGCCGAAACCGCCGAAATGCGCCCCGAGATTTTGAAAGCCAGGGAACTCGATCACTTTGCGTCGCAACACGACGCTCAATTCAGCATGTTCCTGTCTTCCAGAAAAGTTGCCTGGAGTACCGGCTTTGTGCAGCAATGCGCCATGCGACTGGGGTTCGTACCAGGCATACTGCCGGGGCGTCTTGTATTGCCCGGCAGCCACGAGGGTGCAGCGCCCTTGTTGGCGTTGAATTTTGACACCCAGGCCGCGCTTTCCAACATGGTAGACGGACCGGGTATTCGAAAAATTAGTCTGAGCCTGGACCTGCCCCAAGTGCCACGCGCCGATCAACCCTTTTTGCTGATGCGCCAAATCGCAGAACGCTTGTCGGTATCTATGGATGCTGTGGTGGGCGATGAAAACGGGATACCCGTGCCCCCTGAAATACTGGACCGCATCGACGTGGATTTACAAACCCTTTACGACCGCCTAGAAGAGCGCGAACTCGATGCCGGCTCGCCGTTAGCGCGGCGGCTGTTTTCTTAATGCAGCCCAGTCCCGAAATTGTCCTAGAAGCCGTCCAACTGGGCGAGCAATTGCGCCGCTTTGCCCATGCCTACTATGTGCTGGACAACCCCTTGGTGCCCGATGCTCATTACGACCAATTGTTTACCCGCCTTCAAGCGATAGAAGCGCAGTACCCCGACCTAAAGAGCGCGGACTCGCCAACCCAGCGCGTAGGCGGCCAAGCCTTGGATGGCTTCCAAACCGTGGTACACCGTGTGCCCATGCTGTCCATACGCACCGAAACCGACACCACTGCAGCCGGTGCCATTGCCTTTGATAGCAGGGTGCGAAAAGAGCTTGAACTGACCGACACCGACGGCCCAGTCGCTTACGTGGCGGAACTTAAATTTGACGGATTGGCGCTCAATGTGCGCTACGAATCAGGCGTATTGGTTCAAGCGGCCACACGGGGCGACGGGGCAGCGGGCGAAGACGTTACCCACAACATCCGCACCATAGGGCAAATTCCATTGCGCCTGCCCGCAGGCGTGCCCCCCGTGCTAGAAGTGCGCGGCGAGGTGTATATGTCGCGCCAGGATTTTGACGACCTGAACGACCGCCAGCGCGACAAGATTGCCAAGGGCATCAAAGGCGAAAAAACCTTTGTTAACCCGCGCAATGCTGCAGCCGGTGCGGTTCGCCAATTAGACGCGCGCATTGCCGCGCAACGCCCCCTGCGCTTTTACGCCTACGGCCTAGGCGAAGTGGCCGACGCCAACGGGCCTATCGCCCTATTTGCCACCCATTTTGAATGGCTGGCGGCCTTGCGCCAGTGGGGCTTTGCCGTCAATGAACTGGCCGGGGTTTTTGAGGGGGCAGAGGCACTGGCCAGCTTTCACCAACGAATAGGCGCCATGCGTGACCAACTGCCATTTGACATTGATGGCGTGGTCTACAAAGTCAACAGCTTGGCCCAGCAGCGCCAGCTCGGCTTTGTGAGCCGGGAACCCCGCTGGGCGGTGGCGCACAAATACCCTGCACAAGAACAAATCACCACCGTGGTATCCATTGAGGTACAGGTAGGTCGCACCGGCAAACTCACCCCCGTTGCGATTTTGGAGCCGGTTTTTGTGGGTGGCGTCACGGTGACCCACGCCACATTGCACAACGAAGACGAAGTCAATCGAAAGCAGGTCAGCCCAGGCGCCAAGGTGGTGGTGCGCAGGGCGGGCGACGTGATTCCAGAGATCGTTGGCGTAGTAGGGCGTATGGGTCTTGACGAAGAATCCACTTTGGCCCAACCCACCCCCAACGCACCAGACGAGTTGGCCAGCGGCTTGTTTTCCATGCCCCGCCTATGCCCGGTGTGTGACTCAGTCGTACTGCGAATCGACGGGGAGGCCGACCATCGCTGCACTGGAGGGCTGTTTTGCAGCGCCCAGCGCAAGCAGGCGGTCATCCATTTTGCGCAGCGCCGTGCCTTAGACGTAGAAGGTTTGGGCGAGAAGCTGGTCGATCAATTGATTGCATCGGGTCGCGTCAACACCCTTGCCGACCTGTACACCCTCACGGCCACCGAGTTGGCCGGTATGGAGCGCTTGGGTGAAAAATCGGCCGCCAATCTTGTCCAGGCCCTAGAGACATCTAAAAGCACCACATTGCCCCGGTTTTTGTTCGGTTTGGGCATACGCCATGTGGGCGAGGCCACCGCCAAAGCCTTGGCCCGTCACTTTGGCAGTTTGGACGCCGTAATTGCCGCCGATTTAAGCCAATTGCTAGAGGTGGGTGACGTAGGGCCGGTAGTTGCCCAAAGCCTGCGCACTTTTTTTGACCAAACGCACAACCTAGAGGTGGTGCAACAACTGCGAGACCACGGCTTGAACTGGCAAGAAGGCCAGGCACAAAGCCAAGGCCCCAAACCCTTGGATGGCCAAACCCTGGTGTTAACCGGCACGCTTCCCACCCTTAGCCGCGATGAGGCCAAAGCCCTCATCGAACGCTTAGGCGGCAAAGTGGCCGGCTCCGTCAGCAAAAAAACCCACGCCGTGGTGGCGGGCGAGGCGGCCGGCAGCAAGCTGGAAAAAGCCCATGGGCTTGGTATACCCATATGGGCTGAAAACGCCTTGTTGGTGCTAATTAAATAAGCCCTTGGAGCGACCCACAGACATTGCGGCGGTGTGGCAAGCGGCTCAACACCGCAAGAGGCAGCGACCGGTGCATTGCTGACGAGAGTTGACCGGCGCCTCCAAATACAAAAAATCAAAAAAATCACCAATTTGCGGCAATTGGCGATTTTTTTCAATCAATAAATGTATTTTGGTAGATTCATTGTCATCTACCCTAGGGAACATACTAATACAAATACTAGCTAATAAATAGTACATTCTCACGGTTTGACTAAAAGAAGAACTTTGTTACAAGAAGTTGTGACGCGAAGAAAGCGTGTGCAGCTGTTTACGGCAGTGTACCTATGCGATTTTTTTAATCGACATCCAAAATGCTGAAAATGATGCTACGCACGGTTTCAAAAGTAAATATCACTTCAGCCCCAGCCACATAGGGTGAAGTATTAATAACAAGTAAGCAATTTAATAAGTCGCCCCTGATTAAATCATAAGCCATTGATTTAATTGATATTTTTTTGTTTATTTGGTATAATTTCCCCCGGTTTGATTCATCTCCAACCCGTATTTCTGGGAGTTTTACCGTCATGTTTACCTGCCCGGCCACCGATGATTTCTTTCGCGCCCGCATTGATCACATGATCGATTTGCGCCATCCGCTGGCCGTACTGGCCAGCCGTATGCCTTGGCAAGAGATAGAAGCACGGGTGGCCCAGGTGTTCTCTGGCAAAGGCCGTCTCGGCGTGCCCATGCCTGATTTGGACCTCTTTGGCGAACAGGTACAACGCGTGCGCCTGCCCAGCAACGCCGGGCGGCCCCGTTTGCCGCTTCGCCTCATGATCTCTTTGCTCTATCTCAAGCACGCCTTTAACGAGTCAGATGAAGGGGTGGTGGCCAGGTGGGCCGAGACACCGCGTTGGCAGTTTTTTAGCGGTCACGCCTATTACTATGATTGCCAACCTTGTGATGCCAGTACTTTGATCAAGTTTCGCCAGTTACTGGGTGAAGAAGGCGTAGAGGAACTGCTGGCCCAGACCATCAAGGTGGCGCTGGATCTCAAGCTGATCCAACCGCAGCAGTTGAGCCGGGTGATCGTGGACAGCACGGTGCAACACAAAGCCATTGACATGGTACAGGCGATCAAGCGCCAGCGCACCATCGTTGGACGCCTGCACCGGGAGATTGAACCCAAGGCCAGTGTGATCGGGGCGGCAGTCAAGCAAGCGCTGGGTGAAACGTTGCAAAAGGCCCAACGCATCTTGGCCCAAAGTGGGCAGCGCAAGCGTTCCGATGAGCAAGCCAAGCTGTACGCCTGGCACGCCCCCGAGGTGGACTGCATCAGCAAGGGCAAGGCGCGCCAACCCTACGAGTTCGGTGTCAAGGTGGGCATAATAGCTAGCACGCTGCACGGCAACCTGATTGTGGGGGCCAGGGCCTTTCACGGTAACCCCTACGATGGACACACCCTGAACGAGCAGCTGGAGCAGACCACGATCTTGATGCAAGACAGTGCACTCAGACCAGTAACAGCGTTCGTCGATTTGGGCTATCGGGGTGTGGTGGCGGACAATCCGGTTGTACACATCGTGCACCGCGGCAAGGCGAGTCACATCACTCACAAAGACAGGCAATTGCTCAAGCGGCGTCAGGCCATCGAACCAATCATTGGGCATCTCAAGGCAGATCACCGCATGGGGCGCTGCCACCTCAAGGGGGAGATAGGTGACAGGCTGCACGCTGTGCTGTGTGCGGCCGGTTACAACATCCGTTGGTTGCTCAGGATGATCCTCAAAAAAGGCCTTGGCCTTTTATTGCGCCTGATGCAGGCAAGCGCTGGGGGCGATTTGGCACAGAAATTGGCCCAAATCATCGGCTGCAACCGACTGCATAGCCCAGGTGAGCGCTGGGCACCGGCTTGAAATGAATAAATCAGGGACGACTAATTAATAAAAATTTAGGAACAAATAATGACTACTGCAACTTCAACCACATCTTCATCATTTAACGTGAACCTGCCTTTAGAAGGTTTAAGTAGCGCAGCTACAAATATATCACCCGCAACGCCCATAGCAACACAAAATGCACCGCAAAGTCCTCCTGTTCCTGTACCGCCAAGCATAGTTCAAGGCACATTAACAGATACCAGTGGAATGTCATATACTACCCAACTACCCTCAGCTGGACCAACGATATATAAATTACCTAAAATAAGCTTATATCCTCCATCCTCTACTGCTTTGTGGTACGCGGCATATGATAGATGGCTAAATACAGCAATACGAAGGGCTACAGTTTTAACTGGTAGCCCTAGTCCAAAAGCCTATATTATACATAACTGGCTATCATCCGGTAAGCCAGCTGGCGCCTCTGCAAATTATACTTCTACATCGAACGGAATGGCTACACATGCCTCATTGAGATTTGAAGCGATTGCGCTTGGTCTATCAATGGTCGGATGGGCACAAAGTTCACTTAGAGCTGCAGTTGCAAACGCTAATAACGGAGATTTAGCAAATAGGACAAAGCAAAATGAAACTATAGCTGCTACATACGCAGCTGTGGGCGTGGCTGTAACTACATATGCTTGGCTATTTTCATACCGATGGACTGTGAATCCGAGCGTGATGGAATCAATTTCACTAAATGATAAAGTCTTAACGCCGGCGCAATCGCAGCGGTTATATGCCAAATCAATTATTATGCTGACTACATTTACTCAAATTATAATAAATAATATTATCACACTTGGTTTTGGCATAGATAAGCTGGGTAAAGCAGATAGCACTTTAAAACGAAATGCAGCCATTTTGCAAATAAGTTTGGGAACGGTAAATGTAGTACAGTTTATAGCAAAAAATTTAGGCACGTATTACGCGATGCGAGTACCAAATTATACGGTGCAAACAGGTGTGCTTAATATTATTGTAGATTTATCCCAAGAAAAAATTAAAACAATAATTTTCTATGCAATAAAAGACCAAATAAAAAATTTCAATGCCAGTGGAGCATTCTTAGGTGATTTTCTAAGAGGGTATATTGATGATGCTTTTAAAAATATTAAGTCTGGTCAATTAATTACAGATTCAATGATAGACGCAGTCGTAAAAGATGTGCTTCCTAAATATACTCGACATCATAATTTTGCAAATTCGTTAGATAATGGCGCATTGAGCGCCATGCGAGCGCAAATAATTGTTCAAATTGAGAGAACGCTTACATTGGACGATCGTAATTATCTTGGACTAGACTCTGATATTGTCAGTGAGCTAAAAAAAGCAAATGCAGATTTAAAACAGAAGGTAGTCGCTGAGCTGAGTAGGCAAAATGTAAATAGTTTGCGAAATGTTCAGATAGATGATTTAGCAGATCAAATGATTGCTAGCGCCAAAGAAACCGTTAAAAAATCAGCTCTGGGTACGGGTGCCCAAACTTATAATACGCTGGATGATCTAGTAGATGAGTGGAAAACATTGAGAAACGCAGGCACTCAAAATGCTGACGAAGTAGCACTTCTAGATGGTATTGTTACTAAAAGTAGATCAACAGCAACCATACAAAATACGTGGCAAATTATTGGAACAATGCTGGGACTTGTTTCGATGGGACTCACTGTTGGGATGCTTGCAAATTCTTATCATAATGAAACGACTTTAACTGAAGCGCAAAAAAATAATATTCGAAATGAAATAATTGTGCAAGTATTTGCAGGAGTTGCTGGTTTAGCAGGTGGACTTATGCTTGCAGCTGCAACTAGCACAAAGGTTGTATCTACCGCCCGAGTATTTGGCTCTGCTGGATTAGTTGTTGCTGGAATAATCATGGCTAGTGTAAGCCCAATGCAAGTTCAACAAATAAAAGACTTGCGAAATTATGCTACCCAAATCAATGACTTAAATAACAGTTATGGCGGTAATATTTCCGCATACTCCGGGATGGCTAGTTACTACAATCTGCAAGCCGATTGGGCCATAGGAAACATGGCGGTAAGCATAGTCAGCACTGTTCTATCGACACTTCTTGTAGTGGCTGCAGCAATGGCAGGCCCTGGCTCAGTACTTGGCCCTATATCTGTCGTAGTGACAGTGGTACTTATAGTGGCCGCACTTGCGCTGATGGTTGTTGAAGCAATCATGAAAGATAACAGCCGAAGAAAAATAATTAACGCCGTAAAGGAGGCTGGAGGCGCTAGTAATTATCTCGACGGTATACTGAGACAAATATATCAAAGTGAAATCTATTCAGATGAGTCTAAAGCCAGTATAAAAGATTTGCAAAATAATTTCAGCGTTCAAAAAGTTCTATCAGTTACAACAATAGCAGCTGATTCTGTGGTGATTAGCTCTCTCGCGATGGCCAATCAACCAACAGCTACGTACAAAATCTACACAGATGCATTTGTGGATGGTGTAAATCAAACAGATTCAGGGGTGCGAGTTAGTGAGTCCCGTGCGGAAATTGATATAATACCTGAGGAGAACGAACAAACTGCAGTATTTCAATTATTTACACCATTATTTAGTGCTTCATCTGGACGTACAATTGTTGAAGAAAGAGCTGGTCCTGCTCGTGCGACGCATTTTGCATATGTATTTAACTATGAGGGCGTACATAGTAAATGGACTTTCAGAGATAATAGTAATGACTCGTACATTGATTTAAGTAATGTTGTTGATTCCATACAACCTAAAGCAGGTGTGACATATATACCTCGATCTTTAGCAAAAAAAACGCAGGCTGACTTTTTTCGGGATGAACTCTCTTACAAAGCATTTTTAGTAAGTGACTCAAATAAATGGGTTTCTAACATACCAATCACTTTGGATGTGTGGGGTGGCGGCGGCGATGATGCATTAATCATTGGGACAAATCAATTTAAATTTTACGGCGAAAGTGGAAACAATTCTGTTTCATATGCAAGGAATATTAATCCCGCATCTTCTATTGGTGTCACACTAAATGATACTGGTGCCAGTTATGTGTCTAGAAAACTAGTCAAAGAAGCAAGCAAATCAGAAAAAATCGATGAAACAACAGGTGCGACCAACGAAAGAAGTTCTGTACTAATTCAATACAGAATAGCGGCAGACTATGAAGTTACCAGAGATTTTATAGATACACTTATTAATGTTGATAACATAACTGGTACAGCTGGTCGAGATGTAATTGTCGGAAACAAAAATAACAATGTATTCGCAGGAGGGCCTGGTCAAGATGTCATATATGGTAATGGAGGCGATGATGTAATTGTGCAAAGTACTCCATCTTATGACACGTTGTATGGTGGCGACGGCATAACTGATACTGGCACGGATACTATCACTTATGGAAGTAGTACTCCAGATGGAACTGGTGTAGCTTATCGCTATGGTAAAAACTACGTAACTGATTTTAATATGAGACTTTACGGAATTCTCAGTATCGGAAATCGCTATTCCGAGGAATATAATGGTGCAAACATTGAGACAAGGGATCAAATAGTTAATGCCATGTTGAGATTGGGTGGCACTGCACTTGATGCCATAGACTCAAGAAATGTTCAGAGCATGCGACATGATTACATTAATGGATTCGAAGTTTTCAGTGGCAGTCCCGATCAAGATTTAATAATTGGTAGCGTTGGAAATGATGTAATTGGCTCAGGCGGTGGCTCAGATTTTTTATATGGCCTTGACGGAAATGATACTTTATTGGCGGCCGGGCCTTGGATTGGTGCATATTTTATAGGCGGAAATGGTTCTGATATGCTGTCCTTTGCTGGGGTTAATGACCACGGTGTCATGATCCAATTATCAGATGACTTGCTTAAGCAGGCTGATGGAACGCTAGGAAAAGGGAATGGACTTGCTTATCCGATCCCATCTACTTTTGCTAATGGGTTACCCTCTCACTATACAACCTATATCGACTATTCTCCTACTCGCGATAAGACGCACAACTATTTTCAAAGTATTGAAAATGTAACTGGAACAAAGTATGTAGATTACATATTTGGAAATTCTGAAGATAATGTTTTAAGTGGTGGATTGGGAGCTGATTGGCTTTATGGAAACGGTGGTAATGATTATTTTATAGCAACCATTGATAACGATACAATAGATGGAGGCCTAGGAGGGGATGTAATTGAATACAGGGCAAATAAACGTCCAATTTATGCTGATTTATCTAGCAAATACATTTACAATCGAGTGAATTCAAGTGCAGTATATTCCAAGACAACTATGCCTGTGCACGACAGAGTAGAAGGCGTTGAATCTATCATTGGGACACGAAGTCCCGATATAATAATTGGCGATAGCAATGATAACACTATAGTCACTGGAGGATCATTTACACCGTACTTCAACTTACCCGAAGAAATTTACGGAGGTGAAGGTGACGACATAATTATTATGTCTGGCGGTCCAAATAATGCATTAGTAGACGGTGGTATTGGTTCAAGAGACTTAGTTGACTACAGTCGAATAGAGGAGTTCGATAATCAATTTTATCGAGACAATCCCGTTTTTATAAAATGTGGGATTAATGTTAATAATACTGATGTAGGTAGTTATCAGGTACGGTACTTGGGTGGGACTCCTGGAAAATCTAGGATTGATAGATTGAGAAATATAGAAATTATAGCATTAACAGACTATGCAGACGAATTTAATGGCGGCGTCGCTGATGAAACTATATTGGGTCTAGGCGGTAGTGATATTTTGATTGGTGGAAGTGGGTCAGATGTATTTTATAAAACCCACTTAGGAGGCAGTTACTTTGATGGTGGCATGGGTGCTACTGCCGGTATAGAAAAAGAAACTGATTCCGATCTTATTTGCTACCCTGATATGATTATCAGAGCAGATGGTAACGGTATATATGTCGATCTTGAACGTGGCAGAGCATTTAACTTCGTTCCAAGCTATTCCATATCTGATTACATAGATGCCTTGACTCATGACAAATTTGATAGAATGGATGGTATTGTAGGCACCAGCGGCCAAGATTTTTTATATGGAAATGCGGGCAATAATTATTTTGATGGCAGACACGGAAATTTGGGAGTTAAATACCAAGACAAACTATACGGAATGGCTGGAAATGATCAATTTGATCAGGGTAGTGCTGATCAAGGCGACTATATTGATGGTGGAGATGGTAGTGATACAGTAAATTATACTACATCTACTAGCGCAACGGGATTAGTTATAAATTTATCTCTAGGCTTTGCTGCCAATTATTCGCGGATTAGATCAGATTATTTGGAAAGAGTGAGTACTCCACGCATTTCATTCGATAGCAATTGGAGTGACGGTTATTTAGGATCTGATTCGCTTGTTAATATTGAAAATATAATAGGTTCAAATTTTGATGATGTAATTCATGGCGACTCTAAAAAAAATCAAATTTCAGGAGCCTTAGGGAGAGATAAACTATATGGTGGTGGTGGAGATGATAATTTTATCATGTCGCCATCAAAGTTGGATGGGGACATAATCGACGGAGGAGATGGTACCGATACCATAGACTACAGCAGTTATATGCCAGATGTGCCCAACACACTAGTAACGTCTGGTCTATCCATTTCACTTTCTGATAAAACCATTAAAAGTCTAAATGCAGCTGCTGACTCTGGTACGGATTCAGTTATTGGCATAGAAAACATAATTGGCACCCGCTATTCAGACACCATAATCGGCGATAATGATTCAAATTATATTGATCCAGGATTAGGAGCTGATACAATTAAAGCAGGTGGTGGCGATGATTATATTGAACAAAAATCAAGCCTATCTACTATTGATGGTGGCGATGGCAATGATACTGTTAGTTATAAGTTTTTTGGCCACGGTGTTAATGTGTCATTGGCTGAAAAAACTTCATCATATACCAATTTGAATAGAAATTATACAAATCCCATAGATTCTATTGAGTCAGTTATTGGATCAAAATTCGATGATGTACTAACTGGGAACAATCTTGATAATACATTAATCGGATCAGGAGGAGAATATGATAGGCTGCTGGGCTTAGGCGGAAATGATTATATTATAATTAGCACTTTGAAAAATTACGCTCATGGTGGGTCTGGAATTAATTCTTTGGATTTTTCCGAGGCCTCAGATGTTAAGAGTGGATTGGTACTATCGATATCTGAATACTACCATAATAATACACTTAATTCGGTCTCTTTGAATTATGGTGTCCCGTCCACCTTATCCTATCATAATTTTAATAATATTATTTCCGGAGCTTATGACGATACTTTGACTGGCAATACGAAGGACAATCGATTTGATGGAAAGGAAGGGAACGATTCTATAAACGGGCGTGAAGGCAATGATGTTATTGATGGTGGTTCAGGAAATGACACCATTAAAGGGGGGTCTGGAAATGATACTCTAATAGGAGGCTCAGGGTTTGACCATGTCGATGGAGAATCAGGCGATGATTCTTTATTTCAAATGATAGAGCAATCTTCTGATCAAATATTTGGAGGTGACGGGATTGACACCGTTGTGTACTATATTGATGAACCTAAGAATGATGGCGTTAACGCAAAACTCTTTGAAAGACGTTTAGCCTATCAATTCAATTTCAAATTGAATTCAACTGAATTCTCTAGATCAATCAATGGAATATATGCAGCTTTATCCGATGATGGGTCAAAAAGCATTAGCTCAGTTTTTAAAGACCCTTACAACTATTTTTTAGATCCATCTAAAAATTTAGCTGTTGATCAATTAAAAGATATTGAAAATATTTCTGGAACTTTATTAAATGATACCATAATGGGTAATTTATTTAATAATTACCTTTCGGGTAACGATGGTGACGATGTAATTTTTGGAAGAGAAGGAAATGATACTTTGGAAGGTGGTGTTGGTGCGGATGTTATTGATGGTGGTGATGGGCATGACAGTATTAATGGTCAAGCCGGGTCTGATCAAATTTTTGCTGGCAATGGCGATGATTCCATCAAAGAAATTGCGAGTTTGGATAGTTCAAATATAGTACATGGTGGTGATGGCTTTGATACCTTAAGCTACGCAGAATCAAAGGAGATTCAGGGGCGTTATATTATCCTCATGACGGGATTTAATAGTTATAACAATGTCTCTGGCTTTGAATTGTCTAAGATTATTGCAAGTGATAGAAATGTTAGTCCACTTGCTACGACGTATTCTAGCGATAACCTCTGGGTTAAAATCGATCTCGGAACGACCCTTGATATTCAACAGTTTAATTTGAAAACTTATGACGTCACGTATGGAATTTATGTATCAACTGAGGATATTTCTATTGCTTTTGACCGTAATGCAGTAGTTTCTAACCCCGCAGTTAAAAAAATTGCTGCAGAGGTGAGAACTTCCGGTAGTAATTCAGTCGATATTCGCGGTGGGGGAATTGCTGTAGATTTATCTGTAGATTTGAAAACTGTAAAGAAAATTAACTATGTTGGCAGCTTGACTGATGGCTTCAGTGATATTGTTTCTGGCATTGAGATGGTGATAGGAACTTCTTCCCATGATAGGTTCATCGGCTCAGCAGGTGATGATTCATTTGTTGGATATGATGGTAATGATTTTCTGCATGGAAATGCAGGCGCTGATACATTAACGGGTGGCAGAGGTAGTGATTTTATATTCGGCGGCGCAGACAATGATACTATTTTTCAGTTAGATGAATTAGCATCTAATAATTTTGATAATTTGGATGGGGGAGATGGTGTTGATACTTTAGATTATACTAAAATGTCAATAATAGACGTTCCTGTACAGTCAGTTGAAATTTATGACATCGATGGTACTTTATCTAATGCTCTTCAATTAGCCACATTCAATGTCACAGGAAAAAATACCGCTGGTGACATTGTAACAGGCGTAGTTAGCCGATCAAATAGAAAAATTACAGTTAGTTTTAAAAATTCTTCTGGTACGCTTATCAATGTCACGTTGCAGTCTTTGAAGTTTTCCATGCCATCTTCAATGGCTTCTGGAAATATAGGTATTTCTCTTGTCAGTACTAATTTTCCTGTAATATCATCAGTTCAAGCTGTCGAGAAAAATATACCTTTTTCTTTCGAATTTACAAAGGGTTTGGCTGTAGATTTCTCCGTCAGTAAAATAGTAAAGGCTAGTGGTTTTTCAGGCGTTGACTCGATATCCAACATTGAGACGTTTAATGGTAGCATTTATGCTGATGTTTTCCAAGGTGCTACCAATTCAGTTACCATTGATGGACATGAAGGAAATGATATCATTTTTGGCTCACCTGAGAGTGATTACCTAAAGTCTGGAATAGGGCGAGACACCATTTATGGCGGTGATGGAAATGACACTATTGGTGTCACATTTGAAAAGTCTGACGTCGGTTGGATTGACTCAGATAGTTTTGATGGTGGCGCTGGTTCAGATTTGATTGATTTTTCTTCTGCCAGTTCTGATTTATTTTTGGATAATAAGGGACTTCATATTGCATTGGCTGATTCTGGAAATGATTTAATTCAGCTTTGGACGACTTCTAGCAGTATTTCAAAAAATCTTAATCTTACACAGTTTGTTATAAGAAACTTTGAAAGCATTGTGGGCACAAAAAATGATGACTACTTAGTGGGTGATAGTTTAGATAATATACTTCAAGGGTATTTTGGCAATGATGATTTGCGTGGAAATGGGGGCAATGATTTTATTGAGGGTTCAACTGGCAATGATCTTATTTATGGCGGCGACGGGAACGATAGCATTTCTGATGGCATAGGTAATGACCGTTTGTTTGGTGGAAGCGGTGATGACGTGTATATGATGAACGGCGCGGTGACTGACTCTGATACTGTAACTGAAGATTCAACGCCTACTTCCTTTGATACGGTAGATTACAGTAGCGGTTTTTTGCGTGGCGGGTATATGCGCATTGAATTTTTGGACTCCTTGAGCTCTTCAGCCTCGAATACAGCTCCGACTATAACTATTACTATCAGCGGTAAAACTCATACTATTCCTGCTGATTCTAATTTTTTACAGTCCTATGCATTCGGTTACCAATTAGATGTTTCAAGCATGCTTGCAAGTAATCCTTTGTATCTTATCGATATAATAAACAATACGGTGAGCATTGACCAGGTAACTATCGGTTTTGGTTCTATAACTAAAGCTTTTAGAGTTTATTTTGGTGACACTGATACAAGCATGCTTGATCTGGATGAAGTCTTACTTTTGCGGGACACTTTTGGAACAAATAATCTTACCAGCACTATTTTTAGTCCGGCTATAATTCAGCAACAAGGTATAATCGCTGATTTAAATCCATTGAAGACTAATTCTGTTGAAAAGCGTGTTTCAGGATTCAATGCTTCCTTTGATAAATTAATTGGTATAAATGATCTTACTGGTACGGCATTTTCTGATACTATTACTGGCAATGCAAATGGCAATAAGTTGTTGGGTGGCCTGGGCAATGACATATTATCCGGACTTGAAGGTGATGATCAGTTAGACGGTGATGAGGGTACTGATATCCTTTCAGGGGGAGCTGGGGATGACGTTCTGTACGGAAATTCTGGCCAATACGGTTCTGACAAATTTGATGGTGGTACTGGGAATGATGCGGTTGATTATTCAAGGTCTTACTCAAAAATTTCAGCGCGATATATTTTAATTCGATCAAATATTATTGGAGTAGGTTCGGATCCGGCTAGCTTTTCGGTGTACAGCAATGGTAAAGTTGTGGATGCCAGTGCCATTAATAAAACGGTTTCTACTTCAGGATCTAGTTGGGTGCAGTATGATTTACAAGAAACATTATTAATTGATTCTTTACTTGGTAGTTGGATTAATAGAGGCTCATTTGATATTTATATGAGTTCTTCTGATTTTAGTGCTGCTAATATTAGTGAATTTTCTAATTGGAATGATCTTACTCAGTTCAGTGTCACAAATAATTCATCCTTTACTGCGAGCCTAGGTGGAATTACAGCAGCAATTTCACTCGGTACTGTACGAAAATCATCAAATTTTACTGGCTTTAGTAAAGTTATGGGCAAAACTCCATTGCCTGAAGTTGACACCATTACTGGAATTGAAAGTGTAACGGGAACTTATTTTAATGACACTTTGAGTGGAAATTCATTGAATAATATATTCAATGGTGCGGGAGGCGATGATATAATTCAGGCTGGATCTGGTGACGACATATACATTGGTGGTTCTGGGGCAGATCGATTAACAGACTCAGGTGGTAGTGATCAATACTACTTTCAAAAGGGTGATGGTGAAGATACTATTACCGATACACCCTCTGTTATCCAATCGAGAATTGAATCAGACTCTTTGTTTTTTTCCTCTATAGATATTAATCACCTATGGTTTAGCTTGATTGGTGGAGACTTAGTTATTAAAAATTTAAGTTCATCATCTGATACCGTTACCGTTAAAAATTGGACCGGCACTGGAAAACTTGAGCAAGTTTTTGCAGCAAAATATGATGCTAATTCGGTTAAAACCAATACTTATGACGAAAAATCTTCGCTGAAGGCTTATTCTATTTCTTCAGCTAATATCGATGCACTTGTTTCGGCTATGGCTCTGTTTGGTGCGCCTACTTTGTCTGCAAATTATGAGCTCTCCCCCTCTAATCGCTCTGGCTTCCTTGCCGTGTCTGCTCAGCAGTTGGCTGCAATAATTAATACTTCGTGGGCAGCCGTGGGTTGATGGCACCAAAGCGAGTCTCCGGCGAGCCTCGCTGGGCATAGCTGGTTGGGTGGCTTTGTTTACGCCACCACCGCAGCCCGCAACTGACCCTCTATCGCAATCTGCGCATGGTTGTTTTGCAGTTGTTCGCCTTGGATCAGAAAAGTGTCCTCAACCCGTTCGCCCAGGGTGCTTATTTTGGCCAGTTGTAGGCTTAGGCTGTGTTCAGCCAAGATGCGGGCCACGCTGTAGAGCAGGCCTACGCGGTCGCTGGCCGAGAGGTGCAATAGCCAGCGCTGGGCGCGTTCGTCGGGTACAAACTCGATGCGGGGGGCCATAGGGAAGCTTTTAACCCGGCGTGACACGCGGCCTTTGGTGGGCGGTGGCAGTGGCCCTGCGGCGATTAAGGTGCGTTTTAGTTCGGTCTCTACCATGGTGATGAGTTCACGGTAGTGCTCAGGCAGCATGGCGGTAACGATTTGGAAGGTATCCAGCGCGTAGCCGTTTTTGGCGGTGTGGATTTTGGCGTCCAAAATGCTAAAGCCGCCTTGGTCAAAGAAGCCACAAATGCGGGCAAATAAATCGCGCACGTCGGGGGTGTACACCAGCACTTGCAGGCCTTCGCCCACAGGGGATGCACGGGCTCTAACAATGGTTGTGCCTATCGCGGCCGATTCGGTGGGGTGAAGCGGGCCTACAAATCGCCCTAGGTGGCGGGCGTGCCAAGCGATGTCGGCGGCGTCGTGGCGCATAAAGTAGCTGGAATCCAATGTGGCCCAAAGGTTTTTTTGTGACTCAAAGGGTTCGCTGCGCTGCGCCAGTAGCACCAAAGCCTCGCGCTGGCGTTCTTGAATCTGCGCATTGGCATCGGGGGCGCGGCCACCCAAGGCGCGTAAGGTCAAGCGGTAGGCGTCTTCGAGCAGCTTGGCCTTCCAGGCGTTCCATACCTTGGGTGAGGTGCCGCGTATGTCGGCCACCGTGAGCAGGTACAGGGCGGTCAGGTAGCGCTCGTTGCCCACCCGTTTGGCCAATGCAGCAATGACGTCACCGTCGCTGAGGTCTTCTTTTTGCGCGACGGTGCTGAGGGTTAAGTGCTCGGCCACTAAAAATTCAATGAGTTGGGCGTCTTCGATGGCGATGCCGTGGGTGGCGCAAAACCGGCGTACCTCTAGCCGCCCCAGGGCCGAATGGTCACCCCCACGCCCTTTGGCGATGTCATGAAAAAGTGCCGCTGTGGTCAGTATCCAGGGCTTGTCCCAGCCACTGGCCAGTTGGGAGCAAAAAGGGTATTCGTGGTGATGCTCGGGAATAAAAAACCGGCGCACGTTGCGCAGCACCATTAGGATGTGTTGGTCTACCGTGTACACATGAAACAGGTCGTGCTGCATTTGCCCCACGATGCGCCTAAACACCCACAGGTAACGGCCCAGCACTGAGGTCTGGTTCATCAGCCTTAGCGCGTGGGTAATGCCTTGGGGCGCCTGCAGGATTTTGACGAACGTGGCGCGGTTAACCGGGTCTTGTCTGAAACGCCCATCCATCAGGTGTCTGGCGTTGTAAAGGGCCCGCTGCGTACGCGCCGAAAGTCCCGATATCCCGGCCTCGCTCTGGTACAAATAAAAGGTTTCCAGGATGCGGTGCGGCTCGCGCAAATACACCTCGTCGTCGGCCACTTCCAACATACCCGCTTTGTCAAAAAACGCCTCATTGATGGGGCGCATCACCTGGGCTTTGGGGTTGAGGCGCTCTTCGATGTTCAGCAACATGACCTGGTTGAGCTGGGTCACGGCTTTGGCCGCCCAGTAGTAGCGACGCATCAGGGTTTCGCTGGCGCGCCGGTTGCCTACCGCTTTCAGGCCCAATGACTGCGCCACTGCGTTTTGTAGGTCAAACACCAAACGGTCTTCGCGCCGCTGGGCCAACAGGTGCAGGCGGCTTCGCACCAAAAACAAAACCGCCTCGTTGTGTTTGAGTTGCTTGGCCTCAAACGAGGTAATCAATCCTGATTTGACCAATTCCTGCCAGCTCCCGCCCAGTCCTGCGGCCTTGGCTACCCAAAGAATGATTTGCAAATCGCGCAACCCACCGGGGGATTCTTTGCAATTGGGTTCTAAGGCGTAGGGTGTGTTCTCAAACTTGGTGTGGCGCTGGCGCATCTCGGCCGTTTTGCGCTCTAAAAACGCCTGGGGTTTGAGTTGGGCATTGAAACCGGTCTGAAACTGCTGGTAGAGACCTGCCTCGCCCGCAATAAGACGCGACTCCAGCAAGGCCGTTTGAATAGACACATCGGCCAGGCTTTCGGTCAGGCATTGGTCCAGGGTGCGTACCGCTGAGCCAATTTCAAGACCCTCGTCCCAGCAGGCGCTGACAAACGATTCGATGCGCTCTTTCAGCAGTGGGTCGGTATCCGGGTTGGCCTCGTTGGGCAGCAGCAGGAGTACGTCAATGTCGGAGTACGGGAACAATTCTTCGCGCCCGTAGCCGCCACTGGCCAGCAAGGCTAGGCTTTTTGGCAGTTGGTGGGTTTCCCACAGGCGGATGAGCGACTGATCGGCCAGTCGCGACAAGGCTTTGAGTGTGGCACGCACCCCTCGCGAGTGGGTAACCTCTAGCTGCAGTTGCTGTAAAAAAGCGCCCTTGACGTCTCTGAAACGTGGGCGACTAACGGAGAGTTCGGCCATAACTTCAGTCGGTAGCAAAAATGGTGGGTGGCGGGCCGAACAAGCAAGGCGGTTTGAAGGCTAGGGGTTAAGCGGCGCAGCAACAAAGTCAGGCAATGCTGGGCTGCCAGCCGATAGCGTTAGCACCTCATACCCATTGGGTGTAACCAGCACCGTGTGCTCCCATTGGGCAGACAAGGAATGGTCTTTGGTGACTATGGTCCACCCGTCATTGAGCTCTTTGATATCCGCCCGCCCCGCGTTAATCATGGGTTCAATCGTAAAGATCATGCCGGGCTCCATGACCTCCAAAGTGCCGGGTTTACCGTAGTGAAGAATTTGCGGTTCTTCGTGAAAACCGCGTCCTATGCCATGGCCGCAAAACTCACGTACCACCGACAGGCCATTGCGTTCGGCAAAGATTTGAATGGCCGCGCCAATGTCGCCCAGTCGGCCGCCGGGTCTCACGCGTTGTATGCCCAGCCACATGGCCTCGTAAGTGAGGCGCGCGAGGCGCTTGGCAGCAATAGAAACCTCACCCAACGCGAACATTCGGCTGGTGTCACCGTGCCACCCGTCCTTGATCACGGTCACGTCAATGTTCACTACATCGCCTTTTTTTAGCGCCTTGTCGTTGGGAATGCCGTGGCACACTTGGTGGTTGACAGAGGTGCAAATCGACTTGGGGTAGGGCCGGTACCCGCCCGGTGCGTAATTGAGCGGCGCAGGAATGGCGCCCTGTACCTCTGTGATGTAGTCGTGCGCCAGCTTGTCCAGTTCGTTGCTGGTGACGCCAATTTTGACGAACGGTGTGAGGTAATCCAATACCTCAGAAGCCAGGCGTCCGGCGATGCGCATTCCCTCTATGTCAGAGGCAGATTTAATCGAAATAGTCATAGCGGCGTATTATCGTGTAAATGGCCTTGCTGCCAGTGGTCCAACTGGTTGGCACTTGCGTTGCAGTCGCCCAACTGTCTGGCCACCCATTCTGGGTTGTAGTAGGTGGGCAGATAGCGGTCACCACCATCGCAAATGATGGACAAGATAGACCCGCGCTCACCCCGTGCCTTCATCTCTAGTGCCAGCGCCAGCATGCCGTAGAAGTTGGTGCCGGTCGAAGGGCCGACTTTTCGCCCTAACTTGTCTGACAGACTGTGCATGGCCTGAACCGATCCGGTATTGGGCACCACGCGCATTTCGTCCACCACCGTTGCGATGAAACTGGGCTCTAGGCGTGGGCGGCCAATGCCTTCGATGCGCGAGCCTTGGGTGTTAACACTGGCGTCGCCGTTGCGGTAGTAGGCGTAAAAAGCTGAGCCTTCGGGGTCTACCACACACAATTGCGTTGGCAACCGCTGGTAACGCAGGTAGCGGCCTATCGTGGCACTGGTCCCCCCAGTTCCTGCCCCCACCACCACCCAGCGGGGTGCTGCAAAGCGCTCGTGTGCCATTTGCGCAAACATACTTTGCGCAATGTTGTTGTTGCCTCGCCAGTCGGTGGCCCTTTCGGCGTAGGTGAACTGGTCCATGTAGTGCCCTCCCAGCGTCTGCGCCAGGCGCTCGGCTGCGGCGTACACCTCGCTGGCGTTGTCAACAAAATGACAGCGCCCTCCGTAAAACGTGATCTGATGGATTTTCTCTTGCGAGGTGGTGCTGGGCATGACCGCCACGAAAGGCAGTCCCAACAAACGCGCAAAGTACGCCTCACTGACCGCGGTTGAACCGCTGGAGGCCTCTACCACGGTCATGCCTTCTTGCAACTGCCCGTTACACAGCGCAAACAAAAACAGAGACCGCGCCAAGCGGTGTTTGAGGCTACCGGTGGGATGGGTGGATTCGTCTTTAAAGTAAAAATCAATGCCTGCCTCGTAAAACGCCGGTAGCACCAGTGGAATAAGGTGCGTGTCTGCGCTGCGTTGCATATCCGCATTGATTTGGGTAATGGCATGGTCTAACCAGCGCGGTGAATGAGAATTAGAGGTCATCGGCATCGCCTTCAAAGCTTGCTGTGTGGGTTGGTTAACGCCAACGCTAAATCGCAGACCTGCTGAGCGGCGTCTTGGGATTCCATGGCCACGATGTGCCGCAACTTCATGGCGCGCAACCAGGTCAGTTGACGTTTGGCCAGTTGTCTGGTGGCAGCCGCTGCGGGTTCGTGCCAATGCGCAAAAAACGCGGTACGGTCTTTCGCCAGCAACGGGTTGGGGGAGTGGCCTTGCCGCGTTAGTTCAGTTAACACCTCAAAGGCTTGACGGTACCCCACTGAGCGCATGGCGGGCATGTCAGGCGATAGCGTGGGGTCAAGGTGCAATTGCAAGGCCTCCGCTAAAAAGCCCGCGTCCAACATGGCGGTCAGACGGGCGGCTATGCGTAGGTGCAGCACGCTGCGCTCAGTAGGCTCTAGGCTAATGATGCGGGCCTCTTCAAGTACGCCAGGAATGGCGCGGTTGCGCCCCGTTTGTAACGACGACAGGGTCTGACCGGTGCCCAGTACCACCTCCAAGGCACGCCCAATGCGCTGTGCATCGCTTGGGGGCAAACGGGCGGCCGTTACAGGGTCGAGGGCTTGCAGCTGCTGGTGCATGACCGCCCAGCCCACTTGGGCCGCGCGTGCGGTTACCTCAGCCCGAACGCCCAGGTCCACCGCTGGCATCTCGTCAATTCCTTTGGTTAGGCACTGCAAGTACAACATGGTGCCCCCCACAAACACCGGCCATTTGCCTCGCTGCGAAATTTCAGAAACCAGCACTGTGGCGTCTTTTAGGAACTCAGCGGCGTTGTAGCTTTCAAAGGGGTCACGAATGTCGATCAGGTGGTGAACCACAGCGTCTCGTTCGGCTGAGCTGGGTTTGGCACTGCCAATGTTCATGCGCCGGTACACCAGCGTTGAATCGACGCTGATGATCTCTATCGGCAGGACCTGGGCCAATCGCAAGGCCGCGGCCGTTTTTCCGCTGGCCGTTGGGCCGGTAATGGCGATAGGCGGTAACCATGCCGCGCTTGGTGTCAGTGGTGAATCCACGGTGCCAAACCCAGGCTATTTTTTGGGACCATAAGACTGCACGGCCGTGAATGCCAGGGTGGCAATGAGTACCGCCCAAAACACCGTGCCAATTGCCAACGGGTTGGCGGTGCCGTCCATGGCGGTTCCAAGCCAACGCACCGTGAAAAAACCTATCACCATCATGATGAATCCGTTAAGCGCCGAGGCCGTACCGGCCGCCAGCGGAAAGGGGCCGACCGCGCCCGCCTGGCCAAAGGGCTGGTGAATGCCGTGGCCTAACATGACAAAAACAAACGACAAGATAACCGTCACGGGGCTGAGCATTTGTAAAAAAGCAAAAAGCCCAATCAGTGCACCACCCGCCAGGGTAAAGCACGCGCCCAGGGCGATGGTATGTGTCAAACCTATTCTCGTTAGCAAAACACGTCCGCCGAAGGTGCCGCAAATATAGATGGCCGAATTGCAAAACAAGGTGATGCCGTAGGCGGTTTTGCTCCACCCGAAAACTTTGATAAAGATAAACGAACTGGAAGCCAAGTACACGCCCAAAATGCCGTAAGAAAAAGACGACAGGGCGCAAAACGTCCAAAACGTGGGGTGGGTCAAAATCCCTTTGGACGTGTGCCAAAGATTCTTCCATTGCAAAGCCTTGGGGTTCAGTTGGGTGGCCGATTCCTTAAACCACAGGCTGACGGCCAACAGAGACGCTGCGCCAAACACGGTAACTGCCATCAGCGGTGCTCGCCATCCCCACCACTCGGTAAGCAGTCCACCCAGAATCGGACTGATACAAGCGAGCACCCCCAGCCCGGAGAGGCCCTTGGACATCACACGTGCGCCCTCCAACGGAGGGTACAAATCGCGCACCATTGCTCTGGCACCCATTACGGCGGCTCCCATGGCGGCCCCCTGAAGCGCCCGTGCCAAGACCAGCCATTCAATGCAGGAGGCCAGAAAACATGCAAAACTGCCCAAGGTGTACAGGGCCAGTCCTACCAAAAGCACCGGACGCCTGCCAATTCGGTCGGAAACTGGGCCCCAGACCAGTTGCGAGATGCCAAACGACAGCAGCAACACCGAGAAAGTCAGTTGCGCCTGCGGCATGGTGGCGTTAAGGGCCTCGGTCAACGCGGGCAGGGCAGGCAGGTACAGGTCAGTGGTGACCGGCTGAATGCCCAGCAACAAGGCAATCAGCAGCGTGACAACAACCGGGCGCATTAGATATCGTCCCGCAGCGGGTAGGGCAGTGTTCTCAATGCAATCAAAGGTCCTTGCGGTTGGCCCAGTGCCAAGGGGCCTTCGGCCACCGCCTGGGTTTGCGCACAAAACAGCAGGTCAAAGCCCCCATTGGGATGGGCTGCACAGGCCACCACAGTGGCGCAGCTTTGTTCAGGATCGGTCGATAGGAATAGCTCGTCACCCACCTGTGCACTGGCGGTGCAGTGGCCCAGATAGGTGCGGCGCTTGATCACCCCTCTAAACTGGCTTCTGGCCACCACCTCCTGACCGGGGTAGCAGCCTTTTTTAAAGTTCACGCCGTCTACAGACTCGTAGTTAAGCATCTGAGGCACATAAGCATCCACGTGCGCTAACGCCAACTGTGCCACTCCGCTTTGCACGTCAGTCCAGTGCCACAACCCAAGGTCCAAGGTGGGGCCCTCTGGAGCGGGTACCTGATGCGGCGCTACCCAAAGGGCACGGGTGTGCCCCGCAGCGGGGTAGAGCGAAACGGCAACAGCATTGTTAGAACGTGCCAGGCTCCAAGGCGCTTTGGACGCACCCCAAACCTCTGCCGAAGTGCCCAAAGTACCGTAAATTTTGTACTCCGAACTGACGTCAGAGAGTTTGACCGCTGTGCGTAGCACAAACATGGACAGCCTTTTGAGCGTGCTAGGCAATAGATCGCGTGAACAGACCAGTAAAAATTCTTCGGGTGATTGCCGCCAGGCGATAAAGCTGGCCTGCAGCCGCCCTTTGGCCGAGCAAAAACCGGCCAGGCGCGCTTGATGGTCTTTCAGTAGCAAAAAATCTTGGGTGAGTTGGTTGTGCAAAAACTGGCCCGCTTGCGGGCCTATTGCGCGTATCACACCCAGATGCGTCAGTTCAGCAACGCCGTTTGGTTCATATGCATGGGTCATAGGGGTGATTATCGCCAATTCGACGGCGGACCTTGGTTAGCATTCATTGCCTTCCTTGTAAGGAACGCTAATCCTTGACGTGCCGTGGGTCTAGAGCGCTTTGGGCTGGAATCCAATGAATAGCTTTTGGGCTTGCATTCGAAGCGCAGATAATAGGCGCAGTTTTAGCCTGACCCTAGCCAATATCTCCCGTGAGCACCCAACGTAAAAATAAGAAAGTAGCCGCCACGCGCGGTGCGTTTCGCACCATGATGCGGGTGGCCTGTGCTGTGCTGACCCTGCTGCTTTGCGCGGGCATCGTTTGGGTAAACAAACCCCTGCGCATCACGGGCGAGCTGGTCGACCTTAAGGTGCCAGCAGGCGCCAGCGCCCGCGCGGTGGCCGATTCGGTAAAAAATGCGGGTGTCGACGTGTCGTCTGATTGGCTTTTTTATTGGTTTCGTGTGTCCGGAAAGAGCCGACAAATTCAGGCAGGCAGTTACGAATTGACGCGGGGATTGTCGCCCTATGCCTTGCTTGAAAAATTGGCACAAGGCGACGTTGCGATGCGGCGCGTGACCTTGGTGGAAGGATGGAACATTCGCCAGGTAAGGCAAGCGCTGCGCCAAGCACCTGATTTATTGCTACAGACCACACAATTGAGCGACGCGCAGTTGATGGCAGCCTTGGGTTTGGCAGGTACCCACGCCGAGGGCCAGTTTTTCCCGGACACCTACACCTACACCAAACACAGCACCGATACCGAGCTATTGACCCGCGCACAAAAAGCCATGGAAAGGCAGTTGGCCGACGTATGGGCACAGCGCAATGAAATCAATGTGTTGCAATCGCCAAAGGACGCTTTGATTTTGGCCAGCATTATTGAAAAAGAGACCGGGCAGGGCAATGACAGAGACCAGATCAGCGCCGTTTTTCATAACCGGTTACGCATTGGCATGCCATTGCAAACCGACCCCACGGTTATTTACGGTCTTGGGACGCGCTTTGACGGCAATTTGCGCAAAGTGGACTTGCAAACCGATACGCCCTACAACACCTACACAAGAAACGGTTTGCCACCCAGTCCCATTTCCATGCCTGGAAAGGCGGCATTGCTGGCAGCGGTCAACCCGGTGCGTAGCAAAGACTTGTATTTTGTAGCCCGAGGCGATGGCAGCAGCCAGTTCAGTGAAACCTTGGATGCCCACAATGACGCAGTCCGAAAATACATACTTGGAAAGTAAAGCTAAGGCGATGAATCATTCACCACAGCGCGGAACCTTTATCAGCTTTGAGGGCATAGACGGCGCGGGCAAGTCTACCCATATCAGAGCGCTGGCAGATAGGTTCCAAGCCGCCGGGCGAGAGGTGGTGTTGACGCGAGAGCCAGGCGGCACGCCTTTGGCCGAAAAAATTCGCAACCTGGTGCTCAACGATGCGATGGATCCGCTCACCGAATCGCTGCTGGTATTTGCAGCCAGGCGCGACCATGTTCAAACGGTTATTCGTCCGGCCTTGTTGGCGGACAAGGTGGTGTTGTGTGACCGGTTTACCGATGCCACCTTTGCCTACCAAGGCGGCGGTAGGGGGTTTGATTGGTCGGTATTGCAATCCTTAGAACAATGGGTGCAGGCAGACCCCTTGGGGCAGATCACTCAACCCGATCTCACGGTGTGGTTTCATCTGGACCCTGCACTGGCCGCGAAACGCTTACAAACGGCGCGCGTTGCCGACCGTTTTGAGGCTGAATCATTGGCTTTTTTTGAACGGGTATCAGCGGCCTACCAGCGTCGGGCAGACCAGCAGTCCGAGCGTTTTGTCGTGCTCAACGCCGATCAAAGCATAGAGCAGGTCGGGCAGGATTTGGTGCGGCAATTGCAGTTGCGCAGGGTATTGCCGTGAGCCCCAGTGAATCCGCCCCATTGGTTAAATCCTTGCCCCCTTGGTTAAGTCGGGAATTGAAAAAGCTGCAAGGCTTTGGTGGTCAAGCCCTGCTGCTGCACGGTCCATCGGGTTTGGGACATTTTGAGTTGGCCAGTGCATTGGCTCAACTGTGG
This sequence comes from Burkholderiaceae bacterium, assembly GCA_040382935.1. Lineage (GTDB taxonomy): Bacteria > Pseudomonadota > Gammaproteobacteria > Burkholderiales > Burkholderiaceae_C > JALQUL01. The sequence continues at coordinate 64,471 of JBEIEP010000010.1, forward strand.
CTGTGCGAGAGCCCAGCGCAGGGCCAAGCCTGCGGGCACTGCGCCAGTTGCCAAAATTGGTCCGCACACACCCACGCAGAAACCATGGTTTTGATGCCTGAGACGGAGTGCCTTGCGCGCAACTGGCCATTGAGTGAAGCCGCACAGGCCGAATTAGACGGAAAAAAGCGCAAACCGAGCAAAGAAATCCGGGTAGACGCGGTTCGTGACGTGGTTCAGTTCAGCCAGCGCACCTCCGGTACGGTGCGCGGCAAGGTTGTTGTGGTTTACCCAGCCGAGCAAATGAACGCTGTGTCGGCCAATACGCTATTGAAAACGCTGGAAGAACCGCCGGGCAATCTGCGATTTATTCTGGCCACCACGTCCATCCACCAATTACTGCCTACAGTACGCAGCCGATGCATCACCCATGCAATGCCCTGGCCCCATGACGACGAGGCCATTGCCTGGCTGTCTACCCATGGATTTAACCCATCCGACGCCAAACACATGCTGCGATTTTGTGGCGGCAGGCCGTTAGATGCCGTTGCATTGCAATCGCAAGGCCTAACTGGCGAAATGCTGCGAGATGTTGTGCAGTCGGTGCAGCGCGGGGACTTGCGCCTGTTTACCCAGGTGGGTCCTCGCATCACCCTTGATGCCCTGCAAAAGCTTTGCCACGACTTGTGCCGTGCCAGTAGTGGCGCACCGCCACGCTACTTTGAAGCGTCGTTGTTGCCTCGCCCGCCCGGCGCCAAGGGGCTGCTGAGTTGGGCCAAATCATTGAACGAAAGCGTTAAATCCGTTGACCACCCCTTCAATGCAGGCTTAATGCTACAGGCCATGCTCCAACAGGCGCAAGCGGCCCTGAACGCCAAAGATTAAACTCGCCCATCGCTTTTGCCACCTTGCTATGTTTACCGATTCACATTGCCATTTAAATTTTCCGGAATTGCTTACCCAGTTACCCACCATTTTGCAAGAAATGGCCGCCGCGCAAGTCAACCGCGCCCTTTGTATATGCACCACGCTGGAAGAGTTTGATGCGGTGCATCGCATTGCCCTTGGCCAACCGCATATTTGGGCCAGCGCGGGCGTTCACCCCGACAACGAAGGCGTTAGAGAGCCCACTGTTGACGACCTTGTTGCCCTGTGCGCGCTGCCCAAGGTGATTGCCGTAGGTGAAACCGGCCTGGATTATTACCGCTTGAACGGCAGAACCGTGGCCGATATGGCTTGGCAACGCGAACGTTTCTTAACCCATATTCGTGCTGCCGAGCAGGTCAAGAAACCATTGGTGATCCATACCCGCAGTGCAAGCGCCGATACCTTGGATTTATTGACGGCAGAGCGCGCGTCAAACGGGGTATTTCATTGTTTTACCGAGACCCACGAAGTGGCCCGACGGGCGCTGGACATGGGTTTTTACATCTCGTTTTCTGGCATTTTGACCTTCAAAAATGCCAACGACCTGCGGGAGGTGGCCGCTTTTGTGCCCATGGACCGCTTGTTGATTGAAACCGATAGCCCTTATTTAGCGCCTGTCCCTTACCGTGGGAAGACCAACTCACCCGCCTATGTGCCTTGGGTCGCCAAGGCGCTGGCAGCTATAAAACACACCTCAGTTGAGGCCATTGCTGAGGTCACCCGCGACAATTTTGATCACTTGTTCCATCCGAGCGTTTCATAATACCCATCAGATGCAACACCTACCCACTTTTCTGTCGAACGGTTTACGGACTTTTTGTTTAGTTCTCTGTTTCGCTTTTCTGGCTTCTCCGCAGTTGGCCAGTGCAGGGGCTTATGACGACTTTTTTCGAGCGGTCAGTATTGACGATGAGTCCACAGTCCGCAAGCTGGTCGCACAAGGTTTTGATCCCAACACTGTGGGGCCTTCAGGGATGATCGCCTTGCACATGGCCATCATGGAGCGGGCTTACAAAGTCGCGCAGGTGTTGATTGACGCGCCGGGCACGCAATGGGATCTTAGAAACGCCCATGGCGAGTCGCCACTGATGTTGGCCGCATTGCGAAGCCATCGCCGCTTGGTCCAAACTTTGGTGGCGCAAGGCGCAGAAATCAATCCCAGCGGATGGACACCTTTGCATTACGCCGTTACTGGCGATGGAGAGGCGGCGCTTGAAATCACACGGTTCTTGCTATCCAAAGGGGCGAAGGTTGATGCTTTTTCTCCTAACGGAACCACACCATTGATGCTTGCCACGCTGTACGGGCAAGAGGATGCCATCACCTTGTTGTTGCAGGAAAAAGCCAATCCAACACTGAAAAATAACGCCGACCGCACGGCACTGGACTTAGCCGAAGGAATACAACGTGAGGGTGCTAAGAAGGTATTGCTGGCTGGTATCAACCGCTGGCAAAGTGAACTCGCTGCTAAAGCCTCCGATCAATCAGCGCTTGAAATGCTTAGGCAGCCAAGCACTTCCGGATCCCAATTCGCCGACCCCAACACATCACCTATGACAAAAAATTAAGCTCGAACAGTTCAGGAACCACCTGCCAAATTTGGCCCACTCGACACTAGAACCAAACGTTCATGGCTCGGTTTTCAATAGCTGTTGCAAGAACTTTTGTCCCGCTCGTCCGTCCGCTTTAACTCCCCATTGGCGCTGAACAGTGGCCACTGCGTGGCGGGTTTTTTCACCCATCATGCCGTCGGCTACACCTATCTCATAGCCACGAGCCAGGAGTAGCGCTTGCACTTGGCGGCGCTGCACCCGCGACAAACCGGGGTCATCGGTGGGCCAAGGTGCCACCTGTTTGCTGGTACCTGCCATACGGTCACGCAACTGGGCAATCGCCAAAGCATACGATTCTGCGGCGTTGTAGGCGTACAGAGCGTCGAAGTTCCGAGTGACCAGGAATGCCGGGCCGTTGGCACCAGCAGGAATCAAAAGGGCCATGGGCGTCGTTTCGAACAATGCTTCTCCGCGGTTGGAGGAAGGTAACAAGGGCGTACCACCCACCCGAAGAATGCCCTTTTCTCGCCAGAAAAGGGCAGGCTTGCGCTGCAGTCGTCCACTGTTTCTCTCATCAAAACCCTTAGGCAAACGTACTTCGAAGCCCCAAGGCAATCCGTTGCGCCAACCTGCTTTAATCAAAAAATTGGCCGTGGAGGCCAGCGCGTCACCGGTGTTGTCCACCACGTCGCGCCTACCGTCGCCGTCATAGTCCTGCGCCGTTGTTAAGAATGTGGAGGGCATGAATTGGGTTTGCCCAAAGGCTCCCGCCCAGCTTCCAACCAATTTTTCCGGCGGTACATGGCCTTGTTGCAGTACTTTTAGTGCCGCGATGAACTCGCCCTTGAAAAAAGCTTGGCGCCTGCCGTTGCACGCCAGCGTTGACAAGGACGCCAGAAGAGGGCGGCCCCCAAGTACACGCCCAAAATTGCTTTCAACCCCCCACACACCAGCCACCATAAAAGGATCAATCTTCCAACGTTCAGCAACTCCATCGATCACCGCTTGGTTGGTTTTCATGGCAGCAAGACCGTCGGCTATGCGTTCATCATCCACCAAGGCGGCTAAATAGTCCCAAATGGGTGTAGAGAACTCGGGTTGACGGTTCAAAAGATCAAGTACTGTCGCATCCATCACCATTTGGCTGCGGTAAGCGTCAAAGGTTGAGCCTTCCACCCCTTGATTCCTAAATTCAGCGCGCAGCTGGGTCAGGCATTTGCCAAAACCATCGGTTGACGCGAAAGCGGTGGAGGGCCAGTACAGCAGGCTTGTCATCGCCAAAGCGAGACCGCAGGTAATGCCAGTGGGGTAGAACGTCATTTTTGTGAAGGGTAGGCGCATGGGCTGATTTTAAGCAGGCGGATCTGTCGGCTTTTATCCTAGGGTTTACCTGATCGTATTTGCGATTGCGTGTTTTTATAATACCGTTGTGTATACAAAACGATTCGGTAAAAACCAAGCAGCGGTCATATCTCTGCTTTATCATCGGCCGGGCGTTCTTTTTTTTGCTAACCAGGAGTCATCATGAGCAAGCGTGTTTTACTTAAATCTGCCTTGGCGGTTGCCATCGGCCTTTCGTCCAGTTTGTTGTTTGCCCAAAACAAGCCCGTCAAGTTTATTTTGGACTGGCGCTTTGAAGGGCCTGCTGCCCTGTTCTTGACACCCGTGGCTAAAGGCTATTTCAAAGAAGCCAAATTGGATGTAACGGTCGACGCTGGCAATGGCTCAGGCGGTGCCGTTCAGCGCGTCGCGACCGGCACTTATGACATGGGCTTTGCCGACATGGCCGCGCTGATGGAGTTTCATGCCAACAACCCCGATGCTGCCAACAAACCAGTTGGCGTGATGATGGTTTACAACAACACACCAGCATCGGTCATGTCGCTCAAAAAGACCGGCATTAAAACGGCGGCAGATTTGGCTGGCAAAAAGTTGGGGGCCCCTGTGTTTGATGCAGGCCGTCGCGCATTTCCGATTTTCCAGAAAGCCAACGGCGTGGGTGGTGTAACTTGGGTCAGTATGGATCCTCCACTGCGTGAAACCATGTTGGCCCGTGGCGATGTGGACGCCATCACTGGTTTTACCTTTACCTCTTTGCTAAACCTAGAGGCACGTGGCGTTAAGGCTGAAGATGTTGCTGTGTTGCCGTACGCCGACAACGGTGTGCGCTTGTACGGTAACGTGATCATTGTGTCGCCCAAGTTTTTGTCTGAGAACCCAGCGGCCGTCAAAGCCTTTCTCAAGGCGTTTACCAAGGGGGTTAAAGACGTCTTGGCTAAACCCGATGACGCCATTCAATACGTGAAACAGCGTGACGGCATTATCAATGTGGACCTCGAGAAGCGCCGACTGCGTTTGGCCATCGACACCGTCATTAACAGCCCTAACGCCCGCGAAGAGGGCTTTGGTCAAGCAAGAGGCCCCCGTTTGGCGCTCATGGCCAGCCAGGTTTCGGATGCGTTTAACACCAAAACGCGTGTGAACGTCGATGGCGTGTGGAACCCTTCGTTCTTGCCAAGCGCGCAAGAGTTGGCGATTCTGCCTAAAAAATAAGTCGACCTAGCTTGGTGGCGAGCCCTGCAGGCGCAGCGGCTCGTCCTTAGCGCTTAAGGTATCGCCACAAGTTTCGCGACGTATTTAACCGAGATTTTGCAATGCAGTCATCATCTAGCTCTCCCTTTGTCCAGTTCAACGACGTTTGGTTGGCCTACAACCAAGAGTTGTTAGCCCAAGGTAACTTTGCGGTAGAGGCTATCGACCTGCACGTCAACAAAGGCGAGTTCATTGCGATTGTTGGGCCGTCGGGTTGTGGCAAGTCCACCTTTATGAAGCTGACCACCGGCCTGAAGATGCCCTCAAAGGGCAACATTCTGATCGACGGTCAACCCGTTACCGGGCCACTCAAAATTTCGGGAATGGCGTTTCAGTCACCGTCTTTGTTGCCTTGGCGCACCACTTTGGATAACGTGCTACTGCCCCTGGAGATTGTTGAACCCTACAGAAGCCAGTTCAAATCTAAACGTGCCGAGTTTGAACAACGTGCCAGCAATCTGCTCAAAAAAGTGGGCTTGGCCGGCTATGAAAAAAAATTCCCATGGCAGTTGTCAGGGGGCATGCAACAGCGCGTCAGTATTTGCCGCGCCTTGATTCATGAGCCCAAGATGCTGCTGCTCGACGAGCCCTTTGGCGCTTTGGATGCCTTTACCCGTGAAGAGTTGTGGTGCATTTTGCGTGACCTCTGGAACGATCAGAAGTTCAATGTGATTTTGGTCACACACGATCTGCGCGAATCGGTGTTCTTGGCCGATACCGTGTATGTGATGAGCAAGAGCCCGGGGCGATTCGTGGTCAAACGCCATATTGACTTGCCCCAGCCCCGGCAGTTAGAGACCACCTATACCAAGGAGTTTTCTGACGTTGTGTACGAGTTGCGCAGCCACATTGGTGCCATACGCAACGGAGCCGTAGCGACCACCGAGACCGCCGCTGCGGTGGCCGTATAGGCCTCGCTTGCCCCTTGTTGTTGTTTATCCAATTCACTGAAGATCCCAATCCATGAACAAGCACCTTGAGCGCTGGTCCCCCGTCATTTTGGCGATTGTATTACTCCTTATCTGGCAGTTGGCCTGTGTGGTGTTTAGCATTCCTGAATACATTTTCCCCAGCCCTACATTGATCCTGCAGTCACTGCAAGAGTTTGCTGGCCCCATTGGCCTGGCTGCTTGGCAAACCTTTTGGGTCACCATGGTGGGCTTTGGTATTTCAATTGTGGTGGGTGTTTTGCTGGGGTTCTTGGTGGGCTCAACGCCCATAGCGTACAAGGCCCTGTTCCCACTGCTTGTAGGCTTTAATGCGGTGCCCAAAGCGGCCATCGTGCCCATTTTGGTGGTGTGGTTTGGCATTGGCATAGGCCCTGGCATCCTGACGGCCTTCCTTATTTCCTTCTTTCCTATCACCGTCAACATCGCCACCGGCTTGGCCACTTTAGAGCCAGAGCTAGAAGATGTGCTGCGCGTTTTAGGCGCTAAACGCTGGGACGTGCTCATCAAGATTGGCCTGCCACGCTCCATGCCCTATTTTTACGGCTCGCTCAAAATTGCCATTACCCTGGCCTTTGTAGGCACCGTGCTGGCCGAGATGACCGCTGGCGATTCGGGCATTGGCTACCTCATGCAAACCGCAGGCTCACAACAACGCTTGTCTCTGGCCTTTGCTGGCTTGGCTGTGATTGGTGGCATGGCGATGGTGATGTATGAGTTTTTCAGCTACATCGAAAAGCACACCACGGCCTGGGCGCATCGTGGCTCGCAAAATCATTAAGCGCCAATGCGCTTGCCTTCACCTTGTGTGGGGGCCATACCCTGGTGGCGTAACATGGCGTCTAGGGTGGGTTCACGGCCTCTAAAGGCAATAAACGACTGCATCGCAGGGCGGCTGCCGCCTTGTTCCAGCACTTCTTGTTTAAAGCGCTTGCCCGTTGCCAGCAAGGCCTCTGCGCTTTGCGCCTTCGCCTCTTCAAAGGCCGCATAGGCATCGCTAGAGAGCACCTCTGCCCACTTGTAGCTGTAGTATCCGGCCGCATAACCACCCGAAAAAATATGGGTAAAGGTGTTGGCCGTGCGGTTGTAGGCTGGGATCTTGAGCACCGCCACTTCGGCGCGTACCCCATCCAACACCTCTTGCACCACGTTGGGCGCAACCGGGCTTTGGTGCAGCAACAAATCAAACATTGCAAACTCCACTTGGCGCAGCGTTTGCAGGCCACTTTGAAAATTCTTGGCAGCCAGCATTTTGTCAAACAAAGCCCTGGGCAAGGCCTGGCCCGTCTGCACATGGGCGGTCATGCTCTGCAAGACCTCCCATTCCCAACAAAAATTCTCCATAAATTGGCTGGGCAGCTCCACCGCATCCCATTCCACGCCATTGATACCCGACACGTCTTTTTCAGTGACCTGGGTGAGCAGGTGGTGCAGGCCATGGCCAAACTCATGGAACAAGGTGACCACGTCGTCGTGGGTGAGCAGGGCCGGTTGGCCGTCCACGCTTGATGCAAAGTTACACACCAAATAGGCCAATGGGGTTTGTAACTGGCCGGTGTCGGGGCGCAACCAGCGGCCACGCGCATCGTCCATCCAAGCACCGCCGCGCTTGCCCGCACGGGCACCGGGGTCCAGGTAAAAGTGCCCCACCAAACCCTGGTCGTTTTAGATTCTGTAAAACCCAACGCCATCGTGCCATACCGGCGCGCTGTCTGGCTGTATGCGCACTGCAAAATACTGCTCAATCAACCCAAACAAGCCTTGCAACACCTTGGGTGCCACAAAATAAGCCTTTACCTCTTGTTCACTAAACTGGTAACGCGCTTCTTTTAGACGCTCACCCACAAAAGGCCAATCCCAGGCTTGTGGGTCATCCAGGTCAAAAGACGCCTTTGCAAACGCACGCATCTCGGCCACGTCTTGTTCGGCAAAGGCCTTGGCCCGCCCGGTCAACTCGCGCAAAAATACCACGGCTTTCTCAGGGGAGGGGGCCATTTTTGTGTCCAGCGAAAGCGCCGCATAGTGCGGGTAGCCCAACAGGCGGGCTTCTTCATCCCGAAGGGCCAAAATCTCTTGCATGATGGCTGCGTTGTCAAATCCCCGGGCAGCCTCAGCCGCTTGGTCTGACGCGCGGGTGGTGTAGGCGCGGTACAGGGTCTCGCGCAGGGGGCGATGTGTTGCAAACTGCATCACCGGCAAATAGCAGGGCATTTTGAGGGTTAGCAAGTAACCCTGTGCACCGGCCTTTTGCGCAGCCTGTTGGGCGGTTTGCAGCACATCATCAGGAATCCCATCGATCTCAGATTCACTGGCCAGGTAGGTAAATTGGTCTGTGGCATCCAAGGCGTTTTCGCTAAATTTTTGGCTTAACTCGGCCAGCCGTTCTTGGATTTGTGCAAACCGCAGCTTGGCATCGCCCACCAAATCGGCACCACTCAATACAAAATTTCTTTTGGCTAACGCCAAGGCCCGTTGCTGGGCAGCGCTTAGCGGGTTAGCAGGGTCATCCACCGGTATGGCTTTGTACTTGGCATACAGCTTTTCATCGGCGCCCAGTTGGGTAAAAAATGCACTCACCAAAGGCAGGGCTTCGTTGTAGGCGGCACGCAGTTCAGGCGTGTCGGCCACATGGTTAAGGTGGTTGATGGCGCCCCAAACCCGGCCCATGCGCTCGGTAGCGGTGTCTAGCACTGTGGCAATTGCGTCCCACCGGGCAGGAAAGTCGCCTGTAGTCACCTGTTGCTGTGCGCTTTGCGCCGCCTCGATCAGGCGCTGGATAGCGGGCAAGACCTGTTCGGCCTTGATCTGGTCAAACGGGGGGAAGTCGAAATTAGTCAGTAAGGGGTTGGTCATAGGGGCTCAATCGAAGTAGGTGTCTATCTGAGGTTTGGTGATGGGTTTTCAAGGAGACCCCAATCTATACATGCTGATAGAGTCAAGTCCCAATTTTGCTGCAAATTCAGTTCAACAGATCAAGCCGTATTCCTTTGAATTTGGTTTGAATTTAACCCACGGCGCTCAGGCTAGAAGTTCGCCCTGCAGGGCTAACTTCTAGCGCCGCACGTTGCCCCACGCTGGCCTCACGCCACTCCCAATAATCTTGCATATCTAGGTATAGCCGCTCGGCCCAGCTCTCATTGGTTTCGGCTAACAAGGCACCTACCAGCCGTTTGGCGCTTTGCTCGTTTGGAAATATACGAATCACCCGCTCACGTCGTCGTACCTCCTCATTCAGCCGCTCCTGCATGTTCGTGCTGCGTAGCCGCTTTCTGTATTTCTCGGGCAGCGCAAA
>JBEIEP010000011.1:0-73641 GCA_040382935.1 Burkholderiaceae bacterium
CATCTACGGTAATATCTATTCCAGCCATCGCACTCACTCCTTCCTTGGTTAACAAAATCTGTCTCGATAACTCGATTCTGTCAAACTCGGAGAGCTGCGATGGCTACCCCTTTAATTTGCAGCAGTTTAGGGACTTAATCTGGGTGGACGGGGTTGTGCATGTTCATTGCGTTTCTCTAAGTGATAGTCCAGATAATCCAATAATTCAACATCCTTACCGACAAAGCGTAGCGTCAAACGCCAATTGGCCTGCACGGTAAGCGAGTGAAAGCCAGTTCGATCACCCGAAAGACTGTGTACCCGCCACGATGGCCGCCTGGGGGTTTGCGCAGTGCCCCAGCTTACATCGACTATGCCAACCTATACGACTATTTAGCCACCCAGCCCAAACTCTTGGCGTGAAGGCTATGGATGTATAGGCGGTCGGCTGTTTCAGTGACGCCGGTGGTTTCTGGATAGGCTCCGCTAGGATCTTGCAGGTCCGCAAGCACCTTGCCATCTTCAGAAAAGGCCATCACGTGGCCGTAGGATTTTGGTATGGGCCAAAGCGCCCTTGGCAAGCGAAGTGTGAGTTTGCGCAGCCATGGTTTGTCACTCATACTGTCGGCTGTTGCGTTGCGGGGCTTGGCAAAACCAAGCCATATTTTGCCGTCGCGCCCGCGCATCAAGTTGTCCGGAAAGCCCGGCAAGTTGTCGAACAGCACGCTGGCCTGGTTGCCTGGATGGGCCAGGTCTAATTGATGGGCCGCAACGGCGATTTTCCAGATACGGTATCTGCCAGTTTCTGTCACAAATAAGGTTTGCTCGTCTTGGCTAAGCGCGACGCCGTTGGCAAAGCTTAAACCCTTGGCCACCACCCGTATAGTTTTGGCTGCGGGGTCGAACTCAAGGATGCGGCCCGTAGCCGATTGTTCAAAAATGTCCAAAATACTGGCCTCGAAGGTTCCTCCCCAGTCTTTGGGCGCAAATCGAGTTGAGGCATCGCTGAGGTACATCTTGCCGCTTTTTGCGACGACTACGGCGTCTGCGTATCGAATCGGTTCACCGTTGATGGCATCCGCCAGCATGGTGATTTTTCCGTCTTTGGCGATGGCCAGCAGCCCTTTGACGGCGTCGGCTGCCACCATATTGCCCTCTGCATCAAAATCAAAACCCAATACCCGCCCGCCTGTATTGGCAAACACCTCTTGTTCACTACCGTCAGCGTTCATTCGCAAGATGTTTCCGCTCACAACAGTGGTGTAAAGCTTGCCATCAGGCCCAAAGGCAATGTGCTCTGGCCCCACCTCTCCATGCAGGGCTATGGTCTTTAGCTGGCTTAACTTAGAGTTGACTGCGTGCGGGCCGGTATAGCCCGGTGCAACGGACACAGCCCACCTGACAGGCTGAATCGCAACGGGCCACCACAGCAAGTAGGAGAACAGGGCCGAGATCAGAATCGCAAAGCCAGCAAGAACTTTCGTCATACCATGCCTTAATATTTTGGTTTCACTTTAAAAACCAATGCAGTCTACCGAAAGCAAGATCGGGCTAAATGCGAATTGCCTGCATGCATTTATCGTAGGGGCATTAAATAAGCTATTCAACCCGCATTTGGCGAACGCTGTGTGCCTCTGCTACTTTTAGTTCCGATGGTTTTTTCGGAGGATTACCCTAACCATTCGATTCGTTTTTCGTTGCCCCACCCTGTTGAGGGTGCAACCACATTTTTACAGTCCTCTTCTGCCTTGAATACTACAGAATACCTATTGTGGTTGTCCTCGTCTGGCTTATAGATTCGTAGAACGGTTCCTCCGGCATGAGAAGGGACTTTTTGCCCTCGATGCACATACACCTTCCCGCTTAGGAGTTGCGCTCGAGTTGACTTGCCGATGACCCAATACTTGGTTTCCCATATGTTAGATTCCGAATCCAGACATATCAAGTTTTCTGCAATTTGATCGTTTTTCTCCACGACGTGCAAAGCGACTGCAAATCTCATTGGTGCCTTTCATTGAACATAAGCCATAGTTACCACACCGAGCCTACTAATTCTTTAATGCCCCAGCCGCATCGTCTTTAGCCACAACAAAAGGCTTGGTCTCTACTTTGTAACGCGCCTTCAGCAGTTCCAAATACGCAATTACCTCGCTCTGGGCCCAGGCCTGCGCGGCCTGTTGTTGTCCCTGCTTGGCTTTAGCGGGGTCGAGGGTGCTATCAGTCAATACCTTGTTCACTCTTACCACCGCGTAGCCGCCTTTGCCAAGGTCCACGCCCACCGTGGCAGGCAGTGCGGATGGGTCGGCACTTAGCGCCGCGTTGAGTATTTTGGACGACAGGTTTTCGGACTTGTCCCGGGCCACCACAATAGCGGCGGGCATTTGGCCGCCACCGGTTGCTGCTTTGGCTTCTTGGAGTTTTTTCTCACCCTCTTTTTTGGCCATTTCCTCGGCGCGCTCCATGACAAAAAGCTGGCGGGCTTGGTCTTTGACGTCTGCAAAGGCTGCTGTTTTTGCGGGGGTGTACTGGGTAATTCTGGCGGATGCGAGTTGGTTACCCCCTAAATCCACCGCCTCTGTGTTGCGCTGCTTGGTTACCGAATCGGCAGCAAACACGGCCGATAAGAATTTGGCATTGGTCAGGGCCCCTTTTGCGCCAGGAGCCGGAGTGCGGGTCGCGCCGGTCGCCGTTTGCAGTTCCAGCTTGAACTTCTCGGCCACGGCTTTAAGCCCGTCGGCCTGCTCGTAAACCATGTTGCTGAATTGCTCGGCCGCCTCGGCATATTTTTGTTGAACCATTTGCTGGCGAATCGTGGCGTCGATGACAGGTTTCACCTCGTCAAAGGATTTGACCTTTGGCGTTTTGACTTCGGCCAGTTTGATGATGTGGTAACCGAACTCGGTCTCTACTACCGCACTGACATCACCTACCTTCATAGCAAAGGCCGCGTCTTCAAAGGCTTTGGTCATCATGCCCTTGCTAAAGAAACCCAGGTCGCCACCACTGGGCGCAGAGCCGGGATCTTGCGAATTGGTTTTGGCGACCTGTGCAAAACTGGCAGGTGCCTTGGCCAGTTGGGCTTGCAGTTGCGTTGCCTTGGCGCTGGCGGCGTCACGTTCGGCCTTCGAGGCCGATGGGCCTGCGGCAATCAAAATATGGCTGGCCCGTCGCTCTTCAGGCCCCGCTTGCGACAACTGTGCGGCATTGGCCTCATAGTACGCTTTAAGCTGAGCGTCGGTGACCTCCAGCGCACGCATCAGGTTGGCTTGATCGAGCACCACGAATTCGAAATTGGCCGATTCTGGAATCTGAAACAACGCGGTATGGGCTTGGTAATAGGCTTCGATCTCAGCGTCGGTCGGTTTGATTTGGGTCGCAAAGTCTGCGGGTTTAAGTTGCAGAACCTGAACCTCACGCTTTTGAAAAAGCGCTTTGGTAAAAAGGTCAGAGGCCGCCTGTGCTGTTAGTCGGCTGGCGATCAGGGGTTCAAACACCTGACCAGCGGCAATTTCAGCCCGCCTGCTGGCTTCGTATTGGTCTGTAGTAGCGCCCATAGACGCCGCCAGCGCCTTGTAACGTTCTGTGTCAAGTTTGCCATCGGCGCCTACTAAGGCAGCAATGTTGGGATCGGCGCGCAGCGCCTTGGCAAGCGCGGCATCCGAAACCACTAAACGTCCATCCTTGGCTGCAAGCGTCTGGATTCTTTCCATGACCATGCGATCCAGCGTGGAATTTTTAAACTCTTCGCCATCTAAGAGTTTGGAGTCAATATCCGGGTTGGACTGCTTCACGCGGTCAATCGCGCGTTTGTGCGCCGCATCGAACTCGGCGTTAGAAATTTTGGTGTTGCCCGACATGGTGACCAACGTGCCACCGCTATCGCCCATACGGGTGTAGCCATCCACGCCGACCAAAACAAATGACGGAACAATGAGTAAAAACAATACCACTTGGATTGCTTTATTGTGTCGGTGAACAAAATCGAACATAAGTCACTCGCTGAAAACAAAAAAGGCGAACGTTGTGTTCGCCTCTTGGAGTTAGGTGGTGGGTGCTGACGGTCTCGAACCGCCGACCTACGCCGTGTAAGAGCGCCGCTCTACCAACTGAGCTAAGCACCCCACCGAAAGACGCTAGTTTAACGCATCTTTCAAACCTTTTCCCGGACGAAACTTGGGAACTTTTGCAGCGTCTATTTTAAGCGTTTGTCCAGTACGGGGATTACGCCCTGTACGGGCTTGGCGCGCACTGACGGCAAAGGTACCAAAACCTACCAATGAAACGCTGTCCCCAGCCTTGAGCGCATCCTCAATCCCTGTTAACACGGCCTCAAGTGCGCGACCAGCAGACGCTTTAGACAGATCGGCTTTTAATGCCACGTGGTCTATCAATTCAGATTTATTCAACGCAATACCTCGGTAATTTTCATAAAAAGTCGCCCAGAAAGTTCCATTGACTGGTCCTTGGCGCATAGCCGTTAGGGCGAGCGCGGATTCTAGTCTCTTTCTGCCACCTTGGGCGCAGCGCCTGCGACCGCGCCTACCGCAACAGCGGTCAGCAGCACCCCCAGCGCGGTTGCCCAGGTCAAATTTTCACCAAACAATGCCCATGCCATGACGGCGGCGGTGGGCGGCACCAGATAAAACAGACTGGTAACCGCCAGTACAGCACCGCGCTGTATCAATCCAAACAACAAGGAGCTACCCAGCAAAGTGAGCACGAGAACCGACCAAAGCATGGCCCCTATCATGGGCGCGGACCACACCACCACTTCGGTTTCAGTCGTTGCCAATAGCATGGACAGCACAAAGGCGACGCCCAATTGCAGGGTGCTGGCGGTTCTAACATCAACGCCCACCAAATGCCGCTTTTGGTAAATGGTGCCTGCGGTAATGGAGGCCAAGGCGACCAAAATAACAGCCAAAGTACCCATAGATACTTCATGGGTATGGGAAAGCTTTTCTAACAGAACCAAGACCACACCCGCCAAGCCAAGAAACAGCCCAACCCATTGTCGGCGGGTGACCACCGAGCCGACAAAAGAGTACCAAAGTGCCGTAAAAATGGGTTGCAGGCAAACGATAAGCGCAGCCAGTCCGGCCCCCATCCCAAGTTTGACAGCAGACCATACGCCGCCCAAGTAACCGACCTGAAGCAAAACGCCCAGCACAGCTAAATGCCCCCACTGCGCACCCCATTTGGGCCAAGGTGCCCGGCTGAAAAAGGCCCAAGCCAGAAAGCACAGAAAAGACAAGCCAAAGCGTATGGCCAGAAAAGACATGGGCGGCGCGTATGGCATGCCAAACCGTGCCACCACAAAGCCTGAACTCCAAATCACCACGAACACAAAGGGCAGCCACCCCAGCGCGCGGGGGCCAGTGGCTTGGCCCGTCATTTGGCGCGGGCTCGAATTTCGGGTAAGGCTTTTTTGAGGTAGTACACCATGGACCAAATGGTCAGCAGCGCTGCAATCCAGATCATCCAACGACCCCAGATTGCGGTATCGATAAGGCCTAGTAACTTGCCGTTGTACAACAAAAAGGGAATCGCTACCATCTGCGCCACGGTTTTGACCTTGCCCAGCATATGCACCGCCACACTGCCCGAAGCGCCCATTTGCGCCATCCACTCGCGCAGGGCTGAAATGGCAATTTCGCGTCCGATGATGATGAGTGCGACCAACACATCAACCCGCTGCAAATGAACCAGAACCAATAGGCTGGCGCACACCAAAAACTTGTCAGCAACGGGATCTAGAAAAGCACCGAAGGACGAGGTCTGGTTAAGCTTTCGGGCAAGGTAGCCGTCTAGCCAGTCGGTAAGAGCAAACAAAACAAAGAGGCAAGTGGCAATGAGATTGCTAAGCTGCGGATCCAGTGGGCTGTAATACACCACGATGATGAGCGGAATGGCCGCAATGCGGGACCAAGTCAACAGGGTAGGTATGGTGAAAAACATGGTGCGATTTTGGCATGATTGGCAGGCTAAGGATAGGGGCGATTAACGCAGCGCCAGAAATATCTTGGTCGCCAGTTCCTCAGAAATGCCCTCTACCTTGGTCAAATCGTCCACACTGGCCTGCCCTACCCCTTTAACGCCGCCAAACCGGGCCAACAGTGCAGAACGTTTTTTTGATCCTACACCGGGAATATCCTCTAAGCGGCTAGCGCCCATCCGCACCTTGGCCCGTTTGGCACGCATGCCGGTAATCGCAAAGCGGTGTGCCTCGTCCCGAATTTGTGCCACCAGCATCAAGGCCGCGGAATGGTGACCCAGGCTAACCTTGGCGCGCCCATCGGCAAACACCAGCTCTTCCAAGCCCACTTTGCGCCCCTCGCCCTTCTCAACCCCCACGATTAGCCCCAGGTCCAAACCCAAGGACTCAAAGGCTTCGCGGGCCATGCTCACCTGCCCCTTACCCCCATCCACCAACACCAAATCGGGCAAGCGGCCCTCCCCTGCTTTGACCGCTTCAACCATCTTGCTGTACCGGCGTGTCAGCACCTGGTGCATGGCTGCGTAATCGTCTCCAGGGGTAATGCCCTCTATGGTGTAACGACGGTACTGACTGCTTTGCATGGCATGGCCTTGGTACACCACACACGAGGCTTGCGTTGCCTCTCCAGCCGTGTGCGAAATATCAAAACACTCGATACGCAACTCATCCAACGCGCTCACATCCAAACCCAGTGCCAACACCAGAGCCTCTGTGCGAGAGGCTTGCGCACCCTCCACACTGAGCAGGCGCGCCAACTGCAAACGTCCATTTTGCACGGCCATTTCAAGCCAGGCTTTTTGATGGTCGTTGGGGCGAACCACCACACTGAATTTTTTGCCTGCCGTCTCGGCCAGTGATTGAATCAAGGAATCAGGCACCGGTTGGTTGGCCACCAGTTTGTCCGGTAAAGGCACATCCACATAGTGCTGCGCAACGAAAGCCTGCAAGACCTGTTGTGGCAATGCGTCGTTCAGCTCTGCCTCGCTTGGTGCCGCCACTGAGGGTTCCTCCCCATCGCTCACAAAACCACTACCCAGGTGACTGGGGAAATAGGCTCTATCCCCCAAATGCCTGCCGCCCCGCACCATGGCCAGGTTCACACACACGCGATCCCCTTCAATCACCACAGCCAGTATGTCAACATCCCGATCTGACACCGTATCCATGGACTGGTCATGCATGATGCTAGACAGTGCCGCAATTTTATTGCGCACCTCTGCCGCCGATTCAAAAGCCAACCGGTCAGCGTGGGCCATCATTTCCGCATGTAAATCAGCCGACAACTGCTTGGTGTCGCCCTCCAAAAATCGCAGGGCTTGGGTCACGTCGTTCAAATACTCGCCGGATGAAATTTTTCCAACGCAGGGGGCTGAGCATCGTTTGATTTGGTGAAGCAGGCACGGGCGCGTTCGGTTGCTAAACACGGTGTCTTCGCAGGTGCGCAGCAGGAATACCTTTTGCAACAGCAACAGGGTTTCTTTAACCGCCCATGCACTGGGATAAGGCCCCATGAAATGGTCCCACTTATCTGTCGCGCCGCGGTAATACGACACCCTTGGAAAGGCCCCCGGAGCAATTGCCGAGTCGACCTGTTTTAACGCCGCACCACCCCCCTTGGGGGGGCGTTTAAGGCCACCGATGCGAAGGTAGGGGTAACTTTTGTCATCCCGAAACAAAATGTTGTATTTTGGATTTTGGGTCTTTATAAGATTGTTTTCAAGCAACAGCGCCTCTGCCTCAGAGCGCACGGTGGTCGTCTCTAGACGGGCAATTTTGCTCACCATGTGGCCAATACGGGTGCCCCCATGGTCTTTCTGGAAGTAACTGGACACCCGCTTTTTTAAGTCCTTGGCCTTGCCCACGTACAACAAGACCCCCGCCTCATCAAAATACCGGTACACGCCAGGCATTGCTGGTAGGCCATTCACCTGATCGAGTAAGGCCTGGCCAGAGGCCGCCTTGTCTGGATTTAAAGGGTTGGGGTCGTATTCGCTCATGGCCCATATTGTGGACAATCACACCATGGAAAAGCCATTGCATTGGGATATTTTTTGCCGGGTGATCGACAACTTTGGCGACATAGGGGTGTGTTGGCGCCTGAGCCAAGACCTGGCGGTGCGGGGCCACCAGGTGCGCCTTTGGCTGGATGATGCATCGGCATTGCAATGGATGGCACCAGAGGGTCATGCCCAGGTAGACGTCATACCTTGGAACAGCGGTTCAGACCCAACGGCAAAAACACCTCCGTGGCCGACTGATGTCATAGTCGAAGGCTTCGGTTGCGGCCCCGACCATGAATTCTTAAGCGCCCTCGAATCAACCCTGCTGACAAATTCAGCCCAGGCGGCAGAACCCAAGCGCCCGAAGCCCGTGTGGATCAATCTGGAGTACCTATCGGCTGAAAGTTACGTGGAGCGCTCGCACAGATTGCCCTCTCATTCATTGGCCTATCCCCTCCTAGGCGCCAACAAGTTTTTCTTCTACCCGGGGTTTACATCGGCAACCGGTGGGCTGATACGCGAGCCGTGGTTGGAGCATGTTCAATCAAACCAGCACGACCCCTTGCTGGACCTTGTTTTGGACGACACGCCACAATCGGGTGAACCCCTGGCGACGCACCACACGGTGCGCGTCAGCTTGTTTTGTTACGACAACGCCCCTCTTGGGCTGCTGTGGCGCCAACTGCTGGCGTTATGCAATTGCGCCGACACCCCTGTCGTCCACCTACTGGTGACAGCGGGAAAAAGCACCGTGGCCATTCGCGATTGGTTGCAGCCCGATAACCGCGAATCGGATACCCCATTGCGGGTGGCAGTGGCGCTGGCGATGAGTCAAGGGCGCTTGAAAATTACCTATTTGCCCTGGTTAGCACAAATGCAGTATGACGCGCTGCTACGCCAGTGCGACCTCAACTAT
This sequence comes from Burkholderiaceae bacterium, assembly GCA_040382935.1. Lineage (GTDB taxonomy): Bacteria > Pseudomonadota > Gammaproteobacteria > Burkholderiales > Burkholderiaceae_C > JALQUL01. Next base: position 8,894 of record JBEIEP010000011.1, read on the forward strand.
GTGCGTGGCGAGGATTCATTGGTGCGTGCGTTATGGGCGCGGCGGCCATTTGTTTGGCACATCTACCCCCAAGAAGGTGAGCACCATCAGGTCAAGCTGCAGGCATTTATTGAGCGGCTCGAACTGCCAGAGGACTGGGTGCGTTGTATCACCGACTGGAACCGAGCGGATTCAGGTACGCAGGCCCAACAGGATGGTCCGTTACAGGCACCGGACCTAAGGGCTTGGAACAGCGCGGCAGTAAAGATCGCCAGTGGCCTCTCAGCCCAGCCCGATTTGGTCAGCCAGCTCATTCAATTTGTGGGTGAAAAGCGATAGAATTGAAGGCTTTACTACTAACCGCCCCTGGCGCCTTGGCGCGCTCATTTTGGGGCTTTGATTCGTCTGGAACCCTATGAAAATCGCACAAGAGATTCGTGCTGGCAACGTGATCATGCACGGCAAAGACCCCATGATTGTCTTAAAAACCGAGTACAGCCGTGGCGGCCGTAACTCGGCAACCGTCCGCATGAAGCTCAAAGGACTGTTGAACAACTTTGGCACTGAAACCGTGTTCAAGGCCGACGACAAAATGGACCAAATCGTGTTGGACAAAAAGGATTGCACCTATTCTTATTTTGGCGACCCTATGTACGTTTGCATGGATGCCGACTACAACCAATACGAAGTCGAAGCCGAAAACATGGGCGATTCACTCAACTACCTTGAAGACGGCATGCCCGTTGAGGTGGTGTTTTATGAAGGCAAGGCGATTTCGGTCGAGCTGCCTACCAGCGTCGAACGCGAAATTACCTGGACAGAGCCCGCCGTGAAAGGCGACACCTCGGGTAAGGTTTTAAAGCCTGCTCAAATCGCTACCGGTTACCGTGTAGACGTGCCTATTTTTGTGGCGCAAGGCGATATCGTCGAAATCGACACCCGTACAGGTGAGTACCGCCGCAGGGTGTAAGCTCAAGCCATTCCCAAAGGCGTGGTTGCTTACCTGCACTGGGGATCTTGTGTAAGATAGAACAAGGGCTCTTTAGGGGCCCTTTTTTTTGGAGAATTTGGCGATGCAAACGACACAAGATTTACGCGAAAGCACCGTAACCGACGCTTGGTCTGATCTACAAGCCAATGTTGTCAGCGGCGTTCCTTTACAGCCCGACGCGTATCGCTTGGCCTTTGCCGACCCCGAATTTTTACTTCGACCTGAAACGCGGGGCGTTCGTTTTCAGTTGGAGATGCTCAAACCCGACTTAGAGCAACACGAGGCAGGCATTCAAAACACCGTGGTGGTGTTTGGGAGTGCCCGTTTTGTCGACCACGAAGCGGCTGTCCAGCGTTTGGCCCAGGCGCAGCAGGGGTCTGATATGCAGGCCCTGCGCACGGCTGAACGGGCCCTGAGCAATGCCGCCCATTACGAAAATGCGAGGCTGTTTGCCCGCTTGGTGGCGGGATACAGTGCCCGTAAACCGCTGCAAGACAAACTCTTTATTTGCACCGGCGGCGGCCCCGGCATTATGGAGGCGGCCAACCGTGGCGCTTTTGACGTGGGTGCACCAAGCGTGGGCCTGAACATCGCCTTGCCCCACGAACAATCGCCCAATCCCTACGTCACACCCGCATTGAGCTTTAAGTTTCATTACTTTGCGCTCAGAAAAATGCATTTCATGATGCGCGCCAAAGCCTTGGTGGCCTTCCCTGGCGGCTTTGGCACACTTGATGAACTGTTCGAAGTGTTAACCTTGGTTCAAACCAAAAAGGCCAAGCCCGTCCCTATCGTTTTGTTTGGCTCCCATTTTTGGAATCGCGTGCTGGACCTAGAAACGCTGGTCGATGAAGGCACGATTTCGGAGAATGATCTGCACCTGTTCAAAATCCTTGACGATCCGCATGAGGCATGGGATTACGTCAAGCAGTTTTATGGACTGGGTGATTAAGTAGCCTCTGGCCCGGATTCAGAGGGCAGACCTAAGAGGTCTTCCCCGGCCGCACCACTTGGTAGTGCCTCAACCGAACGCAACGCACGCCCCATCGCCCGGCTACGGGTTTCAGCGCTGTCTAGCGTTTTGAGCACCGTTTCAGTTTGGCTTTTCACCTTGGCCAGCACATCGCCAAACTTGCCAAACTCGGTCTTTACCACACCCAGCACTTGCCACACTTCGCTGGAGCGTTTCTCTAGGGCCAGGGTTCTAAATCCCATCTGCAAGGAGCTGAGCATGGCCAGCAAGGTGGTTGGCCCAGCCAGCGTAATGCGGTAGTTGCGCTGCAAATCAGTCATTAGGCCAGGGCGTCGCAACACTTCGGCGTACAAGCCCTCAGAGGGCAAGAACAGAATCGCAAAATCAGTGGTGAACGGGGGTTCGATATACTTTTCCGAGATGGATTTAGCCTCCAAACGGATACGCACCTCCAGCGCCTTGGCAGCGGCTTGCGCAGCGACCGGGTCGGCATTTTGTTGGGCATCCAACAAGCGCTCGTAATCGTCGTTGGGGAACTTGGCATCAATCGGCAACCATACCGGGCCCTCTTGTTCAGACCGTCCCGGCAGCTTAATGGCGTAGTCCACCAGTTGGTTGTGGTTGGGGCGGGTTGCCACCTGCGCCTTGTACTGGTCTACCACCAGCACCTGTTCAAGCAGTGCCCCCAACTGCGCCTCGCCAAATACGCCACGGGTCTTAACATTGGTTAAGAGGTGTTTCAGGTCGCCCACTCCCTGCGCCAAGGTTTGCATCTCACCCAAGCCCCTGTGTACCTGTTCCAACCTATCGGCCACCTGTTTAAAACTCTCGCCCAATCGTTGCTGCAACGTGGATTGCAGTTTTTCATCCACGGTTTGCCGCATTTGATCCAGCTTGGCCTCGTTAGCCGCTTGCATCTGGTTAAGGTGCTTTTCAAGGGTGTCGCGCATTTCCTGCAAACGCCGACCATTGGCCTCTGACAATCCTCCGACCTGGGTCGCCAAGGTATCGGCGAGGGTTTTCTGCATCAGGGTGAGTTGCCGAGAAAACGTTTCAATCTGCGTGTTTTGACTGCGCAAGGCCTCGGCACTTTGCTGAATCATGGACTGCTGGAAACTGGTAAAGGACTGGGCCAGTTCTTGCCTACCCGTTTTACCTGACTCGGCCAACTCCTGGCGAATCTCGCGCCCTAAACGTTCCAACACGGGGTTAATGTCAACCGGCGCGGGCAACCCGGGTGGACGAGCGCTTATCTTTAGCAGCAGCACCACGACCAACACCGATAGAACAATTAACAGGGCAATAAACACCCACTCGGAAAGCAGTGGTTGGAAGGAATTCATAGTGGTATCAGGTCGTATGGGGCAGTAGTGCCAAACTGCCGCCAAGCTTAACGCAGATCGTCAGGGTTCCCGCCTGAAAGATCATCGCCGCGATGCGTTTAAGTTTTGCTTCTTCGCTTGAGCAAGCGCGGGACGATTAAAACGGCCACCACCAAAATCAGCAGCGTAAGTGAACCTGGACGCTCTACAAAAACCGTCCATTTGCCCTCACCGATAGACAGCGCGTTGCGCATTTGCGCTTCAGCCAGCGGGCCTAAAATCATGCCCACCACCACCGGTGCCGTCGGGAAGTCAAATCGCCGCATCAAGACACCCACCAAACCAATGGCGTACAGCAGCACCAGATCAAACGCGCTTTGGCGCATTCCATACACACCCACGGTGGCAAAAATCAAAATGCCCGCATACAGATAGGTTTTTGGAATTTTTAGCAGTTTGACCCAAAGGCCAACCATGGGCAAATTTAGCACCAATAACATGATGTTGCCAATGTACAGCGAGGCGATCAAAGCCCAAACCAGCGCCGACGCCGAGGTAAACAATTGCGGCCCTGGTTGTATGCCGTAGTTCTGAAAAGCACCCAGCATGATGGCCGCGGTGTTGGAGGTAGGGATGCCCAGCGTAAGCAACGGAATCAAGGTAGCGGTAATGGCCGCGTTGTTGGCAGCCTCAGGTCCTGCCACCCCCTCTATCGCACCCGTTGTTCCAAAGGCACTTTTGTCTTTTGCGAGCTTTTTCTCAGTGGCATAGCTCAGAAACGTCGGGATCTCGCTACCGCCCGCAGGAATTGTTCCAAAAGGAATGCCTATCACCGTTCCACGCAACCATGCCGGCCAGGAACGCTTCCACTCCTTGCCCGTCATATGCACCTTGTTCAGTGGGTTCTGTGTTTCAACCACAGCGCCTTCGTAGAGCACCACATAAAGCGCCTCGGCCACAGCGAAAAGGCCGACCGCCACCAACACAATCTCAATGCCATCGAGTAATTCCGGAACGCCCCCCGTGTAGCGGGTTTGTCCAGAAATCTGGTCCATACCGATCAAGCCAATGGCAAGACCCAAAAACAGAGACACCAACCCCCGCACGGTACTGCGCCCCAACACGGCACTGACGGTGGCAAAAGCCAACAGCATCAAGCAAAAATACTCAGGAGGCCCTAGTTTTACCGCATGCTCAGCCACCAGTGGTGCAAATAGCGTAACAACCACGGTGGCAATGGTTCCGGCCACGAACGATCCAATCGCCGCCGTGGCTAGGGCCGCGCCCGCACGCCCACTTTTGGCCATGCGGTTGCCCTCCATGGCGGTGACCAAGCTACCGGCCTCTCCCGGGGTATTCAACAAAATGGAAGTGGTGGAGCCACCATACATGGCACCGTAGTAGATGCCTGCAAAAAATATCATCGATGCGGTGGCTTCAACCTGGCTGGTAATGGGCAACAACATCGCAACGGCCACCGCTGGGCCTATACCCGGCAACACCCCAACGGCGGTGCCTATAGCGCAACCCACAAAGCACCACATCAAATTGGCGGGGGTAATGGCGGTCGCAAACCCCCCTAGCAATTGGGTCCACAAATCCATCAAATCCACCCTGTAGCGGTCAGGCCTGGCAACTTAATGGCCAGCAATTTGGTAAACATCCAATACACCGGCGCTGCCACTGCTACGCCAATCAACAGGTCTTTTCCTAAGCGAACGAACAAAGAGTCTGCCCCACGTGCAGCACCGCCGCCCGCTTGCACTGACTTGCGTAAGCCCTGGGCAGACAACATAAAACACAGGCCGCAACCCAAAATAAACCCGACTGAGGTAATGAGCGCAGCGTTAACCAGCAAACCCGCTGAAATCCACATAAATCCGGTAACGCAGGGAGGTGCCGGTTGCTCGTCAGATCCCATGCTTCGGAATCCTCCCGTCACGGCCTCCCGAATCAAAAAAACACCCAGAACAAGCAAGGCGACAGACACGACCCAGGGCAAAAAATTAGGCCCAACGCCTGCATACCCCGCCTCGGAGGGAATAGACCAGGCGCCAACGCCCATGCCCACGCCCAAACCAGAAACGGCCAGACCTACAGCGGTCTGGCGCTTGTTCTCAGCGCTTGAGGGCATTACAGCATTCCGGCCAAGTGCATGGTGCCGCGCAGGGATGCAAACTCGTTGTCAACGAAGTCGTCAAAGGCTTTGCCAGACAACAACGCGGGAGTCCAGTTGTTCTTCGCCAACGATTCCTGCCAGCTTTTGGTCTTGGTCGCCTTCACCACCAGGTCGGTCAACGCGGCGCGCTGTTCTTTGGTGATTTCGCCGCCTGCGTACACGCCACGCCAGTTGCCCAACACCACGTCGTAGCCCATTTCTTTCAGGGTGGGTACGTTAATACCGGGCAAGCGCTTTTCAGAAGTCACGCCTATGGCCCGCATTTTGCCGGCTGCAATGTGCTCAGCAAACTCGCTATAGCCGCTACCGCCAACCGTCACGTTGCCACCCAAGATGGCAGCCACGGCCTCTCCACCCCCTCTGAACGGCACGTAGTTCACTTTACGTGGATCTACCGCCACACGGCTTGCCAGCATAGAGGCTGAAATGTGCTCGGTTGACCCTTTGGAACCGCCGCCCCACTTCACACTGCCGGGGTCTTTTTGCAATTGCTCGACCACGTCTTTCATGGACTTCAAGGGTGAGTTTGCGGGCACGACGAACACGTTGTACTCGCTGGTCAGGCGGGCAATTGGGGTTAGTTTTTCCAAGCCTACAGCGGGCTTGCTACCAATAATGCCGCCTAGCATGACCGCACCCATCACCATCAGTGAATTGCCATCACCCTTGGCAGAGTTGGCGAATTGGGCCAAACCAATGACGCCCGCCGCGCCACCTTTGTTTTCGTACTGAACACTGTCTGCCAGTTTGCCTTCGGTAAGGGCTTTGCCAAGTGCCCGCCCCGTCGAGTCCCATCCACCGCCGGGGTTGGCTGGAATCATCATCTTTAGATTGGTAGCGGCACTGGCCATACCAGGCAAACCACCCATGGCGGCCATAGCAACCATAGTTTTCAAAAATTCGTCACGACGCATAGCCTACTCCTAAGTTAAATGGACTCCGCTATGATGCGTTGAAAAACTGTCAAAGTGCTGTCAATTGCACTAGGGAAAACACGGGGGAAACTTGCGAATTTTGCTCATTGAAGACGATGCGGCGCTACAGCTTAGTTTGCAACGCGCCCTCCAAAAAAACCACTGGCGGGTTGAGGTTTGCAGTGATGGGTGGGCGGCACTGGACGTTTGGAAGCAATTTCACCCCGATGTCGTGTTACTGGACTTGAACCTTCCAGGTCGCGACGGTTTGGAATTGCTTAGTGCTGCGCGCCAAAGTGGTTTGCATCAACCCGTGATCATTCTGACGGCCAGGGGTACCGTGGGTGACCGTGTGATTGGACTCAATTCAGGCGCCGACGACTACCTGGCCAAACCCTTTGACCTGGATGAGCTTGAAGCCCGCATCAAAGCCCTGCGTCGCCGGGAGCTAAGAGGCGAAGACGAACCTTCTACCGAACGGGAGTTTCATCAAATTGGGCGTTTGCGCGTGAGTAAAACCCATGCAGATCAAGCCGCAGCGCACGTTGACGCTGAGGTACTCGACCTGACGCCACGCGAGCGCGCCCTGCTCGCGGCCTTGTGCCAGCGCCCAGGCACCGCCGTGACCAAAGAGCGGTTGGTCGCCTGGGTATTCGCTTCTGAAACACAGGTAAGTGACGATGCGCTTGAAGTGGTGGTGTACCGGTTGAGAAAAAAACTCGTCGGATCGGACGCCACCATCATGACACTGCGCGGCTTGGGCTATCTGATCAAGGCAGTGAACTAAATGCGTTTGATTGCAAACCTGTCACTCCGCTCGCGCCTTCTGCTCGGCATTTTGATCCCAGTTTTTGTATTCATTGCCTTTGACACCCAGCGCCACTACCAAAATGCATTGGCGGCGGTCAACGTGGCCTACGACCGCACCTTGTTGGCCTCGGCCCAGTCGATTGGCGAACAGCTTTCCTTGCAGATGGTGAATGGCCAGGCCGCCGTAAAGGCCAACGTGAACTACAGTTCCATAGAGGCCTTCCAGACTGACCTACTCAGCCGCTTTGCATACCGCGTCACGGACGCGGAACGGCGGCACATTGACGGGGACGTCGATCTCGCGGCCTGGACAGGCAAAATTCCAGACCGTGGACCGTATGCGGCGTTAGTGGACTTTTACGATGATAGATTTCGTGGTGACGCTGTGCGCGTAGCCGTGTTGTTGCAGCCCTTGTCAACCACCAACGGCAGCACCATGGTGACCATTCAAGTGGCCGAGACACTTGAGTTGCGCCAATCGCTCGCACGCGAACTGCTATTTGAAACCTTGTTGAGCCAACTCGTTCTGGCAGCCTTTATTGCCTTGACCACGCTTTGGGTGGTTCAAAAGGCGACGCGCTCGGTCAGCAAGCTGCGCGACCAGGTTGCCTCCAGGCCAGAGGGAGACCTCAGTCCGATTGTACAAAGCGACCTCCCACTTGAACTAAAGCCGCTACTGACGGCAACCAACCATTCGATGGCCCAATTGCAATCGCTGCTGGCGAACCAAAAGCGCTTTGTCCGGGACACCTCCCACCAGTTGAGAACCCCACTGGCCGTCCTAAAAACCCAGGTGCAGTCAGCACTGCGTGGTGATGTGGATGCCCACCAGGCGCTGCTGGAAATCAGTCACACCGTTGACAGGGCACATCAGTTGGCCAACCAGATGTTGGCCTTGGCAAAGGTGTCACAGGTCGCCCACCAAAAAGACGTGCAACGGCACGACTGGGCCCATTTACTGCGCGAGGTAGCGGTGGATCTGTCGCCCCTGATCGCCGAGAAAAACCTGAACTTTGAAATTCAGACGACCCCCTGCACGGTCGCTGCGCACAGTTGGATGTTGAAAGAGCTTTCCAGAAATTTACTGCACAACGCAATCAAATTCTCGCCACCTAACGGCGCATTGACGGTGACCCTGACGCAGCACTCTGACCGTGCCGTGCTCAACATGGTTGATGAAGGCCCAGGACTTACGCCTGAAATAGAGCAACGCCTGTTTCAACCCTTCGCTACCAGCAACCCACAAACCGGCACCGGCTTGGGCCTTAGCATCTGCCATGAAATTGTGCAAAGTCTAGCGGGCCGGTTGCGCCTTACCAACCGCTACGATCCACAGGCTCCCCTTGGGTCGCCCTCCCTGCCGTCTACACGCCAAGTAACGGGCCTGTCTTGTGAGGTGTTTCTGCCACTGTCGCCCCCAAACCTTGGGGCATGAACACCTATTGCAAGGTTTCTTTGATCAAAGGCGGTAGAGCCAATTGCATGACTTCTATGCCCTCCTCCTGCAATTGCCGGGCTTCTTGTGGTGTGGTTTGCCCCCGAATCGGACGCTCAGGACTGTCGCCACGGTGCATGTTTCTGGCTTCCTCTGCAAATGCCTTGCCCACATCCTCCGTATGGGCCATCACATGACGCGCCATATGCAACCACATGGCCTGCATTTGGGTAACTGAAGCCGGTTCGGATGGGGTTGCAGGTGCAACGCTGTCTGCGTTGTGGGGAGGCGCATCGGTGCCGGGAGGCTGATCCGCGGCGACGGCATGGCTTAAATTGAGCCTTGGCGCTGACGGCAATTTCTCAATGCGAGGGCTGTCGCACATCGGGCAGGTCAGGAGACCATTGTGTTGCTGGGCCAGGTAGTCATCGTCTGACGAGAACCACCCTTCAAAGCGATGGCCCAAGGAACAACGCAAATCATAAACTTTCATCAGGCCGCCCTTGCTCCACCCTGCGGTCAAAAAAGCGCAAAGGCGACAGACTCCATTAGCCGCCCATCATTCGCACGATTGAGGTCGCGCAAAGCCGCATTAAAGGTTCAGGAAACAGGCCCAACACCAGCACCAAAGCGCTATTGCCGATGAGTACGAACTTCACATCTGCTTTCATGGTAGCGCCCACCGCAGTCACGGGTGGGTCAAAGTACATGACTTTGACGACTCGCAAGTAATAAAACGCACCCACCAACGACATCATGACGGCAAATACTGCTATGACTAAACCGGCTGTGCCACCCGTTGCGACAAGGGCTTGTAATACCGACAACTTAGCGTAAAAACCCACCAGCGGTGGAATGCCAGCCAGAGAGAACATGCACAAAGCCATCATGGCAGCATGCATGGGACTGACTTGGTTCAGCCCGGCAAAGTCTGATATCTCTTCGCTCTCAAAGCCTTTAACCGCCAGAGACAAAATCACACCGAAAGTTGCCAAGGTTGTAAGCACGTAGGAGACCATGTAAAACATGGTGGAGCTGTAAGCGTTCGCGCCCGCTTCGGCACCGCCACCGTTACTACCTGCCACCACACCAGACATTAAGCCCAGCATGACAAATCCCATCTGAGAAATGGTAGAAAACGCCAGCATGCGCTTGAGGTTGGTCTGCCTAATCGCTGCAAAGTTACCCACCAGCAAAGACATGACGGCCAAAACCACCAACATCGGTTGCCAGTCAATGGCCAATGGTAGCAAGCCCTCAATCAAGAGCCGGATGATCAAACCAAAGGCGGCAATTTTTGGCGCGGCAGCAATCATTAGGGTGGTTGACGTGGGTGCGCCCTGGTAAACGTCAGGCACCCACATGTGAAAGGGTACCGCGCCTAATTTGAATGCCAAACCTGCCACCACAAACACCAAACCAAACACCAAAACGGTTCGGTTGGCATGGTCCCCAGCCACCGACTCACGCACTTGCGAGATGTCCAAGGATCCTGTTGCGCCGTAAAGCATGGACAGACCGTACAGCAGAAAGCCGCTGGCCAGTGCGCCCAGCACGAAGTACTTCATAGCGGCCTCAGTGGCCTTGGCATCGTCGCGCCGCAGGGCCACCAGGGCATAGCACGACAGGGTGAGTAACTCCAACCCCATGTACAACACCAAAAAGTGCGCGCCCGAGATCATGACAAACATTCCCAAAAGGGAAAACAGTGCCAAGGAGAACAGTTCACCACCCCTTAGCATGCCCCTGTCATAACTGTATGAGCGGCTATAGACCAGGGTGACCGCAACCGATACGGCCGCAAAGCATTTCAGCCAGTTGCCCATGCTGTCACTCACCACCATACGACCAAAACCGTAAATCGAGCCCTGTGCTTGCGCGGCTATCGCACACCAAATGGCGACCACGGCAAGCGTAAGCACCGAAAGAACATAGGTGGTGGTGCGCTGTGGTGACTTAACGTACAGGTCGACCATGGCTATCGCGCAGGCCATCACCAACAGAAAAATTTCTGGCCCTACGCTGGTCCAACTGAATTGATCAATCATGATACGAAGAAGCCTTTATTTCAATTTGGTCATTGCAACGTGACGCAGCAATTCGGTGACAGAGGCGTCCATGACATCGGTCACAGGCTTGGGCGCAATCCCCATCCAAAGCACCGCCACCGCCAAAACCGCCATGACCAAAAACTCTCTGGCGTTGATGTCACTGAGATTCTTGACGTTGTCGTTGGTGACAGGCCCCAGGTAAACGCGCTTGAACATCCACAGGGTGTAGGCCGCGCCAAAAATGAGGGCGCTGGAGGCGGCCATGCCTATCCAGAAGTTGACCTTTACAGCCCCCAAAATCACCATCCATTCGCCAACAAACCCGGCGGTTGCAGGAAGACCGCAGTTGGCCATCGCAAATAGCAAGGCAAACGCAGAAAACTTAGGCATGGTGTTCACCACACCCCCGTAGCTTGATATTTCTCGGGAGTGAACACGGTCGTACAGAACCCCAATCCCCAGGAACATAGCAGCAGACACAAACCCGTGGGCAATCATTTGCACAATCCCACCGGCCACTGTAAGCGGGTTGAACAAAAAGAAGCCCAAGGTGACGAAGCCCATATGCGCCACCGACGAGTAAGCCACCAACTTCTTCATGTCCTGCTGAACCATTGCGACCAATCCAACGTACACGACGGCCACCAAGGACAAGCCAATCATGAGTCCTGAATAGGCGTGTGCGGCATCGGGGGCGATGGGCATTGAGAAGCGCAAAAAGCCGTACGCGCCCAGCTTCAACATAATGGCGGCCAGCACGGCTGAACCGCCCGTGGGCGCCTCAACGTGCACATCGGGCAACCAGGTATGCACCGGCCACATCGGCACCTTGACCGCAAACGCCGCCAAAAATGCAAAGAACAAGAGCGTTTGGGCTTGCAGGCTAAGCGGCATGTTCTGCCAGGTCAGCAGGTCAAAACTTCCGTTGGAGCGGGTGTACAGGTAGATAAGTGCCACCAGCATCAGCAGCGAACCCAGCAATGTGTACAAAAAGAACTTGAACGCCGCGTAAATCCGGTTAGGCCCGCCCCAAATACCAATAATCAAATACATGGGTATCAGCGTGGCTTCAAAAAACACGTAAAAAAGCAATCCATCAAGCGCCGAAAACACCCCAATCATGAGGCCGCTCAAAATAAGAAACGCCCCCATGTACTGGTTGACGCGCGTGGTAATGGACTCCCAAGAGGCCACCACCACCACCAAATTGATAAATGCCGTCAACAACACGAACCAGACAGAAATCCCGTCTACCCCAAGGTGGTAGTTCACGTTAAACCGCTCTATCCAGGGCGTGTTTTCAACAAACTGCATAGCCGCTGTGCCCAGCTTGAACTGGGTAATCAATGGCAAGGTGACCAAGAAGCTAATCACGGAACCGACCAGCGCCAACCAGCGAACCAAACGGGCTTGGCTTTCTTTACCAAACGCCAGCAGCAACGCGCCAAACGCTATGGGTGTCCAGATGGAAAGACTTAATAAGGACATGTACTAACTTTCTTCAATGACCCAGCCACTTGACCAACATTGGCCAGGTGACGAAATAGCTCAACATGAACAACACCCCAGCGGCCATCGCAAGCGCGTAGTGGTACAAAAATCCCGATTGAATGCGCCTGACACCACCGGCCAACCAATTGACCAGCTTCCAGGAACCGTTAACGATGGCGCCGTCTATAAGCTTTTGGTCACCAAACTTCCATAGCCCAGTGCCCAACAACCTTGCGCCTTTGGCCAGAATGTTCTCGTTGATCCAGTCCATAAAGTATTTGTTTTCAAGTACCCATACCACTGGTGCCAGTACCCTATTGAAATAAGCAGGAATACCAGGCCAGACCATATAAAACAGGTAGGCTGAAACCACGCCAGCCAGGGCCAACCAAAATGGCAGTGCCGTAAAGCCATGCAGGGCAAACGCCACGGCACCATGGAAATGCGCCTGCAAGGTGCCCATCGCACCGTGCCGTGCAGCGTCTACAACGATGGCGTCCTTGAAAAAGTCTCCCATCACCAGGGGCTCTATCGTCAACGCACCAATAAACACCGAGGGTATGGCCAACAACACCAAGGGCAACCAGACCACCCAAGGTGACTCATGGGGCTTGTGAGCGTCATGCCCATGGCCGTGGCCATGGTCGGGATCGTCGTGGTGAGCATCTGGGTTTTGATCAAAACGCTCGGCACCGTGGAACACTAAAAAATACAGCCTAAAGGAATAAAACGCGGTCACAAAAACGCCTAGGAGCAAGGCGTAATAGGCCCAGTGTGCAGCAGGCAACTGGCTGGCATGAACCGCCTCAATAATCGCGTCTTTGGAGTAGAAGCCCGCGAAAAACGGCGTCCCGATCAAGGCCAGCGACCCTAGCAACGAGGTAATCCAGGTGATAGGCATGTATTTGCGCACCCCACCCATCCAGCGAATGTCTTGGTTGTGGTGCAAACCCATAATCACAGAGCCGGCCGCAAGAAACAACAAGGCCTTGAAAAACGCGTGGGTCATGAGATGAAACACCGCCACCGAGTAGGCGGAAGCACCCAGCGCGACGGTCATGTAACCCAACTGCGATAGCGTTGAATAAGCCACCACGCGCTTGATGTCGTTTTGAATAATTCCCAAAAAGCCCATGAACAAAGCCGTGATAGCACCCACCACCATGATGAGGTTGAGTGCAACGTCGCTCAACTCAAACAAGGGGGACATACGGGCCACCATAAAAATGCCTGCCGTCACCATCGTTGCCGCATGGATGAGCGCCGATATGGGCGTTGGCCCCTCCATAGAATCGGGCAACCAAACGTGCAGAGGAAACTGTGCCGACTTGCCCATAGCGCCAACGAAAAGGCAGATACACGCCACCGTGATAAGCATCCAGTCGGTGCCTGGCAGGTTAACGCCGACCAAGCTTGAGGACTTGGCAAACACTTCGGTGTAGTTGAGCGAGCCAGAATAGGCGGCGATCAGGGCAATACCTAAGATAAATCCAAAATCACCCACTCGGTTGACCAGAAAGGCTTTCATGTTGGCAAAGATGGCGGTAGGCCGGTTGTACCAAAAGCCAATCAACAAATAAGACACCAAGCCCACCGCTTCCCAGCCAAAGAACAACTGCAGAAAATTGTTGCTCATCACCAGCATCAGCATGGAGAAGGTAAACAGCGATATGTAGGCAAAAAACCGGTTGTAGCCTTTGTCATCGTGCATATAGCCGATGGTGTAGATATGAACCATCAAGGACACAAAGGTGACCACACCCATCATCATGGCGGTAAGGCCGTCGACCATAAAGCCGATTTCCATCTTTAGCCCGCCAACGACCATCCATTCGTAAATGGTTTGGTTGTACCTGGCCCCGCCCACGATGACGTCTTTTAGCACCAGCATGGACAAAATAAAAGACACCAAAACGCCGCCTATGGCAAGCGAATGCGCGACTTTTCGGCCCAAATGGTTACCGCCCAGTTGAGTACCCAACACCCCGGTCAGCAAGGCACCCACGAGAGGCGCCAGTACGACGCCCAATAAAACAGTGGTAGAAAGGGATTGCGTCATTCCATCAGCCCCTTAGGGTATTGAGTTCGTCCACATTGATGCTGGATCGGTTGCGGAATAACAAAACCAAAATCGCCAGACCAATGGCCGATTCGGCGGCCGCTACAGTGAGGATAAAAAAGACAAAAATCTGACCGTGCAAATCACCCAGGTAGTGGCTGAATGCGACAAAGTTCATATTGACTGCCAAGAGCATGAGCTCGATGGCCATTAACAACACGATGAGGTTTTTGCGGTTCAGAAAAATGCCAACCACTGAAAGAGCAAACAATATGCCTCCCAGCGTCAAGAAATGGCCTAAGGTTACGGTCATGATTTCGAATCCTCTGCGGCGTTGGGCTGGGCCGCAGGGCGCTGGCTCGCGGGCAGTGTAGGGTTGATGTGGACGACAGACATACGGTCCTTGGCTTTGACACGCACTTGATCGGCTGGGTTAACGTACTTGCTGTCTTTGCGGTCCCTAAGCGTTAAGGCAATGGCCGCAATAATGGCCACCAGCAAAATAACCGCTGCGATCTCAACCGGGTACAGGTACTCGGTGTACAGCAAAGTGCCCAACTCGCGGGTGTTTGACAAGGGCAACGCGGCACTGGCGATGGCCTGGGGTGCCTCGCGCAGCCTGAACTCATTTAAAACGACGGCTGCAATTTCAAGCGCAATGACAACCCCTACCATGGCCGCCAATGGAAAGTGACGCCAGAAATTCTTGCGCAGCATCTCCAAATTGATATCCAGCATCATCACCACAAAGAGGAACAGCACCATGACCGCCCCTACATAGACCAACACCAGCGTGATGGCCAAAAACTCGGCGGATAGCATCAACCAAAGGGCGGAGGCCTGAAAAAAAGTCAAAACCAAATACAAGGCGGCGTACACCGGATTTTGTGCCGTGATCACCCGCGCGGCCGCAAATAGCAGTACCGCCGAGAACACGTAAAAAAGTGCTGAAGTAAGGTCCATGGCGCTTAGTAAGAAAGTTGAGCCAACCGACTCGGCAAGGTATTCATGAGGCGGTCCTAGCGGTATTTGGCGTCGGCTGCACGCGCCGCAGCGATTTCTTTTTCATACTGGTCACCCACCGCTAGAAGCATCTCTTTGGTGAAATACAAGTCACCGCGCTTTTCGCCGTGGTATTCCAAAATGTGCGTTTCAACGATGGAATCCACCGGGCAGCTTTCTTCACAGAATCCGCAAAAAATGCACTTGGTCAGATCAATGTCGTAGCGTGTGGTTCGGCGTGAACCGTCGTCGCGCACCTCAGACTCGATAGAAATGGCCTGGGCAGGACATACCGCTTCGCACAATTTGCAAGCGATGCAGCGCTCTTCACCGTTTTCATAGCGGCGCAATGCGTGCAAGCCTCTAAAGCGCGGTGACAACGGCGTTTTTTCTTCGGGGAATTGAATCGTGGTTTTTTTCTTCAAGGCGTAACGCCCGGTCAGGAAAAAGCCTTTGAACAATTCAATGAGCAAAAAGCTGGCTAAAAATTCTTTTAGTGAAAACGCAGGCCTGGCGGCAGGCGTTGAAAATGCGGTCGATTCTGACTTCATGGCGTCTCTCACTTCCAAATGTTCAACGAGGTCTGCATCCAAGCGCCGACCACCACCAACCACACCAAAGTGACCGGAATAAAGATCTTCCAGCCCAAGCGCATGATTTGGTCGTAGCGGTAGCGCGGGAAAGTGGCCCGCACCCAGATAAACAGACTCACCACTAAAAAGGTTTTCAGACCCAGCCAAATCCAGCCCGGAATAAAGGACAAAGCATCAACCGGTGGCAGCCATCCGCCCAGGAACATCAAAGCGGCCAAGATGGAGACCAGCCACATATTGGCGTACTCGGCCAAGAAGAACATCGCAAACGACATGCCCGAGTACTCGACCATGTGACCGGCCACAATCTCGGACTCGCCCTCCACCACGTCAAACGGGTGACGGTTGGTTTCAGCAATGCCAGAGATGATGTACACCACGAAAATGGGAAGCAGCGGCAACCAGTTCCAAGACAGGAAACCCAGGCCCATTTGCGCAAACTGACCGCGCCCTTGGCTGGTCACGATGTCGGTGAGGTTGAGACTGGCAGATACCATGAGCACCACCACCAGGCAAAAGCCCATGGCAATCTCGTAGCTCACCATTTGTGCAGATGCGCGCAGCGCGCCTAAAAATGCGTACTTGGAGTTTGAAGCCCAGCCCGCAATGATGACGCCGTACACCTCTAACGATGTAATGGCCATCACAAACAGCAAGCCGGCATTGATGTTGGCCAGAACCACATCTGGGCCAAACGGAATAACCGCCCATGCCGCTAAAGCCGGCATGATGGTCATGATGGGCCCCATCAGAAACAAATTCCTGTTTGCGGCCGTGGGTACCAAAATTTCTTTTTGGATGAGCTTGAGCGCATCAGCGATGGGTTGCAGCAAACCCAAGGGGCCTACGCGGTTAGGCCCAATACGAACTTGCATCCAACCGATGAGCTTGCGCTCCCAAAGCGTCAGGTAGGCCACCAAACCCATGAGCGGCAATACGATCACGCCAATCTTTATAAGATTCCAAACCACAGGCCAGACCATTCCTGACCACCATGCGGCCGTACACAGATGCAGACCCCAGTTGTAGAAGGCATCAATCATGCGACCCCCTGTGTAGTCAACGCAGCCCGCCGCGCATCGGCCGTCAGTTGCAGGCTGCTTGCTCGGCGAACCAAGCCATCGAGTTGATAGATGGACGCAACACTGGGCGCCTGGTCTTGGGTCTCAGGCAATGGTTGAGTGCCCGTCGATAGGTTACCCAAGCGGTCTGGGCTTACCCAATGCGACTCGGACGTTTGTGGAAAGACCGCTTGAAGCACATCGGTGGAACTCTCAAATGCCATACTTGGCAAGCCCAACATGGTGCCCAGAACCCGTAAAACCTTCCAGGCCGGTCTGGCTTGGCCTTGCGGCGAGACTACCGCGGTAAAGGACTGTATCCGTCCCTCAGCGTTCACAAATGTGCCCGAGGTTTCGGTAAACGGCGTAACGGGCAGCAAGACATCACAACAGTCCAGATTGGTCTTGAATGAAGTCAGACCCACGACCATTTTCATTTGGGACAAACGCTCAGTGGCCAACGCACCGAATCGACTGTCAAATTCGGGTTCGGTGTTGAGCAACAGCATGGCCTGGACGGAGGATGCAGCGCTTAACATTTGCGCTGCATTGAGTCCGCCCCCACCCGGCGTTGCCCCCACCAAATGGGCACCCACGGTGTTGGCCGCTTCAGTTAGAACCCCGTGGCTGGCGCCGCAATGCTCGGCAATCCATTGGGCAAGGTACAACAAGGCCTCTGAATTGACCGAGTGCACCGCCGCATTGCCCAGCAACACCGCGCTACGCTTGCCAGAGAGCAAATCCCTGGCCACGGCAGCGGACGCCTGATCGGGTAGCGCGGCCATCGGCGCTGCCACTCCTTTTTCGGCTGCAACCGCCGCCGCCACTTTGGCAAGCTCGGCTACCCACAGGTGGGCGGGCGCTGTAATGCTGGATGCCAGCTTCATGGCCCAGGCATCAGCGCTGTTCAATTCACGGGCAGACACCAGCGCATGGACAAGCGCCCCATGGCGCGTGGCCTGCCGAATACGCTGCGCAAACAGGGGGTGGTCTTTGCGCAAATTGGAACCTACCACCAATGCACGGTCCAACTGGCTTAAGGCCGCAATAGGCATACCCAACCAACGTGCTTTGTCGTTGCGCGGGTAAGCCGCATGGCGAAGGCGATGGTCTATCGAGGTGCTGCCTAGGCCATTGACCAAACGCCGGGCCAAGGCCAGTTCTTCTAAGGTACTGTGGGGGCTTACCAGGGCCCCTACAACTTGCTGTGCGCCACCTTGGGCGATGTCTTTGAGGCCATTGGCGACGTACTCGAGTGCGACATCCCACTGAACCGCCTGCCACACGCCGTCTTGTTTGACCATGGGTGTGGTGAGTCGGTCGGGGCTATTCAAAGCCTCGTAAGAGAAACGATCCCGGTCGGCAATCCAGCACTCGTTGATTTCTTCGTTTTCTAGGGGCACCACGCGCATCACGCGATTGGCTTTGACCTGTGCCACCAAATGGGTGCCCGTGGAATCGTGGGGGCTGATGGTTTTTCTGCGTGACAGTTCCCAGGTGCGGGCGCTGTAGCGGAAGGGCTTGCTGGTTAGCGCCCCCACAGGGCATACATCAATCATGTTGCCCGACAGTTCAGAATCAACCGTAGCGCCCACAAAGGCTTCGATCTCAGCGTGCTCGCCACGGTGCGACATGCCCAGCTCCATGACCCCAGCCACCTCTTGACCAAAGCGCACGCAACGGGTGCAATGGATGCAGCGGCTCATCTCCTGCATGCTGATCAGTGGGCCAATATTTTTGTGAAACACCACGCGCTTTTCTTCATCGTACCGTGATGCGGTTCCACCGTAACCTACCGCCAAATCCTGCAACTGGCATTCGCCGCCTTGGTCACAAATGGGGCAATCGAGTGGGTGGTTTACCAGCAAAAATTCCATCACCGACTGCTGCGCCTTGACGGCTTTGTCGCTCTTGGTGCGAACAATCATGCCTTGGCTTACCGGGGTCGCGCAGGCGGGCATGGGCTTGGGCATTTTCTCAATGTCGACCAGGCACATTCGGCAGTTGGCGGCAATGCTGAGTTTTTTGTGATAACAAAAATGCGGGATATAGGTGCCAGCCTTTTCTGCGGCATGCATCACCGTGCATCCCTCAGACACTTCCAGCTTTTTTCCGTCTAGTTCAATTTCTATCATGATGGGCGCGTTGATTTAGACTTTGGAAGGCACCAAACAGGTCTTGTGCAGGATATGGTGTTCAAATTCAGGGCGGAAATGCTTGATCATGCCGCGCACCGGCATAGCCGCCGCGTCACCCAGGGCGCATATGGTGCGACCCATGATGTTTTCAGCCACGTTGTCGAGCAGTGCGAGGTCTTCGGGCTTGCCTCGGCCATGTTCGATACGGTCCACAACCCGCCATAGCCAACCAGTGCCTTCGCGGCATGGGGTGCATTGGCCACAGGATTCATGCATGTAAAAGTAAGACAACCGCAACAGGCTGTTGACCATGCACCGGCTATCGTCCAGCACGATCACTGCCCCTGAACCCAACATCGAACCGGCCTTGGCGATGGAGTCGTAGTCCATCGTGCAGTCCATCATGATGGATGCGGGCAACACAGGAGCCGACGAACCGCCAGGAATCACCGCCTTGAGTTGACGGCCTTTACGCACACCACCTGCCAATTCAAGCAGGGTAGAAAATGGGGTTCCCATGGGCACTTCAAAATTCCCAGGTTGCTCTACATCACCGCTGACTGAAAATATCTTGGTGCCCCCGTTATTGGGTTTACCAATCGCCAGGTAAGCAGCCCCACCGTTGCGAATAATCCATGGGACTGCCGCAAAGGTTTCAGTGTTGTTAATCGTTGTGGGTTTGCCGTACAAACCGTAGCTGGCAGGAAATGGCGGCTTAAAGCGGGGTTGGCCTTTTTTGCCTTCCAAAGATTCCAACAAAGCGGTTTCTTCTCCACAGATGTAAGCGCCAAAGCCGTGGGCCGCATGCAGTTGGAAGTTGTAGTTGGAGCCCAAAATTTTGTCGCCTAACAAACCGGCAGCGCGGGCTTCTTCCAAGGCTTCTTCAAATCGGTCATAGGTGGCGAAAATTTCACCGTGGATGTAGTTGTAACCCACCGAAATGCCCATCGCGTAAGCAGCAATGATCATCCCTTCAATCACGATATGCGGATTAAAGTGCAAGATGTCGCGGTCTTTGCAGGTGCCTGGTTCGCCTTCATCGGAGTTGCACACCAGGTACTTTTGGCCCGGGAACTGGCGCGGCATAAAGCTCCACTTGAGACCGGTTGGGAATCCCGCCCCTCCCCTGCCCCGTAGTGAGGATTCTTTGACTGTTGCAATCACTTGATCGGGCGTCATGGCTTCTTGGCCATCCATACCCAGCACCCGCTTCAAAGCGGCATAACCCCCACGGGCTTGGTAATCGGCAAGACGCCAATTGTTGCCGTTCAGATCCGCGTAAATCTGGGGTTGAATATGGCGGCCATGAAAGCAGGTTTCCTGGCCGGACGACGCAAAATTCGTCAAAAATTGAGCCGCGTTCATTGAACCCCCTCAGACTTGGCCAAGTCGGTCAACCCAGCCACCAACTGATCCAGCCGCTCATGAGACATCAAACTGCACATATCGCGGTCATTGACCAACAACACGGGTGCATCAGCGCATGCGCCCAAGCACTCGCTTTGCTGTAGGGTAAATAGCCCGTCAGCGGTGGTTTGCCCCATTGCTACGCCCAAAGACTGCTCCAGGTGCGCCAAGGCGTCTTGCCCGCCACGCAACTGGCACGGAAGGTTGGTGCACACGTTGAGTTTGAACTTGCCACAGGGCCGTTGGTTGTACATGTTGTAGAAGGTGGTGACCTCATGCACCGCCATCGCGGCCATCCCCAAGTACGCAGCCACGGCTTTTTCACTCTCGGCGCTAAGGTAGCCGCGTTCCTGCTGAACAATGGCCAAACAGGCCATCACCGCCGATTGTTTTTGCTCTTCTGGGTATTTTTGAACCTCGGCGGCAAACCGCGCCAAGGTGCTTTCTGAAAATTCGTTTGGATTCATGGCTTACCTGTCAATTTCGCCAAACACGATGTCCATCGTGCCAATAATGGCGACGGCATCTGCAATCATGTGTCCACGGGCCAACTCGTCCAGCGCAGAAAGGTGGGCAAACCCGGGGGCTCTGATTTTCAAGCGGTAGGGCTTATTGGCGCCATCGCTCACCAGGTAGATGCCGAACTCGCCCTTGGGGTGTTCGACCGCCGCGTAGGCTTGGCCCTCTGGCACGGTAAAGCCCTCGGTAAAGAGTTTGAAGTGATGGATGAGTTCCTCCATGTTCGACTTCATGTTCTCACGCGGGGGGGCTGCAAACTTGTAGTTATCGGTAATCACCGGCCCAGGGTTGGCGCGCAACCATGTCACACATTGAGAAATGATGCGATTCGATTGCTTCATCTCTTCCATGCGCACCAGGTACCTGTCGTAACAGTCGCCTGTTTTGCCTACAGGAATGTCAAAGTCCACCTTGTCGTAGGCGTCGTAAGGCTGCTGCTTGCGCAGGTCCCAAGCCACACCCGAGCCGCGCAGCATGGGGCCGGTCAAGCCCTTGTTCATGGCACGCTCAGGCGTTATGACGCCAATACCCACCGTGCGTTGCTTCCAGATGCGGTTGTCGGTGAGCAGCGTGTGGTATTCGTCCAGGTGGCCGGTAAAGCGCTGGGTAAAGTCTTCGATAAAGTCCAATAAACTTCCGCCCCGGTTGGCGTTGAGTGCGGCAATGCCTTTGGCGTTGCGAACTTTGTTGGCCTTGTATTGCGGCATGGTATCGGGCAGATCGCGGTAAACACCGCCTGGCCTGAAATAGGCCGCGTGCATGCGCGCGCCAGAAGCGGCCTCGTACATATCAAACAGGTCTTCGCGCTCACGGAAGGCGTAGAGCAAAATGGTCATGGCACCGCAATCGAGTCCGTGCGCCCCTACCCACATCAAATGGTTGAGCAGGCGGGTGATTTCAGCGTACATCACACGGATGTACTGCGCCCGAATCGGCACCTCAAGGCCCAACATTTTTTCTATGGCCAAGCAATAGGCCTGTTCGTTCACTATCATGGAGACGTAATCCAGCCGGTCCATGTAGGGCAGCGACTGGATATAGGTTTTGCTTTCGGCCAGTTTTTCAGTGGCGCGGTGCAACAGGCCGATATGCGGATCGGCCCTTTGAATAACCTCGCCGTCTAACTCCAACACCAGACGCAAAACGCCGTGGGCTGCGGGGTGCTGTGGGCCAAAGTTCAGCGTGTAGTTTTTAATTTCTGCCATAGTCTTTGCTTGCATGTCTTGTCACGCGCCTTTGGGGCGTGATCAATGCGCGCCTCCGTAGCCGCTTTCGCGATGAATGCGGGGCGTGTTTTCGCGCAACTCGATGGTGACGGGCTGGTACACCACACGGCCCAGGGCTTCGTCGTAGCGCATTTCCACGTACCCGTTAACAGGGAAATCTTTGCGGAATGGATGGCCCACAAAACCGTAGTCCGTCAAAATGCGCCTAAGGTCTGAATGCCCCTCAAACACGATGCCAAATAAATCAAAGGCTTCACGCTCGTACCAATTGGCACTGGCCCAAAGGGTGGTGACTGAGGGCAACACGGGGTAGTCGTCGTCGATGGCGAACACCACCACTCGCACACGTTGGTTCAGGGTCACCGACAACAAGTGCAAGACCACGGCAAAACGGGGGCCCTCTTGGGGGCGGTCACCGTAACTGCTGTAGTCAACACCGCACAGGTCAATCAGCTGCTCAAACTGGCAGGCCGCATGGGTTTGCAGGACGCTCATCGCTGCCAGGTAATGTTCAGCCGACACCCGAACGGTGACCTCACCTAAAGCCAGCGTTGTGGACTGCGCGAGCGAACCCAAGGCAACGGTCACGTCAACCTGTAGCGTTTGGGGGTCAACAGCGTAATAAGTCATTTGATCAACACCTTAGGTACGCGCAATCGTTTGGGTGCGACGGATTTTTTGTTGCAGTTGGATGATGCCGTAGATCAAAGCCTCTGCCGTGGGTGGACATCCGGGCACATACACGTCTACCGGCACGATACGGTCACAACCCCGCACCACCGAGTAACTGTAGTGGTAGTACCCACCGCCATTGGCGCAGGAGCCCATAGACAAAACCCAACGCGGTTCACTCATTTGGTCATAGACTTTGCGCAGCGCAGGTGCCATTTTGTTGCACAGCGTACCGGCCACAATCATCAAATCGGACTGGCGCGGACTTGGCCGGTAGACCAAACCAAAGCGGTCGGTATCGTAGCGCGAGGTGGCCGAATGCATCATCTCAACGGCACAGCAGGCCAGACCAAAACTCATGGGCCACAACGACCCGGTTCTGGCCCAATTAAATACCGAGTCGAACGACGTGGTAATAAAACCTTCTTTGAATACACCTTCTATCGCCATGACTGTCCTTTAATAAGTGGGTACGGCTTGGGGTTCATTCCCAATCGAGAGCGCCCTTTTTCCACTCATACAAAAATCCAACGACCAAAATTCCTAAGAAAATCATCATCGCCCAAAAGCCAACGTGTCCGATGTCCTTGAGCGCTGCAGCCCAGGGGAAAAGGAAGGCGATTTCAAGGTCAAAAAGGATAAAGAGAATGGCCACCAAGTAGTAGCGCACGTCGAACTTCATACGCGCTTCGTCGAAGGCTTCAAAACCGCATTCGTAGGCGGAGTTTTTGGCGGCATCGGGGCGGTTGGGGCCTAGCAAATAACCGAGCACCTGAGGAATGATGCCAACGGCAATACCTACCAAAATGAACAACAAAACAGGAAGGTACTGGTTCAGGTCCATAGCGCTTTTTGTAGGTTTAGGGTGAGGTCAGTTCGGGAAATAGAAAAGCGTTGAACCCTTTGCTTTGGTGCCGTCGGCGAGACTCGAACTCGCACAGCTTTCGCCACTACCCCCTCAAGATAGCGTGTCTACCAATTTCACCACGACGGCCGCTTTATTTTGCTATTTACGTAGCATTTTCAGCAGCATGTTGCAACGCAACAATCAGGTTCTTCAACGCCCTAGAGTTTACCCTGAATTCCCCTCTAAAAAATGGGATTTTTTTATTTGGCCGGAATTACAGAGCCCGGTGCGGCGCTAGCTGGGGCCGAGGCTGCACCGACGGCAGCGCTGGTTGCAGATGTGGCGGGCGCCGTGGTTCCGGCGGCCTCTAGCACGCTGCTAGACGACTCAACGGGGCTACTGCCCAGCTTGGCCATCGCCAAGGTCGCAGAAAAAAATACCACCGCCAAAATCGCCGTTGTGCGTGACAACACGTTGGCACTCCCGCTGGCACCAAAAAGGCTACCGGAGGCGCCACTGCCAAAAGCGGCCCCCATATCGGCCCCTTTGCCGTGTTGCAGCAGGATCAAACCAGTCATGGCCAAGGCCGACAGAATTTGCACGGCAATCAAAATCTTCATCAATAAAGTCATTAATTCGCTCCGAAAAAACTAAAGGGTAGCCGCACGGTGGTGTGCGCTGGTCAATATAGAAAGAAAATCAAGGGCTTTAAGCGAGGCGCCGCCGATCAGCCCACCATCAATGTCGGATTGCGCCAAAAGATCGTCGGCATTGGCCGCGTTCATACTGCCGCCATAAAGGATGGAAACCCGGTCGGCATGACGCGTTGCAGCGGCCAATTGACCACGAATCATCGCATGGACCGACTGGGCCTGCTCGGGTGAAGCGGTGCGGCCTGTGCCTATGGCCCAAACGGGTTCGTAGGCAATGTGCAACTCACTCACACAGTGCCCTACTTCATGAATAACTGCCGCCAACTGGCGTTTGACCACTTCCTGGGTGCGATCGGCCTCGCGCTCTGCCAGCGTTTCGCCCACACAAACAATGGGCGTGATGCCGTTGGCCAAGGCCTGCTTGGCTTTTTGCGCCACTGTCAGGTCGGACTCATGATGGTATTGACGCCGCTCTGAATGACCAACGATAGCGTACTGCACACCAAACTCTTTTAGCATCTGGCACGACACCTCGCCCGTATAGGCGCCCGCATTATGGGCCGATACGTCTTGCGCGCCCACGGCCAAACCATAGGGTTGGGCCAAGGCCTGAACCTGGGCCAGGTAGGGTGCAGGCACACAGACGACGGCACGAACATTCAGATTAGCCAGCGCCGAGCCAAACCCCGCCAAAAGGCCTTGGTTGGCCTCAAGGCTAGCGTTCATTTTCCAATTCGCGGCAATGAGCTTGCTTTTCATGGCAAAAGTTGAATAGGAGTTGGTTAAAAAGATGGGAAATGCTAAGAACCCTGCGACGGCCAAGTCAGCACGATTTTTCCAACGTGACGATTCGCTTCCATCACAGCGTGCGCAGCGGCCCCACCACTTTGAGAGGCCTGACCCACGGCATCAATCGCCTGGAAAAGAACCGGCTTGATACGACCGCTCTCAATGAGAGGCCATACCTTGGCGCGTAAAGACTGTGCAATGCCCTGTTTGAATGAAACAGACCGTTGGCGAAGCGTAGATCCTGTGATGGTCAAGCGTTTGCGCATTAACTGGGCAGCGTTGAATTGGGCATTGACACCCCCTTGAACGGCAATCACTACCAAGCGCCCGTCATCAGCCAGGCAAGAAACGTTTTTAGCGATGTAGTCACCGGCCACCATGTCCAAAATCACATCAACACCTCGCCCCTGCGTGATTTCAAGCACGCGCGCGGCAAAGTCTGTTGTGCTGTAGTTGATGGCATGGTCGGCACCCAAGGCCAGACAAGCCTGCCCTTTTTCGTCCGAACCACAGGTAACGATGACAGTGGCCCCCAAAGCCTTGGCCATTTGAATTGCCGTAACCCCAATCCCACTGGTGCCACCATGAACCAACAAGGTTTCACCGGCTTGCAAACGGCCCCTGTCAAACACATTGCTCCACACGGTAAAAAAGGTTTCCGGCAGGCCGGCGGCTTCGGTATCGCTAACGCCACTAGGTACAGGTAAACACTGGGCGATGGGGGCCACGCACCATTGTGCATAGCCACCGCCCGCAACCAGCGCGCACACCCTATCCCCTAGCTTCAACCCGGCTTGTGCCAAGCCAACCGGATCGCCCGCTTCTATCACGCCACTGATTTCAAGGCCTGGAATGTCCGACGCACCTGCTGGCGCAGGATAGTTCCCTGCACGTTGAAGGACATCGGGCCGGTTGACGCCGCTGGCACTAACACGTACCAACACCTCGCCTACGCCAGGGGTGGGCGTGGGTCTTTCTCCCACCACCAACACCTCTGGGCCACCAAACTGCGAAATCTCAATGACTTTCATACGGTTCTGTTGTTACCTTTTACAGTGCTACAACACGTGAACAGGGCAATAGCTTCACACTCAAGCGTTGGAATTGCCGTCAGACTGTGCTGGCCTGTCGAGCAGCACTTTCATCGACAACTTAATGCGGCCTTTTTCGTCGGTTTCCATGACCTTCACGCGCACCATTTGTCCTTCGGTCAAGTAATCGCTGACCTTCTCAACGCGCTCGTGGGCGATCTGGCTGATATGCAGTAAACCGTCTTTACCGGGCAACAGGTTGATCAGCGCACCGAAATCCAAAATCTTGGTGACTGGGCCTTCATAGACCTTGCCGATTTCGACTTCTGCGGTGATTTGCTCAATGCGGCGCTTGGCTTCTTCGGCTTTTGCACCGTCGTTTGACGCGATGGTGATGGTGCCGTCTTCAGAGATATTGATCTGGGTGCCGGTTTCTTCGGTCAATGCGCGAATCACTGCGCCGCCCTTGCCGATCACATCCCGAATTTTTTCAGGGTTGATCTTCATGGTGTACAGGCGTGGCGCGAAGCTGGACACTTCGGTTTTGGCCTCGCCCATGGCTTCTTGCATCTTGCCCAGAATATGCATACGTGCTTCTTTGGCCTGGGCCAATGCCACTTGCATGATTTCTTTGGTAATGCCCTGGATTTTGATGTCCATTTGCAGTGCGGTAATGCCGTTGGTCGTACCGGCCACTTTAAAGTCCATGTCGCCTAGGTGGTCCTCGTCACCCAAGATGTCGGTCAGCACCGCAAAGCGATTGGCTTCTTTGATCAAGCCCATCGCAATACCAGCCACGTGGGCTTTCATGGGGACGCCTGCGTCCATCAAGCTCAAACAACCACCGCACACCGACGCCATCGACGATGAGCCGTTGGACTCGGTGATCTCACTGACCACGCGCATGGTATAGGGGAAGTCTTCTACCGACGGGAGCGCTGCAATCAAGGCACGCTTGGCCAAACGGCCATGGCCGATTTCGCGGCGCTTGGGGGTGCCTACGCGGCCCGTTTCGCCTGTGGCGAACGGAGGCATGTTGTAGTGCAGCATGAAGCGGTCTTCGTAGTCGCCCGACAAGGCGTCAATGCGCTGCGCGTCGCGCTCAGTGCCCAAGGTGGTTACCACCAAAGCCTGGGTCTCGCCACGGGTAAACAGGGCCGAGCCATGGGTACGGGGCAACACGCCGTTGCGAATTTCGATAGGCCTGACAGTACGGGTATCACGGCCGTCAATGCGGGGTTCACCCGCAAGAATCTGACCGCGAACCAGCTTGGCTTCAATGTCAAACAGCATGCCTTCAACTTTCACGCCGTCAAACGCAATGCCCTGCTCTTTCAGACCTGCCATCGTATCGGCGTAGGCCGTGCGGCAGGCTTGGGTGCGGGCTTGCTTGTTGCGGATTTGGTAGGCGGCGGTCAATTTGTCCAGAGCCAAAGCGCTTACGCTGGCGATCAAGGCTTCGTCTTTGGCAGGCGCCTGCCAATCCCAGGCAGGTTTGCCCGCATCACGCACCAGTTCGTGGATGGCGTTAATGGCAACCGCGCTTTGCTCGTGGCCAAACACCACACCACCCAGCATGATTTCTTCAGACAGTTGGTTGGCCTCGGACTCCACCATCAACACAGCGGCTTCGGTACCGGCGACCACCAAGTCCATTTGCGACCCCTTGCGCTGGGTTTGGCCTGGGTTGAGCACGTATTGGCCGTCGATGTAACCCACGCGGGCTGCACCAATGGGGCCGCTAAAGGGCACACCGCTCACACACAGCGCAGCGCTGGTGGCGATGATGGCGGCGATGTCGGCGTCCACCTCGGGGTTAAGCGACAGGGTATGCACCACAACGTGCACTTCGTTAAAAAAGCCCTCGGGGAACAGGGGGCGAATGGGGCGGTCGATCAGACGGCTGGTGAGGGTTTCGTACTCGCTAGGGCGGCCTTCGCGCTTGAAAAAGCTGCCGGGGATCTTGCCTGCAGCGTAGGCCTTCTCAAGGTAATCAACCGTTAGGGGGAAAAAGTCTTGGCCGGCTTTGCCTTCGGACTTGGCAACCACGGTAGCCAGCACCACGGTGCCGTCCATATCCAACAGTACGGCACCGCTGGATTGGCGGGCGATCTCACCGGTTTCTAGGGTGACGGTGTGTTGACCCCATTGAAAGGTCTTGCTAACTTTATTAAACAAACTTGACATATAAATTCCTAAGTAGGTGGGTAAGACACTACAGAACTACGATGCCATTCCGTAAATGCGATCACAGCGGGCGTTGGCCCGACTGGTTCACGTTTACGGAATGACACAGCGCGCAATCCTGATCCGTCTTCTTGAAGTAAAAAAGCCTGAGTCAGAAAACCTAACTCAGGCATGGCTTGGTCGAACCGCTTATTTGCGCAGACCCAGCTTGGCGATCAATGCGGTGTAACGCTCTGGGTCTTTACGCTTGAGGTAAGACAGCAAGCTTTTGCGGCTGTTTACCATGCGCAACAACCCGCGGCGACCGTGATGGTCTTTGGCGTGGGTTTTGAAATGTGGCGTGAGTTCGTTGATACGAGCTGTCAAAATGGCAACTTGTACTTCTGGGCTACCGGTGTCGTTGGCGCTGCGTGCGTTCGCCTTGACCACTTCGGCCTTGACTGATTTTTCGATCATTTGAGTTCCTAATAATGAAGTGACTTGCGCAAAGGATTGGATGTCCTAGCGTGCGCTTCGCGCCCTGGAGTGGGGCAAAGCCTTCTGATTATAGCTGATTTGAAAAAATCGCTCCGCCTCCAAACGCTGACCTTCATACTGGGGACAGGTAGGAAATCGGGACTGTTATTTCGCTTTTCAATTTGTTATATTCGGGGCTCTGGTATTGAAATACTCCGATCAGCATCTGAACATAGCCACCTACTGCCCTTATTCCGATAAAGAACTTCTATGCCCCCAGATCAGCTAGATTTCCTGAATAAATTAGCCAAACATAAAAGCGACTTCTTTGATGGGCGCCTTGTTATTATCAATTTTCGTGACTCAATACGCCAAAAGCTCGTAGACGCAAATACCGCTCAACGTTTACTTTCACGATGTGTAAGTCACTTGAACCTTCAAGCATCGCTGTCGGCCGAAGACCGCAAAGATATCGCATTGGTTTTTCAAGAGGTTTGCAAGGGACTTGACACTGATGTAGAGCCGCCATTCGTTCGTAGCTGCCATCAGCAGTCTCAAGCCAATGACGGAGACGAGTGGTCAACTATCGTAGGCTATACAACCTTTGCCGACGCCTTGGTTGATCACACCAAACTAAGCGCCGCAAGCGCTGCCCCCGTGGAAAAAAATTTTACAAAACTCACCAAACGCAAAATCCAGCGCGCGCTAAAAGATGTTCTCCTTAACCGTGCCTGGGTGGACTCTGCTTTGCCAGTAGTTGGTGCGCATTTGGCCCGACCGATAAGAGGCACGAACTGCTGGATCAGCAGCCGAGCCTTTGATACGGGATTAGTGACAGCCCCAGAAGACACGGGTGACATCGCATGGCAAACCCGCCGGTCGACGGGTTTGCCAGCCGATAACTTGGCGGACCGTTGGGCGCTAAGATTTCGTTTTTCAGCCAAGGCGGCGCGTCAATCGATCAATAATCAAGTGGCCAGACCCACGTTTGCAGACAACGGCTCCGAATGGTTTAGAGTGAGGGAGTACAGTACAAACGACAGCCATTATGCAAGCTTGGGTTGGGGGCATACTCAAAATATCCTGCACCAACCCAGCCTACCTAGAGTGGGACGTCCTGAACGAGTTGCGCCGCCTTTAGCGATCGATAGGTTGGTGAAACTTGAAATAGATGTGCTGGGCCCCGACGAGCACGGACTAAGCGCCTCGAAAGGTACTGAATTAAAGCTCCAGGACTTTTTGGATTTACAACTGGCTGGGCAAACGGTAGACGAAGCGCTAAACGACCTTAACCACTTACTTAGCTAAACCAAACAAGCAGGCTTGTTACATGATCACCACAGAACAACTCAATCGTTTCAATTCGAAAGACTTCAGTAGGCTGATTGTCACCCAACTTGGTGAGGCCTTTTCCGAGGACAGCAAAAGACGAGCCAGTGCTTTTTCTTCGCTCGGAATCGATTACCTACAACTGGACACCCCGGTGGACGTCTTAGAGCGATTACACGGCGTCCTCACCATAGAAGCGCGGGATCAGTTAGAGCAGGCTGTTCTTGACAGCCTGAGGGAAATAGACCTCCGCCGTTACCCAGAAGCGGTTTTCGCCTGCTTGTTAGACACGGTAGGACGGCTGCAAATTGACAAGGGACTGCCCGATTTAATGGACTCGTTACTCAGCCGCGGTGGGTGGCTAAAAGTCTACCCATCGCTTTCATATTCCATCATCTAGGTGTTGCAAAGTTTGGCCCACACGAAAGAGGCAGAAGCACAAACCGCTCGTTGGATACAAAGCGCGTCATTCCAATGCCAGTACATATTTGAGGCCTATCAGATACTGGCGACCGCCAAACCGCGAGAATGGGCACACCTTTTTATACACCATTTACCTGTTTTTAGGAAAGCGACAAAGCACACGCCCACAACCGAACAAAATAGGCTGCTTCCAAACAATAATGCGTGGTTTGAAAGTCGCTTTAAGCAAATGGTTCAAGAACACTTTGAAACGTGTGAATTGCCCGATATCGTAGATGGCCTGCAATACCTCAATCATTACCGGGATGAGTTGTTTATGACAAATTTGGTAGGCAAATTAATGGGCTACATGCTTTGCGAAAAGGATAGCCCATTTCGTTTCGATGCCGCTAATGAGCGTTACGAGTGCATAGTCGTCAACACCGTTGATGCTCCCAATGAAAATGTACCATCCTGCCCCCTACCTGACGACGATAGTTTGGATCGTGTATTGCCCATATGTGATGAATGGAAGCAGCGTACAAGAAGCTTAAAAACTCCCGAAGAGGCGCCTGATACCCCTTCCCCATTCGATTTTGTTGACTTTCCATGGTGGGCAAATTCCTCTGCCAACGACGAACAATTTTTCGC
This sequence comes from Burkholderiaceae bacterium, assembly GCA_040382935.1. GTDB lineage: Bacteria > Pseudomonadota > Gammaproteobacteria > Burkholderiales > Burkholderiaceae_C > JALQUL01. Next base: position 40,061 of record JBEIEP010000011.1, read on the forward strand.
AGATGAGATGGCCTGAACTCCGTGACTGCAATAGGCAACCTTACATGAACAAAGCAACCCGCCCCTACGCCACGGATGAACACAGCGTTAACCCAGCATTTAAAGCGGTGACACAAGGCGCTAGGTTACTGCGCTTTTGCCAACAAATCTGGCAGGACAGCGATGACCTAGATAGCGGCTGGATTATCGATTACGCAATAGACGTAGATGTGGTCAAAATGTACTCGGATCCCGTGGGCAAGGCTCAGTACGCTGATGTGTTTGGCGATCGCGGCCGCGCTGCTTTGGCCGATTTGCTAGGGGACTTCATACTGCGGCGCTGGACACCAGGCGTTGGCAACTTGTGGATGATTTCTCCGCATGACGACGAATTGGTCAATGTGCTAGCTGCGATTCAAAGCAAGGCCCAACTGGCAAAAAACGATGCCAAGGACTTTGTCGACCAGGCAGCAGCGCAAATAGCGAGTCTCTTGGTTGACTTGAAACAGGGCGAAAGCGTTGGTACTGAAGATTTGCTTAACAAACTGGATGCAAAAGGCTGGGCTGACCGTGACGATTTCCGCCAGCTCATTGATTGGATAGATCGTAAAACCGGCGCGCAGCGGGAGTTGGTTCGATTAAGTATGCTGCCAAAACGCCGAGTGCTAGGTTTGCATCAACACCCTTATTTTTCAGCAAAAGATCAAAATAAAGGTCTAATGCCATTAATCGAAGCCAAAACCGATGAGGAAGTAAAGGAACTCCAACAATTCCACGATTTAATTGGAGAATGGCAGGCACTCCTTCGCAAACACCAACCAACAAATAAACGACCTGCCGTAATTAGAGCTGATGCCCGCGCCCTGGCGACCTTGGAATGGATAAATGTAAAAATCCCAAAAGGCGGTAAAAGAAAATTAGTTCTCATTACAGGAAGTAAATATCTGTTCGATGCCGCGCAAGAGCGTTCGGTATTTGCAGACAAGAGGCTGAATTTCGCCCAAGTCTATTTGCGAGACCCTCGATGCTTTATCGGCGCAGACGGTTTTTTTGAAAACCGCCTAGGTGACCACGCACAGAATAACTCTACGTCTACAGATCTTGCAAATACCGATGGACTTGACATTACTCAATGGCTCAATTGTTTTTTTCCTGAGGTGTTAAAAGAAAAAAAGAACAACGATGCCCAAAAACATAAGTATCGACCAGAAGTTAAATTTGACGCATTAGAAATAATAGAAAATTCTAACGACCCATTCACTCAGGATGTACTGGGCCGAATGGCCGCCAACAATGTCAATCCAAAGCGGTTTCCGGAGCACTTGTATGACGAATGGGCTGATACGGTGGTTTACAGTGCTCGCCAACGTAATCTTGACGCGTATCATAACCGGAACAGCAAGGGAGGTATTGAGTGGCGATCACGCCTTGGAGATTTTTTTAAAAATATTATTGACCAGGTTGGCACTACATCTACCGAAGCACTGTCTTTTAATCATATTAAAAATTTCTTAATAGAAGAAATAAATCAATCCCAGGAAGACTTGATCTTCATAGCAGGTATTTTTGGCACCACCACTCTTTTTGTGGGTGGAGGACAGGTAAGAGGTGTACCCGCATTGCGTTTTGATTTTGGAAAAAAGAACGTTCAAGAAAAAGTTAATCAGCTATTTGATCAATTTTGGCAACCCTTCGAGCAACAGTATCCTGTCGATTTAAACGATTTCTATGACAAGCTTTCCGAAAACGACCCGTACAACTACCACGCTCACCTTATACACGCGGTGATTTTTGCAGCCAAGGGACATTGGTCCGGCACCCAATATCTAGCAGGCAGAGCTTGGAACGCGGCAGAGGCAGTGCAGAGGGAAATCAATGTAAACGATGCAGAGTCTATATCACACCGTAAAATCATTAGAGGTCGCGAGGCTGCCTATTTACTAGCCATAGCAGCCCGGCGAGGTGCCAAAGAGGTTGCCCACCTGGAGGAGGCAAAAAATTGGCTTAAAAAAGCGATTGAACGAGATGATGATGATCGCGCTACCGGCCCAAAAGATCCCCGGTTTGACTCAGAGTCATTCGCAATTGAAATAGCCGAAATTCAATTTCGATGTTTTTCACAAACTCCAATTGAATACCCTCTATTTGAGCTTTCTAGCCTACTTTCACGGGCGGCGTCTATATTGGCAGCGCTTGATGTAGATAAAAATCAAAGCCGAGCATCAAATGTGGATGTGAGAAGTATTCCGCGATGGATAAATCGTCAAGTTATGACGCAGATTTTTATCGCATCGATTCTGGCCTTTGGTAGAGATGGGGATATTGGTGAAGATTGCAAAAAAATCGTGCTTGAGTTATTAAAAAATTTTAGGGAACAGGGCCTGACGGAACAACCTAATTCGGAAGGAAAAAGTTACCCGGATCGAACCTCTGGTTTTTGTTACCATGTGGCCTGCTTGTTGTTTTGTGACACGACAGATGAAAAAAATATTTCACAAATGTTTTTGAAAAAATATTCAGAAAATAAGCGTACCGGCGCTTTCAAAGCGATTTTCGCATTAGAAGCTAGGCGCGAGAAAAACTTTTTCGACATAATCGAACAGAACACCGATGAATCAAAGCGCGCGCAGCGCAAAATCACCGATGTACAAGTTTGAACTCAAGTCCCAATTTTGCTGCAAATTCAGTTCAACAAATCAAGGGATCCTCTGCAAAACCCCATGCGCGATCTGTGACAGCGATAATGGCGCCCCACTGCGTTGGCTTTTTAGGCTTTACCGCCCGGTATGAGCTGCAAAATCCGCCTTGTGGTGCATCCAATCTCGTGCCTCATCTCTGCACAGCGAGTTTTGCAGAGGATCCCAAGCCGTATTCCTTTGAATTTGGTTTGAATTTAACCCACGGCGCTCAGGCTAGAAGTTCGCCCTGTAGAGGGAACTTCTAGTGCCGCTCCTTGCCCCTTGTTGGTGCTCCAAGCAAATTGGGAGTCATCAACGTGTGCGGAGAGCACCTCGGCAACGAAACTTCGAAAATCGGTGCCTGCAATAACAACTGCTTTCTTCTTTGCGGCGAGATCGGCCATCCAACGAGAATTGGAATGCAGTGCCTTGCCAGGGGTTCGTCCCAGCCATAGTCGAGGACTTATACATAGTAGTCGCGTTCGAGGCCTAAAGGAAGTCGGCTTAGCGTGTGAACGTAGAGACCCATGATTCATCCTTTGAGGCATCCAAACTCTTATTCTTATTGGCAATTTGGGCTCAGAAAAATGTCCTAACCTTGGGCCTCAGGCCACAAACCCGGAAAGTAAAACCGCAGCGCATGTTGCGGAACACCAAAGCGCAGTTTGCCGTAAGGGGAATCGGTCAGTAGCAAGCCTCTGCCGAGCAAGGCGGTCACCTGGGCGGTGGCCAATCGGTCGCCCAGACCCAGCATGGCTTTAAAGTCTGCCCTGTCGAGTTCCGATTGGGTTGAAAACAAATAATGCAGGGCCCGTACCGCCTCGATACGAACACCTGTTTGAACCACCTGCTGCTCATAGGCCAAGCAGGCCGCGATTCGGTCTTTCATGCCGTCTAACGAAAGCAGACTACTCATAAACTGCACTTGGTCTATGCACATATCTATCACATAGGCCACCCACACCAGCAAGCCCGCTTCTGACAAATTGCCTCTGCCATCTAAATCGCCAGCCCGCGCTTGGTCGGCTCCCACCCAATGGGCGTAGTAAGCCTCTGATGTTCTAGCGAAACCCCTAAGCGGTGACCACAAGCCATTGGTTAGCCCCATATGGCCCAACACCAAATGGCTGTGCAACCGCGCAACGCGGCCGTTGCCGTCTGTAAACGGGTGAATCCAGACCAATCGATGGTGGGCGGCTGCCATGGCCACTACTTGTAACTCTCCCTTGCGCACACCGCCGTAGACAGCCGCCCAGCCATCCATTAAGGCGGGCAATGCGCTGGCTTTGGGAGCGGCGTGTCGGCCTATGCTCACCTCACGTTGCCGAAATTGACCCGGTTGCAAAGTCATGCCATCCCGTGCACCGGCTATCGCCAAGTCGAATTCGGGCAACCGAGCAAACAAATCCTGATGAATGTCACGCACCGTTTGTGCGGACCACACTTGCTGGCCGCTCCAACCCGGCCACTGCACCTCTAGTTGGGTCTCTGTCGCCATGTGGGCCAACGCCAAGCGCTGGCGACGGGCTTTGTCTGCGTCTTGGGCGTAATTGCTTTTGAGTGCTTGTTCGATTTCTAGCGGAAGGGTGTGTTGCCCCTCTAGCTTGTTGGTGTAATAAGAGTTCATGGCACGCAACAACTGCCGAAAACCTGGCAATGCACCCGCCTGGCTCCAACCTGCCAATCGGTCTGCCTGACGGATCAGGTCATGGGCACGCTCCAGCAAGGGTGCCAATTTGCCTTCTCCAGGAAGCAACGGCTCCATCTGGGAAGGATGATCATATAGCTCAAATTTTTGCGACTTTTGCATAGATTCTAAGTCTATGTTATTTAATAAAATATTGGCTTCACTGCGAGTTATATTGCGAGATATTTTGCATGATTTTTTGCAAAATATGTTGCCCCCAATTAAAAAACCCTAGATCGCCGCTGAATCGGCACTTAACGCCCCCTCTAATCCACAATCAAACGCTTACACAAGCTCACGGTGGCATGGTGCGCAAAACTTTCGATTGACCATTCTGATCGGATAAGGTATCTTTTTTATACCATGAATGTCTTTGAGTTTGATGCCGCAAAAAGCGAGGCCAATGGCCTCAAGCACCGAGGAAATAGCACTGTATGAAAGCTAAAAATTTCGATCAACAATTTGACGATGGAGATAACGTCATCGCGTCGTTGGATCTGCCTAAGTCACGGCGTGTGCTCCAAGAGCAAAGACGTGTGAATGTCGATTTCCCAACTTGGATGATTCAATCCTTAGATCGTGAAACAAGTAAAGTGGGCGTTACTAGGCAGTCCATCATTAAGGTATGGCTGGCCGAGCGCCTTGAGGCGAGTGGTTCAGGCATGGCGTCCAGTGCCATACCCGTGAACAACACTGCAAAGGCCCCAACTCTATGAAACTTGCCACCTGGAACGTTAACTCCCTGACCGTGCGCCTACCCCAAGTGTTGGACTGGTTGGCCGCCAACCCCATCGATGTGCTGGCTCTGCAAGAACTCAAAATGACCGACGACAAGTTCCCCACTGCGGCGTTTACAGAGGCGGGCTATCACAGTGTTTGCTTTGGGCAAAAAACCTACAACGGCGTGGCGCTGCTAACGCGCGAACCGGCACAGGATGTGGTGCGCAATATCCCAGGGTTTGACGATGAAATGGCACGTGTGATTACCGGCACGGTTGCTGGTGTGCGTGTGGTGGGGGCGTATTTTCCGAATGGGCAAGAGCCGGGCAGCGACAAGTTTGAATACAAAATGGCCTGGTTGGCGGGGTTGCGGCGTTGGTTAAAAGCCGAATTGGTGACCCACCCACAACTGGTGCTGATGGGTGACTTTAATATCACCACCGACGATGCCGATGTATGGGACCCCGTGGCCTTGGCAGGCACCATTCACTGCACGGACGAGGAGCGTTACGAACTGGCCGCGCTAAAGGCCTTGGGCCTGGTGGACGCGCACCGGCTGTTTGCCCAACCCGCCAAAAGCTTTTCGTGGTGGGACTACCGCAACGCAGGCTTTAGACGCAACCAAGGTCTGCGCATTGACTATGTGATGGTGAGCAAGGCGCTAGAGGCCCAAGTGCAGGCCTGTGTAATTGACAAAACACCACGCAAAAACGAGCGGCCCAGTGACCATACGCCTGTGGTGGTGAGTTTGGGGTGAATGGGATCTAGGGAAACTTATATGGACGTCCATATAAGGCTCCCTAGCTCATTCGCTTGTTGGATGCTTTACTGGTACTGCTGATCTATCGATTCGGGAATGACCCGTCACGCCGATCTGCATCATGTTTAGTATCATGATACCATGCATGTACACCAACCCTTCGGAATAGTCTATGTCAACCGCCAGTTCTCCCTCTGCGTCAAAAGTCACCCGTTCACGCGAACGCATGCGGGCGTCAGGTCTGCGCCCCGTCCAGTTTTGGGTTGTAGACACCCGTCTGGAAAGCTTTGTCTCAGACGTGCGCGCACAGTGCCTAGCCCTTAAAGGGGACGGCAATGAAGCGGATGTATTGCGCATGACCGAAGCGGCGGCCGAAACCGTAGAGGGATGGTCGGCATAATGAAACGAGGCGACTTGGTTACGGTCTCTTTGCAAGGCGATTATGGAAAACCTCGCCCGGCGTTGCTGGTTCAATCGGACTTGTTGGTCGATTTGGACAGCGTGGTGATTTGCCCGGTCACGAGCGAGTTGCGCACCGCCGCCTTTCGAGTGACGGTAGAACCTACCAACAACAATGGCCTTAAGGCTTTATCGCAGGTGATGGTGGATAAACTGTCTACGCTTCCCCGTGCAAAAATCAGTGGTGCTTTTGGTCGGCTAGAGGATGAGCGTATGCGTGCGGTAGACAGGGCACTGCTATTGGTGGTTGGGGTGATATAACCCAGATTTTCCACATGGTGCGCATTCATCCGTTTGATGACGGCAATGGCCGTGGTGCACGCATCCTGATGAATCTAATTTTGCTCAAGGGCGGCTATTTCCCTGCGGTCATTCGGCTAGAGACAAAACGAAAATACCTCGAGGCTTTGAATCAAGCCAACCAGGGAAATATGGAACCGTTCAAAGGCTTTATTGCGGATACCGTGATTGCAACCCAGCAATCTGTTCTGGAGGCCTTGCAAGGCAGGGCTTCACCGGGGGGATAGGCAGTGTGTGCCTACGCCCGGAATTTCAACGGCACAAAGGCAGGCGCAAGGAACTCGTTTGGGTGCTTGGTTTGAGCTTGGGCAGGGAAAGCCTCTGTGCTTGACTCCAATCCAAGTGAGCAGCGGAATCTTGCGATTCCCAGTACGCCCGTTCGGCTTGTTCATTGGCGAACTTGGGTGCCGCGTTCAATGCGGCCTTTTGTGGGGCTTTAGTTGGCTTGGTCATAAATTGCTAGGTCCACTAAGGTACGCCTTTCGATAAATTCAAGACTTTTTCATAGTCACCTCCGCCATTTTCCTCGAGCAAAAACGAAAATGCGCCTTCTCGACCAATGCATTGAGGACCGTTGTCATCGACACGGGCCGCAAGCTCGTATGTGCCCACGAGGTAAACCCGTGAAATAGCATCTTGCGTAAAGAACAGCAAGTACCAAGTGAGGCCTTCGGACGGAAGCTTTTCTTTAGGCAATGAGTTTTTCTGTTGAACGTTCAGCTCAGGGAGACTCTCAACGCTACCGTAGCCTCCAATCGCACACACGATTACCTCGTTGCCTCTCATAATCGAGCTCATACGGCCTTCGCGCTTCGTCACGATCTCATTCAAAAAGGCTGAGGGCATTTCGTACTCAGCAATTAAGCGTGCACGCTCCGCCTCGGTATACCAAAAGATCAGAAAAGGACTGGTAGCAACAACCGTGACAAGTACGCCGGCGGCAATTAATGCATACTTCCACCTCATTTGCACACCCCCTTCGTCGACACATATTTGATTGTCGCAAATTTGCCCCGCTCATTGTTTCTACGTGGGTTGATGAGGTAACAACTTTACGCTCTGTGATTGATTGCCATGCACCCGATTTTTATCGAAATCTTACGAATGAGGCGAGTGTTTTGTAGCTACCCCACCACCTCCACCCCAAACTCCAGCGCCCCATCCACCATAGCGGCCAGTGCATCGCGGGCGTAGGTGGTGGTGATGTAGATATCAAATTGCTGCTCACCCAAGCGGTGCAACAACCACGGAACATGGTGGTGGGCGCTGTGGCGGCATTGGCCTTGGGGGAAGGCGGTTGGGCGGGTGTCTAGGGCCAGTAGCTTGGCCAACAGGGCCAGGGTTTGGGGGCCGCTGAGTTGGACTTTGCAGCGGGCGTGGCTTAGGTCGCTTACGGTGGCCACGTCGGGTGGCAACACGCTGCGCCAGTGGGCACCGCCGTCTGGGGTTTGGTCGCTGATGGCCCATAACTCTTCTGGGCCTACGCGCATCAACGTGGTGGAGCCAGTCACCTGTACTTGGCCAGTAGTGGCGGGCACTGGGCCAGCAATGTGGTTTGCCACGGCCTGGGTTAGTTGCGCACTGTTGCCCACCCAGGTGCCTAGCAGCGTCAGACTGCCCAGCAGTTGGGGGTTGAGGTGGATGCCGATCTGCCCACTGCGCGAGGGGGTGCGGCCCGCCACGGCTGAGTCAAAAGGGCTTTGGATGAGCGGGTTGGGTGCGGTCATGGCAGGTGGTATGGGCTGGTATAGGTGCGTGTGTGCGGTGCGTGAGTGAAGTCGGCGAGTGGCTCTAATAGGGCGAACAGGAAATGGCGGTTTCAGGTCTGAGCAGGCACTGGCCTTAGGCCACCTTGTAGCGTTCACCCACCGCATCAATAAAACAGGGTTCGACCACTTTAAGACGGGTCACGCGGTTTTGTACGGGTGAGACGGCCAGTATTTCTTGGCCGATATGGGTTTTGCCGCCTTGCAACAGGCCCAGTGCGATGACCTTGCCCACCTCGTGGCTCCAGCAGTTGGAGCTGACGTGGCCACGGCCACAGCCCTTGATGGCGTCGTCTGTAAAAAACAAAATCGCCCCGTTGCTCACGGTTTCGCCCGGGTTAACCACTTCTAGCCCTACCAAAGTCGGGCGATCGGTACGGGCCAGGTTATCTCCCTTGCGCAAGGCGTCGCCCCAGTAGGTTTTGAGTTTGCTGGCCATGGCCCCTGCGCCCAGGTCGTCTAGGGTGGTGCGGCCGTCCATTTCAGAGCCCACTACGTGGCCTTTTTCGATACGCAGTGAGGCCAAAGCTTCTAGGCCATAGGGCTGTAGACCAAAAGATTGGCCCACGGTTTGCAGGTGGTTCCACATGGCCGCGCCGTAGTGGGTGGGCACGTAAACCTCGTAGGCCAACTCGCCTGAAAAAGTCATACGCATCACACGCATGGGCATGCCTTCCAACACGCCGGTGCCCACGGATTCGACAATGCCCATATGGGGCAAGGCCTCGCTTGAAAAGTCCACTTGCGGCAGGGCTTGGCGGAGCAAGTCGCGCACCTTGGGGCCCGCCAGACTCATGGCGGCCCACTGGTCGCTGCTAGAGGCCACAGTAACGCGCAACTCGGGCCACACCACTTGCAGCAAAAATTCGAGGTGACTCATGACGCGGGCGGCCTGCCCGGTGGTGGTGGTCATAAAGAAGCGGTCGGGTGCCAAGCGGCTGGTGGTGCCGTCGTCCAGCACAATGCCGTCTTCGCGCAGCATAAAGCCATAGCGGGCTTTGCCCACCGGCAGTTTAGAAAAGCCATTGACGTAAACACGGTCTAAAAATTCAGCCGCGTCGGGGCCTTGCACATCGATCTTGCCCAGAGTGGACACATCGGCAATGCCCACGCCGCCACGCACCAAGGCCATCTCGGCTTTGTAGGCCTCACCTAAGGTGGCACCATGGCTGGCGTACCACAGGGGGCGCATCCAATAACCCGCCTCTGTCAGTTGCCCCTGGTGGGCCACGTGCCAGTCGTGCATGGCGGTGCGCCGCACGGGTCGGTAATGGGTGCGTACACCCCTGCCCGCCAAGGCACCCACGGTGATGGGGGTGTAAGGGGGTCTAAAGGTGGTGGTGCCGACCTGTTGAATAGGCAGGCCACGCAGGCTGGCCATAGCACTTAAGGCGTTAAGGTTAGAGGTTTTGCCTTGGTCAGTGGCCATGCCCAAGGTGGTGTAGCGCTTGAGGTGCTCAACCGACACAAAGCCCTCGCGGTGGGCCAGAGCAAGGTCATCCACATGCACGTCGTGTTGCAGGTCCAAAAAGGCTTTGTCGGAGGGTTTGGGCAGCAATACGGCGGGCATGGCGGAGGCAGCCAAGTCGTCACACGGGTCATCTGCTAAGGCAAATGCGGGCAGTGATGGCGTGGTGGGCGCGGACGGTACAAACGCTTCTTGCGCTTGGGTTTGCCCTGCTGCATCCAACCCGGCCTGCCATCCCGACTCCAACGCAGCCCGCCAGGTTTGTGCGCCCATCATGGCACCTGCACCAAAATGCCCTTGGTCAAAACCACCCGGCACAAAACCGGCCAGTGCTGGGTTGTAAACCGGCTTAATGCCACGGTGCGAGGTGAGGTGAACCGTGGGGCTGTAACCGCCGGACGTGGCCAACACCTGCACGGGCAGAGATGCCACCACGGCACCCACCTGGCCGGTGGCCGCATTGAACTGGGCCAGGGTGACTTGATGGACCCCATTGCGGCCTTTGGCCTCTACCACCACAGTGCCAAGGTAAACGGTAATGCCCAGTTGCTGTGCCCGTGCGCTAAGTGCAGCGGCAACGCTGGCTCTGGCATCGGCAATCACCACGCGCTGGCCCGCTTGTGCCAGCGCAAAAGCGTTGGCCCAAGCGGCGTTGTTGTTGACGCTTAAACACACCGAGGGGCCAAGCGCCACGGCAAAGCGGTTGGCGTACACGCCCAGCGCAGACGCCAGCATAACGCCCGGTCTATCGTTGCCCGCAAACACCAAGGGGCGCTCTAGGGCCCCGCAAGCCATTACCACGGCCCCTGCCCTCACGGTATGGAAGCGCTGTTTGGGCTGGCCATACTGCGCGTCGTAACTGCCTGGCGCGGCACCCTCTACCACCCCCACGGTGTTGCCGTCGTACAAGCCAAAAGCCGTGGCGCGGGTCAGTAGCTTTGCATTGGGCAATTGCGCCAGTTGGGCCACCGTGGCCGACAGCCATTGGGCCTGTTCGCTGCCTACCGCACAGGCCAACAGCGACCCGCCCAGTTCAAAATCTTGCTCCACCAACAGCACCTGTTGCCCGGATTGGGCTGCGGCCAGTGCGGCCATCAAACCGGCAGGGCCTGCGCCTACCACCAACACGTCTACAAAGTCGTGTTGCCAGTCGTAGCGGTCGGTGTCGGGCAGCTGGTTGCTTTTGCCCAGGCCCGCCGCCTTGCGGATATGGTGTTCAAAAAACATCCATGCGGCCGTGCCCTTGAACGGCCCCATAAAGGTTTTGTAATAAAACCCGGCGCTAAACAGGGGTGAGAACCACCCGTTGATGGCACGCCAATCCAAGCGCACCGAGGGCCAAGCGTTTTGACCAAACACCTTGACAGAAGAATGCGCCTCTAGGGTGGTGGCAGGCAGATTGGGTTCGGCCTTGCCGCTCTCGCCCACGGTGAGCAGGGCGTTGGATTCTTCAACCCCTGCCGCCATAATGCCGCGTGGCCGGTGGTACTTAAACGAACGGGCCACCACGCGCTCACCGGCTGCCAACAAGGCACTGGCCACGGTGTCGCCCGCGTAGGCGGGTATGCGTTTGCCGTCAAACTCAAAATCGGCGCGTTGCTGGCGGTTGATGCGGCCGCCACTGGCCACGCGGGTTGCGATGCTCATACGCCCTCCTTGGCCGTTGGGGTGGTATTGGCGTTTGGGTTGGCCGCAATGCGACGCAAACGCGCTTCGGTTACCCCCAGTACCTCGTGGGTGACATTGTTGCGCCGCACCGCCAACCAACGGCGGCAGCCCAGGGTATGCTGAAAAAACTCCTGCGTCTCGCCCCTTGGGTTGGCACGGTCGTACACCGCTGACACCCATTGGGCGTGGGAGGCATCTAGCGCCGGGAAGGCGCGGTTGGCATCACCCCAGGCGGTAAATTCGTCCTGGTCGCGCAGGCCGCAAAACGGACAATCGATTCTTAGCATGGCCAGTGTCCTGTGGGCTATTGCAAATGGTAGTACGGGCCATAGCCCGCTTCGTCGATGTAACGCCCACGGGCAAAGCGGTCCAGCTTAAAGCCTGCGGCATAGGGGTGGTCTTGGTCAGTGGCCAGCAGGTGGGCAAAGGTGGCGCCCGATGCGGGTGTGGCTTTGAAGCCACCGTAGCACCAACCCGCGTTAAGGTACAACCCGGGCACGGGGGTTTTGCAGATAAAAGGGCTGCTGTCGGGCGTCATGTCGTTCAGGCCACCCCAATGGCGTAGCAAGCGCAGGCGCGAGGTAAAGGGCATGGCACTGACCAGGTCTTGCTGCACCTCGGTCACGTTGTGCAGATTACCGCGTTGCGCCCAAGAGGTGGGCTTGTCCAAGTGGCCACCGTAGACCAAGCCGCCTTTGTCGGACTGGGAGACGTAAAAATACGCGGCCGACCACACCACCACATGGTGAACAATGGGCTTGATGGCTTCGGTCACGTAGGCTTGCAGCATGTAGGTTTCTATGGGCACTTGCAGATGGGCTTTTTGCGTGAGCAATGTGGTGGCACCGGCCGCGGCCAAACCCACCTTGCCCGCCCCAATGTCGCCCCGGCTGGTTTTGACGCCCACAATGGTGTCGCCCTGCCACAGGTAGTCTTGCACTTCGCAGTTTTGGATGATGTCCACGCCCAACTGGTCGGCAGCGCGGGCATAGCCCCACACCACCGCATCATGCCGTGCCGTGCCCGCGCCGTTTTGCAACATGGCACCGTGGATGGGAAAACGGGCGTTGTCGGCGTAGTCCAGGTACGGGGCCACTTTGCGGGTTTGTTCGCGGTCCAAGATTTCGCATTCAACCCCGTGCAGGCGCATGGTGTTGGCGCGGCGCACCTGGGCGTCCATCCCGGCGGGCGACACCCCCACAAACAAATAGCCACGCGGCGAGAACATCACGTTGTAATTCAGCTCGTGCGAGAGGCCGCGCCACAGTTCCATGGAGTGCTCATAGAAGGGGGCGTTCTCGGGCATCATGTAGTTGGAGCGCACAATGGTGGTGTTGCGCCCGGCATTGCCTTGGCCTATGTAGCCCTTCTCTAACACCGCAATGTTTTTAATGCCGTGGTTTTTGGCCAGGTAGTAGGCGGTGGCCAAGCCATGGCCTCCCCCACCCACAATCACCACGTCATAGTGCTTTTTAGGCTCAGGGTCGCGCCATGCACGCTCCCAGCCCTTGTGCCCGCCCATGGCGTGCTTGAGCAGCGACCAAACCGAGTAATGCTGGGCCATGGTCTACATCCGCATACGCAGGGCTTGGGGGTCAAACGGCGGGTCCATTTGCAGGCGGGCCGGGCGGCGCTCACCCAAAATTTCAATCTCTAGGTTGAGGTTGCCCTGTGCCAATAGCTTGGTGGGGATATAGCCCTGCGCCAAAGACTGGTCCACGTAGTGGGCGTATCCGCCAGAGGTTACCCAGCCCACCACCTCGTTGTTCACCCATATCGGCTCGTCGCCCATCACATCGGCGGTGGTGGCGTCCACCACCATAAAGATGCGGGTCAACGCTGGGCCTTCCTCTTTCTCTTTAAGCGCCGCAGCACGACCAATAAAGTCGCCTTTGTCAAACTTAATAAAGCGGTCTAAGCCTGCCTCGAACGGGCCATAGATGGGCCTGAACTCGCGGTACCAAGTACCAAAGTTTTTCTCAAGCCGCAGGCTGAGCAAGGCGCGCATACCAAAGTTGCGTAAACCCAGATCAGCCCCCGCCTCCATCACGCGGTCGTACAGGCGGCGCTCGTACTCGGGCGAGACCCAGATCTCGTAACCCAAGTCACCGGTGTAGGTGATGCGGTTGATCATGGTGGGCACTTCGGCGATCACCATTTCCTTAAAGTCCATGAACTTGAAGGCTGCGTTGGACACGTCCTCGTCCGTCAACCGTGCCAGCAGGTCGCGCGATTTGGGGCCTGCAATCGAAAGGCCCACCAAATGCATGCCATAGGGCTTGACGATCACCGAACCGTCTTTGGGCAGGGTGGATTCGAACCAACGCATATGGTAGATCTGCGCCTGGCTAGAACCCCACATCAAGAAGCGACCTTCGTCGGCTTTGGCAATGGTGAAGTCGCCAATCAATTTGCCTTGATGGTTGAGCATGGGCGTGAGCACAATGCGGCCTTTTTTGGGCATGCTGTTGGTCATGACCTTGAGCAACCAAGCCTCGGCCCCGGTGCCGGTGATTTCGTACTTGGCAAAGTTGGCGATTTCGGTGACGCCCACGCCCTCGCGCACGGCTTTGCATTCGGCCTTGATGGGTGCAAAGTCGTTGGAGCGATGGAAGGACACCACGTCTTTGGCATCGGTGCCAGCAGGGGCAAACCACAGCGGGGTTTCCATGCCCCAGCTATCGCCCATGACGGCACCTTGCTCACGCATGCGGTCGTACAAAGGCGTGGTTTGCTGGGGGCGAGCCGCTGGCAATTCTTCGTTAGGAAAGCGAATCGAAAAGCGGCGCGCGTAGTTCTCGCGCACTTTGGCGTTGGTGTAGCTGCGCGTGGCCCAATCCCCAAAGCGGGCCACATCCATGCCCCAGATATCAAAACCGGGATCGCCGTCCACCATCCAGTTGGACAGTGCCAGCCCCACACCACCACCCTGGCTAAAGCCCGCCATCACGCCGCAGGCGCTCCAGAAGTTGGTACGGCCTTGCACCGGCCCCACCAGTGGGTTGCCGTCGGGAGCAAAGGTAAAGGGCCCATTGATAATGCGTTTGATGCCGGCGCTCTCTAGGCGTGGGAAGTGTTCAAAGGCCACCTCTAAAGACGGAGCGATGCGGTCAATATCGGGTTGCAACAGTTCTTGGCCAAAGGTCCATGGGGTGTCTTTGGGTGACCAGGGCACACAGGCTTTCTCGTAAGCGCCCAGTAGCACGCCCTTGCCCTCTTGGCGCAGGTAGCACTCGGCGCCAAAGTCAATCACATGGCCGATTTCTTTGCCCATGGATTTGTTAAATTCCACCACCTCGGGGATGTCGTCGGTGACCAAATACATGTGCTCCATGGCCAGCACCGGCAGTTCTATACCCACCATGCGGCCCACCTCGCGCGCCCACAGGCCGCCAGCGTTGACCACGTGCTCGCACTCCACGACGCCTTTGTTGGTGATCACGCGCCAAGTGCCGTCGGGCTTTTGTTCCAAGGCCTGCACCATGGTTTGCACCTCAAAGGTGGCACCGCCGATTTTGGCGGCTTTGGCGTAGGCGTAGGTGGTGCCAGAGGGGTCTAGGTGGCCCTCGTTGGGGTCTAGCAAGGCCCCCAAGAAATGCTGTTCTTGCAAAAACGGAAAGTAGGATTTGGCTTCAGACGCCGAAATAATGTGCGTGTCCATACCCAGGTAGCGCCCTTTTGCCACCGTGGTTTTAAGGAACTCCATGCGCTCGGGCGTATCGGCCAACATAATGCCCGCCGACAGGTGCAAGCCACAGGATTGGCCAGAGATCTCTTCGAGTTCTTTGTACAGGCCCACGGTGTAGCTTTGCAGCTTGGCCACGTTGGGGTCGCCGTTGAGCGTATGAAAGCCACCCGCCGCATGCCAGGTTGAACCTGAGGTGAGCTGGTCGCGCTCTAGCAGCAACACATCCGACCACCCTTTTTTGGTCAAGTGGTAGGCCACCGAACACCCCACCACACCGCCGCCAATAATCACTACCTGTGCTGTTGTTTTCACTGCTGTTGTCCTCGTTGTCTCAATCGTTGAATCATAAAAAGAAAACCATGGGCCCGCCATCCGCGTTTGGCCCTAGAAAGGCTACTAGGTGCTCTAAAAATCGGTTTTAACCCCACCTTGCGCCACGCGCTTGGCCACAAACTCGTCTAACTCGGCTTCTATGGCCGCATCCATTGGGGGGCGCTCGTAAGCGGCCAAGTTTTGTTGCCAGACCTGGTGGGCTTTTTGGTCGGCCGTGGGTTTGCCCGCCTCTTCCCAGGTTTCAAAGTTGCGCCAGTCCGAAATAATGGGCGAGTAAAACGCTGTCTCAAAACGCTCCAAAGTGTGCGCGGTGCCAAAGTAATGGCCACCGGGGCCTACGTCCCGAATCGCATCCATCGCCAAACCGGCGGGGCTTACATCCAAGGGGGTTAAAAACTCGGCCACCATTTGCAGCAAGTCGCAGTCCAGTACAAACTTTTCGAACGAGGCGGTCAGGCCACCTTCCATCCACCCGGCCGAATGCATGATGAAGTTGCCGCCCGCCGACACCAAGGCCCACAACGAGAACACCGATTCGTAGGCTGCTTGCGCGTCCACACTGTTGGCGGCGTTGACATTAGAGGTGCGGTAAGGGATGCCGTACTTGCGGCACAACTGGCCACCGGCCAACACGGCCTTCATGTACTCGGGTGTACCAAACGCCGGGGCACCGGTTTTCATGTCCACATTAGAGGTAAAGCCGCCGTACACCACTGGCGCACCGGGGCGCACCAACTGGGTAAAGGCGATGCCCGCCAAGGCCTCGGCATTTTGCTGGGCCAAGGCACCGGCAATGGTGACCGGGGCCATGGCACCCGCCAGCGTGAAAGGCGTGAGCATAATGATCTGGTTGCGCGCCGACATCTCCATAATGCCTTGCAGCATGGGGGTGTCTAGGCGCAGGGGCGACGAACTGTTGATGATAGAAAACAGCGAGGGTTCGCGCTCTAACTGCTCTTGGCTGATGCCCCTGGCGATACGTGCGATCTCTAGACCGTCTAAGTTGCGCTGCTGGCCCAGTGAGTAGGCATGAAAGGGTTTATCGGTGAGCTTGGCAATGTCCGACAAACACACCAAATGTCGCACTGAGGCGTGTAAATCTACCGGCTCGACAGGGTAGCCCCCCGTGGCGTGAATGATGTCGTAGCTTTGCGCCAGCTTGACCAGGTTTTGAAAATCTTGGTGGTTACCGGCCCGCCTGCCACCCACCAAATCCGAACAGTTTGGCGGGCTGGCCACCTGGGCAAAGGCCAGGTTGTTGCCACCAATCCGAATATTGCGCTCGGGGTTGCGGGCGTGGAGGGTGAACTCTGAGGGGCAGGTTTTGATGGCCTGCAAAATCATGTTGCGGTCAAAACGCACCCGCTCCACGCCGGGGCGCACATCGGCCCCCGCCGCTTTCAAAATCGCCCGTGCACCCTCGTGCATAAAGTCTATGCCCATCTCCTCCAAAATATCCAAAGAGGTGTTGTGGATGGCTTCTAACTCGTCCTCTGACACCACCGGCATGACCGGGAAACGGTGTTTTAACGAGCGGTATTTGGTGGTAGAACGGGCCGCTCGGGCCACGCCCGTGCCGCGCCCGCCAGCGCGACGGCGTGTGGGTGCACTGGTGGCCGTCTCTGGCCCGGAACCGGGGACCGCAGACGCACTGGCAAGGGGATTGGTGGGGTCTGACATAGGGGCCTGCTCCGTGTAAATCGAGAGTAATTCCACTTCCAAATCATCCGTGTCGTTGTTACCTAGCCTTGCCGTGCGTGTTGCACTGTCTGCGGCCAGGCGCCTAGACACGAATGATTTGGAAGTGGAATAAATTATCGGGTGGCAAGGCCAATCGCGTGGCTATGTTTTTGCATATCCTGCATGAGAAATTGTCATCGCTCTATCGTCGCCATACCGTCACTATGCCGTTACCATTGCCGCGCAAGTCCCTTGTCGCCAGCCTCGGCATCAAGAAATGCCAGTCATTAGCCGGGTAGAATGGCCCTCATCACTGATAACGAAAGCGCATCTTGGCAACACCTAACTACGGCTACGAAAAACGGCAAAAAGAACTGGCCAAGAAGAAGAAAAAAGAAGAAAAACTCAAGTCCAAGTCCGAGAAAAAAACCCACCTCGATGGCACCGAGGTGGGTTTGAACGATACGCCCGACAATGGTCAGGCACCCGCTTCAGAGAGCGTTTAAGGCTGTTTTATTCCGCGACCAATTCAGTCGGATAACCAGGGGCGCGTAATTCCAGGCCACAGGCTTGTTCAATCATTCGCACCACTTCGGGCGACTGGGCTTCGCTGCCATACAAGCCCCGTGCGCGCCTAAAGATTTGCTGGGTCATGCTGCCCAACTCTAGAGGCACGTTGAGTTCTTTGGCAATGTCGTTAACCAGCCCCAAGTCTTTGCACGCCAAGTCCATAGTGAACTTCACGTTGTAGCTGCCGCTAAGCACCAGTTTGGATTCGGTTTCGTGCACAAAACTGTTGCCCGAGCTGGCGCGAATGGCGCGGTAGGTGGCATCGGGGTCTACCCCGTACATGGCGGGCAGCATCATGGCCTCGCCAGCCGCTACCAGGTGGATAAAGGCCAACATATTGGTGACCACTTTGACCACCGAGGCGCAACCCATTTTGCCCATGTAAATGATTTGACCGCCCATGCAAGCCAAGATGGGATTCACCCGCTCGGCTACGTCTTTTTCGCCCCCCACCAACACCGTGATTTGGCCCGATTCGGCCAGGTGCACACCGCCGGTAACCGGGCATTCGAGCACCGAGATACCCAGCCCATTGGCCTTGTCATTGAGGCGTTGCAAATCGTGCATGTCGGTGGTGCTCATTTCAATCCACACACCGCCTGCGGCCAGATGGTCGAGCACCCCATTGGCACCCTCTACCACTTTGCGAGAGGCTGCCACCGATGGCAAGGCGGTAATCACCACATTGGCACCCTTAACGGCACCGGCCACATCGTCGGACCACTTGGCACCCTCACCTATCAGGCGTTTGGCGTTGTCTTTGTTTAAGTCGGTTACGGTGACGTCAAAGCCATTTTTGGTCAGGTTGTGACACAGCGGTTCGCCCAGGTTGCCAAGGCCGATGAATGCGATTTTGAAATTGGAGTTCATAGTTCAATGAAGAAGTTGGAATGCCGCCATTGTCGGTTGATTTACCGGTGGTTGGCGGGCCGGTGGCAGTCTGTCAGAGCGCCAAGTTTTTCGCAATTAAAGAAAATACTCGTTTAAAATTAGTTTCGCTAATGCCTGACTAATACCTGCCAATACCCGATTTGACGCCCGCGATGTACCGATATGGACCGATATGCCACCCCAACCTAAACGTTCTGCCCTACCCTTAGCACCGGCCACGCCCGCAGCGGATACGCCCGTCACGGCCAAAGGTGCAGAGGCACGGGTCAAACGCCTACCACCCCTTAACTGGTTGCGCGCCTTTGAGGCCACGGCCCGCACCCTGAGCTTTACCGCTGCGGCGGCGGAGCTGCACATCACCCAGTCGGCCGTCAGTCAACAAATCAAAGCCCTAGAGGTGTCTTTGGGCCGCCCCCTGTTTGTAAGACGGGTGCGAGGCCTAACCCTAACCGAAGACGCGATGTCTTACCTGCCCACGGTACAGGCGGCCTTTGCGCTACTGGCACAAGGCACGCGCGAGTTGACCGGCCGCAAACAGCCCAACGTGTTGCACTTGCAGGCCAATTTGTCTTTTACGGTGTATTGGCTCACCCCCCGCCTAGAGCGATTCTTGGCCAGCCACCCATCGGCCCAACTGAACATCACCACCTCGATTTGGTCGCAAGAAAAGCACCACCAAACACCCTCGTTAGAGATTTTTTTTGGCACCGAACGCTCGCACGAGCAGGTCGGAAAGCGCCTAACCCAAGAGCATTTGTTCCCGGTGTGCTCCCCAGCTCTAGCCAAAAAAATCAAAACCCTGGATGACTTGCTGGGCCAGCGCCTGCTGGACTTACCCGGCACCCTAGAGAGCTGGGACGCCTACCTGGCCAGCTACCCTGGCCAACCCAACGCTATCACGCCGCCCGTGCACCGGGTGAGCACCTGGGCTGTGAGTCTGCAATGGGCGCAAGCGGGCCTAGGCGTGGCCCTGGCCCACGGCACCATTGCCAACGACTTGATTGCATCGGGCCAACTGGTGCGGCCCCTGGCCCACCAAATGCCCATGTCAGAAGCCTATTACCTGGTGGCCCCCGAAGGCCTACCCAAAGGCTCAGCTGCGCTGGCGTTTAAGCAGTGGTTGCTGCGGGAGTTGCCCGAGGTGGGGTGAGGGGCCGAACCGTGGCAAGCAAAAATTTCCGGCTTTTCACATTGCCGCAAAACCCCAATAAAAAAAGCGCCAAGGGTTCCCCAAAAGCGCTTTGATCTTGACCTGAAATGTATGGTGGGCGGTACATGGATCGAACATGTGACCCCTGCAGTGTGAATGCAGTGCTCTACCGCTGAGCTAACCGCCCGAAAGAGGCGTGATTATGCCACAGCGGGGGCGGGCTTTCGCCAGATGATCTGGCTGCAGCCTTTGGTCATTCCGTCTAGCAGGGCTTCGTGGGCGGCCAGTTCTTGGTCGTTGGCGCGAAGCACCACCAATTGCAGTGTGCTCAGGTCAAGCGCTTCGCCTGATGGGCCACTGGCGCTGGTGCTGTCGTCGTCCATGAGCAGGGCGTTTTGGCCCCGAGTGAGGTTGATGTACACGTCCGCTAAAAGCTGGGCGTCTAGTAACGCGCCGTGCAGGGTGCGGCCGCTGTTGTCTACGCCCAGGCGGCTGCACAGGGCGTCTAGGCTGTTGCGCTTGCCGGGGAATAGCTCCTTGGCCATGGCCAAGCTGTCTGTGACTTGCAATACGAATTGGCTCAGTACGGGCAGGCCCGTTAGCTGCAACTCGTTGTCTAAAAAGCTGACGTCAAACGGGGCGTTGTGAATGATGAGTTCGGCCCCACGCAGATAGTCGACCAACGTCGGGGCGATTTGCGCAAACGGTGGTTTGTCTTTTAGAAACTCGTTGCTGATGCCGTGAACTTTGAGCGCCTCTTCGTGGCTGTCGCGTCCGGGGTTGACATAAAAATGCAGGTTGTTGCCGGTTTGGCGGCGGTTGACGAGTTCAACACAGCCGATTTCAATGATGCGGTCGCCGTTGCTGGCCGATAGGCCTGTGGTTTCGGTGTCGAGAACGATTTGGCGCATGGCTTGATCTGGCTTTAACCCAGCTCTTTGGCGTGGTTGATGGAGTAACGGGGGATCTCTATCGTAAGGTCTTGCTGCGCCAAAATGGCCTGGCAACTTAAACGCGATTGCGGCTCCAAGCCCCAGGCGCGGTCAAGTAAATCGTCTTCGACTTCATCGGACGGGGCGAGTGAGGCGAACCCGCTACGTACCACCACATGGCAGGTGGTACAGGCGGCGCTCATGTCGCAGGCGTGCTCAATGGCGATGCCGTTTTCTAGCAGGGCTTCGCAAATACTGGTGCCTGCGGGTGCTTGCACGGTCGCGCCCTTGGGGCAGGCTTCATGGTGCGGCAGTATGGTGATGATGGGCATGATTAATTGATCAATTAAATGGAGGCGATGGACTTGCCTGCCAGCGCCTGGCCTATGCCACGGTTCATGCGGGCGGCGGCAAAGGCTTCGGTGCCTTTGGCCAGTTGCTTGCCTGCTGCTTCGATGGCGGCGGCGTCTGGTTGTTCGCGCTGGGCAAGGGTGGAGTCCAGCAAGGAATTTAGCTCAGCAAGTTCGTCGGCACTGAGCAGGTCACCGTCTTTAGCAAGGGCTGAGCGGGTGGCAATAACAAGGCGGTCCAAGTCGACCTGGGCCTCAATCAACGCGCGTTGCGCCATGTCCTGCTCTGCGGTGGCAAAACCTTCTTGCAGCATGCGGGCGATGTCTTCGTCGGCCAAGCCGTAGGAAGGTTTGACGGTAACCTGTGCCTCTACCCCACTGACCTGCTCTTTGGCCCCCACAGTGAGTAAGCCGTCGGCATCTACCGTAAAGGTAACGCGGATTCGGGCGGCCCCTGCCGCCATAGGCGGAATACCCCGTAACTCAAAACGTGCCAAGCTACGGCAATCGGCCACTTGGTCGCGCTCACCCTGTACCACGTGCAAGGCCAACGCGGTTTGCCCGTCTTTGTAGGTGGTGAAGTCTTGCGCCATGGCGGTGGGAATGGTTTGGTTGCGCGGCACAATGCGTTCGACCAAACCGCCCATCATCTCCAGCCCCAAGGACAAGGGAATCACATCCAGAAGCAACAGGTTTTGCGCGCCTGCGTTGCCAGCCAATTGGTTGGCGGATATGGCAGCGCCCAGCGCCACCACTTCGTCGGGGTTGAGGTTGGTGAGTGGTGTTTGTGCAAAAAAATCCGCCACCGCATGCTGTACCGAAGGGATGCGCGTTGCACCCCCCACCAACACCACGCCCTGCACCTCGGAGGGGGTGAGTTCGGCGTCTTTCAGCACTTTTTTACAGGCGGCGATGGTTTGCCGCGTTAAGTGGGCAACCGCCTGCTCGAACTGTTGGCGCGACACTTCAACTTGCAGCGGCCCGCTGGTCAAGTGGGCGGTAAAAAGCGCGGCGTCTTGGGTAGACAAGCACTCTTTGGTAGCCCTTGCGGCACTTAACAATTGGGCGATATCTTGCGGCGCATGCGCTTTTCGCCCCGCCACCGCTAGCACCTCCGCCATCAGGGCTCGGTCGTAATCGTCGCCCCCAAGTGCGGCATTGCCACCCGTGGCAATCACCTCAAACACGCCCTCAGAGAGCCTAAGCACCGACACGTCAAAAGTGCCACCGCCCAGGTCGTAAATGGCAAAAATGCCCTCGCTTTGATTGTCAAGGCCATAGGCAATGGCCGCAGCCGTGGGTTCACTGATCAGCCGCAAAACGTTGATACCCGCCAACTGCGCGGCATCTTTGGTGGCCTGGCGCTGGGCCTCGTCAAAATACGCGGGAACGGTGATGACGGCACCAAATACATCGTCGTTAAAGGTGTCTTCGGCGCGGTACTTGAGGGTGGCCAGTATTTCGGCACTTAACTGAACGGGGGATTTTGCACCGTCCAGGGTCTCTATCAAAACCATGCCCGGTTGCTCTGAAAACTGGTACGCCATTTGTTGCCGTTCGGCAATGTCGGCCAGGCCGCGACCCATCAGCCGTTTGAACGAAAGCAAGGTGGGACTGGCCGCATTGGGCGAGCTTTGTAGTGCTTCGTGACCAATCTGCCGTTGGCCTGGGGCCAGGTAGCGCACCGCCGAGGGCAGCAATACGCGGCCCTGCGCGTCGGGCAGGCATTCGGACACGCCGTTGCGCACTGCCGCAACCAGGGAATGGGTGGTGCCCAGGTCAATGCCAACCGCCACACGTCGCTCGTGCGGGTTGGGTGATTGTCCGGGCTCAGAGATTTGAAGTAATGCCATGACGCAGTTGTATCGGTGGTGTCGTTTGCTTTAGTTGTGCTGGCTTTCAACCGCCTGCGCGGCCTGCGCCGCTAACTTGTCCAAAAACATAATTTGACGAACGAGTAAAGTGGCCGTGGTCAGATTGCGGTCAACATCCAAAGCGGCTTCTAATTGCTTCCATTGGCTTTGCAAGGCCTCATCAATTTGAGCCAAAAGTGCCTCAGCGCCCGAGGCGTTTTGCACCTCATCCAAGGCCTCGCGCCATTCGATTTGCTGAATCAGAAAAGCCGATGGCATGGCGGTATTGCTCTCTGCCGCGATAGGATGACCCGCCAGCTCGCACAGGTACTGGGCCCGCTTGAGCGGTGATTTAAGACGCTGGTAGGCCTCGTTGATACGCACCGACCATTGCAGCGCCAAGCGCTGCGCGGCGGCACCTTCAGAGGCGAATTTGTCGGGATGGGCTTGGCTTTGCAATTGCGTCCATTTGCTGCGCAGGGCACTGGCGGACTGGGCAAATTGCACGGGTAGCTCGAACAGCACGAAGTCGTTGTCCGCCATCGAAGGGCTGGTCATGCCTAGCACCTGCCTTGAGGCCTAAACCCGGAACGACTCGCCACAACCGCAACGGTCGCGCTCACGCGGGTTGTTAAATTTGAATCCTTCGTTCAAGCCTTCACGCACAAAGTCCAGTTCGGTGCCCTCTAAGTAGGGCAGGCTTTTGGGGTCGACCCCAATTTTTACGCCATGGCCTTCAAAGATTTTGTGCTCCGGGGCAAACTCGTCCAAGTACTCTAGTTTGTAGGCCAAACCGGAGCACCCCGTGGTTCTGACCCCAAGGCTGATGCCAACGCCCTTGCCACGCTTGGCAAGGTAACGGTTCACGTGGCGCGCGGCGGCTTCGGTCAAGGTAATGGATGACATGGCAAGTTCAAGTTAGGGTCTGGCGTGGGCGGCTGATGTCCATCAGGCCACAGCGGCCGTTTGCTTTTTGCGGTAGTCCTCAACCGCCGCTTTGATCGCGTCTTCGGCCAGAATAGAGCAGTGAATTTTGACGGGCGGCAGTGCCAATTCTTCGGCAATTTCACTGTTTTTAAGTGCGGCGGCCTGGTCTAAGGTTTTGCCTTTGACCCATTCGGTGACCAAGGATGACGAGGCAATCGCTGAGCCACAACCATAGGTTTTAAAGCGAGCATCCTCAATAATGCCCGTTTGCGGGTTCACTTTGATCTGCAGCTTCATGACGTCGCCGCAGGCGGGCGCACCCACCATGCCTGTGCCGACTGAATCGTCGCCTTTTTCAAAGCTACCCACATTGCGGGGATTTTCGTAGTGATCTACAACTTTTTCTGAATAGGCCATTTTTTTACCTTCTAGGGTTACATTCAAATCTATCAAACTGACACGGTGCCAACTGGGCAATGGCTTAGTGAGCCGCCCACTGAATGGTGCTTAAATCAACGCCATCTTGGTACATCTCCCACAGCGGGCTGAGCTCGCGCAGTTTGGCAACGTTTTCTCGTATGGCCGCAATGGCCGTGTCGATTTCTTGCTCGGTGGTAAAGCGCCCTATCGTCATACGCAAACTGCTGTGGGCCAGTTCATCGCTGCGGCCCAAGGCGCGTAACACGTAGCTGGGCTCTAAGCTGGCCGACGTACACGCCGACCCGCTAGATACCGCCAAGCCCTTCACACCCATGATGAGCGACTCACCCTCAACAAAGTTAAAGCTCATGTTGACGTTGTGAGGAATGCGTTTTTCTGGGTGACCGTTGATAAAGACCTGTTCCAAATCTGCCAGGCCGGCCACCAAGCGGTCGTGCAGGGCTTGAATACGGGTGTTGTCGGCGTCCATTTCTAAGCGGGCAATTCGAAACGCCTCGCCCATACCCACAATTTGGTGCGTGGCAAGGGTGCCAGAGCGCATACCGCGTTCGTGCCCTCCCCCGTGCATTTGCGCCTCAAGGCGGATACGGGGTTTGCGCCGTACAAAGAGCGCGCCAATGCCCTTGGGACCGTAGGTTTTGTGGGCGGTCAAGCTCATTAAATCGACGGGTAGGGTGGCCAAATCCACCGCAATGCGCCCAGTGGCCTGCGCCGCATCCACGTGAAAGATCACGCCTTTGGCACGACAAATGGCACCAATTGAAGCAATATCCTGAACCACACCAATCTCATTGTTCACGGCCATCACACTGGCCAAAATGGTGTCGGGACGGATGGCGGCGCTAAATACGCTGAGGTCTAGCAGGCCATCGGCTTGAACATCTAAATAGGTGACCTCAAACCCTTTGCGCTCAAGCTCTCTACACGTGTCCAAAACCGCTTTGTGCTCTGTTTTAACGGTGATGATGTGCTTGCCCTTGCCTTGGTAAAACCCGGCCGCGCCTTTAAGGGCTAAATTGTTCGATTCAGTGGCGCCGCTGGTCCAAATGATTTCGCGCGGGTCGGCGCCTATCAGTGCAGCCACGTTCTCACGGGCGGCCTCTACTGCAGCCTCGGCTTCCCAGCCCCAGGCGTGACTGCGCGACGCAGGGTTGCCAAAGTGCTCACGCAACCAGGGAATCATGGCATCGACCACCCGTGGATCGCACGGCGTGGTGGCGCTGTAATCGAGGTAAATCGGTAAATGGGGGGTTGCAGACATCATTAACCTTTCGCCGCGGCCATAGTGCCAAGCGCAAACACCGAATTGGGCGCGTTGCTAGCGATAGGCTTTTGAACCGGCATGGGCGCAATACCCCGTCGGACAAGGGGTTTGAAGTCGGCTTCTACGCCCTTGGCCAGTTGGTCTTCCACTAATTTTTGCAAGGTGACGGAATTCAGAAATTCCACCATTTTGGCGTTCAACGAAGTCCACAAGTCGTGCGTCATACACCGGCCCGATTCGCCCTGGCAATTTTCTTTGCCGGCGCAGCCTGTGGCGTCCAGTGGCTCGTCTACGGACAGCACAATGTCGGTCACTGAAATTTCATTCATGGCGCGGCCCAGCATATAACCCCCACCTGGCCCACGGGTGGATTCCACCAAGCCATTGCGGCGCAATTTGCCAAACAACTGCTCAAGGTAAGACAGGGAAATTTTTTGCCGTTGACTGATCGCAGCCAAAGTAACGGGGCCGGCGGACTGACGCAAGGCCAAATCGATCATGGCCGTGACGGCGAACCGTCCTTTGGTGGTTAAACGCATCGCAACACCTTTCGCTGGTTTGACAAAATCAATTCGAATACCCTAGTAACGGGCTCAAGTATATCAAAGACCTAGCAAAACGTTCGGGAATTAGTAACCCTCTGCAACATCCCTGTGGGATCGTGACGGTCGGATCAGGATGGGATGCAAGGCGACTTTTTGAAGCCAATAGCGAGCCTATTGGCAAGAAAAGCAACGCAGCAGACCGCCTGAGCCCGGCTGCTCACGGGCCACATGGGGTGTTGTAGGGGGTTACTAGCAATAACCCTTATTTTAAGAGTGGAATCACCTTGGCATCACTGACGCTGGCCCCAAACACCTGCTCTTTAAGCATGGCCAACTGGTCGCGCACCTGGGCGGCTTTTTCAAACTCCAGGTCTCTGGCGTGTTGCACCATGAGTTTTTCAAGGCGTTTGATCTCACGCGCCAAGTCTTTTTCTGACAAGTCCTCGGCGGCAGCCCGTTGTTGGGCTTGTAGGTCTAGGCGTTTGCCTTCTTCTTTGGATTTTTCGCTGTACACCCCGTCGATCAGGTCACGCACTTTTTTCAGGATGGTTTTGGGGGTAATGCCGTGGGTTTCGTTGAACAGGATTTGCTTGGCCCTGCGGCGTTCGGTTTCGCCAATGGCGCGCGCCATAGAGTCGGTCACGCGGTCGGCGTACAAAATGGCCATGCCGCCCACGTTACGCGCGGCCCTGCCAATGGTTTGAATCAAACTACGTTCAGAGCGCAAAAAACCCTCTTTGTCCGCATCCAGTATGGCCACCAAAGACACCTCTGGCAGATCCAGGCCCTCGCGCAACAGGTTAATTCCCACCAGCACGTCAAAAGTGCCCAGGCGCAAATCGCGCAAAATCTCTACCCGCTCCACGGTGTCAACGTCGCTGTGCAAATACCGCACTTTGACGCCGTTATCTGACAGGTAATCCGTTAGCTGCTCGGCCATGCGCTTGGTTAAGGTGGTAATGAGCACCCGCTCGTTTTTGTTGACCCGAATGCGAATCTCTTGCATCACGTCGTCCACCTGCGATTGCGCGGGCCGTACCTCGACCAAGGGGTCCACCAAGCCTGTGGGGCGCACCAATTGCTCTACCACCGCACCACCCTGGGCTCTCTCCCAATCGCCCGGCGTGGCCGACACAAACACCACTTGGCGCATCTTGGTTTTGAACTCTTCAAACTTAAGGGGGCGGTTGTCTAGGGCGCTGGGCAACCTAAAACCGTATTCCACCAAGGTGGTTTTGCGCGAACGGTCGCCGCTGTACATGGCGTTGAGCTGGCCAATCATGACGTGGCTCTCGTCCAAAAACATCAGGCTGTCGAGCGGCAGGTAATCGGTCAGTGTGGCCGGTGGGTCACCGGGTGCACCGCCGGTTAAATGGCGGCTGTAGTTTTCAATGCCCTTGCAGTGCCCTACTTCGCTCAGCATTTCCAGATCAAAACGGGTGCGTTGCTCTAGGCGTTGCGCCTCTACCAGTTTGCCGTCGGCCAGCAATTGCGCCAAGCGCACGCGCAACTCTTCTTTGATGGTCTCCACCGCCGCCAATACCTGGTCACGAGGGGTCACGTAGTGGCTGCTGGGGTACACCGTAAAGCGCGGTATTTTTTGCTGAATTCGACCGGTCAGCGGATCAAACAAAGACAGGCTTTCTACCTCGTCATCAAACAACTCAATGCGTATCGCCAACTCTGAGTGCTCGGCCGGGAACACATCGATGGTGTCACCACGCACCCTAAACGCGCCACGGGTGAACTCAATGTCGTTGCGGTCGTATTGCATGCGCACCAGTTGGGTAATGGCATCGCGTTGATTAAGCTTATCGCCCACGCGCAGGGTCATAATCATCTTGTGATAGGACTCGGGCGCGCCAATACCGTAAATGGCCGACACAGTGGCCACAATCACCACATCGCGCCGCTCCAATAGACTCTTGGTACACGACAGCCGCATCTGCTCAATATGCTCGTTAATGGCCGAGTCTTTTTCGATAAACAAATCGCGCTGGGGCACGTAGGCCTCGGGCTGGTAGTAGTCGTAATAGCTCACAAAGTATTCCACCGCATTGCGCGGGAAAAACTCTCTAAATTCACTGTACAACTGCGCCGCCAAGGTCTTGTTGGGAGCAAAAATAATGGCAGGCCTGCCCATTTGCGCGATCACATTGGCCATGGTAAAGGTTTTGCCTGAACCGGTCACCCCCAACAAAACCTGAAACGATTCACCGTCGGCAATGCCCTCGGCCAACTGGGCGATGGCCGTGGGCTGGTCGCCAGCGGGTGCATAGGGCTGGTACAGCTCGAACGGCGAGTTAGGAAAGCGCACGAAATGACCTTCTGGGATGGTCGGTGCGGCAACCCGTTCAGGGGTAGGGAGTGGGACAATAGCCATATCGGTAATCAGGATTTGCTAGGTGCAAGTGGTTTTACATTGTAGGCAGTCTAGGTGTGCACATTGGCCATAGCGTGTCAGTAGACATTTAAGGAACCTCTGCAAAACCCCATGCGCGATCTGAGGCCCCAATAATGGCGCCCCACTGCGTTGGCTTTTTGGCTCATACCGCCCGGTATGATCTGCAAAATCCGCCTTGTGGTGCATCCATTCTCGTGGCTCATATCTACACAGCGAGTTTTGCAGAGGTTCCTTAAACCCTCGTTGTAAAATGTTGCGGTGCAAACATGTCTAACTTCCTCTGGCACCATTGATGGAAGTTCAACCCGCTTCAAGCTCCCTGCGAAAGAGAAAAATGTCTTTGTTTTCTAACGTAAGCCTCGCCCCCCGTGACCCGATTTTGGGACTTAACGAGCAATTTGCCTCCGACACCAATCCCAACAAAGTGAATTTAGGCGTAGGGGTGTACTTTGACGACAACGGCAAGTTACCCGTTTTGAACTGCGTGCAAGCGGCCGAGCAAGCCATTGCCGCCACACCCAAACCCCGTGGCTATTTACCTATTGACGGCATTGCCGCCTACGACGAAGGCGTCAAAAACCTGGTGTTTGGTGCGGGCAGCGAGGTGTTGCAGGCGGGCCGTGTGGCCACCGTGCAGTGCATTGGCGGCACGGGCGGCTTAAAGGTAGGCGCGGATTTTTTGAAAAACGTGTCACCCAACGCCCAGGTGCTGATTAGCGACCCCAGTTGGGACAACCACCGCGCACTGTTTACCAATGCGGGTTTTGTGGTGAACAATTACCGTTACTACGATGCCGCCACGCGCAGCCTTGATTTTGCTGGCATGCTGGCCGACCTGACCGCCGCACAACCCAACACCATCGTGGTTTTGCATGCCCGTTGCCACAACCCCACGGGTTACGACATCACCCCTGCGCAGTGGGACCAAGTGGTGCAGGTGTGTACCGAGCGCCAACTCACACCATTTTTGGACATGGCCTACCAAGGTTTTGCAGACGGCCTAACAGAGGACGGACAAGTCGTGCAAAAGTTTGTGGCCGCTGGCCAGCAGATTTTTGTGTCTACCTCGTTTAGCAAAAGCTTTAGCCTGTATGGCGAACGCGTGGGCGCTTTGAGTGTGGTGTGCGCCAGCAAAGAAGAGGCCAGCCGCGTGCTAAGCCAGCTCAAAATTGCGATTCGCACCAACTACAGCAACCCACCCACCCACGGCGCTACCGTGGTAGCCATGGTACTGGGCACCCCTGCCCTGCGCGCCCAATGGGAGGCCGAACTGGGCGAGATGCGTACCCGCATTAAGGCCATGCGCCAAAAATTGGTCGACGGCTTGAAGGCGGCGGGCGTTAAGGCCGATATGTCGTTTATTACCGAGCAAGTGGGCATGTTTAGCTACTCGGGCCTGTCCAAAGACCAAATGGTACGCCTGCGCACCGAGTTTGGCGTGTACGGTACCGACACCGGACGTATGTGCGTGGCCGCGCTCAATAGCAAAAATATTGACTACGTTTGTGCTTGTATTGCCAAGGTGATGTGACTGCGGTTTGTGGCCTTGATGGCCACAACTGTTGCCGATGTTGATTGGTTTGCGATACCACGCCGCAGACAATTAAGCGCATTCCCCTAAATGTCACCCGCGCGATGTTCTGCGCGCACAACTCACGTTAAACTGTTATATTGCACTGCAACATAATTGATTAAGGCCGTTCCATGCTCTACCAGATCTACGAAACCCAGCGCTCTTTCATGGAGCCTTTCGTTGACTTTGCCCATGCAACAGCAAAGATGCTCAGCAATTCAGAGCTACCGTTTACCAAAAACGCCCTCACCCAACGCATTGCCGCCGGGTATGACCTGATGTACCGCTTGGGCAAGGACTATGAAAAGCCAGTGTTTGGCATTACAGCGGTTGAATGCAACGGCGTTGAGATTGCTATTCACGAACGCGTAGAAATCGACAAGCCCTTTTGCGAACTGCGCCGCTTTAAACGCTTTACCGACGATGCAAAGACCCTGGAATCGCTGAAAGGCCAGCCCGCGGTGCTTATCGTGGCACCGCTGTCGGGGCATTACGCCACGCTGCTGCGCGACACCGTGCGCACCATGCTCAAAGACCACAAGGTCTACATCACCGACTGGAAAAACGCCCGCACCGTGCCGGTGAGCGAGGGCGACTTCCATCTGCACGACTACGTGCATTATGTGGAAGACTTTATCCGTTACTTGCAAGGCAAGTACGGCAACTGCCATGTGATGAGTGTTTGTCAGCCTACCGTACCGGTGTTGGCCGCCGTTTCATTAATGGCCAGCCGGGGTGAGACCACGCCTCTGTCACTCACCATGATGGGTGGCCCCATTGATGCTCGTAAAGCGCCTACTGCCGTTAACAACCTAGCCACTACCAAGCCCTTTAGCTGGTTTGAAAACAACGTGATTTACCGCGTGCCGGCCAGTTTTGCCGGCAAAGGGCGGCGCGTGTACCCTGGGTTCTTGCAACACTCGGGCTTTGTGGCCATGAACCCCGACAACCACGCCAAGAGCCATTACGACTACTTTGCGGATTTGGTCAAAGGCGATTTGTCGAGCGCCGACTCCCACCGCAAGTTTTATGACGAGTACAACGCCGTGCTCGATCTGGACGCCCATTTCTACCTTGAGACCATCAAAATCGTCTTCCAAGAGTTCAACTTGGTCAAAGGCACTTGGGATGTACCCAATCTGGACGGCCAACTCGAGCGTGTGCGCCCCCAAGACATCAAAACCAGCGCGCTGTTAAGCGTAGAAGGCGAGCTGGACGACATTACAGGGGGTGGCCAAACCTACGCCGCCCACGCCCTGTGCAGTGGCGTGCCCGAAAGCCAACACCACCACTTTGAAGTAGAAGGTGCCGGTCATTACGGCATCTTTAGCGGCCGCCGTTGGCGCGAAAAGGTATACCCCGTGGTCAAAGCCTTTATTTTGGCCAACCACAAAACCTTTACACCTGCTACGGCCTTGGTTGCACCGGTTGCACCCGTTGCCCCGGTTTTACCAGCCGTTGACGCTGCCCCAGCCGCTCCTGCGATTGCTGTGGCGTCAGCATTTGCCCCCGTGCACAAGGCACCTGTGGTAGCAAAAGTCCCAAGCGCAAAGGCTAAAACCAGCACCCAAAAAGCGGCTGTCGCACAAGCCACGCCTGCCAAGGAGCAATCCCAAGCGGTAAAGGCAGAACCCAAGCCCACTCCATCATCGGCCAAGCCCGTGGTGGTAGCGCCCAAGGCTGCAAAGCCGGTGACGGCCCCAAGCAAAGCCGTCAAAGCCACCACCGCCAAAACAGCCACGACTGCAAAAGCAGGCGCAACACCCAAGCCCGCGACGATCACCAAGGCCAGCAAACCTGCGCAGGCAGCCGCGGTCTCTCGCACGGCCGCATCGACCCCAGCCAGCCCAGCGCCAGTGGTTAAAACCGCTTGGCGTGCAAGCAAGGCTTAATAGCGAGCACCGCCACTGGTGGCACAGGCCAAAACCCAGCCACGCACGGGGGGCTCCACGCCCCCCATCACGGCCGCGCAAATCCACGCCGTGCTGCCGCAAACCCAATGCACCCGCTGCGGCTACGACGACTGCCTGGCCTACGCCGGTGCCATCGCCAACGGTAGTGCGCCCATCAACCAATGCCCCCCCGGTGGTCAAGAGGGCGTACAGCGCCTGTCCCGCCTAACCGGCCAGCCCGCACAAGCCCTAAACCCCGACTTTGGCCTAGAGGCCCCTCGGCACATTGTTTGGATAGACGAAGACTGGTGCATAGGCTGCACCCTGTGCATCAAAGCCTGCCCGGTGGACGCCATTGTGGGCACCAACAAGCGCATGCATACGGTGATAGAAGACCACTGCACCGGTTGCGATTTATGCCTACCCGTATGCCCCGTGGACTGCATCATGACCGAAGACGTGACGGTGCAACACCCCACCCAAACCGGTTTGACAGGATGGGCAGCGTGGTCACAACCCCAGGCCGATGCGGCGCTGGCACGTTACGGCCAACGGCAAGCACGGCAGACCGCCAAAGCCACAAACAAAGCGACAGAGCGCGTTCAAGAACTTGAAGCCAAGGCCCAGGATATAGCGGCCCACTCCAAAATTACCGACCCTGCACTTCTGGACCAGAAGAAGGCAATTTTGCTCAAGGCTTTGGAAAAGGCGCGGAACCCATCAGCTTCGTAGGGCGGCCAAAAATGCCTGGCTACCAAACCCATCGCGCATCAGCGTTTCAAGGTCATCTGCTGAACCATTGCACTTCAATGCGGATTATTCATTAGTTATAAGCCGAACAATTCAACTAAGCTTCGCCCCGAATCCAATGGCTTGATCGACACAATCTATCAAAGCCAACCTGAATGACACCTACTCGGTGTCTCTTAGTCTTAACACCACAAGGAGAGGGCTTACTATGATTTCATCTATCCAATTTTCTGGGCTGCGTAGAGCTTGCCAATTCCTGTTGGGCGTCAGCTTGACCATCGCCAGCTTGAACCTGCTTGCAGGCCCCGTAATAGATCGCATCAAACAAAGCGGCAAGATCGTGATTGCGTTGCGCGAGGCCTCTGCTCCGTTTTCTTACCTTGACGGCAACAAAAAGCCCGTAGGCTATTCGGTTGATCTGTGCCTTAAGCTGCATGAAGCCATTCGGAAACAACTGAATCTCAAGTCCTTGAGCTACGAATTCATTTACGTTTCGTCAACCACCCGTTTTACCGCGATCACGGAGGGAAAAGCCGATTTGGAATGCGGCTCTACCACCAACACCGCCGAGCGACGCGAGAAAGTGGCATTTACCATCCCCCACTATATTGCTGGGGCACGCTTTATGGTTCGGGCCGACAGCCCAATTAACGAGCTCAAAGACTTTACGGGGCGCAAGATTGTGACCACTAAAGACACGACATCGGTCAAGGATTAAGTCCCTAAACTGCTGCAAATTAAAGGGGTAGCCATCGCAGCTCTCCGAGTTTGACAGAATCGAGTTTTCGAAGCTGATTTTGTTAACCAAGGAAGGAGTGAGTGCGATGGCTGGAATAGATATTACCGTAGATGA